>JBGTFE010000117.1:0-135159 GCA_041747435.1 Pyrinomonadaceae bacterium | reverse complement strand
CCTTTGAAACGACAAATTGTTTACGCACGAAGCGAAAAAGATCTTCCCGCGAATTTGCCGATGGTGATCGATCTCGGAAGCGGTTTTCATTTTCGCCCGGCGAAAAATTCTCGCGCCGAGGTTCTTTTTGCTTATCCCGACGCAGACGAAAAGCCTTCGCTCGACACGAATTTCGATGAAGCGTTTATCGGGAAAGTTTATGAAAAAGCAAAATATCGCGCTCCGTTTCTGTTCGAAACAAAACCCGTTTTAGAAAAATGCCGCGCCGGACTTTATGAAAATACGCCCGATCATCACGCGATTTTGGGTGGCTGCGAGATCGAAGGTTTGTATTTCGCAAACGGTTTTTCCGGTCACGGCGTGATGCATTCGCCTGCGACCGGTCGCGCGCTGGCGGAAATCATTCTCGACGGCAAAGCGGGTTTTCTGGACGTTTCGTGTTTGAGTCTCGATAGATTTGCAAAAGGTGAATTGCTTCACGAAACCGCTTTTATTTAACTCGGAGCAATTGGAAATTGGCTGGCTGTCGATGTGAGAAATTCGAAAATATCGCGTAAGATTTGAAGTGTTTAGCTTAAACTGCCCGCTCACGCAGACGGTCCTGACAAATCTATGAAAACAGCACTTGTCCATCACCCGATCTATCAAAAACACGATACCGGTCTCGGTCATCCCG
The DNA here is from genome assembly GCA_041747435.1 of Pyrinomonadaceae bacterium. Classification (GTDB taxonomy): domain Bacteria; phylum Acidobacteriota; class Blastocatellia; order Pyrinomonadales; family Pyrinomonadaceae; genus JBGTFE01. The sequence continues at coordinate 134,483 of JBGTFE010000117.1, read as the reverse complement.
AAACGCCGAAGCGTTACGAAGTCATTATCGAAGCGCTAAAAAATGATGAAGCTCTTTGGAAAGATTTGATCGAGATAACGCCTGAAAAAGTTTCGCGCGGGATAATCCAAGCCGCGCATACACCGCAACATTTTAAGCGCGTCGAGTGCGCATTTGAAGAAGGCATGGAATATCTTGACGCCGACACGACGATCTCGATGCAGTCTTTCGAAGCTTCGCTTTTTGCGGCGGGCGGCGTTTGCCGCGCGGTCGATGCGGTGATGAATGCTGAGGCGAAAAACGCTTTTGTCGCGGTTCGTCCGCCGGGGCACCACGCGACGGCGGAAAAACCGATGGGCTTCTGTCTTTTTAACAACGTCGCGGTGGCGGCGCGATACGCGCAAGCCAAATTTGAAGAAGTCGAAAAAGTTGTGATCCTCGATTGGGACGTGCATCACGGAAACGGAACTCAGGGAATATTTTTTGACGATCCGACCGTGTTCTTTTTCTCGCAGCATCAATATCCGTGGTATCCCGGAACCGGTTCGCGCGGCGAAACCGGCTTTGGTCGCGGGCGCGGCTTCACGATGAATAATCCGGTAAAAGCTCATACAAAAGCAGGTGAACAAAAGCGAATGTTTGAAGCGGCGCTCGGCGATATTTCCGATGATTTCAAGCCTGATCTGATCTTTATTTCCGCCGGTTTTGACGCCCACCTTACCGATCCGCTCGGACAATTGCTTTTGCAAGACAACGACTTTATTGCCATGACAAAAGTTGTTCGGCAATGGGCTGACGACGTTTGCGGCGGAAGGATCGTTTCGGCTCTTGAAGGCGGCTACAACCTCGAAACTCTAGGTGAAACTGTTAAAAATCACGTCGCCGCGCTTGCGGCACCGTAAAGCGTTGCGGTCTTTTATCTCACCTGTGCTAAACTTTTTCTGAACCCATTAAATTAAATGAGGGAGAAAAACCGATGCCGGATGTAGAAATCCCGTGTGTTCAATGCAGGGAAATTTTTCTTTTTACGGAAAAAGAGCAGGATACTTTTTACCAGCGCAATATGATGGCGCCGCAGCGATGCCAGAAATGCCGCTCGAAAAAAGCTGCGCACGGCGATAATGCGCCGACGCGTTTCGAGATCGTGTGCGATCATTGCGGCAAGCACGACCACGTTCCGTTTCAACCGAAAGTCGGGCGCGAGGTTTTATGTCGCGAGTGCTATAACGCGAGCAAATCAAGAGCCCGCGTTGCATAATTTTCAGCTTATGAATTGCAACTCTTGCGGAAGCTCCAACGTCATCGAGGGAACGATTCTCGAAAGCAGCAGTGGCGGAAATCTCTCACTGTTCGTTTCAAAAGACAAGCCGCTCTACAAAAAAATCTTCGGCATCGGCGGAAACAAGATTCTGTCGTTCGCCTGTGTTCACTGCGGAAATTTGCAGCTGATGGTCGAGTTCAGCGAAAAAGACAAGGAGCGTTACATCGAATTTGAAGGACGACAACCGAGCTCGCTGGAAAGAATTAACGAAGAATCCGAAACATCCGAATAAAATTTATGTCGTTTGAAACCGTAAAATACGAATTAAATGAAACCGTGGCGACTGTCACGATGAATCGTCCCGAAGCGCTAAATGCTTTGTCTTTGCAACTGACAAAAGATTTGTTTTCCGCGATAAACAAAGCGATTGAAGACAAGGCGCGTACGGTGATCTTAACGGGCGAGGGTCGCGCGTTCTGTTCCGGCGGCGATCTTCGCGAAATGCAGACGATGTGGCAAAAAGAAGGTCGGATCGAAGCGTTTTTGGAAGCGCCGTTAAAAGCTCTGCACGACGTCATTTTATTAATTCGCGAGACGCCGATTCCGTTTGTCGCGGCGGTGCAAGGCGTTTGCGCGGGCGCGGGAACAAATTTTGCGCTTGCCTGCGACATCGTTTTCGCCGCGGAAAACGCGAGTTTTAACGAAGCATTTGTGCGAATCGGACTTTCGCCGGATTGCGGTGGTTCGTTTTTTCTGCCGCGCGCGGTCGGCGAAAAGCTCGCGGCGGAAATTTTTATGACCGGTGAAACAATTTCGGCTGAGCGAGCGTTACAAATCGGTATGATAAATCGCGTTGCGACGGAAGAAAATTTGATGGATGAAGCGCGGACGATTGCGAAAAAGCTGGCTTTGGCGCCGACGGCTTCGATCGGCAGAATTAAGAAAATGCTCAATGCAGCTTTCGCGAATAATTTGTCTGAGCAACTTGATTTAGAACATGGATGCCAGATCGAATCGGGCAAAGCAAACGATTTCAAAGAAGGCGTTCAGGCATTTTTTGAAAAACGTCAGCCGAATTTTACGGGAACTTGAAATTTGATCTATTGAAGAAGGCAAAGCCGTCCGGTTTAGAAGCCTGACGGCTTTCTTGATTTTGGATTTTGGATTGCGGATTTTTAGATTAAGACCAGAAATCGGCTTATGAACTTAACTTACGCACAACTAATTCGCGGAAACCGCAATTTCCGCAACTTGCTTTGGGGGCAATTTATCTCCGAGCTCGGAAACTGGTTCAATTTTATCGCTGGTTTGGGATTGGTGCGCGTTGTTTCCGAAGCTTCACCGATGGCGGCGGGAATTTTGTTCGCGTGCCGCATATTGCCGTTCGCGATCTTTTCGCCGATCGCCGGAACTTTTGTCGATCGATTTTCGCGGCGCCAGGTTATGATCTGGTCGGATCTGATCCGCGTCGGCATCGCGCTCACGTTTTTGTTTGTGACGAGCGCGGAAAATCTGTGGATCGCTTATGTTGCGACCGCTTTTCTTTCCACGCTCGGCGCTTTTTTTGACGGCGCAAAAAACGCCTCGGCGCCGAATATGACCGGCAAAGAAGGCTTGCTCGCAGGAACGGCGCTGCTCTTTTCAACGCGCTTTTTGCTAATGGCGGTCGGATCTGCGCTCGGCGGTTGGGCGGCGGCGGTTTTCGGCTACGAGATAGCTTTTATCATCAATGCCGCGTCGTTTGCGATTTCGGCATTTTCGATTTGGCTCATCCCGGAGGAAGCGACGCGTGAAAAGTCGGAATCGCCGGCAAAAGCCGTCGGAATAGCGCCGCCGACGCAATATTCAAATGTTGCAAGCGGAAATCTTCAAATGTATGAGACTGCGAAAGTTTCTGACCAAACCGGCGAACGTGAATCGTTTTTCTCCGAATTAAAGCAAGGTTTTCGCTACACGCTCAAAAATCATTTTGCGTTTACGATCCTGCTGATGAACATTATTTGGGCGACCGGCGGCGGCGCGATAAATGTTGTGTTCGAGCGGATGGGCGGAATATTTTTTGCTCAGAAAGACAATTGGAATCCTGACGTCGCGGTCGCTCTGCTTTGGACGGCGAGCGGTTTCGGACTGACGATCGGAATGCTGATCGCGCATCGCGTTTCGGCTTTTCTCGACCGAAAAAATATCAATACTCCTTTCATCGGCTGGACGCTGATCGTGCACGGCGTTATGTTCGCTGCCGCCGGTTTCGTGCCGGTCTTATGGGTTTTTGCGCTGCTTATGTTCGTTTCGCGAGCGATCGTCGGCGTCGAATACGCGGTGCAGGAAACGATGTTTCAGCGAAGTTTGCCCGACAATATTCGCGGACGGATCTCGACGCTCGACCGCGGCGCCGAAATGCTAACATTCGGGCTTTCAAGCTATTTTGCAAGTCTCGCCATTTACGGAATTTCGGCGCAGATGTTAACCGTAATTTCGGGAGTTTTGTCGGCAAGCGCTGGCATCGTCTGGTTTTTGCGAAGCCGCGAGACAAATTCCAAATTCCAAATTCCAGATTCCAGACCGGAAATCACTGACGAATAAAATTTCGAATATGGAATCTGGAATCTGGAATCTGGAATTTATGCAGTGATCATAACGGCTTTCGTTCCTATAAGCTCGGTGAAATCCTTTGAGTAGATCGTATCGACGCGTCGCACGCGACCGACACATTCGACGACATCGCGCGTCGAGACAAAGCCGTCGTCAATATGCGCGATCGCCCAGTTCGGAATGTTGGAAGCCGTGCTCAAAAGGTCTTCGAGCAGATTGAGATACTGCGATTTTGTCTCGATCGCCGCGCCGAGACGATTTGTCTGTGCGGCTTCGATATCTGCCCAAAAATCGCCGCCGCGCAGCCATTCCTCGCGCCAAGCCGCCTTGCCGAGAGCGTCTCGAAGGCTGCGGTTTTCCGCGCGCGGCAGGCGCAGAAACATCAGATCGGCGTAATTTTCGGCGAGAAATTCGTATGCGGCAAGATTTGAGCACGTATTGTTCTGACCGTTATTAACCGGCTCGGGCAGCGCGCTCCAAAGGCGCCGAAAAACACTTGAAAGCGGCTGTCGAAGCTCGAGCGTTTCTTCGTTGAACGAAAAAACGTAATCGCCGACTTTCATTCCGAGGCTTAACGCAATGGCGCGCGCGATTGGCGAAGCGAGTTTTTCGACATTTCCGCGAATGTTGTCAAACCACCACGAATCCGTTTCCGTGAACCAATTTTTGAGCGCAGGATTTTGCATGCGGTGATGCGGAATATACGCGTCTTCAAGCACGACATTGACGTCGTCATCAGACAGTGTTTCCGCGTTGTTCTGAATCGCCGCGACCGCTTTTGTCCAACCGGAATGCGTCAGATCGTTTGCCAAAACGCGCGCGCCGCCGCGCTTCAGATACGCGCCGAGATTCGGCTCGGCGGAAAACGGCAGCGCCGCGGAATTGAATTCCATACGGCGCAAAACGTTCAATTCAAATGCGAGCCAGCCTTTTTGAGCTGTTTTTGATTGGATCATAGAAAAAAAGTGTTTATCTTCGCACTTTTGGAGCGCATTTTGAGCGCGGAAATCACTCGATGAAGTCATTAAAAAGCTCAAAAGCGATCTCCCGTTCCTTTTCCGGCTCCCGAATCTTAACTTTCTCCGCGGCTCGAGAATCGACATCGACGGTTTCGACAGCATCTGCATACGACCGAAGTTCATCGAAGTCTTTCAAACTTAAAAAAGCCTGCACGATCTTCGGGTCAAACTCGATTCCAGCCCATTCGATCAAATATCTGCGCGCCTCGTCCGAAGAGATCGGCGGGCTATAAGATCGCGCGTCGGTAAGAGCGGCATACGTGTCCGCAAGGCGCAAAATTCTCGATGCAAGCGGAATATTTTCGCCTTCGAGCGCGTCCGGGTAGCCGCTGCCGTTCCACCATTCGTGATGCCAGCGGACAATAAGCTGCACTGCCTTTGAAAAGCCCTGTTTGGCTGCTTCCTGCTCGCCGATGACGGGATGACGCTGCATATCGATGCGCTCGTCAACCGTCAAAAGCCGGGAACTCTTAAAATAATCGCGATTCATCACGATCTCGCCGACATCGTGAACCAGCGCCGCCTGGCGGAGCGCGAAAAGATCGTGCGACGCAAAATTGAATTTCCGAGCCAGCGCATCCCCGATTGCAGCGATTCGCGTCGCGTGCGGGTGCGCATAACCTTCGAATTTGTCCGTCGCGGCAGCAATTTTTAGGATCTTTTCGTCAAATTGCGGCTCTACGGCAAAAATGCTTTCCATAAAACGAATTCCAAATTTCAGATTCCATATTCCAGATTTTCGTAATTTGGAATTTGCGGTTTGGAATCCGGAATCAGGGAATAGTGTAACTATTTCGCCGTCAGGCTGTCGAGCAGTCTTTGCGCATCGAGATTGTCCGGAGCGATCGCGAGCAGGCGTTTGAGCTCGCCTTCTGCGCGTTTCGGCAAGTTATTTTCGACGAAAAACTCTGCAAGAATGAGCCGGTAGATCGGATTTTCGGGGTCGAGTTTTATCGCCGCCTGTATTTCTGCTTCGCCCTTGTGTTTATCTTCATACGCCAGCGCTTTGCCGTAAAAAGCTCGGTAACGCGCGTTTTCTCCAGCGAAATGAACGGCGCGCGCGAGATACGGTAGCGCGTCTTCGTAATATTCTTCCATCAAAAGCGTAAATCCGTGCTCGAAAAATTCTGCCGCTTGCCGCGCATAACCGATCGTATCGGTCTTTTCCCCAGACGTTCCGTCGCTAACTGAGGTTTCCAAATAGACAAGCTCTTTGCGAAGTTTGAAATCGTAAACTTCGCGCGAATCGGCATCGCGAAGTGTGTCATATGCCTGCGCGACCTTCGAAAACGCGGTTTGGATGCGGCGATGAACCCCCGGCTCGGCATTGCGATGAAAAAGATCGGGGTGAAATTGTTTTGCAAATGCGAAATAGGACTTTTTGATTTCCGCTATCGGAGCCTTTAGCGCGACGCCGAGAGTGGCGTAATGGTTTGTGGCTGCTTCGTTTTGGGCGAGGTATTCATCAAGCGTAAGAATGTCCGGTACGGCTTCTTCGATGATTTCCGGCGATTCTTCCGGAATTTCGATCTCGACCGGCGGTTCGCTTTCTAAGATTTCTTCGGCTTCAGGTTCGGGCGCGGCAGATTGTTTTTTGCGGATTTTTGCCGCCAGGATCTCAGAAACTGCGCGCGCTGTAAACGCCGTGTTCCAGCCTTGCCGCCAAAGTAAACCCGCGAGCCATAGCGTGTATATAATGTGCAGCGTTTCAAAATCCGACAGCCCGCTGAGCGATCTTACCTGCTCGACACTAAGCGCTTCGTCTTCAAATCTGGACAATACAAAAGCTTCCTGCGGCTGAAAATCAATTTCCGGCTGATGCGGCTTGACGCGAAAAGATTCTTGCAGGCTCCTGAACCGCCGGACGATCGAAGCTCGCGACAAATTTCGCGCATAATTCAACAAAAGCGGACGCAAATCGACCTGAAAGTGAATGTCTTCCCGTATTCGCGCGAGCGAGCTAAACGTCCAACTGCCGTCTTTCCACGCAAAAACCGTTCGGAAAATTTCCTTAATTTGCCCGACACACAATTCGTCCTTCTGGACTTTTGTCAGAAGCTGTTTTTTGACCAGCGCTTTCGCGAAGTCTAGGTCGTTTGCATATTTCGGAAGAGAAGCGATTTTTTCCGGCGAAACCTTCCGACTCTCTTTTACCATCGCTGCGAGACGATGCTGCCGCATATTCGAAACCGCGAAAACCACTGCGCCCTCGTTCAGATAGACGACCACCTTTTGCTCGCCCTTTGCAACCCGGATCGAGCCGCTCAGATTCGTTTCCGAAACTTCGAGCAGCAGTTCGGCAAGCGGATGGTCTTGCAGATTTCCTTTTATTTCCAGGTTAGTTTGAGAAGACATTGGTGAAATTTTGAGCGGCTGAGGAAAGGGGATTGGCAGCCAAATTTATGATAACAAAAAGCCGCAGCAAAAGTTAAGAGATATTTTATTCGCGGAATTTACGATTTTAGGATTCATCATTTACCATAAAATTACGTGGAACCGGAAATTACAATTCGCGAATGCGTGTCCGTTAAGGAACTCGGCGAATGCGTGGCGGTGCAGCGCGAGATCTTCGCTCTGCCGGAAGTCGAAATCTCGCCCGTTCGCCATTTTGTCGTTACACGCGGCGCGGGCGGCTTTACGCTCGGCGCTTTTGCGGACGACGACCTCATCGGTTTCGTTTTGTCGGTTCCGGCTTTTTCTGGAAATAAGAAATTTTTTTACTCGCATATGACTGCGGTAAAACGCGAATTCCAAAGTCACGGCGTTGGCGCCCAATTGAAATGGGCGCAGCGCGCGGAAGCGCTTGCGCGCGGAGTCGATCATATAAAATGGACTTTTCAGCCAACTCAGGCGCGAAATGCTTATTTCAATTTGGAAAAGCTTGGCGCCGTTGTTCGCGATTACCAACCGAATTTTTACGGGACCGATTATTCAACTTTGCACAAGCAAGGCGGAAACCTCGGAATCGATAGCGACCGTCTTTTTGCCGAATGGAACTTGACGAGCGAGAAAGTGATCGCGCTTTCAAAGGGTGAAAACTTCGCAGAAAAAGGCTCAATTGTCAGAACCATTGAAATTCCGAACGATTGGAATACGCTTGTCGAGAATGATCCGGAAGCCGCGATTGCCGAGCAAAAAAGAATAAAAACTGAATTTCAAACGGCTTTTGCAGAAGGTTTGATCGCGAAAGGATTTGAAAGAAGTCAGTCAGATCCAAAGTTTTTACTTTTTGAAGAATAATTCGAGCCGCGGATTTACGCGGACGAACGCGGATTTTGATCAAAATAATTTTATCCGCGTCATCTGCGTTCATCTGCGGCTACAAATCTTATGAGTATTTTCGATATCGATCCCGACATTCGCTGCGCCGAAACGCTCATCTCCGAATTCTACACGGACGAAAAATATTTCCACGAATCAAAAGAGAAGATCTTTGCGCGAACGTGGCAGTTCGTCGGAAATGTCGATGAAGTCAACAATATCGAGCCGCACACGATCCTCGAGAATTTTCTCGATGAGCCGATCTTGATCACCCGAAACGGCGGCGAATTCAATTGTCTCTCAAACATTTGCACTCATCGCGGCAAAATTCTTGTCGAAACTCCGTGCGAAGCAAACGGAATTCGCTGCGGCTATCACGGCAGACGTTTTGCGCTTGACGGAAAATTCCTGTCGATGCCGGAATTCGAATCGGTGGAAAATTTTCCGTCGGAAAAAGATAATTTGCCTAGAATTCCGTTTGGCACGTGGGCAAAGTTCCTGTTCGCGTCAATTGCTCCGGTTGCGCCGCTGGACGAATTTCTCGTCGAGATGAAGGAAAAAACTCGCGCGATCGATTTGGAAACTTTGCAGTTTGCTTCGGCGCGAGACTATGAGGTGAAGGCGCATTGGGCTTTGTATTGCGAGAACTATCTCGAAGGATTTCATATTCCCTTCGTTCATCAATCCTTGAACGAAGCCATCGATTTTAGCAGCTACACGACGGAAACCTTTAAATTTTCGAGTTTGCAAACGGCGCTGGATTCTTCGCGCTCCGCGCTCACTGCAGGCAAGCTGCCTGCGCTCCCGGCTGCATTTTATTTCTTCATTTTTCCGAATTTGATGTTTAATTTTTATCCGTGGGGTTTGTCCGTGAACATCGTTAAGCCGTTGAAACCCGATCTGACAAAAGTTTCGTATCTGACCTTTGTTTCAGACGAATCAAAACTCGAAAAAGGCGCGGGCGCCGATCTGAATCGCGTCGAGTTGGAAGATCAAAAAGTCGTCGAAGCGGTGCAGAAAGGAATTCGATCGCGCTTTTACGAACGCGGCAGATATTCGCCCACACGCGAGCAGGGAACGCATCATTTTCACCGCTTGATCGCTGAATTTATGGATTGATTTTTGGTATAACCATGGTTATACTCTTAATTTATGAAAACTGCGATTTCAGTTCCAAATGAAGTATTTGAATTAAGCGAAAGGCTGGCGAAAAAACTAAAAGTTTCTCGAAGCCAGATTTTCGCTATGGGCGTGAAAAAACTTGGCGAAGAGCTTGACGATGAAGAGATCACCGCAAAACTTAATGAATTTTACAGCAAAGAAAAAGCGGAAATCGATCCGGTAATGATGAAAATGGCGGCGCTTTCCTTGCCAAAAGACGAATGGTAATTGGACGCGGAGATATTTGGTGGGCAAACCTGCCGGAACCGGTCGGATCGAGTCCGGGCTATCCTCGTCCGGTCCTTATAATTCAGTCCGACACATTTAATCGAAGTCAGATAAATACGGTTGTCATAGCTATTATCACTACCAATACCAAACTAGCCAACTCTCTGGGAAACGTCCGGCTAACTACTAACCAAAGCGGTCTGCCAAAAGAATCCGTGGTGAATGTTTCTCAACTTTTTACGGTTGATGACAGTGTTCTCCGTGACTACGTCAGCACCATTTCCGATAAAAAAATGGAACAGATCGATAACGGCTTGCGTCTCGTTTTGTTTTTATGACAAATCCTGAACAAAATATCGAAACCGAAATCCAAAAGCTTCGCGCCGAGATCGAACGGCACAACGAGCTTTATTATCAAAACGACGAGCCGGAAATTGCCGATGCGGAATTTGACGCTTTGATCGCGCGGCTGAAAACGCTGGAAGAAGAAAATCCGGAGCTTATCACGCCCGATTCTCCGACGCAGCGTGTCGGCGGACGCGCGGAAAGCTTTAAGTCTTTTGTTCACAGCGTTCCGCTGATGTCGCTCGATAATTCCTACGATCTCGAAGATCTGAAAGCGTTTGACGAAAGATCTCAGAAGTTGGCAGACGGACGTGATTTTGATTACGTCGCGGAATTAAAAATTGACGGCTTGAGCGTTGCGCTTCATTACGAAAACGGCGTTTTGATCGCGGGGGCAACGCGCGGCGACGGCTCGGTCGGCGACGACGTGTACAGCAACGTCAAAACAATTCGAACAATTCCGCTTCGTCTAAAAGGCGATTTTCCGGAAAAAGCCGAAGTTCGCGGCGAAGTTTTTATGCCGCGTTCCGTTTTTGAAAAGATCAACGCCGAGCTCGAAATGCAGGGCGAAAAAACTTACGCAAATCCGCGCAATTTTGCGTCGGGAACGCTGCGCCAGCTCGATTCGAGCATTGTTGCGACTCGAAAATTGGATATGTTTCCTTACGATCTTTTGCGCGGAACCCAAAAGATGTTCGCGACGCACTGGGAAATTTTTGATTGGCTTGCTGCAAAAGGTTTTCATGTAAATCCGCACCGCGCGCTTTGCAAAAATTTTGACGAGCTTGCTGAATTTGTTGAAAAAATGCTGTCCGTTCGCGATTCGCTCGACTACGACATCGACGGCGTCGTCGTAAAAGTTAACCAGACGCAGCTTCAGGAAGAATTTGGCGCGACGACCAAAGCACCGCGCTGGGCGATCGCCTACAAATATCCCGCGATGCAGGCGACGACGCGCCTCAACGACATTCACGTGCAGGTCGGGCGCACCGGAGCGCTCACGCCGGTCGCAAATCTCGAACCGGTTTTGCTTGCCGGAACGACCGTTTCGCGCGCGTCTTTGCACAACGAGGACGAAATAAAAAGATTGAATATCAAACTTGGCGATCATGTTTTGATCGAGAAATCAGGCGAAATCATTCCGCAGGTTTTGCAGGTGATCGAATCTCGCCGCGATGGAACCGAACGCGAATATGAATTCCCGACAATTTGTCCGGTTTGCGGTTTTGACGCCGTTCGACCGCCGGGCGAAGCCGTCCGCCGCTGCACAAATCCCGTTTGCCCGGCAAAAGTAAAGGCGCGCATCGGATATTTTGCGATGCGGAAGGCGATGGACATCGAAGGGCTCGGCTGGGTTTTGATCGATAAGCTCGTCGACCTCGGAATCGTCAAAAACGTCGCCGATATTTATGATCTGACCCTCGAGCAGATCGCTGAACTCGAACGAATGGCGGAAAAAAGCGCGTCGAATTTAGTGGAGCAAATTGAAGCTTCAAAAACGCGCGGTTTGCAGAGACTTCTTTACGGAATCGATATTCGCCACGTCGGCGAACGCTACGCGAAAATTCTTGCAAATCATTATCGTTCGATCGATAAACTGGCGGAAGCGTCGGTCGAAGATCTCGACGCGATCCACGAGATCGGTTTGGCTGTCGCCGAAAGCGTATTTAATTGGTTCGGCGACCCAAACAACGTAGAAATTGTTGAGAGATTAAAAGCCGTCGGTGTAAAAACCGAGCTCGGCGGCGACGCGGCGGCGAATTTTGACGAAAATTTCGTCGGAAAAACTTTTGTTTTGACAGGCAAATTGGAACAATTCACGCGCGACGAAGCCGCGAATCTTATCGAGCAGCGCGGCGGTCGCGTTTCGTCTTCGGTCAGCAAAAAAACCGATTTTGTCGTCGCGGGTGAAGATGCAGGATCGAAGTTGACGAAAGCGAAAACCTTTGGTGTGACAGTTTTGAATGAGGATGAATTTAAAGAATTGCTCAGTTAATTATTTTTTCAATCTCAATTTTCTTGCAAAAACATTGTAAAGCTTATCGATCTCGCTAACTTTTAGAAGTTTTGCCGCTGCGACAAACACAATTCCGCCGATTCCGATCGGTACAAAAGCTTCGATCAATTTTACGGATAAACCTTCGGTTCCCAATTGTCGCGAGAGAACGTAATAAACGGCGTAAGCGACAGCCGACATCGCGGCTGAAGCGGCGACTATTTTGATCAAAGCTGAGAAAATCTCGCCGCCGTTGATGCGTTTGATTCGTCTTCGCATCAGCAAAGTCAAAGCAAGAAAATTTATTAGCGCAACGACGGAAGTTGCGAGCGCAACGCCGACGTGACCGAAACCGTTCGGGCGCTCGGGCGTGACACCGACGGTTGAGAGAAGCTTCATCATTCCAAAGCTTGTCGCAACGTGGACGACTATCGTAACGAGGCTGACACACATCGGCGTTTTTGCATCGTCGAGCGCGTAAAATGAGGGCGAGAGAACTTTTATCGCGGCGTAACCCGCCAAGCCGATCGAATAAGCGCCGAGCGCCCAAGCCGTCATATTTGTGTCAAACGCGTCAAACTGCCCGCGCTCGTATATTAAACTGATGATAGGTTTTCCGAGAACCACAAGTCCGCACGCGGACGGAATTGTAAGCAGAAAAACGAGCTTGATCGCATCCGACAAAGTGGAGCGAAATTTATCAAAATTTTCTTCCGAAGCGAGACGCGAAAGAGTTGGAATTGCCGCGGTTCCGATCGCCACGCCGAAAACTCCGATCGGAAATTGCATCAATCGGAACGCGTACGAAAGCCACGAAACGCCGCCTTCGATACCGGAAACAACGATCGTATCGACCAGAACTTTTACCTGAATCGCCGATGTGCCGATGATCGCCGGCGCCATTAGCCGCATCACGCGACGCACGCCGGAATCGGTAAAGCTTAAAACCGCAGAAAAGCGAAATCCGACCTTAAAAAGCGATGGAACCTGAATCAAAAACTGTGCTGCGCCGCCGATCAACGTTCCGATCGCCATTCCGGTTATCGCCCATTGCGCCGCCGCGCTTGGGATCAGATATTTGTCGTTCGACATTTCCCAATCGCCGCCGCTTAGCCAAAATGCGAAACCGAGACCGAAGAGAATCGAGAAAATATTAAAAGCCGTCGAAGCCGAAGCCGGAATTCCGAAACGCCCTTTTGTGTTCAAAACGCCCATTGCGAGCGCGGCGAGCGCGACGAGCAAAATGAACGGGAACATTATCTGCATCAAAAGCGTCGCGAGCGCGGCTTTTTCCGCCGGATAATAATAATTCGGATCGCCCGTGTAATTGTATGTGATCACGCCGACGATATACGGCGAAAGAAAAATTCCAAGAAGACAAACGACGCTGAGAACGACCGCCAAAGCATTGAAAATAAGGCTTGCCAAACGCCATGCTTCTTTCTCGCTGTTTTTGAGCTGGTAATCGGTAAAGACTTTAACGAAAGCCGCCGAAAGCGCACCTTCGGCAAAAAGATCGCGAAGGAGATTCGGAATACGAAAGCCGACGAGATATGCGTCATAGAGAAAACCGGCACCAAAAAATCGCGCAAAAATCATTTCGCGCACCAAGCCGAGAACACGCGAAAACATCACAGCTACCGAAACTATGCCGGCTGATTTCGCGACGCTTCTATGTTCGGGTTTTGCCGGATCGGATGATCTTTCGGATGTTTTCCCCGCGGCTTCGGTTTTTTCGTTTTCGCTCATTTTGTTTTAGCAAACGTGAAATTATCTAATGCTTTTGAGCGAAAAAGCAAAGCAAAAAAAAGGAAGCCGAAAAAATTCCACTTCCTCGTAATATCCGAAATTCGTTTATCTTTATTCGTCGTTCTTGCGCGGACGAGTGTCCGGATAAGAAATCCGCGTGTTGGCAAGTCTTGCGTCCAGCGATACCGCGTTGTAATTTATCGGTATTGCGCCGCCGAGTTCGCTAAGCATCAAGGATACGAGCGAGTTCTGAAAGCTGCGGAATCGCGCAACGCTGCCTCTCTGATTAAAAATAACAAAGAGCACCTTTCCGTTACGCGTGTTCATTTCGCCCGCAAGCGCACTCGCGCCGCCGTCCGTATTGCCCAGCGTCCCAGTTTTGCCGACCACGCTGCCGCGCTCGAAACCATCGCCGAATCGTCCTTCAAGCGTGCCTTTATCCATTCCGGCTACGGGCATAATATCGGCGAAAGTCATTTTGTATCGCGCCAAATCCTTTTGCAAAGTCCGCAAAACCTTCATCATCGCTCGCGGGGTAACGCGATTGGTGCCGAGACCGCTCGATGTAGCCAGATAGAATTCGGACGGCGAAATTCCGGCGTTCAACTGAACAAAACGCGCGACGGCATAAGCGCCGCCAAGCATATCGCCGAGCCGATCGGACAAATAATTGTTGGAAAAACAAAGCACCGCCTTCATTATATCGCGCATCGGCGCTGATTCATGAGAAAAGAGAAGTTTGGCGTTGGTCGGGATCGATTGAACATAAATGCCGCCCGAATGTGAAACGCTGGGAATCGCCCTAATCTGGCTAAATTTTCCCGAACTGCCAAGAAAATTCTGCCACGCGCGCACGATCGCCGCCGTGCGTTTCGAAGAATCCATAGACATTTGCAGCAAAGCAGCGCCGCGTTGAGATGAGCTGCTATAGTTCATCATAAAATTGTCCGTAACGATCAAATCACCCGTAATATTTATGATTCCAAGTTTGTTTAGCTCGTAGGCGAATGCTACGCCGTGCTCAAGATTAAATACCGGATCGCGCCCCGAAACGTAAAGATTCCCGTAAAGAGTTCCGGTGGCTCGGTCGATCTGCCCGTCCGTCCAAACGCTCGTCGGAAAGCGATAATCCGGTCCGAAAGTTTTCAAAACGGCGTATGCCGTTGCGATCTTTACGTTTGAAGCCGGATTAAACAGCAATTCGGAATTGGTTTCAAGGACTATATTTCCTTCGGCGCTTTCAACTAAGATCCCCGAATAGCCCGGAATATCGACGCTCATCAAAGCCGGGATCGAAGTTCGTCGCGAAACCGGCGCGGAATTCCCGGTTTTCGTGATCAGAGGCGTTGCCGTCGGTGTAGGCTTGTTGTTTTCGTTCTGCTGGACGATCGGGATGTCCTGAAGTAGCGGCTTTGCTTGTCCGAAAGCGCTCGATAGCGAAAAAACTGAAATCGCGAAAACGGCAAATAGCCCCAAAGCTCTGTTCATAATAAATCTATACATATTTTCTTGCTTGGTGTTGCGGCAGGCTTCCCGTCGGTGAAAAACGGAAGGCTCGAGCGATTGTACCACAGCGTTCGTCCTATCGAAAAAACTTTCGAAGCCGGGACAGGTTTTTGATGAATCTTGTTCTGATTTAGATGCAGGCATTTCAATTACTTATGGAAGTGATTCTATTTCCTTATACATCAAAAATCACCAAAAGGAAAGGATTTTGTGAAAAAAAATAAAAAAATCTTGTAATAACGCCGAATAATTCATAAAATTCAAACACGATCATTCGCCTTGTGAAAAGACAACCACAGCCCGTAACCATCGAAAAAATAAAAAGAACTCATGCCGAGCGCGGTGCGGAAATTAGAGAAAGACTAGCGGAGTTCGAAGCCGTTCTTAAAGTCGGAACCGATGAGCAGATCTGGGAAGAGATGGTGTTTTGTTTCTTTACTGGCGGCTGCTCAGCGCGAATGGCGCTTCGATCGCTCGAAGCCGTCAAACCGCTGTTGCTTACCGGAACTCAAGCGGAATTGGCTGCAACCTTGCGCGGGCGGCATCGCTATCCGAACGAGCGTGCGCGATACGTGGTCGCGTCGCGAGAGTTTCTGCAAGAACACTGCGGCTTAAAACTGCGTAGTAAACTTGCAGGCTTTGAAGATCACTTCGAGCGCCGCGACTGGCTGGTGACCGAAAAGCGAATAAAAGGATTGGGTTACAAAGAAGCGAGTCATTTTTTGCGCAACACGGGATTTAAGGGCTACGCCATTTTGGACAAACATATTCTGAAGAGCCTGGCAGAGCTTAAAATAATCGACGACCCAAAGCCACCAAACACACGGTTGAAGTATCTAATGGTTGAACAAAAGTTAAAAAATTTGTCAAAGCGTCTCAAAATTGATTCTGACGAGTTGGACTTGGTTTTGTGGTCGCTTAAAACCGGTGAAATTTTGAAGTAAAATTTTTGTCTAGCAGCGGTGTTTATATGAGAATTACTGATTTTGGGAATAGTGCATTTGGATTTTTTAATGCCTATTCCTACATAAAACTGATCCCGATCTGTTTTTTGATCCTTAATTTCTCACTTTTCTCGCATGCGGTAGATATTCAGCAAATCGATGACGAAACGGTAAAGAATCAGATCAAAAAAGTGGAGAGACTTGTCAGAGACGGTAATCTCATTGAAGCGGAAAGCATTCTGCGGCGCGTTCTTGAGGAAAACCCGCATGTTTCAAAAGTCAGAACCAAACTTGCGTTCGTCCTGTTCAAACAAAAGCGGCTTCTGGAAGCTTACAATTTATCCTTTGACGTGGCGAAAGCCGAGCCGAAAAACTCCTATGCTTTTGCGCTGTTGGGAATGATAATGCTCGAGACCGGCAGCTTCAAAGAAGCGGAAATCGCGCTGCTGACGGCGCTTAATTTAGATAAACGAGAATCTCTTGGGTGGTTTGGACTCGGACTGCTGGATTTTTATGAAAACCGGATCGTCGACAGCCTTTCCAGCTTGAGTCAAGCCCTAAATCTTGATTACCGTGAACCGAATTATATTTTTGCTTACGCGCAGGTTGCGGCACGCGATGAGAGATATGCGGAAGCCGCTGACGCCTATCGTCAGTTTTTACACTTTTCGTCGAAAAAAGATGTCGACCGCCGTGAGCGCATCAAAGGATTGATCGATTTCCTTGAATTCTTAGCCGGAAAAGCCTCGCTTTACACCATTGCCGGAACGCCGCAAACGACCGTTAGATTCACACTCTTGCAGGATCGCCCGGTTGTGCAGCTGCGAATAAATAAATCCGATGAAATTTTTAATTTTGTTCTGGATACGGGTTCGGGAATTTCCGTGGTCTCGACAAAAACGGCGAAAAGGCTAAAGATCGGTTCTGTCGCCCGCGGTGGTTATGCTAGAGGTTTCGGCGGAGACGGGAAATTTAAGATCGTTTATGGTTTTTTGAATCGCGTCGGAATCGGAGACGTAGAGCTTCGAAATGTCCCGGTTTATATTCGCGAGTTTCACTCCGCTAACGAAGAAATAGACGGCTATATCGGATTATCGTTGGTCTCAAAATTTTTGACAACGATCGATTACGGAAATAAAAGTTTCACCCTCAGAAAAAAAGATGGAACTGGGGAAAAATTCGAGGAGCAGGGCGGGATAGCACTGCCGCTTCGCCTTACTTCGGGCGGATTTCTGAGCGGCGAAGTTCAGATCGAAGGCATTGAAAATTCATTGAATTTTATCGTCGACACGGGCGCCAGCCTCTCTGTAATTTCCGATGATCTGGCGCAATCGAGAGAGTTGCGCAACTTTGCGATCGATGAAAGAATTCGAGTTATCGGTTCCGCCGGAGAGACGGTTAATGTTCCTATGTTTCTACTTCCGCGCGTCACATTCGGCAACAATACGCGCGACCGGATCAGAGCCATCGTTCTGGATCTAGATATGATCAACGAGGCTTCGGGTTTTGCGCAGTCTGGAATTCTCGGAGGAAATTTCCTGAAAAATTATCGTATGACCTTCGATTTTAAAAATTCCAAAGTCATTTTCGTTCCGCTAAACGAGTGAATTCAAAACGGAAAATCAGCGCCGGGCTTTGAACTTTGAATTATGAACCTTAAACTATAAGTTATGAAACAAAGTTTATATCTCGAAACATCGGTCGTCGGCGCGTATCTTGACAACGGCGAGCCTTTTCGGCGCGATATGACGATTCGCTGGTGGGAACATGAACTTTCGGAATATCAGGCGTTTAGCTCGATTCTTGTCCGCCGCGAGCTGGAGCAAATTCCGGAACCGCATCGCACAGGATATTTAAAACTTATAAAGCCCTTAAGAGAGCTCGAACTTCCGGAAGAAGCCGCGATTTTAGCCGAAGGTTATATTTCGCGCGGGATCTTTCATCGAAAATTTATTGCGGATGCGCTTCACGTCGCTCTCGCTTCGTTTCATAAGATCGATTACCTCGTCACATGGAATTTCGGGCACCTGGCTAACGTCCGCAAGCAGGCGCGAATACGTCTCTTTAATGCCGCCGCCGGATTTTTCTCGCCGGTGATCGTAACACCCGAATTTCTCGTTCACACCGTATAACTTGCAATTGACGATTTACGATTCACGATTCACAATTAACTTGACAATGTATCGCCGCCCAAAATTTCTTGAAGTTCTGTTGGAGATTCGCCGGCAAATGTCGCGCGGCGCCGATTATGACGTCGATCTGTTTGCCGAAATGATTCGCTCCGGAAGTTTTTCGGGCGACGACGGTGAGCTTATCGGGCTCAACGGAAATCTGGAAGAAAAAGAAAATAGAGAAATCCGAGATCGAAAATCCAAAGCCTAAAATGCACGTGCGTCGCGCTTTGCTTGCGTCAGCGACAATCATTGTCCTTTTGTCGCTCGCCGCGGCTTATTTTTTTAATCAATATTGGATTCACCGATACGACGAGCTGATTGCGCGGCATGCGCAGGTTTATCGCCTCGATGAAAGATTGGTTTGGAATATTATTTATGAAGAAACTTATTTTCGCGCGTGGAAAATAGGCGGCGCAGACGAGGTCGGTTTGATGCAGGTAACGCCGACCGTTGCCCGCGAATGGGCAAAGGAAACCGGTTTTCGCGAATTTGAAAAACAAACCGCGGAAAATGTGATCGAATTTCTTCGCGACCCGGAACGGAATATACAGGTCGGCTGCTGGTATCTCGAAAAACTGCGCGAAAATTACCGTGGATTTCCAGCCGAAACGGCGATGACTCTTGCCGCTTATAACGCCGGGGCAAGCCGAGTCGTCGAATGGAACCGATCGCAAACCGCTCAATTGAGCGAAAAAGATTTTATCGAAAATATCAACATCGCGTCGACAAAAGCTTACGTTTCGTCGATTTTGGGAAGATATCGAGCTAACTAAAATGGAAAATGCGCCGAAAGGCGCCGCGCGAAGGTAGCCAGGCGTGAAACGTCTGGAATGTTTTAGCAGAAAATAATGCGCCGCGAACCTTTATCCTTCCGCACCTTCAGCGCCGAAATCTTGCTCTTTCGACCCACCAGACGTTTCACGTCGGGCTACTTTCTTCTCGCCGCTCTGCGGCTTGAATGAGTTTTCTCTTTTATGAAAATTCTTTCCGCAAAATATGTTTTACCGATTTCCGCCGAACCGATCGAAAATGGCGCGGTCGCGATAGAAAACAAAAGAATTGTCGCGGTCGGTAAATACGAGGAGATTGTCGAAAAATTTCCAAGTGCAGAGCACGAAAACTTTGGCGAAGCCGCAATTTTGCCCGGTTTTGTCAACGCGCATTCGCATCTCGAGATAACGGCGATGCGCGGGTTTTTAGATCGATTTGACGACGATTTCTACGCGTGGCTGATAACGCTCACAAAAATTCGCGCCGAGAAATTGTCCGACGAAGATGTAAAGATCGCCGCCACGTTCGGCGCTCTCGAAGGCGTCCGCGCCGGCGTCACATGCTTTGGCGATATTGGGCGTTTCGGACGTGCCGGACTCGAAGCGTTGAAAACGAACGGCTTGCGCGGCATATTATTTCAGGAGACCGAATTTTCGCCGGATGATAAAACGGCGACTGAAGATTTCACAAAACTTCACGAAAAGTTCGCCGAACTGCGCGGCGATGAGACCGAACTCGTCAAGATCGGACTTTCTCCGCATGCGCCTTACACGGTCAGCCGCGCGCTTTTTGAAAAGATCGCAAATTTCGCGCATGACGAAAACATAAAGATCACAATTCACGCCGCCGAATCGCGCGACGAAGAAATTTTTATGAAAACGGGTGAAGGTTTGTTTGCCGAGCTTTATAAAAAATTCGGTTTCGAATGGAGCGCGCCGCATTGTTCTTCGATCGAATATCTTGCAAAAAATGGCGTTTTGCGCGCCAAGCCGCTGCTCGCGCACTGCGTGAAAGTTTCAGAACACGACATTGAATTGATCGCCGAAAGCGGAACGCGCATCGCGCATTGCCCAAAATCGAACGCCAAATTCGGACACGGCGTCGCGCCGCTCGAAAGATTTTTGAATAAAAAGATCGGAGTCGGTTTTGGCAGCGATTCGGTCGCTTCGAACAATACGTGCGACATTCTGGAAGAAGCGCGTTTTGCGACTTTGATAGCACGAACGCGTGACGACAAATCAAGATTTTTGAGCGCGGAAGAAATGCTTCGAACGGCAACGCTTGGCGGTGCAAAAGCGCTCGGACTCGAAACCGAGATCGGAACACTTGAGGCAGGAAAACAAGCTGACATCATTGCCGTTTCACTCGAAAACGTAGCGCAGATGCCGGTTCACGACGTTTATTCTGCCTTGCTTTTTGCTTCAAACGCTCGCGACATTCGAATGACAATGGTTGCCGGTCGCGAAATTTACCGCGACGGCGAGCCGAAAATGGTTGACGAAAAAGAATTGAAAGCTAAGATGCCGGAATATGTACAAAAGATGAAACGCTTGAGATGACTTGGTGTGAAACACCGCGCAAGATCGCAAACGAAACAGCGTCCGTGTTTTGCTCTTACGCCCACTGAATTGTTAGGCGGCTTGCTCACTCCTTTTCGGCTGGCAGCAACCCAACTTGTCTCATGACCGTGGCGAAATCGTAGAACTCCTTGTAACGTGAGATTTTTCCTCCACGTATCTCATAGACGCTAACGCCACGAACAGAAAATTTCTTCCCGGTTTTGAGCAGTCCTTTATCGGTGCCGCTCCAGACCCATTCCACCACACCGTGTCCTTTGTGAAAGGAACTGCTTACGATCTCGAGTTTAAAATTTTCAACGGCAACAACTGCTCCTTCGACCCATTCGCGCACTTCGGCTCTTCCACGTTTAATCTGACCTGCGGCTACGTCCTCATACACCGCATCCTCGCTAAAATAAGCCGCCGCCTTATCCGCATCATTTGAGTTCCAAGCAGCAAAGAACTTCTCGATTACCTTTTTGTCGCTTGCTGCTTTGCCATTGTAGGTCAAAGACATTACGACCACTATCAATATTGCAAAACCGAAAATTCTTTTCATTAGTGTCTCCTCTCGTGTTGATGTTTATGCTACTGCTTTTAACCGGATGCTCAACTCTGCCGCCTAACGATTGAGATGCATAATGCCTTTACTTTGAACATTTATCAGGGCAACCCGACGCGCCGCCACAGATTCGCGTATCGCGGGTCTGAGCGAAGATTATCGAACATCGGATCTACTTTGAGATAAACCAAATTGGAATCTTGTCCGTCATAAGCCTTGTCGAGCCACTCGAAGGCTTGCTCGTTCTCCCCAAGTCCGGCATAAACCATTGCAATCAGCGTCGGCGGAATGTAGCTTTCCTTTGACCGCCGCTTCAAATCGTCAATAATCTGAAACGCCTCTTTTCCTTTTCCAGACAGGGCGAAGGCGTATCCGAGAGATGCCGGTTCGTCGGGCGAGTCTCCCGATAAAGGTATCGCCTTTTGATATTCGGCAATGGCTTCGAGATACATTCCTTGATTAACGTATGCGTTCCCGATTGCCCAATGTGCAAAGCCGGAGTTTGAGTCCATTTCGAGTGCCTTTTGATATTTCTCTATCGCTTGATCGTATTGGCGTTGGTAGCGAAGTATGTCGCCCGCGCCCGCGATTTTTTCCAGCGAAAGCGGATCGAGTTCCTGGGCGCGTTTCATTTCCGCGAGAGCTTCGTCAAAGCGTCCCATCGCCGACAAGTAAAAGGCATACATTTTATGAGCGTCGGCGTAATTCGGGTTAATCTCGATGGCTCGCTTGAATTCCCGCTCCGCGCCCTGCCAATCCCAATCGTAAAAGTGTTTGACGGTTCCGAGCGCGGTGTGCGCCTCCGCCAATTCGTCGTCAATCTCCAACGCCTTCGTCGCCGCCGCTCGCGCTTTCGGGAAACCTTCTTTTGGCGAAATCGCGTTCCAGCCGCTCAGTATATTGTAAGCATCCGCCAACCCGACATACGCCAGCGCGTAGTTCGGGTCTTTATGTATCGCTTGTCCGAAATAGTCCAGACCTTTCAAAAAGCCTTCGTCGGTCAGACGGTTCAAATGATAGCGTCCGGTCAAATAAAGTTGATAGGCTTCGGGGTCGTCGGTTTGCGATTTTTTGAAGCGTCGCTCGTCCGCGCCGGAAAGGTTGAGCCGCATCTTTTGCAATGCGGCTTGAGCGATGTCGGTTTGCAGTTTTTCGACATCGGACATCTGACGGGTGAATCGCTCGCCCCAAATCACGGAATTATCGTTCGCTGAAACGAGCTCCACGCTGACTGACAAAGTATCGCCGATTTGAACGATACGACCGGTCAGAATCGCCTGCGCGTTTAATTCGCCGCCGACGGTTTTCGCGTCCGTTTCTTTGCCTTTGTAACGAAACGACGAATTGCGCGACATCACACGCAATTCAGAAATTTGCGAAAGCGAATAAATCACGCTCTCCGCCAACCCGTCGCTCAAATATTCGGTGGTTGCGTCGCCGCTTTGATTGATAAATGGCAGAACGGCGATTGAATTGATCGGCGTTTTCGACACGGCGTTAAAATACCTGAAACCGACAAAACCGATTAAAACCAGCAAACCCAAACCGGCGAGAGCAAAAACCGCTTTTCGATTTTGCAGCTTTCTTTTTAGAAATTGTTCGGCATCCGCAGGCGGCGATTCTTCGGTTTCGTCCGCCGCGCCGCGCCCGGATCCGCGCCTTTCGATACTGTCATTTTCATCGGCGTTTTGAACGTCGCCGATAAATTTATAACCCTTGCCCGGAATCGTCGCCAAAAAACGAGGCGCGTCCGTGCGCTCGCCCAGCACTTTTCTTAAAGTCGAAATCTGCACTGCCAGATTTGCTTCCTCAACAAATTGATTTTCCCAAACGGCGTTCAGAATTTCTTCCTTTGAAATGATTCGTCCGGCGTTTTCCGCTAAGAAAACCAGTAAATCAAAAGCCTTCGCGTTAAGCGCGAGCGGTTCGCCGGCGCGCGACAGCCGACGCTTTCCGCCGTCAAGCTCAAACTCGGCAAAGCAAAGAATTTTTTTCCTTTCGGCGTTCATTGAACTGTTTTAAAAAAATTTAGAAAAATTTATCGCCCGATTTAAGACTTTTTAAAAGCCTTCGAGCGATTCTGGCGATGTCGCAAATTTCTTAATTGACGCTGCAATTCGTCAATTTTAACAAACAATCGCCGGAAGAGAAAATTTTTCAAGCAAACTTGACCGGCTCTGACAAAGAAAAAACTTTGAAAAAAAATTAAGGAGAAAAAAATGAACATAAAAAAAATGAACGTAAAAACAATATTCGCGGTTTTATTTGTGGCGGGGCTTCTCGCTCTGCAAACGACAGTTGTATTCGCTCAATCGGGCGAACAGCTTGACAAACTTTCCCAACAGTCTGCCCTTCAGCAATTCGGCGATATAACGGGTTCGTGGCGCGTAACTGTAAATCCTCCGGGCGGCGCGCCGTCTTTCATAGGTCTGATCACCTTTAACAAAGACGGCGGATTAATCGCTTCGGCGCAGGGCGACATCATTCTGAACGCGCCTCCGGGAGTTCCGCCCATAGCGACAGCCGGACACGGTGCATGGGAAAAAACGGGCAGCCGCAGTTACGCCTTTACTTTTATACAGCTTTTTTACGACGCTGACGGAAATTATCAAGGCGAAGCGAAAATCCGGCACAATGCAACCTTGAATCAGCGCGGCACCAGTTGGAGCGGTCAGTTGCAGGTTGAAATCTTCGATGCCGACGGGAACGTAGTTTTCACCGGCACCGGAACGGAACAAGCCACGCGCATTGTGGTCGAATTCTAACACCGTGATTTTGGGCAAATGCCGGTTTTGAGTTTGCCTCTTCAGCGTGTTTTTAAGTGGACAAACTAAGTGTGCAAACTCAAAACGCTTGCTCTGATTATCGAAAAACCAGGTTAAAAAAACTTCTTCAAACCAGCCGAAATCCAATCCTTTTTGCCGAAGATTTCGGAATGGTACACTTCTTCGGCTTTCGCGACGGCACAACTGCGGAGATGACGTAGGGCGAAACCTATTACGCACAACTTCGAGCACCAAAAGCCGTTGATAACAAAGTCGCTGTTTCGCGCTCACGTCCATTCAATTGTTCGGCGTTTCCTTCATCTTTAGTACGGAAACGCTTAACGCTTTAAGATGAGCCGACCGTTTAAACTGTTTCCAATGAGAGTCTGATTATCTTCGGATAAAGTCAATTGATATTTGTCCAGAATTATAATATTTTGCGGATCGTCTTTCTTCACGCCTCTGACTTGGAGAAGGCGCGTCATTGGATCAAATGTGCCTTCAACATGCTCAATTGCCATCGAACCGATTTTGTCTTTTGCTCGCGTTTTTGACTCTTTCAATGTATAAACTATCTGACCGCTAAGTTTATTTACTTCTTCGTCATTCAAATTCACGTCAGCTTGATAAAGATTGCCGTTCGGTGAAGACCACTCACCTTTCCATCTGCCGCTCGGGTTAAGAACGATTTTCGGCATTTCGGAAACCGTCGGTTTATAAAGCAAATAACCGATTGCGATTGCGGTAATAGTCAAAATTCCGCTTAACAAATAAAGCCACCTTTTATTTTTATTAAGCGGAGAGACATTTTCTCTGAATTGATTCGTTAATTGAGATTTCGGTAAATCGTTTGAGATTATTTGTCGAGCGGGAATTACTTCGGTTGGAGCAGAGCTGAAATCTTCGATAATCAAATTAATATCCATAACATTTTCAAGCTTCGAACCGTCTGTCAAACAGTATTGATATTCATCCAGAAATACCTGATTACACTTGGGACATTCTCTCATACTATAAAAGATTACAAAAAAATCTGATTTACAACGCCAATTTAGAACAGTGAACTATATATTGAACCGAATTGTTTATACTTCACTCTTTATTGGAAAGTCAATGAATTATTGCCTTATATCTCCTTACAGAGTAACAATTACGTTTAATTAATTTAACGTAATTATTTCAAAGTCAGCTCCAATTCTCTCAGCAAATCATTTGGCGTCCATTCTTTTCCGGCGAAGATCTTTGTAACTCTGCCGTCAGGCGCGATAACGGCGGTGCGGAGAGAATGATTAAATTGCGTCTTATCGTTTTGATCCACCTCGTAACGCAAACCAAAAAAGTCGGCAACTTCCTTAACTTCCTTTTCCGAGCCGACCGCAAGCTGCCAAACGGTAAAGTCCGGTTTCGCGGGATTGCCGAGATAGCCGATCCCGTATTTTTTCAATTCCGCGGGCGTGTCGATCCTTGGGTCAAACGAAATGCTCAAAAGACGAATTTTGTCTTTTAACTCGGCGGAACCGTTTAATTGAATTGCCAGATCAGAGAAATTTCGCGACATCAGAATACAAAATTCGGGCAGCGGACATTTTGTATAAATAAACGTGATCGCCAAAGCCTTACCGCGGTAATCCTTTATCGAAAACCGCTTGCCGTCCTGGTTTATGAGAGTGAAATTTGGAATTTCCTGACCGATTTGAGCGAAATTTTGGTTTGGCGTCGGCGCAGGAATATTTGGATTCGGCGCGGCGACGATGCCTATGTTTTCGAGCCAATAACCGTCTTTGTCCTTTTCGTCCACGACAAGCTCGGCGTGAATTTCCGAGTCTTTCGTCAGATCGTCCCAAACCCAATCGGCACGGATGGAAAAATCCATCGTCATCGCCGACATATAGCCCGGAATTTCTTCGTGCGCTATCGTCGCCGTCTTCGCGGCGCGGTCAACTGAGACGACTTTTCCTTTTAGATTGTAACGTTTAACTTCGGTCGGGTCGCTCGGTGGCGATTTCGAACACGCGTTAAAAAGAAGAATAAATGACAAGAAGATGATCGAATAACGCATAAAATTTCTGTTGAAATAATAGAACAAACTTAGAAATAAAACGACTGGCGCGATTATTTCGCTTTCAAATTTCCGTCGTAAAGCATTTGATAAACGCGATAATTCGCCATCACTTTATAGGCATAATCCTTTGTTTGCGAAAAGACGATTTCGGCAACATATCGGTCGGCATCATTTGATTTTGAACGCGCGAGCCAGCGCGCCATATTATCTTCGCCGGCATTGTAGCTTGCGGCGACCGCCTGCCCCTCGCCCGGAAATTGGCGGAAAAGATTCGATAAATACTGTGAGCCGAAAAGGATCGCTGTCGGCGGATCGTAAAGCGCGTCTTGCTTGAAGTTCGATTTGCCGAGTTCGCCGGCGATCTTTTCCGAAGTTGACGGAATAAACTGCATCAATCCGCGCGCCGCCGCAGACGACTTTACGTCGGCGCGATAACGCGATTCCTGCCGCATTATCGACAAAATAAAACGCGGATCGAGATTTCTATCGCCGGCATGCTTCAAAAGCGAATCGGCATACGGCGCGGGATACAGCAATTCGACCTGTTCACGCGGCATCAATTCGATTTGATAATCCGCCGGAACTTTTTTCCAGAGCGGTTCGATGAAAGCGACGGCGAAATTTGCCATTTCACCGCGTTTGAATGCGATTGCCAACGAAGATGCGTCTTCTTTGCCCAAATTTGTAAACGAATCTTTCGCGCCGAGCGCAACTGCTAATTCGGGCGCGGCTTCGTCATAAAGTCCAAGAAAGATCAATTCTTCAGCAAAAACAAAATGTCCCGTGCGCTTCGGCGCAACCGGACGATTTTCCCTCCGCAGATCACAGCGACCGTAATAATTTTTCTCCCAACCTTCAGCCCGTGCGCCGGTACCGGAAGGCTCGGGACGAAAACATTGTCCGGCACGGTCAAAAAAGGAAAGCGTTTTAACATAATTATAATCGGGCAAAGACATATATGATGCCCCGATTTTACCTAAATAAAAGTTTGCGTCTTTATTGAAGAGAGTTGCGCCGTTTATCAAACGATATTGCGTTTGATAATTTTTTCTTTGCTCGTCTGGCGAATTTATTCCGCCAATAGCTCGAAGTTCCGTCAGTTTAGTTTCAACAAAACGCGCTGTTTTTTCATCGCTTCCCAAACCTCGCAATCTTTCCGTCGCGCGCCAGCCGTAATATTCGCCGCGCCCGTCCGGAATCGAAAGATAAACGTCGATCGCCTCGCTAAACTTTTGCTGCTGCTCGAGTGTGAAGCCTTTGAGAAATGTGACTTCGGCTTTGTTCGTTCCGCCGGGAACACGCGTGCCGCCCAGATCCGAAAGAGTCAAAAGTTTGTTCAAATCATTAAACGCATTTTGCCAATCGTTTTGCGCGACGCGAATGCGCGCCTGCGCAAACAGCGCGAGCGCTTCGGGTAGTTTTCCGCGAAAAGTTTCCTGCGTTTTTACGGTCCAATTCAGGACTTCGGTATCCTCGCCCGCGTCACGCAAAACATCGATAATATTCAAATATGCGCGTTCTAGATTGTCGGCGTCCGCGTATTTTTCGATAAATTTTTTGTAACGCGAAACGGATTCGGTCGATTTATTCAGCCGTGCATACGCCGAAGCGGTTTGATTGAGCGCGTCACGCGCGATCAGATCGCTGGGAAACTGCGCCTGAACGCGTTCGAAGAATTCGATAGCGGATGCGAAATTGCTTTCCTGCGCGTGCGTCCGACCGATCTGATATAAAGCATATGCGACGCTAGGGCTTTCGGGGAAACGCGTCACAACCGCCTCGAAATGGAGCCGCGCGAAAGCGAAATCGCGGTTGAAATGATAGATCGCGGCGCGTTTTAAATGATCGTTTTCGGTCAATTGCGGCGCGGTTTTGCCAAAATTTTCCGAGCCGCCGTCCATCTCGTCCAAAACGCGCGCTGCGGCTAATGCAAAATCGTCCGGCTGCGCGGGATTTGATAAATTGTCCGCCAATTTTGTAAAAATTTCGCGCGCTTCGCCCGTTTTTCCGATCTGCAAATATGCCTGCGCGAGCAGAAGTTGATTTTCTCGCGTTAGGTCATTGTCTTTTGTCGCCCGTTGGTCGTTGCTGTTTGCTTTCTTACCGCTGACAACAAACAATTGACCCACGACCAAATCATAATTCTTGCTTTCAAAAAAGCTTCGCGCGATCCGCGCCGAAATCGCGTCTTTTAATAAGCTTTCCGGCGCAAAAACTGAAATTCTGTTTAAATAAACTCGTTCAAGCATTAGATTTCCGGATGCGCGCGCAATTTGCGACAGATGCCACAACGCATATTCTTTCAAGATCGAATTGCGAGCCGAAACGACATGAAATACCGCTGCCGCTTGCGCAAGATCTCCGTTTTTCTCGTGAAGTCTGCCGAGCAAATAATCGTAATTGTTTAGTTCAAATAATTTTTTGTCAGATTTTTCGAGGGTTTCCAGTTCCGCGATCGCCGATTGATAATCACGATTTTCAACCGATGCGCGAATTTTTGCGTGATTTTCCTGGGAGAAATTGATTTGGGTAAATAAAAGCAACAGGCAAAAAACATGCAATTTCGCAAATTTCATAAATGAGATTCTAGCTTGAATTACTAAGATAAAAAAGAGAGAAACAGAAGTTCTCTCTCTTTGTAAAATTACGCAGCTTTCCCTAAAGATCAAACTTCAAAAGGGAAAGGGATTATCGCTTCGGAAATAAATACTTTGAAGCGGTTTGTCAAAAGGTACTCCGAAATCATAATTAACCTGCGTGCTGGTGCTGCTGCGATAGGTATACCATTTGCCGCGATGGAAAATTCCCAGATCGGTTTTATGATCGCCGTCATAATCGCCCGGCACTGCATGGATCGGCGGATCGCCGATAATTCCGAATTCGCGGGAAACCACAACACCATCTTCGCTGCGTTTGATAAACCAAAATCCGTCGGGGCTGTAATGTGCGAGGTCGGCTTTGCGATCGCCCGTGTAATCGGCTGGAACCGGCGTTCTGCCGATACAACAGCCGCCGTAACCAAAATTTACCACGCGGGGAATTCCGGTTGAACTATCAACGATATACCAATTGTCTTCGGTTTTGCGATAGACGGCAATATCATCCTTTCCATCACCGTCGTAATCAGCCGGAACCGGAGTATCACCGAATTTTCCCCATCTAAAATATCGCGGACGGTAACCCGAAGTAGTTGTCAAAATATACCAAACTCCGTCATCGGGGCGAAAAACCGCAAAATCGGTTTGTCCGTCGCCGTCATAATCGGCGGGAACCACGAGGTCAAACGCTTTTCCCCATTGAACCGCAAAAAGCTGCCCGTTAGAACTTCGACGCGAATACCAAACGCCCGTATCGGGACGAAAAACGGTTAGATCGGTCAGCCCGTCACCGTCATAGTCGCCCGGCGCGATTACGTCGGAAATCAAACCCCAGTGAATTACAAAAACGGTATTCGACTCACTGTTTAAGCCCCACCAAATGCCGCCGCGGAAAATGCTGATATCCGATTTTCCGTCATAATCGAAATTGATTCCGGGAATTGCCGATGCAGGGATACAAATCCACAACAAAAGGCATAAAACGAGGGCGATTTTTCTCAGTGAAGACAGTGAAGATAGGTAGTTTTTCTTAAAATCAAAATAAGTCATAAGAGCTCCATTAAAGTGAAATGCAGTTTTCGAGCACAGTATTCGCGATAAATTAAGATTATGAAAACTTCTTCCCAAACGCAATAAAATTTGACGTTTCGTTTATGGAAAATTCACAATCTTGCAGAAATTCCGTAAAATCAAAAATTTATGACGGCAAAAATTCTGAGCGGCGCTGCGATCGCTGACGCGATAAAAAGTGAGATCGCCGACGAGATAAAACTCGCATCTTTTCGCCCGTGTTTGGCGGCGGTTCGCGTCGGCGACGATGCGGCTTCGGCGGTTTATGTGGGCAACAAAATAAAGACCTCCCGCGAACTGGGATTGATTTCCGAGCATCAACACCTTCCGGCGGAGACTTCCGAAGCAGAATTGCTGGCGGTCGTCCGCGAATTAAACGAGCGCGACGATGTTGACGGAATCCTCGTGCAATTGCCTTTGCCGAAACATATCGACGAAAAGTTAATTTTGGAAATGATTGATGCCGAGAAAGACGTTGACGGTTTTCATCCGATAAATGCCGGCAAGCTTGCGCAGGGAAATCCCATCCTGGTGCCGTGCACGCCGGCGGGCGTTATCGAAATTTTGAAGCGTTCAAATATTGAAATTGCAGGCGCGAATGCAGTGATTGTCGGGCGAAGCAACATCGTCGGAAAGCCGCTTGCCGCACTTTTTTTACAAGAAAACGCGACCGTTACGATTTGTCATTCGCACACAAAAAATTTAACGGAAATTACGAGCCGCGCTGACATTCTCGTTGCCGCGATCGGGCGCGCGGGATTTATTCGCGAAGAGCATATCGGCGAAGGAACGACCGTCATCGACGTCGGAATCAACAAAGTTTCGGACGCAGAATTTGCGCGCGAATTGTTTGACGAAAGCGAACTCGAAAAACGTCTGAAAACGATGGAAAAGCGCGGATTTACGCTCGTCGGCGATGTAAATCCGAAAGGAGCGCTTGCTAAAGCTGCAAATTTTACGCCGGTTCCCGGAGGCGTCGGCTTGCTGACCGTCGCAATGCTGATGCGAAACACTTTGGAAGCTGCTAAGGCAAGGAGAATGATTTAACGCAAAGACGCGAAAGGCGCAGAGGCGCAAAGTTTTTTATTTATTTTCGTTTCGTCTTAGCGCCCTGGCGACTTTGCGTTAAAAATCGAATTTATGAATTTTGAAGAATATCAACTCGAAGCAAGCCAGACGGCTTTGTATCCGCGGCGCTTGAATAACATCGAATACGCGACGCTCGGGCTTGCAGGCGAAGCGGGCGAAGTCGCCAACATCGTAAAAAAGATCCAGCGCGATTTTGGCGGCGAGATCACGGACGAGATCCGCGGAAATTTAAAAGATGAACTCGGCGATGTGCTTTGGTATATTTCGGCGTGCGCGGATGAACTGAATTTATCGCTCAGGGAAATCGCGGAATATAACGTCGGAAAGCTCGCAAAAAGACATAATCGCTAAGACCTATGGTTTTAGAAACCACCGCTTTGCGATTCCGTCGGTTTTGAAAAAATCGAGCAGCCGACTCGCCACTTTTTCGCGCGCTCCGTTTGGCGCGGGATGAACGCCGTCGGACTGATAATCGGAGCAAACATAGAATAGACCGTCCGAACGCGGCGTCGTTCCGTCCGCCCAAATATACGGTCCCCACGCAAGCCACGGCGCTTTGACTTCGCCCAAACGAGCGTCAAAATTCAGATCCGCCGAGCCGTTTATCTGATCTTCGATGAGCCATTTGACGGCAAATCCGGTTTGATACGAAACGGGCTCGCCGCGCGTCGGCTGCGAATCGGCGTAGCCACCGTAAATGCGGCTAGAAAGATAAATTGCGCGAAGATTCGGATAGTTTTGTTTTAGAATTTGCGCGATCGCAACAAGCTCGGATTTCAGCTGCTGGGCATCGGCGGGAAAGGTAAGAAGCGGATCCGCGTCTGCTTGTTTGAGCCACACGGCTTGAACTTGTTTCGCGGTGACGCCTGCGGTCGTCAGCCTCTGCGCGACTGTCTGCCAAAATTGCTGCGCCGTCGAAGTATTCAGATCATAAATCCTGTCGGCGCTCATTCCGCCCTGCGCGCCGTCAACGATAACGACCTTTTGGCTTTTAAGCGGGTCGCCGTTCGCCATTGTGCGAAACGTCGAATATTCCTGCGTTGTGTTCGACATTCCGATCGAAAGCAAAACGATCTTACCATTCGGTTTCGGCAAACCCTTCGCGTCGCGCGGTCGAATCAGATATGACTGAAGCAGCCCCGCGGCTTCGTGCGCGGTCGGCAGCAAATTGCTTCCCGAAGGATAAAGCCCTCCTTGAAACCCCAAATACATTCCGGTACCGAGCTGCGTTATAGGCACGAGACCGGTCGAAATATTGGCGCAATTTGCCGCTCGCGCCGGCAACGCTGAAACAAGAAGCGAAAAAATAAAGAACGACGAGCCAAACCGCAAAACTAACTTTTTCATACCAACTCCGGCAAAATTTTTGCTATCTTTTAAGACGCGCATAAAATTATTTTAGCCGAAATCTTATTTGTATGCTAAAAGTCGGCTTAACAGGCTCGATAGCGGTCGGAAAATCTTTCGTTTGCGATGTGTTTCGCGAACTCGGCGCGTTTGTGCTCGATGCGGATGAAACGGCGCGTGAAGTCGTTGCAAAAGACACGATTGGTTTGACTAAAATCGTCGAGAATTTTGGCGAAAACGTGCTGCAGCCGAACGGCGCGCTCGACCGCGCAAAACTCGGCGACATCGTGTTTGCGGACGAATCAAAACGACAACTTCTCAATTCTATCGTGCATCCATTGGTTGTCGAGGCGCAAAACGAATGGCTCTCAAATCGCGAAATCGAAGATGCCGCGCGCATTGCCATCGTCGACGCCGCGCTGATGATCGAATCCGGCGGCTATAAGCGGTTTGATAAACTGATTGTCGTTTGGTGCGAAACTGCGATACAATTACAGCGTTTAGTGGCGCGCGACGGCTTGAGCGACGAGGATGCAAAACGACGCATCGAAGCGCAGATGCCGCAGGAAGAAAAAAAGCGTTACGCCGATTTTTTGATCGATACGACGAACGGATTTGAAAAGGCGCGAAATCAGACTATAGAAGTTTTTAAGAGGCTCAAAAATCTCACTAATTCATAGGAATTGAAATTACAATGGACAGGAGAAAATTAAAAAAGACTATTATTTCTTTCTGTCTTTTTATATCTGCGCTTGTATTTTACGGCTGCAGCCAGCTTCAAACTCCAAAAACCGAACCTTTTTATTCCGAAACCGCGCCGCCGCAAAAAAAAGAATTCCGCTGGAGCAATGGCAAGATGCCGAAATCGTTTGATCCGGCGCTCGCCGGTGCGCCGCCCGAAACCGACGTCATCCGCGCAATTTTTGAAGGCTTGACGGATACCGATCCAAAAACGCTCGAAGCTATTCCGGCGGTTGCCGCGGAATGGAAATCTTCCGACGGCGATAAAACCTGGACGTTTCATCTCAGAAAAGATGCCAAATGGTCGAACGGCGAACGCGTTACGGCAAGCGATTTTGTGCGGTCGTGGACGCGCCTTGCGGAAATGGGCGAAAAAGTTTCGCATTATAAGCTTTTGAAAAACATCGCCGGTATGAGTCGCGCAAAAGCTGATGACTCTGAAAAGCCGCAGACGGCGCTCGAAATCTTTCCGAAATCTACCGGCGAGCAGAATCTAAAGTTTTTGCGGCAGGGAAATAAAACCAACGAATTGTCCGGAATTTTACCAAAACCTTTTGTTGACAAGGTTGAACCGCCGGAATTAAAGCGACCTGTGCCCAAATTGGGAATTGAGGCAATTGATAGTTTTACGTTGCGGATTGCGTTGAATAATCCGGACAAAAACTTCCCCGCGCTGGTCGCGCATCCGATCTTTCGCCCGATCTTCGGCGACGGCAAAGATTTTGAAAGCGAAGAATTAAACGCCGGCATCGTCACAAACGGCGCATTTCGCATTACGTCGGTCGGAGCCGACGGGATCACGCTCGACCGCTCCGAAAATTTTTGGAATAAGGACAAGATCGAGCTTGAAAGAGTAATATTTCTTCCGACGAAAAATGCTGAAAATGCGCTTGAAGCGTACCGCAACGGTGAGGTCGACGCGGTTACAAATACCGATTTTGCGCCGCTCGCCCTGAAATTGCTGGAACCTTACGACGATTTCCGCCGGACAACGCATTCTGCGCTAAATTTCTACGAATTCAACCAAACAAGGAAGCCTTTTGATGACCGCCGCGTTCGAGAAGCGATGGCGATCGCGCTTGAACGCGAGCGTTTGACCGAAGGTGAAACCGATGGCGCGACGCGACCGGCGCTCGGATTTTCGCCGTTTGGAAAAGAAGGCGAAGCGAAACTGACGCAAGACACCGACCGCGCGAAAACTCTTCTTGCGGACGCCGGATTTCCCGACGGCGAGAATTTCCCGACGATAATTCTCGTCGTCAATCGAAACGACCTCCAGCAGCGCATCGCGCGCGTCGTGGCGAAGATGTGGAAGCAGAATCTAAACCTAAATACTGAAATTCGCGTAAAAGAATCGGAAGAGATCGATGCGGTGCGCGCGGCGGGCGATTTTGACGTGATTAGACGCGGGGAAGTTTTTCCGACATCGGACGAAACGGCGAATATGCTCGCGATCTTCTCGCCGGACGAGGAAATTCAGGGAAATTCGACGGACGCGTCCGGTAATTCAGAGCCATTGGTTAAAACCGGCAAGAGCGATTCGGATAATATGCAATCGAAAGTAAGCCGCGCAGAAATAGACGACGCGAAAATTTTGACAAATAAAGATGCGATAATCGAACTTCCCGCGATTCCGCTCTATTTTCCGACGTCGTATTCGCTCGTGAAACCTTACATCCAAGGTTTTGAAACGAACGTTTTGGACGCGCCGTCTCTGAAAGACATAAAGATCGACAATAACTGGCAGCCGAAAGCGAAGAAAGCCGAATAAGTTGCGCGGAAAAAATTTCTCCCAGTTTGCAGCGCCGAAAAAGGAGTGTGAATTTTATGACGCAAATCAATTTTAAGCAGGTCATCACCGTTTTCGTCGTATTCATTTTTTCGTTGATCGTTGCCGGTTGTTCGAGCTCGGCGAAAACTCAGTTTTGGGGCAAAACGCAGCCGCCGAAGGCAAACGTCATGCGTTATGTAACCGGACCCGAACCGGAATCGCTCGATCCGCACATTCCTTCCGGTCAACCTGAGGCGCGAATCTTTATGGCGCTCTATGATGGTTTGGTCGAATACGATCCGAGAGATCAGCAGCCGATCCCGGCGATCGCAGAAAGCTGGGAAACCGCGCCGAATCTCGACGAATTCATTTTTCATCTGCGCAAAAATGCCAAGTGGAGCGACGGCAAACCGATAAATGCGAACGATTTTGTTTACAGCTTTCGACGCGGTTTTCGCCCGGAAACGCTTTCGCGAACAGCTTCGCTC
The DNA here is from genome assembly GCA_041747435.1 of Pyrinomonadaceae bacterium. Classification (GTDB taxonomy): domain Bacteria; phylum Acidobacteriota; class Blastocatellia; order Pyrinomonadales; family Pyrinomonadaceae; genus JBGTFE01. The sequence goes on along the minus strand of JBGTFE010000117.1, from coordinate 99,445 downwards.
GGCTATTTCATAACCTATTCCGAGGCATTTAACGGCAAACAATATTTTCTTCAAAAAGACGGCAAATTTGTCCTGATGAACGACGTTGCAGCCGAACCGCACGAAGCAAAACCGATTGAGCCTTTTGGTGCGGAAACCGAATTTCGCAAATTTATCAAATCGCCGGAACGTGTGACGCTGCCGAACGATCCGCTTAAACGCTCGCAAGCTGTCGAAGCAAATCCGAAGCTCAAGGAAATCTTCAAATTTACGGCGGCAGACCTGAAAAATGCGCCGACTTTGACCGCGAAAATAAAAAGCAGCGGCGATGATCTTACAAAGTTTTTAGCGGCGAATTTGCCGCCCGCTGCTTTAACATGCGCGGAAAATTGCACAGAAGCGCAAAAACAAAGTCTTGCGGACGGTTTGAATAAACTTCTCGATACAGAATCGCTTTTTGCGCAGGCTTGGTTTGCAAACTTTGCGGCGCCTGAAAACTCAAAAGCCTTAGCCGACGCGCTCGCTGCCGAAAACAATAAACGCGCGGCTGCGAATGCTACGATCGACGAAGAGATCGCCGGTTTGGACGATGACGCGAAAAAAGCCGAAAAAGAAAAATTAAAGAAAAAACAGATCGGCAAACTTTTCGCCGCAAATCGCTTTTTGCTCGAGGAAACATTTCCCGACGAGATCGTGCCGACGCCGCTGGTTCTCGTGAAGGGCGAAGACATCGGAATCGAAGCGGTCGACGAGTTCACCGTCCGCATCACGCTCCGCCAGTCGGCGCCGTTTTTTGTCGGGTTGCTGGCGCATCAATTTTTCCGTTTGGTGCCCGAGCAATCTGTCGAGAAGCACGGCAGGAGTTGGACTCGACCGCAAAATATCGTTACCTGCGGCGCGTTCAAACTGAAAACATTTAAACCGTATGACGTCCTGATCCTCGAAAAAGACCTGAATTATTGGGACGCCGAAAATGTAAAGCTCGACGGGATGGAATTTGTCGCCGTCGAAGATCAGTTCACGCGCTTGAACCTTTATAAGTCGGGCGAAGTCGATGCGATCTTGAATCACTCCGTTCCGTCTTCCTGGATCGACGAGATAAAGCAATTTGAGGACGAATATCTGAATTTCCCCGAAAACGCGACTTCGTATTACAGCTTTAACGTGCGAAAACCGCCGTTTGACAATCCGAAAATTCGAAAGGCTTTCAGCCAGGCGCTCGATCGCCAGACGCTATCCGATTCGCGCAAGGTTACAAAACCGCTTTTCTATTACACGCCGACGGGAATTTTCCCGGATTACGACAAGACGATGGAAAAGATCGGCGAAGAAGTTCGCGCCGAAAAGAAAATTACGCCCGACGAATGGGCAAAACGCAACGATTTTGACCCGGAAAATGCGCGCCAGCTTTTGACCGAAGCGGGTTTCCCGGTCGAAAAAAGCGGCAGCGGGTTTTCGTGTCCGAGTTTTCCGGCGGATAAAGTGGCACTGACATTTAATACAAACGAATCAAACCGGCAGATCGCAGAATTCGTGCAAGCGCAGTGGAAGCAGAATTTAGGCGTCCAGATCCCGCTGAAAAATATGGAATTTAAGACGTTTTTGCCGATGCGAAACGCGCTTCTTTATGACGGAATGGCGCAAAGTCTCTGGTCGGGCGATTTTATGGATCCATACACGTTCTTGGGTTTGCATTACGGATTTCCAAACGACGGCGGTTCGGGCTTTCAGGATGACAAATACGATAAAATGCTTGACGATGCGAATTCCGAGCTTGATCCGCAAAAACGCTATGATATGATGGCGCGCGCGGAATATTATCTGTTTGACAAGATGCCCGCGATGCCGCTTACGATCAACGCCACGAATTGGATCAAAAAACCATATGTCAAAGGACTTTATCCGAATCCGGGAACGCTTCACCCGTGGAAATTTGTTTATATCGAACGCGATCCGGCAAAATGGGACAAGAATGTCAAAAATATTATGACCGAGAAAGATGCGAGAGTTGAGGAGCAACTCGCGAAGCTAAAAAGCACAATGTCGCAAACGCCCGTAAATACCGAATAAAAACTATGTTGAGTTTTATCATTCGAAGATTACTGCTGATCATCCCGATGGCGCTGCTTGTTATCACGCTGACGTGGGCGCTGGTTCGCCTTGCGCCCGGAAATTTTTACGATAACGAGAAGAATCTTCCCGCGGCGGTGGTAGCAAATATCAAAGAAAAGTACGGTTTGGACAAGCCATGGTATGAGCAATACGGAATCATGCTTTGGAACACGGTTCGCGGCGATTTCGGCTCGTCGGTCAAAAATCCCGGCAGAACGGTGAATGAAATGATCGCGACGCATCTGCCGTTTTCGGCGACGGTCGGCATTTTGGCGTATCTGCTTGCACTCGTCATTGGTTTGAGCGCCGGAATCATCGCGGCGCTGAAACAGAATTCGGCTTTTGACTACGGCTCGATGTCGCTTGCGATGCTCGGGCTTTCGGTGCCGAACTTTGTTCTCGGTCCGATATTGATCCTCGTTTTTTCACTTTGGCTTTTCTGGCTGCCGCCGGCACGACTCAGCGGATTTAGCGGCTTGATTTTGCCGGTTATTACGCTTGCGGGTGTGTACGCGGCGTATATCGCGCGATTGACACGTGCCGGAATGCTCGAAGTGATGCGTTCCGATTACATCCGAACCGCGCGCGCAAAAGGCTTGAACGAAAAAACCGTACTTTTGCGTCATGCCATCCGCGGCGGTTTGATCCCGGTAGTTTCGTTCACAGGTCCGGCGCTCGCCGCGCTGCTCGCGGGCACGGTCGTCGTCGAAAAAGTTTTTGCGATTCCCGGTTTGGGAAATATTTTTATTCAGGCGGTTTTTAATCGCGACGAGCCTTTGATTCTCGGAATCGTCGCGTTTCTTTCGATCTTAATCATGATCTTCAATCTGTTGGTTGATATTTCATATGCATTTTTAGACCCGAGAATTCGTTACGAATAAGTTATGACGGAAAACACCGAACCCGCACGAGGCACATCTTTATGGCGCGATGCCTGGAAGCGATTGCTGAAAAACAAGCTCGCTGTTTTCGGTATGATCGTGCTCGTTTTGATGGTTATAGCCGTGGCGATCGGTCCGGCAATAATTCGCTGGACGACCGGTTTTACGTACGATTTTATTCCGCCGACGAGCGATCTTGTAAAATCTTTTCCGCCTTCGCTGGAGCATCCGATGGGAACCGACGAGCAGGGACGCGACCTGCTTGCGCGCGTTCTGCAAGGCGGACGAATTTCGCTCGCGGTCGGTTTGATCTCGACGATCGTTTCGCTTCTTATCGGCGTTTCATACGGCGCTACCGCGGGTTATCTGGGCGGTAAGATCGATAATTTTATGATGCGGATCGTCGATATCATCTATTCGATCCCGTATATTTTGATCGTCATCGTTTTGCTGTCGGTTTTTGGCGGACCAAACACGTTCGGCTGGATAACGTGGCTTTCGGAAAAATTCGGCGGCGCCGGAAATGCCGGAATGAGCCAGATATTTTTGCTCTTTTTCGCGCTCGGCATCGTTTCTTGGCTGACGATGGCGCGTGTTGTTCGCGGACAGGTTTTGAGTCTCAAAAATCAGGATTTTGTTATGGCGGCGCGCGCGACGGGCGTTTCAACACCGGCGATAATCTTTCGCCATCTTGTTCCGAACACGCTTGGTCCCGTTATCGTTTACGCGACGCTCACCGTGCCAAGCGTGATGTTATCGGAGGCGTTTTTGTCGTTTTTGGGAATCGGCGTTCAGCCGCCGTATGCTTCCTGGGGAAGCCTTTGCGCGGACGGCGTGAAAAACCTCGCTATTTTCCCGTGGCAGCTGATCTTTCCGGGCGTGACGATGGCGCTGACTTTATTTTCGTTGAACTTTTTAGGCGACGGCTTGCGCGATGCGCTCGATCCGCAAACGCGCAAATTTTAAACGGAACGCCGGCTGCCAGCCGGCAAACGCCGCTCGCGGCGTCAGTTTTTGAACGCAGTGCGTTCACTGCAGGCAAGGTGCCTGCGCTCCAAAATGAATGAGTGAAACAAACGGCACAATTCTTTCCGTCCGCGATCTGAAGACGTATTTTCAGACGGAAGACGGCATCGTAAAAGCGGTTGACGGCATTTCGTTCGAGCTTGCGAAAGGCGAAACGCTCGGCATTGTCGGCGAATCGGGCAGCGGAAAATCCGTTGCGAATCTTTCCGTGATGCGTTTGATTCCCGAACCGCCGGGTAAGATCGTCGACGGCGAGATAATGTTTCACGACATCGACGTCCGCGCGCTGTCGATCGACGAAGTCAGAAAAATTCGCGGCAAACGCATTGCGATGATCTTTCAGGATCCGATGACGTCGCTTAATCCGTTTCTGAGAATTTCGACGCAATTGATGGAAGTTACGCGGCTTCATCTCGGGCATTCGAAGGCGGAAGCTTATGCGCACGGCGTAAATATGCTGCAAATGGTCGGCATTCCCGACCCCGAAAGCCGTATGAACGGCTATCCACACGAACTTTCCGGCGGAATGCGCCAACGCGTGATGATCGCGATGGCTTTGTCGTGCGACCCGGAATTGTTGATCGCCGACGAGCCGACGACCGCGCTTGACGTTACCATTCAAGCGCAAATTCTCGAACTCATAAAAGATCTCAAATCGCGTCTCGGCACGAGCGTAATTCTTATCACGCACGATCTCGGAGTCGTCGCCGGAATGACCGACAAGATCATCGTGATGTATGCCGGAAAGGTTTTCGAACAGGCGCCGACCGCCGAATTATTTGCAACTCCGGCAAATCCATACACAAAAGGCTTGCTCAAATCTGTTCCCGATCCGGTGCATGAAGAAGGCACGGAGCTTTATCAAATTCCCGGTTTGCCGCCGGACGTCGCGCATCTTCCGCCGGGCTGCCCGTTTGCGCCGCGCTGCGCTCGCGCCGAGGATATTTGCCATCGCGAATTTCCGCCGTTCGTCCAGATAAACGCAAATCATCATTCGCTCTGCCATTTTGCAAAGGAAGTTTACGCCGAATCGGTGCAGGAGGACTTGCAGAATGTCTGAAAACGGGAACAATTTGATTTCGATACAGGATCTGAAGGTTTATTTCAAACTCGGCGGCGGGCTTTTCAAGGAAACGAGAACTGTCAAAGCTGTTGACGGCGTCACGCTCGACATCGAAAAAGGCGAAACGCTCGGGCTTGTCGGCGAATCGGGCTGCGGCAAATCGACGCTCGGCAAAGCTATTTTACGCTTGACCGAGCCTACTTCGGGAAAAGTTTTTTATCACGGAAACGATCTCGCTCATCTTAAACCGCGCGCGATGCGCGAGCAGCGCAAAGATCTGCAAATGATCTTTCAAGACCCGTATGCGTCGCTTAATCCGCGAATGACGGTCGGCAATATCATCGGCGAGCCGATCCGCACATTTGGCTTGGAAAGCGGCAAAGCCGCGGTCAAGGCAAGAGTCGAAGATCTGATGGAAACGGTGGGTTTATCGCGCCGCTTTATCAAACGCTACCCGCACGAATTTTCCGGCGGACAGCGCCAGCGCATCGGCATTGCCCGCGCGCTTGCGGTCGATCCCGAATTTATTGTCGCCGACGAGCCGATTTCCGCGCTCGACGTTTCCATACAGGCGCAGATAATGAACCTGATGGAAAAGCTGCAGGCGGAAAAAGATCTGACGTATCTTTTTATCTCGCACGATCTGCGCGCTGTGCGGCATTTGTCGGATAGAGTCGCGGTGATGTATCTCGGCAAAATTGTCGAGCTTGCGGACGGCAAAGACATTTACGCCGAACCGCTGATGCCTTACACGATCGCGCTGATCTCCGCCGTTCCCGTGCCCGATCCGAAAATCGAAGCAAAACGCCAGCGCATCATCTTAACCGGCGACGTACCTTCGCCGATAAATCCGCCGCGCGGCTGTAATTTTCACACGCGCTGCCAGTTTGCGATTCCTGAATGCGGCGAGATCGAGCCGGCGCTCGTCGAGATCAAACCGCGCCACCGCGCCGCCTGCATCCGAATCTCGCCCGAATACCCGAATATCGAAGCCAACGCGAGCGACGGCTTGGGCGTCGTCGGCAAAGGAACGCCGGTTTAAAGGCAGAAACCCGCGCGTGAGCAAGGGTGTGAACATCTTCCAAAAGTACTTGTTTTATGCTTTAATTTTCTTATGCAAGTTGCCGAAATCTTAAAACTTAGCGTGGCGGAAAGGATCCAGATCGTCGAAGACATTTGGGACAGCATTTCGCAAAATCCCGAAACCCTGCCTCTTTCTGAAGCGGAAAAATTGGGGCTCGACAAACGCCTTGTCGCCTATGAAAAAAATCCGGACGAGGGAATCGAACGGAAAAGTCTGAAAGAGAATCTCGCACCGCGCCGATAAATCTCGAAGTCATCGTTCGGCGCGAAGCCCAGGCGGAAATCCATGAAGCGTTTTCTTACTACGAAGATAAAAACGAAGGCTTAGGCTTTGAGTTTATGCGCTCGCTTGACGCCGCTCTGCAGTTTGTCGAACGAAATCCTTTGGCGTTTCAAACTATCTACAAAAACACCCGGCGCGTTCTGCTTCGCAAATTTCCTTACGCGCTTTTTTATTTTGCACCGCAGCCCACGCCATAAATGACGCGGCTAATTATTCGCCGCCTTCTTCCACACCACGAATTTCTTAAAGAAATAAACCCAAGGCACTACGAGAGCGATGAACGGAGCGCCGATGTAAACGCTTGCCATTTCCTCTGCGGGTGAACCGGCGAGCTCGCCCGCGCGCCAGAGCGGATAAGCGGCGATCAAAAGCCAGAGCGTTTTATAAAAGATCATAAAGATCACGAGCGGAAGCCATCGCAGCGGGTTTATCAACCCAAAAAAACCGAGCGTTGGGTAAGCCGCCCAGACGGCAGTGTTCATCGCGCGATGGTGATCCCATGGACCTTGGTGCGTGAAGACCGTCGTCCATGCATCGGTCGCCACGCCTAATACCATCAGCGCATAGAGCACTCTCAAAAAATAAATATTTATCGGGCGAACGCCCTCGTATTTCTCATTGTTCGGCGTAAAGATATATTTGAAGAACTGCATATGCCGAATCTACGCGCCGAATTGGGAAGATGTTCCGAAATGTTTGTTGGAGATGTTGTTGATGAGACTCCCGACAGTCGGCACGACATTTCGTGCGTTTCGTCCTTCTGGACTTTAAGAATAGTTAGAGCGTATTCTTTCGGTATGAAAAACGCTCGCGATGAACTTCAACACACTATTCGTCACGCTTTGTCGTACATCCGACGTTTTATAATGCAAGTTATCTATAATTCGTGGAAAATGATAGTTACACAGCAAGTAGCGATGACATTATTTGTACTTGCTGTTACCGCAATAGTATACGTCGGCAAGGGCTTGATTACCGCGGAAGCGTCATCACAAAATCTACAAGCAGTATTTGCTATTATTGGAATTACTTTGATATTTGTAATCGGACTGAGTTTGGTACGTACGCCTTTTCAGCTTGACCGTGAAAAAGAAGAAATCATTAAGCATCTCGAGGAAAGCAAACCTTCTTCCATTCTTTCCGCAACTTTAGGGGAAGAAAATTTAAGGCTTGATTCAAGTGAAAACACAGTTTTGAAACCTAATATAGTTTTTATCGAAACGACTACTAGACGTGTAGGTTTCGACCAAAACAAAAATGCTTGGATTGAAGATGCTGCCGGAGTTTACGGAACAATAATTAAATTTGGAAACGAGCCTTTAGATAACAATCAAAAAATTGGTGAATTGAGTAGCGTGATTGCAACAATCTTTTTTCAAAATAGAGAGGGCGAATTAGAATGTAGAATTGACAAAGGAATTTGGCTTGGTACTCGTGGCTCAGTTTGGTTTCCCGTCGGTACAACACAAAAACTACTTATTGCGTACCGATCAGCTGAGGTAGGAATAGTAACTGCAGAGGGACAAAGGCGTGAAATGTTGGTTGGTAAAACCTATGATGTAAAAGTGCGGCTTATAGGAGACGACCAGTGGATGGCAACCTTTGATTTTGAACTAAGAATTAACAAAGATAAAGATTTTAGTTTAAAATACATGGACTAACTTCTGTTATATGCAGTATTTTGACGCCAATAGTATATTTTCTTAATGAGTGAAGAATCAAATACAGATGAAATTGAGAAGAAGGAGAATGAGACCGAAGAACTCATACCTTTCAATAAATTTCTAGAAGAATTTCCGCTAAATACAGTTCAAAAAGTAGGGGATTATTACCAGCCTAGAGAAGACGGTAGTCCCTATAAATTAGCTCCTCAATTACGACTTTGGTGTAGTGGTGAAAATTGTCAGGGATATAGACGCTTCGATGGACGTTGGAAATCAGGATATGATATAGGCATAAAAGATTTATCACGCGATTTTCTTATTTATACCTGTCGAGACTGTGGTGTGCGTGAAAAGAATTTTTGTATTGCTTCATGGGCTTCTGATAACGAAGGAAACGGGAACGCATTAAAAATAGGGGAATTTCCAGAGCTACACGTAGATTTACCTCCATATTTGCCAGCTTTATTAGGTGAAGAATACCCATATTTCATAAAAGGTTTGAAAAGCGAAAAGCAAGGGTGCGGTATTGGTGCATTTTCTTATTATCGAAGAGTTGTTGAAAATCAAAAAGGGCGGTTTTTGAAACACATAATCAAAGTCGCAAAAAGGCTCAATGCTTCAGACGAAGATATAAATGAACTTGAGAAAGCTTCTCAAGTTATCGAATCAGAGGTTATAGAAGGGCTTGAAAAAGCCTCGGAAGAAATTCAATTTACACGGGCTGTTGAACTTTTTAAAGACTTCATTCCTAAAACGCTTTATTTAGATGGTCAGAATCCAATGACCGTTCTTCACAGAGCATTGTCTATTGGTTTGCATGCGAGTGATGATGAAACCTGTTTGAAAATTGCACATGATATTCGAATTATTCTTCAAGATTTTTCACAAAGAATAAAGGACATATTAAGAGACGACACCGAAGTAAAAAAAGCACTCTCAGGCGTAATGAAATTTAATCAAGAGAATTAGTCGGTTCAAATTCGATTGCGCAAACCAATACTACCTCGCCGAGACGGGTTAGGTTTTTTAATTTTTCAATGCCGCGGTTTACGCGGGCGGGTTGTTATTGCCGCCGTTGTCGCCGTTGCCGTCGGGCTTGGCTTTCGACTTCGGATCGATGATTATGCGCGCGGATCTGTATTGCGCGACAAAATCCGGGTTATCGTCAGCGAAATCTTCGACCAGACCTGTTTGAAAAGGTTGACGACGTTCGCTTTGGTCACCTTGCGGTCGACGATGGCGTCGCGCGGGGCGGCGACCCTTGCGATGAGTCGACGATGGTAGGAAAAAAGAAGAGAAGGTCGAAGAGGTTTGAACGTTTTCGCGTTCACTGCAGGCAAGCTGCCTGCGCTCCATAAAAAAAAGGGAGCGCTGTCGCTCCCAAACTCGAGATCAAAATGAAGATTCCGACTATTAAAAGCCGGTTGTTGCCGTGCGGCTTGAATCCTCACCGTTTGCCGAATCGCGCAAGGTTTTCACCTTATCGTGAACGGATTGAACCGACGCGTATTGTTTCTGAACCGTTTCCGCAACATTTGCCGGAAGATTTTTCTCAAGCGCATCCTTATAGTTGCTCTTGGCGGAATCTTCGCCGCGCTCGCATTCGTTCAGGATCGCCGCTTCATCCTTTCCGGTGACGGCGGATTTGATGTTCATCCAGCCGCGGTGAAGCGAACCCGCAAAACTCGAAGACGTTTCCGGGTCGCCGCCAAGCGAACGAACGAGCGATTGTAATTCACCCGCAAATTCGGATCGCTGCTGCGAACATTCGTAAAAAAGCTGTTTCAAATCGTGGTTTTCAACACCTTCGGCGGCTTCCTGAAAACCTTCCTGCCCGTCTTTGCATGTTTCGATAAGCCCGTTCAGGCACGAAATAACGTCGTCGTTATCGATCGTCTCATTCGGGTGATTCGCCGTTGCGTAGTTCGGGTCTGTGATGGGGTGAGTTGCTTCGTAATCGTTGATCATAAAATAAAACCTCCGTAAATTTAGTACGCCTTTGAATAAACAATCACCGTGCCAGACGTTTGACGCCGAAAATACGGCATTTTCGCGCAGTCGCGCGTTTTTGCGGTGAAAGCATACAAGACATATTGTGTATCGAATTACTGCGCGTGTGAGATAATTTTGGAAAGCAATTCCAGAGGCGATTTTTATTGAAAATCACGCGTGATTCGAACTATAACCAAGTATGTTAAAAACAAGCGGTTCGGCGAATGAAATGCGTTTCGCCCGCGAGTTTTTATTTTTTGCGAATGAACGGCGAAAATAAAACTATGCACGAGCGTTTGGCAGACGAAAGCGGTTTGGCGGTTGTTGTCGTGGACGCGAAAAAGCGTGTTTTGACGGAATCGAATAACAATTCGATGTGCCGCGCGCTTTACGGCTCGAAGGAATTTGCGCCGGAATGCGACAAATTTTGCGGCAGAGTTTTTGCGAAAACGAAAAAAGCGAAAGGCGCCGTCGAATATAAATGCTACGCGGGTTTGAACTGCGTCGCGGTTCCTGTCGAAGAAAATGCCGTAGCGATCACCGGACGCGCATTTCTAAAAGCGGAAGATTACCGAAGCGCGACGACGCGCGCGATCGAAGGCGATTGGAAAAGCTTTTCGCCGGACACGTTTTTTGAAAATGTCCTATTGAGCGGTTCTTCAAAGACATTGGAAAAACTCGCCGAAAGCGTCGGAAAGCTCGACGCTGAAGAAAGATCGGCGCTGGCGGGTTCGAAAAAAAGTGAAAAAGAGATGACAGCGACAACGGTTTACAAAACGAACGGTACTTTGACAAAAACCCGCAGCAGCGAGGAAACGACGGAGATCGGCGCGTGGCGTTCGCTTTTCGGTTCATTGCTCGATATGAGCTATGAAAATGCGTATCGAGCCGTGATGCGTTTTGCGGTCAGACGCTACAAGCTGCGCGATCTGGCGTGGATGGAACGCAGCGGAAACAAGCTGGAAATTCTTTTCGCTTCTGGCTATTTACAGACGAAACAAGCAAAAATCGGCATCGCCGCTGACGATAAGCGCCTGCTCGACGCCGCGCGACGCGAAACGGCGCTCGATTTTCGTGAGAGAAGATCGAAACAGATCATACGACTTTTTCCGATCGCCGTCGGCGAAGAAGTCGCAAGCGCGCTCGTTGTCGGAGACGAAATAAAGGACGCGGAAAAGATCAAAAGCATCGCGCGGTTTTGCCGTTCGGTGGCTTCGAAACTTGAAATCTTAAGACTTCGCGAGCAATTATCGCGACGCGCCAGGCTCGAACGCGCGGTTCAGCGCTTTAACGACAATCTAAAAAACATCGATTCCGAAGATTTTTGGTCGAAGCTTGTTCAAATTTCAGCCGAACTTTTGCGCGCCGAACGCAGCTCCTTGCTTCTTTTTGACGAAAAAACAAACGCGTTTGTCGTAAAGGCTGCGACGGGCGCGCGCGCAGATATTTTAAAAAATGCGGCGGACGAGATCGGCGTGAGAGTCGCGGCAAAGGTTTTGGCGGAAGGCAAACCGGTCGTCGTCGAAGACGTGAACAAGATCGGGATCGGCGCCGCGCCGGAAGAATGGCATTATAAGACCGATTCTTTTATCAGTTATCCGATCGTGGTCGGCGAGCGAAAGATCGGCGTTTTGAACGCGACCGACCGCGCCGGTGAAATATTCGATGAAAAAGATCTGGAATTGCTTGACGCTATCGCGCCGCAGCTCGGCGTTTTGATCGACCGCGTGACGCTGAAACATAAAGCGGGCGAGTTCGAACAATTGTCCGTCACCGATGCGCTGACCGGTTTGCTCAATCGCCGCTATCTCGAAGAACGCTTGACCGAAGAGATCAAACGCTCAAATCGTTATGGTTATCCGATGAGCTTTATGATGATCGACGTCGATGAATTCAAGCCGTATAACGACGCGTTCGGACACGCCGAAGGCGACAAGGCTTTGAAGATCGTCGCCGGCGGTTTGACGGAAACGCTCCGCGGCGAAGACGTGGCGGCGCGTTACGGCGGCGAGGAATTTTCAATCCTTTTGCCGCAAACATCGCCGGACGAAGCCAAAACCATCGGCGAGCGAATCCGCGAAAGAATCGAAAGAACCGAATTTCCAAACCGGCAGGTGACGATCAGCATCGGCATCGCCAGCTGCTCGCACGTTATCTGCACGCCGCACGATATTATCACCGCGGCAGACAAAGCACTTTACGAAGCTAAAGCCAGAGGAAGAAATAACGTGCAGGTTTACGAAAAGTTAAAGCGATGAAGCGGGAAAAAATTTTAGCGCGCGTTTTGCCATCGGATCTGATCGGCAGAACGCGCGAGACGGAAGCGCTTTTGCGTCACGCCGCGGGCAAAAACCGCTCGTCGGCGCTTTTGCTTTTATCCGCGCCCGGACTCGGCACATCGGAAATTCTGCGTCAAACTTACGACCGGCTTTTTCATTCGCAAAACGAAACGCTTCCCGTCTATTTTTCCTTTAAAAACTCAGGCGAAACCGATCGGGAAACCGCGAGCAGATTTGCGCGAGCCTTCCTGCAGCAAACCGTTGCCTTTCGGCGAAAAGACGCGCGAATTCTCGATTTTGTCGGCGATCCGGACGAGCTTTCGCAGCTTGCCGTGCCGTCCGACGGTTATTGGACAGATCGTTTGATCGAAGCGCTCGAAAGCGAAACGGACGATCACGTGTTCGTGCAGAATTGCTTTGGCGCACCCTTTCGCGCACTTGCTTCGGGAGCAAGATCGTTTGTGATGTTTGACGATCTTAGCGAAAGCGGTTTGTTCGACGAGATCCAAAAGATCTTTGCCGGCGCGGATGTTCCGTTCGTTCTCGCGGGAAACCGGCGTTTTGTTTTTGAGTCGGCGATTTCCGGGAAAACGCGGCTCGACGATGCGGAAATTCTGCGTCTCGAGCCTTTGGACTTTGCCGATTCAGGTTTGCTCGCCGAAAATTTATCGCAAAAATACGATGTGAAGATCAACGAGCAAACGCGCGATCTGATCGCCGTGCAGTTTGACGCAAATCCGACCTTTATAAACTTTCTCTTTCAGGCGGCAGCCGAGAACGGCGCGCATCTCGACACCTTTCACCGTGTTGAACAAACTTACACGGACGAAATCTTCGGCGGACGGATAGCGAAATATTTTGAAGGGATCTTCGATGAAATCTCAGCGGACGCCGAAACACAAAAAAGCATCGTCGGACTTTTATTCGAAGCATTGACCATTCAAAAAGAAAAAGCGCCGGTCGCGTCGTGGAAAAAGCGGCTCAATTTGAACGAAAGCGATTTCCGGCGCGCAATCGCCATTTTGAACGCGCGCGAGATCATACGCCTGACAACAAATCGCGTGGAAGTAATGAGCGAGAACGTTTGTCTGTGCGATTATCTTCGCGGACGTTTTCGTCTTGAAAGCGCCGCCGAAAGCCGCGCGCTCGTCGTCGGCGAAATGCTTGCGGAATCTTTAAAACGCGCGCCGCAGTCAATGGCGAAGTTCTACCGCCGAAGCTCAGCGATCGGCTTGCGCGAGCTTTTATCGGTTTTCGACTGCCAGGAATTGCCCGCAGCTTTGCTCGATTACGCAAAATTCAAGGAAAAATATAAAGGCTTGGAGCCAGCGGAAATTGCAGAAAAGCTGGCGAACGAAACCGAAAAGATCGTTCTTCCGCAAATTGTTTACACGGCGCATACCGCTGCGTTTTATCCGCCGATCGAAAAATTGACGGAAAAGGAACGCTCTGCCGTCGCGCTCGGTTTTGAAGAATCGAAATACACGGATGAAGACGAAACGGTTTGGATCGCGGCGGAGATCGATTCAAAGCTGGAAGCTTCCGCCGAGGTAACCGAATTCTGGTGCGACCGCTTGGAAATGGTCGCGCACGTATGCAATTTTGCACGCTACAAACTTTGGCTGATCGCGCCCGAAGGTTTTTCGCCTGAAGCGCTTAATTCGTTAGCGTCGAGAAACGCGCTCGGCTCGAGCCGGAAACAGGTCGATCTTTTGATCGAAACGCTCGGCGCGCACGATCTGCTGAAGGAAAAACCGCAAGCCGACGAATATGAAATGATCATTCCGATGGGCGAAGACACCGAAATGATCGCCGTCCACGCGCTCGAAGAAATCGCGCGGCGGCACCATTTTGCGCCGAAAGCGATCACGCAGATCAAGACGGCGCTCGTCGAAGCCTGCATCAACGCGACGGAACATTCGCTCAGCCCGGACCGCAAGATCTATCTCAAATTTACGATCGACGCCGAAAAGATCGTCATCGCCGTTTCAAATCGCGGTTTGCGTCTCGCGGATAAAAAAACGCGCGAGATCGAACCCGACGAAGGCAGACGCGGCTGGGGCTTAAAGCTCATGAAAAAGCTAATGGACGAAGTAAAACTCGAAACGGTCGACGACGGAACTTGCGTTATATTAACGAAATATCTAAATCGCGAATCGTAAATCGTTTTTCGTGCCGTTTCGTGTGATTCGTGTTTAAGAAGATGCGTATAAAAAAATAACCACGAAATACACCAAACGACACTAAACAGCGGTTTTTGCATTTAACGATCCACGATTTACGATTCACGATTTACGTCCCGAAACCTCTTGCATTCCATCTTTTTTTTGTGCTAACATTTCCGACACTCGCAATCAATCGAACAATTTTCGTATCAAACCCGCGGTCGTTCTGCATTTTAAACGCCGCAAAGCTCTTTGACATTGGAGAAAGAGTTTCTTCCGACCAAAAATTGATCTTTTTGCCACATCAATGGACTTCTACGGTTCAACAATGATTTCTGCATGTCAGCAAACGCCCGCTGTTCCAAAACAAACGACCGTGACATTCAAAAAAACGCGTCGAACATTCAATAAAACCACCGTTACACTCAAATAAACGCGTCGTACAGCGAAAAAAACGACCGTTACATTCAAAAAAACGCGTCGTGCAGCGAAAAAAACGACCGTTACACTCAAAAAAACGCGTCCTACAGCAGAAAAAACGCTTGCGTCAGACAAAAAAACCGCTCGTTCATCCGCGCAGATCGATCATCGGCAATCATATCTATCTATTTTTCAAAGGTTTGCGGAAAATCGGAGCGCAGGCAGCCTGCCTGCAATGAACGCAAAAGCGTTCAAAATTCGGCTTTCCGCAAAAGAGCAAGGGGGATTTTGTCAGTAACGCCTGCCTCAAGCGGGCGGAATCAGTAAAAAACTATCGGAGGAAACAATATGTTAACAGCAAGACAGGAAGCAAAGTTGAATATGTATCAGGTGGTTCAAGGGTATTGTGCGGAGAATTCCGCGATCGTCGATACAAATATCGCGTTCAAGGATTCCGTGACGGATTTCGGCGTTGAGGTTGCCGCGATCGATTCCGGGGCGCAGCTCGTCGGCACAAATCTGACGGGCATCGCCGCCGATAAAACGGTTTCGCGCTCATCGCTGACGACCGAAACCGTCACGATGGCAGGACGCATTTACGCTTACGCGGCAAAGATCGGCAACAACACGCTGAAACAGGCGGCGGATATAACCGATACCGATCTGCGTAGATTCAAAGACGGCGAACTCGCTCCGGCGTGCCAGGCTGTCCACGATCTCGCGGATGCGAACAAGGTAGAGCTTGCCGATTACGGCGTGACCGCTCCGAAACTCGCCGCGCTGCAGGCGCTGATCACAGCGTTTGCCGCAGACGTGCCGAAACCGCGCGCCGCGATAGCCGGTCGCAAAACAACGCGTGAACAGATACGCCAGCGCTATGAAAACGCCGACTCGATCCTCCGCGATCGTATGGACCGGCTCGTAAACGATTTTGCCGCAAATAACGCCGAGTTTGTCGCCGGCTACTTTAACGCGCGCATCATCGTCGATCCGAAATCAAAGTCGAAGGAAAACGGCGAAGGCGAAGAAGGCGGAGTAATTGAAAATCCGTAGATCGTGAATCGTGAATCGTGAATCGTGAAAAACTCCCCTCCTTTCAGAGGAGGGGTGGCGCGTAAGCGCCGGGGTGGTTGTCTGCACTTTTCACTTTTAACTATTCACTAAGGTTTCACTTGCGCGTTGCGCAAAGTGAAGCCGCCGCGGTCCCTGAACGGTTGTACTTTGATAGGCTCGATTGATTGTGAGAAACAATCGAACAAGTGCGACCGTTCAAACCGCAGCGGTATTTCTTAATTAATTGCGTAATTCGTAATTTGTAATTCGTAATTTACGGTTTCGCGCTTCGGCGCGAAAGCCGCTGCGGCGAACGGTTGTTTGTGTTCCGAAAATTGTTCTTTTGCGAGTACAAGCGAACACTTACGACCGTTCAAACCGTAGCGGTATTGAAATATTGCCGCCGTCAACGGCTACGAAGCGCAAGTGCCAAAACCGCGCGCCGCGATCGCAGATCGCTCTATGCGGAAGGCGAATATCAAACAGATGTTCAAAGACGCCGATACGATATTGGTCGGGCGCCTGGAAAAGCTGGTCGAAAACTTCAAAGCCGACAACCCGGATTTTGTAAAAACATACAAAAATTCGCGCATCATCGTCGACCCCCGGCATTGAAAATTGGAAAAACCCGAACCCGTTTTGGCGGGCAAGCATAGGTTTGCGTAAGAATCACATTTTGAGTTGTTAGAATAGAATTTGTAAATTGAGGTTAAACTATGGCGAATAAGGATGCGAAAGCAAATCTTCTCAATCACTCCGAAGCAAAAGTAAAATTGCTGGGCGAATATTTAACGCGCTATTTAAATATTATTGCCAATGACGGTTACACCCAAAGAATAAAAATTTATGATTTATTTTGCGGCGAAGGAGTTTATGAAAACACAGGTGAAGGAAGTCCACTGGTAATAATGCGAGCGGTTAAAGACTTACATTTTGTCAATGT
Source organism: Pyrinomonadaceae bacterium (assembly GCA_041747435.1). Classification (GTDB taxonomy): domain Bacteria; phylum Acidobacteriota; class Blastocatellia; order Pyrinomonadales; family Pyrinomonadaceae; genus JBGTFE01. Next base: position 82,502 of record JBGTFE010000117.1, on the reverse strand, counting down.
TGCAAAGATACAAGAAATTCCTAAAGTCGATTGTTTTTTCAACGACATCGACAATGACAAGGTCGAAAAAGTTAGGGAAGCCATTACTAGGAAGTCTCTTTACTATCACGAATTCGGAAATCTTCATTTCGAAAATCTTGATTATAAAAAAGCATTGGAACTTGTATCGAAAGAGTTATTAACTATTAAGAACCAAAAGATATTCGTCTTCATCGACCCCTACGGATACAAACACATAAGAGCAAGTGAAATAAAAGCGTTATTATCAAATGGAAACACGGAAGTTCTTTTATTTCTTCCGACTCAATTCATGTATCGCTTCGATGCCAATGGAACTCCGGTGGCACTTAAAGACTTCATCGAAGAACTTGTAGATTACAAGAGTTGGATGGAAACAGATAGCGTCTGGGAATTCATTGAGCAATTACGAACTGCATTCGGAGATTATCTTGGTGATAATTTTTTTGTAGATACGTTCACAATTCAAAAAGATCCTCAAACGGTCTTTTGCTTATTCTTTTTTAGCGGTCACATTAGGGGCTTTGAAAAGATGTTGGAAGCTAAATGGAAAATTGATACAGAACAAGGAAAAGGGTGGGATTATACTACTGCCACCCAAGGCGGATTATTTTCTTCGCAAAAAACCAATCCTTTGGAAGAAAAGCTGAAGGTTTTTTTACTAAATCGCAATAGAAATAATGCTGAGGTTTACGAATTTACGTTGCGGAGCGGTTTCTTACCCACTCATTGCCGAGATGTATTCGATGCGCTGCAGAATAGTGGTAAATTAATAGTAGAAGGCGGTAAAGGAGAAAAAGTACGAAAAGGTTCTTTTTATATCGCGTACAGGTATTTTAGGGATGAGCCTACTAAAGTGAAATTTGCGCTCAAATAATTATGTCAAAATCGGCTATTGAATGGACAGAATCAACTTGGAATCCGGTAACGGGCTGTAACAAGATCAGTCCTGGCTGTAAGAATTGTTATGCTGAGCAGATGTCCCGCCGCCTGAAAGCAATGGGACAGAGAAACTATCGAGACGGTTTCAAACTAACGCTTCAGCCGCATATGCTCGAGTTGCCTTTGAAGTGGAAGAAACCACAAACCATCTTCGTAAACTCCATGAGCGATTTGTTTCATAAAGACGTGCCAACCGAATACATAATGCGCGTCTTCGACGTAATGAATCAGGCGCATTGGCATCGTTTTCAAGTTTTAACGAAGCGCGCTGAAAGAATTTCCGAATTAAACGACGATTTAAATTGGTCAGATAATATTTGGATGGGCGTCAGCGTGGAGAATAGTAAATATGTTCACCGCATTGATGATCTGCGTAATTCAAAGGCTCAAACGAAATTCTTGTCGCTTGAACCTTTATTAAGTTCTCTAAAAAACCTTGATCTCAAAAATATTGACTGGGTAATAGTCGGAGGCGAAAGCGGTCACCGCGCCCGTCCGATGAATCCTGAATGGGCAATTGATATTCAGAGACAATGCGATGACCAAGATGTATCTTTCTTCTTCAAACAATGGGGCGCTTGGGGCGCAGACGGCGTGCGAAGAAGCAAAAAAGCAAACGGCAGAATTCTGTTAGGTAAGGAATGGAATGAAAAGCCGAAATACGAGTACGCTTTCGTCTAACTTCAACAAAAACAGTTGACAAAACGCTTGCTAAAGTTTTACTTTAACTCTCAGTTCTAAAACTTTCCTAAAAGCGAGAAAAAATCTGTGATAACTGAAACTACTATTCCCGCTGCTACGGCGGGCGAAACGGCAACTGTATTTGCACACGATTATCTGAACAAACTGACCGGCGAGCGGATCGAGCGCGAATGCAAGCTTAGATTAGACGCGGGCGCTAAGACGCTGGTCGTCGATTTTTCAAAGACCGAGATCGTAAACAGCATCGGCGTTTCGATACTGCTCGGCGTGATCGACGCGGCTTCAAACGCCGGCGCGAAAGTCGTCTTTTCGGACGTCAATGATGATACAATCGAGCTGTTCGATATGCTCGGTTTGACGAATCACGTTACGGTTAATTAACCGCAGAGACGCGGAGACGCGGAGAAATCTAATTGCCGGTTTCAAAAAATAAATGACTGAAATGATCCGGTGTGTCGTACGCGTTCAATATTTTGTTAAAAACCTCTGCGTCTCTGCGCCTCTGCGGTGAAATCTTATGGCTGAGAATCAAAAATTAATACACACTTTCGGCGCGCTGGCGGAGATCGGCAACGAGATCGCGCACAAACAGAATTTCCAGGAGATGATTCGCACGTCGCTGCATCTTTTGCTTGGAAGTTTGGCGATAATGCGCGGCGGCGTTGCGCGATATTCGCGCTTTGGGCACGAGCTGAATCTGCTTTCCGTGCGCGGCTTTGGCGATGATTTTCCGCTCAGCTTAACTCTGACATACGAAGACGAAAGACAGTTTTTGGCGAACGGCGTGGTTCCGATCGAAGTTTCACAGGCGAAAGTTTTGCCGTTTTTCCAGGTTTACGACCGCAGTTTTGAAACGAAAAAGATCGAGCTGCTTGTGCCGCTCGTCATTCGCGGCGAAATCGTCGGCGTTATTTTGCTCGGCGAAAAAGCGAACGGCGAGCCTTATTCAACCTACGATAAAGACATTATTTGCGCGATGGCGCGGCACGTCGGAGTCGGGATCGCGCAGCGTAATTTGATGTCGGAGCTCGAGCGCCGAGCGGACGAAAACCGCCGGCTTTATGACGATTTGCGGATGACTTACAAAGACACGGTCAAGGCGTTTGCGACGGCGATCGACTGCAAGGACAAATACACCGAAGGGCATTCGGTGCGCGTCGGGAAATATACAGAGATAATCGCGCAGGAATTGGGTTGGGACGACGATCAGATCGAAGGCGCGGCGGTCGCGGGTTATCTGCACGACGTCGGAAAATTGACCGTCGAGCGCGGCATTATCAACGCGCCGTATCGCATAAATGCCAAAGAATCAGCCGAATTGAACAAACATCCGGCGGTCGGCTATGATATTTTGATGCCGATCCATCATCCATACGCGGACGTTCCGCTGGCGGCAAAATATCATCACGAACGGCTCGACGGAAACGGTTATCCGGACGGTTTGGCGGATAAAGAAATTCCGTATATCGCAAAAATTGTGAATCTCGCCGATTCGTTTGACGCGATGACGACCGACCGACCTTACAAACGCCGCCGCCCGGCGCATGAAGTGATCGACGATCTGAGAAGAAATTCGGGCAAACAGTTCGCGCCCGAACTCGTTACGGCTTTTTATCGCGGAATGTTAAAGGAATTGACCGGCGAAACAAAGCAAAAACGCTTCCGCCGTCTGCTCGGCAAAGATTACGTCGAAGCCGAAGGTATTGTGCCGCTTCTTAAAAATGCTTTGAACGGGATCAGTCCCACATCGAGTTTTTCCGTTAGTTTGGATTAACGAACAACAAAAAAGCGAGGAAAACGGTTACTTTCAAAAGTAGTCGCTTTACCTCGCTTTCTAACTAAGCTGACAATTTTCTTACGGGATAAATGCCGCTTGAATCGGTTGGTCGTTTTCAATGCCAAATTGAACGATCTCTACACCTCCCATCGAACGAAGCATCCACCAAACACCGTCGCGGAAAACCGCCATATCGGTTTTGCCGTCGCCGTCATAGTCAGCCGGCGTCGGAATGTCGGACGCGATGCCGAATTCCGCCCCGTAAAATCCCTGCGTGCTTCCCAAAACATACCACGTTCCGCCGCGATAGACGGCTTGATCGGCTTTGCCGTCGCCATCGTAATCGCCGACTGTCGGTGTGTCCGAAGCCAGCCCGAACTGAGCGACGCGATAAACGTTATCCGAACTTCTCAAGTGATGCCACACGCCTTCGCGGAAAACCGCGTAATCCGTTTTGCGGTCGCCGTCGAAATCAGCCGGAACTGCTTGGTCGGTTGAAATTCCGAATTGTACTGCTTGATGTTGGTTGTTCGCCAAATCATACGTCCACCAAACTCCGCCGCGAAAAACTGCCAATTCAGCGCGTCCGTCGCCGGTAAAATCGGCGGGAACAGGCACATCTCCGGCTTTTCCGAATTGTCCCGCGTTAAAACTGCCGTTCGAACTATTTAGCCAATACCACGTGCCTTCACGAAACACGGCGATGTCGGTTTTGCCGTCGCCGTCAAAATCGGCGGGCGTGATCTCATCGTCCGGGAGACCGAATTGGACGGAAACAAAATTGTTCACGTTTTCCTGCATATACCACATTCCGCCTCGAAAAACCGACGGATCGGAACGCCCGTCGCCGTCAAAATCGGCGAAGGTCGAAGTCGGCGCAAACGGATTACGGGCAAGATACACGATCTCATCTACGCCAAATGCAAAGGTGCGTCCGTCACTGGAAAATCTAAGAGCCTGAATAGAATTCGCATCCTGCGGGCTAATAAAAGGCTGCGTGTATTCTCGGGCGAGCTCTCCGGTTTGAAAGTCCCAAAAACGAATTCTGCTTCCGTCGCTTCCGGTCGTAAAATGAGTAACGACATATCTGCCGTCCGGCGTCCAGGTTACTTTGTGGCTGGGAATGCTGTAGAAATATGGATTGTTAAAAGTTCTGACGAGCGCGCCGTCCGATACGCGCCAAATCTTCACTTGCGAGATCGTAGCGCGGTCGGTAGCGGCGATATATTGTCCGTCAGGTGAATATTCGACCGAAAAAACTTCGCCTATATCCGATTGGAATGCAAATGTTTGGAGCAAAGTTCCGTCGGAAACGCGCCAGATCTTTACTGTGTTATCGCCGCCGCCGGTTGCGAGAAATTGCCCGTCGGGCGAAAAACGAACACTTAATGTTCTGCCTCTGTTGCCGATCAAATGTCCGGGCAATGCCCGAATTATAGAAAGATCGGACGGATTCAGAAATTTTAAATTGGTGTAGGAAGCAAAATCACCGAGCGCAACGATCTGACCGTCGGGCGAATATTCTACCGAGTGCGACCCGACAAATGTTGTCGGCGGTTCGCTGATACGGGTCAAATTTTGCGACTCGTATAGAACATAAGCGTAGCGGCAGCTTGTCTGCTCGTTGTTGCACTGCACGCTGTTATGGGCAGTAGAAATACGCAGTCCGTCGGGCGAGATCGCCAATTCGTTGATTTCGGAAATCGGTATAAAAACAGGTGTTGTCTTTAACACCGCTCCATTGGCGGCATTAAAAATTGTAATACTTCCTGCGTGTGCTCCTCCGACCGACCTTTTTCCGCCGGCGATAATCCTTTGTCCATCGGGCGAAAACCTGATTGAATTAGTTGACGCAAAACCTCCCGGTTCCGCCTGGTGAGCCCTACTGCTCCAAATGATTTCCGGCAACGACTGCGCGACGCCGGACACCGCAAAGCACAAAAAAAATGCGTTGACAAAAAATGCCAAAACATTACTTCTAACTTTCATTTTTCCCTCCTTGTTCGTGATTAATTCAATTAATCACATGTTTGAAACCGAATCATCTTTACATACCAAAAGTAATTTCAGTTTCACCCACTTATTCAAAACAGCAATGCGGCTTTGAATAAGTTACCTTGTTTTATTAGCGGGCAGATACCTCGCTCACATAACAATCTGGTGAAGCCATGCGAATTGATTCTGCCCTATATATTCGCGAATTATCAAAATATCTGCGCAAAAGATCTCTAGTTTAAAAATATATTACCTTATACTTTTCGATTTCCGCAACAAAAAATTTACAAGTTGAAAAGCGATTTTGGCGACTGTCTTTTCCCAACAACTTACGGCAAATATCGATTCGGTATCGCCACATCAGCGGCGAGTCCGAATTGCGCAGCGGTAAATCCTGAGGTTGAACGATTCAAATACCATATTCCGCCGCGATAGACCGCTTGATCATATTTTCCGTCGCCGTCGTAGTCGCCCGGAACGGGAATGTCGCCGTTCAAACCAAACGGAATATAGCTGATCCCGCTGTCTGTGCTTCGCCAAATATACCAGTAGCCGTCGGACGGTCGGAAAACCGCGACGTCATCTTTGCCATCGCCGTCGTAATCGGCGTGAACGGGCATATCGGAAGAAAGACCGAATGTCACGATCTTGATTCCCGCCAAACTCTGATTTATATACCAAACGCCATTACGATAGACGGTAAAATCGGTTCTCCGGTCGCCGTCAAAATCTCCGGCAAGCGGTATGTCAGTAGAAATTCCCCAATTAAAAACTGCGGTTCCGCCGTCTGAACGCAAAATATACCAATTGCCTTCTGACGGTCGGAAGACTGCATAATCGGTTTTTGAATCACCGCTGTAATCTCCGGCAACCGCAATATCAGAAGAAAATCCCCAATTAACCACGACGGTCGTGTTATCACCGCTTCGCAAAATATACCAATCGCCGGCGCGCTTGATCGCCGTATCCGTGATATTGTCGCCGTCATAATCTCCGGGAACGAGAATATCTGCGGCAAGTCCCCAATTAATTGCCGCAAACCCTGACGTCGAACGATTCAGGTACCAGTTGCCTTCAGTCGGACGAAAGACCGACATATCCGTTTTACCGTCACCGTCAAAATCCGCCCGCGTGGCGGCGCGGCATTGCAGAGGTAAATCGAAAGCCTCGGTTACAACCGTATTGTTAGAACCTGTTCCGACATTTTGAATGCTCGCCGAAAACCCAATACCGCGAACCGCAAAACCGCGCCAAACCGAACATATATCGGCTGGGGCTGAAACTTGCGCGGCTGTTAAGATTGCATCGCGTTCCTGCAAAAACGTCGGATTTAGCGGCGCGAGTTTCATTCCGTCCGTGACATATTTCAAAGCCCTTCGATTTCCTTCCGCCGCGCCGTGAATATCGATCAAAAAGCCGCGAACTTCCCAGAGGGTCGAACTCCATATTTCGCCGAGATTATGAGCTTGATCGCAGGTCACCGAACCGATCGGACCGCGCGGAAATGCTCCGACCGTGTTGATTTCCGCGTTGCAGGGTGAGTTTGAGTGACGAAAAGTTAAAGGAGAATGCGGTTTGTTGTTTGCGCCAACGCAGCTTTTACGGGCTGTCGGAAAACGTCTGATCCCGTAATAATAATTAGCTTCGAAACCACTTGTAATTTGATATGTAACATACCCGCCGATAGTGTGAATGCCGCACGCGGCGTCCGTCGGTTCGGAAAGCAAAGTGAGCGCGTAAAAATCGGACCAGCCTTCACCCATTCCGCGCGCCATATTCGTCGAAAGCCCCGAAGCATTACCGTGCAGACGACTGGAAAGTCCGTGCGTCAACTCGTGAACAGTAACTTGCGAATCCAGTGCGCTGTCACGATCGGGATCCGGATTTGTCCAAATACTTGCGACAAACTGTCCGCGCATGCCGTCCGGCAGACTCGAGAAATTATTGCCAAAAGTCTGAACGTTAACCGCGATACTGTCGTTTCCCAAACCTCCGCGCCCGAAGTTATCTGTTTGAAAATTTCGCGCCGGTTCGGTAAATCCTAAAAGATACATTTCATCGTGCCAGCGGTTGACCGTGTAAAAAATGTGCGTTACCGAGCCTTGCTGAAATTGCGACGGCGGATACATCTGCATCGTTGGGACCGGCGCTTCGCCCGGCGGCGGATTTCCCGGAGCGGGATTATATGTGTAGTTAAAAACGCGGTACGGATTGCCAAACGCCCAGCCGTCAGGATCGATTCCGTTTGGCGGAATGCGGTCAATACCCGCTTCGACATTGTTGCCGATCGTGCGGTTTTCGCCGTCGTTGATCCAGCCGAGATTGTTAAAATCATACGGCGGCTCGTTTCCGATCAGCGTGAAATTCGTGCGATTGAGAATCGGCGGCTGCGGGCAAGTGTTCGCGTCGAGGCATCCCGGCGTAAACGGCGAAGGGTTGTCCGCCGTTTTCATCATGCTCGTCGTGTTGCCGTAGACATTAAAAGTCGCGGTCTGCGTCTGATGTTCGGTAAGATTTTTGCGCCACAGAAGCGTTCCCGTTTCAGCATCGACGATGACGTAAAAAGCGGCGCCATTTGTCCATAAAAGAACGCGCCAGGCAAGCCGCGCTGCGCCGTGATCGATCGGAAAATACATCTTCTCCGCCATTGAGCGGTCGGAAAACTGACCGCGTTCGAATGTAACTTTCAATTCGTTCGATTCGGCTAGGATGCGCCGAACATCCGCATCTTTCGCTTCCAAACCGACAAATTTCGCCGCTTGCAAAACTGCTTCTTCGGCGCTGCTGCCTTCCGTCGGCAAAGCTTCGTAGTCAAGATTTGGTGCAAGATTATTGATAATGCGGACGATCTCGTTTGTGCGCGAAAAGCCGGCTTTTAACTCGCCTCGAAAAACCGGGATCGAGTTTATTTTTTGCTCAAAATGCACGAACGAAAGATCGCCGTCGGGATTTGTGTAATCCGCCGTTTTTTCTAGTCGATCGATCTGCGAGCGCCGCATTCCAAAAAGGTCGGCGTTGGGCTGGATAAAATCTTTAAGAATGACGTCTCTCTTTTTTTTGTTCGGCGCGGTCAAAAATTCGGAGTTTCGCGAAACGACCTCCGGAATTTGCAGGTCTTCGTTGTACTCGATCTTTAAGTCGGCGACCTGTCGGCGAAGGTCTTCTTCCGCGTCAAGCGCTTTCTTTCGGTCAATCAAGATTGTTTGAGCGGATTTCGAAGATCGCTCGATGAACTGCGCGATCGCGGTTTTCGCTTCGCCTCCTTTGTCCATTCGAATGTCGTAATTATTCAAATCAAGAGATTTACTTTCTTCATTTACAGTCACCGTTTTCGGAGTTAGGAAAAATACAGCATAAAGAACGAAAAGAAAAATCACGGAAAAAATAATTTTCGAATTGAGCTTCATTTTAAGACCTCTATTTTTCGAACTATTTGAAATACTATAAACCAAAAATCGAAAAATTCTAAGGATTTTGCGGATTGTTTTCTAGGACTTTTATCAATTTCTTTGCAGCCAATGAGAGCGACCGGTCGGTTCGATAAATTATTCCGACGGGGCGAATCCATTCTTTTTCCGCGAGTTGAATCACGGCGAGGTGGAGCTTTTCTTCTTCGTCCATCACGCTCGGATGCGGAACGATCGCCAGCCCGAAGCCGGTTTCGACCGCGCGTTTTATTGTTTCGACATTATCGAATTCTGCCGTTTTCTTAACCTCAACGCCCTGTGTTTTTAGAATTCTGTCCGTCGCCTTACGCGTCGGAATATCACGCTCGAACAACACAAAATCCCGTCCGTTTAGCTCTTTTGCCTTGATTTTCTTGCGCTTTGCAAATTCGTGATCCGGCGGACAGATCAAAACCAGACGCGCGCCCGGCATAGGCACGATCGTCAAACCGCGCCGCGTTTCAGGAAAAGCTATGACGCCAAGCTCGACTGCGCCGCTTAAAACATCGCGCACGACGCGCGTCGTTCTTGAGTATTCGAGATCGATCTTTACCGCAGGAAATTTCGACATAAATTCGCGCACTTTTGCGGGAAGCTCGTGCAAGCCGACGCTGTAAACCGTCGCGACTTTTACGGTTCCGCTGATCCTGCCGACAAGCCCGCGCATGCTTTCCTGCATTTGATCGAAGCTCACTAAAACGTTTTTTGCTTCGCGATAAAAAACCTCTCCCGCGAGCGTCAGCCGAACTTCGCGTCGACCGCGCACGCGCTCTAAAAGACGGCGCTTGAATTTGTCTTCGAGCGCGCGAATCTGCTGGCTGACCGCCGACTGCGTGATAAAATTTCGCTCCGCCGACAGCGAGAAGCTTTGCATATCGACAAGATCACAAAAAACTTTCAATGTTTCTATATGCATTGTTTCAATAATAAGTTTTTCTACATAATCTACGCAAGAGAATTCATTTTATCTTATTAAAGAAAGAAAGTAAGATTAAAACTCAGAGAATTTTTCGATTGCCGGTTGCGATTTTAAACTTAAAAATTCAGAATATTTATCACAATAGCAATGGCGATAAAACTAAGCAGAACGTTTTTGCTTCGCAAGCTTCATCAACTCACCGGAATTGTTCCGTTGGGCGCGTTTTTTTTCGTCCATATGTATACAAATTCGGCGGCGATGGGCGGCGCGTCGAGCTTTAACAAACACGTACAAGACATTCACGATATTCCGTATCTTTTGTTTGTAGAGATCTTCGGGATTTTTCTGCCGCTGCTTTTTCATTCCATTTACGGCGTTTTTATTTCAGTCGAAGCGCGTCCGAATGTGTTTAATTACAGCTACGGGCGCAATTGGTTTTATATTTTTCAGCGCGTGACAGGAATCTTTCTGTTCTTCTTTTTGCTGTTTCATATTTTGAATCTGCGTTTCGGCGTGCTTCCCGGCTTGGAATCGTTCGGAAATCCGGTTGCGGGAAATGCCGACAAAGCGTTTGCGATCGTTGCTGCGGAATTCAAAAATATATTTATTTTGATTTTTTACATTTTGGGCGTCGCGGCGACCGCATGGCATCTTGCTTACGGATTTTTTCTTTTTGCGGTCGATTGGGGAATTTTGATCGGCGAAAAAGCGCAGAAATACGCGCTTTACGCGTGCATCGGCTTATCTGTTTTTCTGTTCACCGTAGGCACGAACGCGGCGATCGCGTTTGTTCGTCCATGCGGATTGCTGCCGCAGACGTTTTGTCACGAGGTGGAGAAAAAAGGAATTGTCGAGCCGGGCGGTTCGCGCAAGTTTTGAGAAATAAGGAAATAGGACACTGATTAATTAGGATTGAATAAGATTGTTATGATTTTATATTTAATTTTCCTAACCGATCATAACCAATCCTAAAAAATCAGTGTTCCACAAATTATGCCAAACACATTAAAAATTGCGGTTGTCGGCGGCGGACTTGCGGGACTTGCAGCCGCGATGAAAATTGCCGAAGCCGGACACGAAGTCGATTTGATCTCGGTCGTTCCGGTCAAGCGTTCGCATTCGGTCTGTGCGCAGGGCGGAATAAACGGCGCCGTGAATACAAAGGGCGAAGGCGATTCGCCGTGGAAACATTTTGACGATACCGTTTATGGCGGCGACTTTTTGGCAAACCAGCCGCCCGTTCAGAAAATGTGCGAAATGGCGCCGCAGATCATATATCTTTTTGATCGGATGGGTGTTCCGTTTTCGCGAACGAAGGAAGGCTTGCTCGATTTTCGGCGTTTTGGCGGCACGCTTCATCACCGGACGGCTTTTGCCGGAGCATCGACCGGGCAGCAGCTTCTTTACGCGCTCGATGAACAGGTTCGAAAATGGGAAGTTGCCGGAACGGTAAACAAATATGAAGGCTGGGAAATGCTTTCGCTCGTTTTGGACGATTACCAGGTTTGCCGCGGTTTGATCGCGATGAATCTGCAAACGCTCGAGCTTAAAGCTTTTCAAGCCGATGCCCTGATCATGGCGACCGGCGGACCGGGACTCATTTTTGGCAAATCGACAAATTCGATGACCTGCACTGGAAGCGCGGTTTCGGCGTGTTACCAGCAAGGCGCGCGATATGCCAACGGCGAATTTATACAAGTTCATCCGACCTCGATTCCCGGCGAGGACAAATTGCGTCTGATGTCGGAATCCGCACGCGGCGAAGGCGGACGCGTTTGGGTGCCGAAAAATCAGGGCGACGCGCGCAATCCGAAGGACATTCCCGTCGAAGAACGCTGGTATTTTCTCGAAGAAAAGTATCCGGCGTATGGAAATTTAGTGCCGCGTGATATCGCGACAAGAGAAATTTTCCAGGTCTGTTTGGAAGGAATGGGAATCGGCGGCGAAAATCAGGTTTATCTCGATCTGACGCATATTCCGGCGGAAACTTTGACACGCAAACTGGGCGCGATACTGGAAATTTACGAAATGTTCGTCGGCGACGACCCGCGATACGTGCCGATGCGAATTTTCCCCGGCGTTCATTATTCGATGGGCGGCTTGTGGGTCGATTTTGAGCAAAAAACGAATATTCCCGGGCTTTTTGCTGCCGGCGAGTGCGATTATTCGATACACGGAGCGAATCGTCTCGGCGCGAATTCCTTAGTTTCCTGTGTTTACGGTGGATTTACCGCTGCGCCATCGGCGATCGAATATGCGAAAAATGTCGAGCGCAAAGACACCGAAACAAACGGAATTCACGAAACGGAATTAAAAAAACAAAGGGAAATAAACCAGCGGATCATCAAAAACGAAGGCGCGGAAAATCAATATAAGCTGCATGATGAGCTTGGAAAATGGATGACGGACAATGTTACCGTCGTTCGTTACAATGACAGACTCAAAGCGACCGACGAAAAGATCCTCGAACTCATCGAACGCTTTCAGAATATTTCTATAAACGATTCGAACCTCTGGGCGACGCAGGCGGTTCCGCACGCACGGCAGCTTTGGAATATGCTCCAGCTTGCGCGCGTTATAACGCTCGGCGCTCTGAACCGAAACGAATCGCGCGGCGCGCATTACAAGCCGGATTTTCCGGAGCGTGACGACGAAAACTTCCTGAAAACGACGATCGCGGAATATTCAGCGGAAGCGCCGGTTTTGAGTTACGAAGCGGTTGACGTGGGTTTGATCGAACCGCGAAAGCGCGATTACAGTAAAGGGAAGACCGGAAAGTAGCGCCGCCATCCTGGCGGCTGTCCTGACGGCATCTTGCCGTCAGAGCTTTAGCTCGGGAGGTATTTATTTGGACTTCAGGAAAATTTCGGAAACGACACAAAATATTATTTACACGACTTTGTCCGTCGTCCTTGTTTATGGGATCACAGGTCTGGCGCTGGTCTATGGTTGGATTCTGTTCGGCGCAGTTTGGGGAACAATCGCCGCAGTAGCGGTGTTAGCATTGTGCGGTTTTTTGTTAAAGTTTCCGGTTGATTATCTTAGAGCAAGAGCTACGAGAGACTTTGTTTCTGAATGTGTTGGAATCATTCAAAATTACGAAGAAATACATCGGGAAACGCGCCAAAAACTTATTTCAACAATAAGAACGCATTTTGGAGTCTAAGGTATTTGAAACATCTGTAACAAGACTCAATCGAGTTAATTTGAATGTGGCGGCAAGATGCCGCCACGACAGCCAGCAAGATGCTGGCGCTACATTTTGGAAATTATGAGCGATACGCATCAGGAAAAAAAACGTCTTGAAGACCCGCCGAAAACGGTGGAGATAAAAATTCAGCGACGTGATAATCATAACGCGGAAACCTATTGGCAGACGTTCGAAATTCCATACCGGCGAAATCTCAATGTAATTTCGGCGCTGATGGAAATTCGCAAAGATCCGGTAACAAAAGAAGGGAAAAAAACTACACCGCCGGTTTGGGATATGAGCTGTCTCGAACAGGTTTGCGGAATTTGTACGATGGTGATCGACGGCGTTGTGCGCCAATCCTGCTCGGCTTTGATCGACGATCTTTTGCTCGCGAGCGGCGGAAATGTTGTGACGCTTCAGCCGATGTCGAAGTTCCCGAACGTTCGCGATCTCAAAGTCGACCGGACAAAAATGTTCGATCATCTCAAACAAGTTCACGCGTGGATCGAGCTCGACGGCAGTTACGATCTTGGCGCGGGCGCTCAAATGTCGAATGAAACCGCGCAGGAACGCTATGCATATTCGCGCTGTATGACGTGCGGCTGCTGTCTGGAGGCGTGCCCGCAATATGCAGACGACAATTACATCGGACCGCAGGCGATCGCGCAGGCGAAGTTGTTCAATCTGCATCCTGTCGGAAAATTTACGATCGACGAACGGCTTGAAGGCTTGATGCAGGACGACGGTATCGCCAATTGCGGAAACGCGCAAAACTGCGTACAGGTTTGCCCGATGGGAATTCCACTTACGCGCGCAATATATGAAACGAACCGCGACATTACCGTCAATGCATTGTTAGGCTGGCTGAAAAAATAGGAAATTACTGGAGCGTTGAGACGACAGAAACATCGTCGAACGCATTTTGCGGAATGTTAGCTGGGACTTCGCCCGCCAGAAATGCTTCGAGATCTTCAAATTTCATGGGTTTTGAGAAGAAAAATCCCTGCGCGACTTCGCAATTGAATCGCTTTAATTGTTCGACCTGAAACTCGGTTTCGACGCCTTCCGCGATCACTTTCATCCCAAGATTTTGCGCGAGCATCAAGATGGTTTGCAGAATTTCGGCGCCGTCGCCTTCCTGTCTAATTGGTGCGATGAACGAGCGGTCTATCTTCAGAGTCGAGATCGGAAGCTGCATCAGGTAACTAAGGTTTGAATAGCCGGTGCCGAAATCGTCAATATTTATCTCGATTCCGAGCGCGCAGAGTTCATGCAGCATTTTGACGGCTTTTTCGCGGTGTTCGAAAAAGACAGATTCCGTGATTTCAAGCTTAAGCTTATCGGGAGGAAAATCGGTTTCGTCGAGAATCTGCTTGATGTCGCCGACCAGTTCCGGCTGTTCGAATTGCTTGCAGGAAAGATTCACGTTCAACATAAACTCCAGGCTCCGCGGCAATTTTTCCCGAAGCGCCCGCATTTGCGTGCACGAAAGCCGCAAGATATGTTCACCGAGCATGTCTATCAAGCCGATCTCTTCTGCGAGCGGGATGAATTTGTTTGGGAATAGAACTCCGAGTTCCGGATGTTCCCAGCGCGCAAGCGCTTCGAAGCCGAGCACGCCGCCGTCCGCGAGCGAATGGATTGGCTGATAGTGAACGATCAGCTCGTTGCGGTCGATCGCGCGGCGTAGATCGCTCTCAAGCTGTAGCGTTTCCTTGACGGCTTGGTGCATCTTCTCGTCAAAAACTTCGTGGCGCGCTTTGCCGGCGCGTTTCGCCTGATACATTGCGGTATCGGCATCGCGCATCATATCGGCGGGAATCAGATGATTTTTCGAATTGTGCAAAATTCCGATACTCGCCGAACTGTAAACTTCGTGTCCGCTGAGGTCGAACGGCGCGGCGAATTTTTCCTTGACACGCTCGGCGATTTTGATAACTTCCTCGGGCGTGTGATTTCCCTCGACGAGAATCGTGAATTCATCGCCGCCGAGCCGAGCGACGATGTCAGACGGTCGAAGACAATCGCGGAGACGTTCGGCGATCCCGATCAACAGGCGGTCTCCGGTGAGATGTCCGAGACTGTCGTTGACGACCTTAAAGCGATCGAGATCAATAAAGAGAATACTGACCTTAAAGTTGCGAATTTCCTGCGCTTTTTGCAGCGCTTTCTCAAGCCGCGCCATAAAAAACGCCCGATTGGGCAAACCCGTGAGCGCATCGTGCGTCGCTTCGTATTGAAGTTTTTCTTCGGCGAGCTTTTTATCAGTGATGTCCTGGATTTGAAAGATCATATTTGGACGTCCAAATGTTGCATCGGTCGCCGTCGAAACGCTCCACGCAGCCCAAACCGTTTTCCCGGTTTTGTGCACATACCGCTGCTCCATTTGGCAGCTTGGGATCTTTCCGGAAAGCAGTTCGTGGATCTTGACCAGTGTATTTCCAAGATCCTCGCTGAAAAGCATCGAGTGAAAATCCGAGACGAGAAATTCGTCCTCCGTGTAGCCGAGAATTTCGGATAGCGCGCGATTTATCTTTAACCATTTCCCGGCAGGCGAAACAAGCGCGATTCCGATCGGCGCGTAGTTAAACGCGCTTCGAAAACGTTCCTCCGATTCGCGAAGCGCAGCAGATTGTTTTTCGAGAATCTCGGCATGGCGTTCGGCTTGCTCGGCTTGCGTTAGCGACATTTCGACGTTTTTCAGATACATCCGGTATGTAAGATAAATAAAAAATATAACCGGAAAAGCTGCGATAACGACGACAAATCCAAGGCTGATAGTCAGCTGCATCAAAACGCCCGCGCCAAGCGCGCCGACAAAATACGTTATGAACGTCCACGCGTATTTCGTTTTCCACGTTTCCCACGCGGGCTTTTCGCTCTCAAGCGCGCCGTATATCGCGCAGAGTGTCGTATTGCATATAAATTGCGTGACCGCCATTACGAGCAGCGCGCCGACGAAATTGTTGAAATTCTCCCCTTGTATCTCCGTTTGTGTTTCCTCGTAGAGCCCAAATCCAAGCAAAACGAGATAGACGAGCATAGTCGAAAAAGCCATTACCGCCATATTAAAAAAGACGGTGAATTTTTTTTTGCAGAATCTCCAAGACGAAAAGATCGCCTCGACCGAAGCCAAAACGATAGCGACCTCGCCGCCGTATAAAAGCAGCGCAAAAAAGATAAAAACGTCGGAAACCGCGATGTGCGACTTAAATCGCGGTATTTGAAGTGTAATTCGCGATCCGACGCCGATCGTCAGGGCGAAAAGGATGACAAGTTTGGAATCCAGCCTATGGTAGGGCAGGCTGATCAGAGCCGCAAAAAGACAAAGCCAGCCTATTACAAGAATAGACACCATATAGCTTTTTGTCTTCGATTGTGTATTCATCGAAAAGGGGAATGGTGGAAGAAATTACAAAATAGTTCAGGGATTCTTAAAAGTCGTTTTCGGCGTTGAACGATTGAGAGCAGGGATTTCAAGCGTTGATGCGGAAAATCCGCATAGAAATTAGAAGAAGGCTCTGGAATGAGCCTTCCAATATTATGGACTACGCGCGAATAGTTTGTCCATTGTTTTTTTAGGTTAAACAAAAATCGTCGTGCAGCGATCCGTGTTTTTGTAACCCGCCTTGAGAAAGCTCCGGTGGGCAGCGTCAAATTCGACATTGCTCAGCAAACAAAGGTTAGAAACCCGACTTGCTAAATTGCAGCTCAATTTTGACAGACAACTCGATCCGACACCCTGCCCGCGATAATCGGGGGCGACATAAATTCCTTCAAGGTAAATTACGTCTGTCGTTTCGGCGACAATGTCGGCTTTGAAGACGAGTTTTCCGTTGTCAAAGACCACGAAGGTGCGTTCCTTCTCAATCCTTCGTAAAGCACGTTTGAGAAAACCTTCGCGGTCTTTTTTCAACGGATCCACGCCGCTTTCAATAAAAGCGACTTCGGCGTGTGCTGCGGCAATCTGTTCGAGCTCATCCGCCTTAGCCAGGCGAACGTCCCACTTGCAGCTCTGCACTAGAAAAGGGAAGTTAAGTTCGAATAGCAATTCGGTACAGATCAATCGCGGTTTTTGATTCGCCTCTGCGAAATACTTCCAAAATCTTTCGGTCGTGTCACCGTCAGACATAAGGATATGAATTGGTATTTCGGATGTTTTTGCGGCGATAGCGAATGCCAAAAGCGCATCTTCCGAGCGGGCTTCGATCAACGTTGTATGACCGATCAGCGTGACGCCTTCGAGCGCGCCGTCCGCTCCGCGGTAACCGTAGAAAGTACCGCGATTTTCGGCGCTTTCCAACCCGTTGTCCTCGATGAAACTCTTCATTACGACCGTATGAACGGGACGCAGCGCGAGAAAATCACTGACTTCCGGGCGATTGGCTTCGGTTAGCATGTGCAAGTTACACAGCGCAGGAACCGCTTTGACGAAGCCTTGATCTTGAGCCGAGAAAGCTCGAGAGTATTTAAGATTGGCTGTTTGTAATTTCATGGTGAATCTCCTGGTAAATGTTTCCTATGTTATTTATTAGTTGTCACCAAAAATCACAGAATTAGCTAATGTGCTGTCCGCGACCAACACGCCGTCTGCGACGAGCGCGCTGTCGCTCACGAGCACGCCGTCGCCGACGAGTACTCCGTCGCTCACGAGAACGCCGTCACTAACCAGAACACCGTCGCTGACCAAAACACCGTCGCTCACTAAAACGCCGTCGCTGACCAGAACACCAAAAGCCCTAAAGACTGAACCGCCACCTAGAGCCGTTCCGTTGCTGACCATCGCCTTCGAAGTAATTGTGATACTCGACGCGTTGTAAAAATTGCCGTTAAGCATGTAAACGAAAGAGGAGCCATGATTTGAAACGCCCTTCTGAAACCATGAATTGTTTCGATAAGTAGCGTGAAAAGTGTTCGCCAAAGTTATTCCTTTCAAATAAGCGTGATTCGTTAAAATGCCCTGCGCCCAAGGGAAAGTCATTCCGCTCAGCGTTGACGACGCGGTCGGGAACGTCTGTCCGGAAGCTAACAGAGACATGCCCGGCGTGCCGGCAGAATCAAAATTGATATCGGTACGATATATTCTCGCGAGGCGAATCGCGCCGTCGAGATTTAATTGTCCGGCGCCCTGTTCGAGCATATTTACGCCGTTTAAAGGCTGCGCCGTGTATTCAAATATCATTTTCACCATTCCGGGCGTAAGATTCGGATTCAATTGGAAAAGGAGAGCTGCCGCGCCCGCCACAACCGGCGTCGACATCGAAGTTCCACTCATCTCGATCAGAGCCTCATCTGACGAACTAAGCAAGCCCAGGGAAAGAGTGGGAAGAGCGTTTGCCAAATAGCTGCTTGCCTTTGCTCTTGCCGCAACGATTTTATTGCCGGGAGCAACGAGATCCGGCTTGATTGCGTTGTCGTAAACCCTTCTTCCGGCGGCATTCGTATAAAAGCTTCGCGTCGGACCCTTCGAGCTGAACGTCGCCATGATATCGTCACTGCGTGAATCCGTATTTTTTGTATTGACCGCGCCGACCGTCAAAGCCGAGGGATCGTTGCCGGGCGAATGAATATGACCGTATAGTTTTTGTCCCAAGGCGTTTTTGCCTTCGTTACCGGCAGCGGCGACAACCAAAACGCCAAGCGCGCTCAATTGCTGTACCTTCCGGCAAACCGGATCGTTTGTGTATGAATCTATCGCCAGACCGCCCAAACTAAGATTTGCGACGCGAATGTTGTAGGTCGCGTGGTTTGCGATCATCCAATCAAGCGCGTTAAGAAGCCAGGCAGTTTGTCCTCTGCCCTGTGCGTCCAAAACCTTCAGATTAATGATGTTGGCATTTGGGGCGAGACCTTTATAAGTGCCATTGCTGCCCGCGGCGATGCCGGCTACGTGGGTTCCGTGCCCGTAATCGTCATCCGTCGTGGTGCTATTCGTTACAAAATTTTTGTTGAAAACGATGCGGCTTCCGCTGGAATTTCTGAAATCTTTATGAGTTGCCAGCAAACCGGAATCGAGAACCGCAATGCCGACACCGGTTCCGTCAAGCGTTAACGCCGGACGAGTTCCGATAGCGGGCTGCGAACGCATCGCCGTCGCGCCGGTTGCATTTTCAACGTGTCCTAAAAAGTTGAGCTGCCGGTCGGGCGACATATAATTCACGATGCCGCTTTGCGCAAGCTGTTCGACAGCGCGTAAAGGCAGATTAATAACCAAAGTGTTGCTCGTTCCGATCCTGTCGGTCAGACGAACGCGGTATTCCGCCATGATCGCGCGCAGAACCGGGCTGTCCGCATCTTTCGCCTGCAGAATTACATCAACTCGTTTGTTAATGTCTTTCGCCATCATTTCACGCAGATCGGACGAAACGTTGTCGCCGCGAAAACCTTCGTTTTCATCGAATGCCTGAACGGAGGTGTCGGACGAGTTATTCTTGATCTCGCCGATGTTGAGCTTTTCAAAGAGTGCTGAAGCTTCCGGGATTAATTCGATGTTTTCATCATAAGCGGCTTTGGAGCTGCCGCCGATGATCGTGATCTTATTTTCGAGGAGCGCGTTTGCCAGAGCGTCGTTGACGCCCGATTTCCCGATAAAGTTCGTCAGCTCGTCTACAAATAGGATAGTGCCTTTCTTCGATGCGGAAAGCTCCGAAATTATGGTTTCTATCGCCTGCGAAATTTCCGCTTGATCTTTCGTTTCGGAAAACAGCGAACCGATCTCAAGCGCCAAAAGACGCTTGCCGCGCAAACTCGCGGGGACATTGTCCTTTGCGAGACGCGAAGCGAAAAGCTCGGCAACCAAAATCGAGTTGTCGCCGCTTTCATCGAGAATAACCGGCTGACGCGCATTTTGCGTCGACAGAATTTCGATTATTCGATTGACTTCGGCTTCGAAAGTCTGGTTTGGCGTTAAGCTGCCTTTCCGGGCTGAGGCGGTCAGATCGGTTGTAAATTTTTCGAGTGTGGTAGACACTACCGAATTAACTACATTGCCGTTGAACGCCGCGGCGCTAAGAATATTCAGCGAAAACATCGTGAAAACCAATGCAATGGCTACGACGCGCGAAAAATTTGAAAACTTTGTTTGCTGTGACATTTTTTTTATCCTTCTATTAAAGTTCGGGAAATGATTTCCAAAATTGCGACTCGATACACGAATCACCGTGGAGAGTTTGGCAATGGACGTGCCATTAACGGCGGGGCGCTGTAAAGGCAGAAATAAAAGGCGTTAGCGTTGCGAGGTAAAGTTTGAAAAGAAATATTGCGGTCAGAAGTGATTCAACCTGAACGAATCCATCAATCAGTTTGACCGATTCTCTAACAAGAAAAAAAGGAAAGTCCGCAAAGACCTTCCTTTAGAAAAAATTGAAATTTTTGAGAGATCATATCTCGAGAATATCAACGAGTTCCTGAACGGCGCCCGCGGATTTTTGCAAAGCGGAGCGTTCTTCATTGGTAAGCGAAATTTCGATGATCTGTTCGACGCCGTTTTTACCAAGCTTGACCGGAACGCCGACGAAAAGATTGTTGATTCCGTATTCGCCTTCGAGATAAACGGCGCACGGCAAAATGCGTTTTTTGTCCTTTAAGATCGATTGCGCCATTTCGACCGCGCCGAGCGACGGAGCATAAAATGCCGAGCCCGTTTTCAAAAGCCCGACGATCTCGGCGCCGCCGTTCGCTGTGCGCGCGATGATCGCATCGAGCTGATCTTTCGGTAAAAGTTCGGTTACCGGAATTCCGGCGCATGTCGAATATCGCGGCAGCGGAACCATCGTGTCGCCGTGTCCGCCGAGAACAAATGCCGAAACATCTTCGACGGAAACATCGAGCGCCTCAGCCAAAAAGCAGCGCATACGCGCCGAATCGAGAACGCCAGCCATTCCCATCACGCGGTTTTTTGGGAAACCGGAACGCCGAAAAGCAACCTGCGTCATCGCGTCAAGCGGATTTGATACGACGATGATAAAAGAATTCGGCGAATATTTTGCGACTTCGTCCGTTACCTTTCCGACGATGTCCGCGTTTGTTTTCAAAAGGTCGTCGCGGCTCATTCCGGGTTTGCGCGGAAGTCCGGCGGTGATTATCACTATGTCCGAATCTTTTGTTTCTTCATAGGAATTCGCGCCTACAAGTTTTACGTCAAAGCCGTCGATCGGTGCGGCTTGAGCCAAATCAAGCGATTTTCCCTGCGGCGTTCCTTCGACAATATCGACGAGAACGACGTCCGCCAATTCCTTCGCTGCGATCCAATGGGCGGCGGTCGCGCCGACGTTTCCCGCGCCGACGACCGTAATTTTATTGCGTCTAATCATTTTTTATTCCTCTCAGATCTGAAATATATGTATTTGATAAAAGATATTTTGTATCACGGCTTGCGGGCGAACGGCAAACGATCCGGTTCAAAAATAAAAAAACCTGTCGCGCTCTCCCCTTCACGACAGGTTTTTTATTCGGTCGATCGGATTTTCGCCAACGACCAAATCTTAGATTTTCAATAATCCCGAACCGGCAGGATCACGTTTTTTGTCAATTCTATGTCAAACTCTTCGTCCGATCGGATGCGTACGTCTTTTCCTTTTCTCATAAACGCGATTCCGGCTCCGGCGCCGGTTCCGATCGCGGCTCCGATCAATGCGCCGCTGCCGCCTTTTGAAGCGCTCCCGAAGATCGCGCCGACCGCGGTGCCGCCCGCGATGGTTAAAATATTCGTCGTTTGCGAAGATTCGGCGTCGAGCGGATTGACCAAAATGCCGGTGATGTCGCGTTTTTCGCCGCTTGCGAATCGCAGCGTTTCAAAAGTGACGATCAGCTTTCCGTTTTTTTGTCCGATCGCGGCGGGTTTTGCATTTGTCACGCG
Organism: Pyrinomonadaceae bacterium; assembly: GCA_041747435.1. Taxonomy (GTDB): domain Bacteria; phylum Acidobacteriota; class Blastocatellia; order Pyrinomonadales; family Pyrinomonadaceae; genus JBGTFE01. The sequence goes on along the minus strand of JBGTFE010000117.1, from coordinate 60,653 downwards.
TCCTTCGATCACCGTTCCGATAGGCAACACCACAGTTTCGCGGATTTTCACCGGTTCCGAGATCGTCGTTGTAAACGTATCGTTAACGTTCGAAACTTTCGAGTTTATCTCGTTGTCCATCTGAACCCGAATCTTTGTTCCGGACGGGATCTCGTAAACACTTTGAGCTTTAACAAAAATAGAATTAACAAAGAACAGAAAAAAAAGGGCGAAGATTTTGGTCGCCTTACGACTCATATTTTTGACCTCACATCTTCGCGGAGTTTTCAAACTTACTGCATCCGCGAAGTTTCACGGCAATGACCGTGCCAGCATTCCGATAAAATCACAAAAAAAACAAAATCACAGGTTTCTCGCATTTTACACGTGCAAGCGGCAGCGTGTCTATATTTTGCGGCGACATTATCGGTTGTTTGTTGCACGATATGGGTGAGTGAATTTAATATTTCGTATTCCAAAGTCCAAATTAAAGGTCGAATTTGGAATCTGAAATACATAATGTTGAATGTTTCTATTCCAGGATCGGATGTCCGCCGCCCTGACTGTGATCCGCCGTTTCCCGATATTTCCTTCTATCGTTGTGATAAAGCACGAGATGTTCGCCTTCGTAGCGCACAATGTTCGAAACGCGCTGCAGATCTTTTGTGTGTTCGGCAAACACGAATGCGCACGGATTGTTGGACAAAACCATTCCGGCAGCATAAACAAAGCCGCCCTGATCGTAAACGCTTCCGGCATATTGGTATGCGGAAACAGCAATGTCAGGCGAATATTGACCGCTGGCGTCTTTTGTACGGTCGGGTTTTGCGATAAAGATCGTATAGTCCGAGTAATTAAGGCGATTTGTGTAATTGTGCTTTTTTGCAATCTTGAAAAGATCAGAAAGACCCGTATCGATTGCGTTCAGCATTTTTGTGCTCGGCTGATTTACCGAATAAACACGCGCGCCTTTTGAAGTTTCGCTAAAAAACGGGAAGCTGTCGCCGGTAACCTTTTTTGCGGCGGCGATCAAATTGCGATCGCTGCGATTTTGGGCGTCGGCGCTCTGTATGAGCAAAAAACCAAGAGCTAAAACAAACAATATTCTTAATTTCATAATTGCCTCCACAGAAACGGAGCGCAACAATCGTGCCGCCCATTCAAACCAAGAAGAAAAACCCCGAACAAATCGGGGTTAAGAAATGGTGCTTAGGGCGGGAATCGAACCCGCACGTCCACAAGGGACACAGGATTTTAAGTCCTGTGCGTCTACCTATTCCGCCACCCAAGCACGAAAAAAAGATTATCACGACCGACTTTCAAGTTCAAAGTTAGCCGCAAAATAACGCCGGAAATTAAATGACAAATTCGGAAATAATTGCAATACTATTTGCGGAAATCGAAACCATGGAGCAATTTAGCTGGATTTTTTGGATCATTTTGGGAGTGGTATTGATCATCGCCGAGATCTTTACCTTCGGCTTTGTTTTGTTCTGGTTTGGTATCGGCGCGCTCGCGGCGGCGTTTGCGAGTCTTATCGGCATCAACAGCTTCTTCATTCAGTTTTTGATCTTTGCGTCGACTTCCATAATCCTGACCGTTATGTCGCGAACCATTTTCGCAAAGTATTTCCGGCATACGGATGAAGATACGGTAAAAACCGGTGTCGATTCTCTTCCCGGAAAAGTTGGAACTGTAACGAGCGCGAGTAAAGGCTCTTTGAACGAAGGCGCGGTCAAAGTGTTCGGCTCAACGTGGACGGCTTTCCCGATCGCGGGCGAATCCGCGCTTAAGGAAGGCGATAAAGTTGAAGTCGTGAAAGTTAAAGGTTCTTCGATTTACGTTACGAAAGTCAGAGAAACAAAAGACCTGCCTGAATGGCGAAAGGAGTAAAAAATCTAGACGATCTCCGCCGTATCCTGATCCGCCGTGTCGTGAATATTTCCCAATTCCAAAAGTTCGATCTCAATTTCGCCCGGCGTCGGCGCGGGTAAATCGTCTCCGGTCAATTTCGCCAAAATAACTGTGATATTGTCCTCGCCGCCGTGTTCGTTTGCGAGCTTCACAAGTTCCGCGCAGGCGAGTTCGAGCCGATCAGGATTGCTCAGAATTATTTCCTGCATTTCGGCGGCAGTTACTTTATTAGACAGACCGTCGCTGCAAAGAAGCAAAACGTCATTGCGCTCCGGAGTCAAACGCGCGGCTACGGGATATATTTCGTTCTGCGCGCCGAGCGCCTGCAAGATAACGTTTTTCAGCGTATGCGTTTCCGCTTCTTCCGCGGAAATCTGATTTGCGTCGATCAATTGTTGTACGAGCGATTGATCCTTTGTGATCTGATCGATCTTTTGGTTTCGAACGAGATAAGCGCGCGAATCGCCAACCTGTACCAGATCGACTGCTTCAGGCGTGATGCCGATTCCCGTAAAAGTAGCGCCCATTCCGTTAAATTGAGGATCGGTGCGTCCTTGATGATGAATCAGATGGTTGGAATAAAGAGTCGCCTTATAGAGTTTTCCGATCAAAGAATCGTCGATTTCATCCGGTGAAACCGTTTTTTCCGGGTCGTCTTCCAGAAATGTTTGGCTGACGGTTTCAACCGCCATTTTGCTCGCCACCTCGCCCGCCAGAGCGCCGCCCATTCCGTCGGAGACGGCTAAAACGATTCCGTTTTCGTCGATCTCGAATTTTTGCGATTCGATGATAAATTCGCCCGCCTCCTGCGAACTCATCCAGGTTTTTGCTCCGGAAACATTCAACAAAAGATAATTGTCCTCGTTACCTTTTCGCACGCGTCCGATGTGGGACGTAGCATGTATTTCAACAATAAACATAATTAACTAAGCGCTTGATCAAGATCCGAAATAATATCTTCAACGTCTTCAATGCCAACCGAAACCCGCACCAAGCCGTCCGTAATTCCCAATTTTTCACGCGTCTCTGCAGGAACCGAAGCGTGCGTCATCGTTGCCGGATGCGAGATCAAACTCTCGACACCGCCCAAACTTTCCGCCAGCGTGCAAAGCTTTACATTCTCCAAAACCTTTTTTGCGTTTTCGAGCGAGCCGGTTTCAAATGCAACCATTCCGCCGAAACCATTTTGCTGTCGTTTTGCCAATTCGTGCTGCGGATGCGAAACAAGTCCCGGATAATAAACCCGTCTAACGCTCGGATGCTCGGTCAAAAAATTCGCAACCGCGCGCCCGTTTTCATCGTGTTTTTCCATTCGGACGGCTAATGTTTTTGTCCCGCGCAAAACCAGGAAACAGTCAAACGGAGAAAGGATCGCGCCGATACTGTTTTGAACAAACTGGATCCATTCGGCATCTTTTTCATCGTTTAGCGCGACGAAACCGCCGATGCTGTCCGAATGACCGTTGAGATATTTGGTCGTTGAATGAACAACAATATCGACGCCGAAGTTTAGCGGCTGCTGCAGATACGGCGACATAAAGGTATTGTCGCAGACGACCTTAGCGCCGTTGGCGTGTGCGACCTCCGAAACCGCGCCGAGATCTGTAACGGTCATTACCGGATTCGTCGGCGTTTCGACGAAAACCATTTTTGTGTTTGGTTTGAAAGCGCGTTCGACGTTGGTCACGTCCGAAGTATCGACGAGATCGAATTCGATCCCGTAATTCGCCAAAATACGGCTGAACAAACGAAATGTTCCGCCGTATGTGTTGTCGCCGAGGATCACGTGATCGCCGGCTTTTACCAACTTCAATGTCGCGTCCGTTGCCGACATTCCCGAAGCAAAAGCGAATCCGAATTTTGCGCCCTCGAGCGCGGCGATGTTTTTTTCCAGCGCTGAACGCGTCGGGTTTTGCGTTCGCGCATATTCGTAGCCTTTGTGTTTTCCGAGACCTTCCTGAGCGTAGGTCGACGTTTGATAGATCGGCACGCTGACGGCGCCCGTCGCCGAATCCGGCTCGTTTCCGGCATGAATTGCTATTGTCGAAAATCCCATAAAAACGACCGCAGTCAAAAATTAAAGTCTTACAAATTCTATCTTAAAATGCGCGCTTAAGGCTAATAAAAGACTCATTTTAACGAGAAATTATGGTAACTTGCCGAAAAGAAAATTGCAAACCGCTTCGATTTTCGAAAATAATTCTTACAATCGGACGAAAAATGGATACAATGGTCAGTGTAGTTCAACCAATTTATCAAAAAATAAGAGAGGAAAAATGTTACCGAAAGAACCAAATGAAGCGCTTTCGCCTTCGGAAAGACGGCAATCCGACCGTAAAAAATTGATTGTTGACGTTAAATTTGACGGCGGTGACGCAACCGGCATCGCCAACACACGCGACATCGGCGTCGGCGGACTTTATATGACGACAAACGCCGATTTGACTAACGGAATGTCGTTGTCGATGCGGCTTACGATCGGCGGACAGGAAATTTCTATCGGCGGCGCCGTAGCGTATCTCGATCCCGGACACGGAGTCGGCATACGCTTTCAAAATCTTGCCGATGAAGACAAGGATTTGCTCGTCAGAGAATTGGACTTATAATAGTAAATATATATGTTCCAACAATTCACGCTCGGAATCGAAGAAGAATTTCAGATCGTTGACCCGGTTACACGCGAATTGCGCTCGCATGTTTCGGAAATTCTCGATGAAGGAAAACTTCTTTTAGGAGAAAAACTAAAGCCCGAAATGATCCAGTCGATGATCGAAGTCGGCACCGGCGTTTGCGCCAACATCCAGGAAGCGCGCGAGGATATTTCGCGCCTTCGCTGCATAATTTCAAGTCTTGCGCGCAAGAAAAATCTGGAGATCATTGCTGCCTCGACTCATCCTTTCTCGCACTGGGGCGATCAGAAAATCTTCGATGACGAACGGTACGAATTTATCGTCGAAGAATTGCAAATGGTGGCGCGCTCGCTGCTTATTTTCGGGCTGCACGTGCACGTCGGGATCGAAAGTCCGGAACGCCGCGTGCAAATTATGAACGCCGCGCGATATTTTCTACCCCACGTTTTGGCGATGACGACGTCAAGTCCGTTTTGGCTTGGTCACAACACGGGTTTGAAATCATATCGCTCCGAAGTATTTAAGAAATTTCCGCGCACGGACATTCCCGATCATTTCGAATCACACCAGCAATATCAGACTTATGTCGATCTGCTGATCAGTATGAACTGCATCGACAACGCCAAGAAGATATATTGGGATCTTCGTCCGCACCCGTTTTTTCCGACGCTTGAATTTCGAATTTGTGATATTCCGACGCGCGTCGATGACACCGTAGCAGTCGCGGCGCTGTTTCAGGCGATCGTCGCCAAACTGGATACTCTGATCGAAAAAAATCTCGGTTTTCGTCTTTATCATCGCCGCTTGATCCAGGAAAACAAGTGGCGTGCTGTGCGCTACGGTCTCGAAGGAAAACTCCTCGATCTCGGCAAACAAAAGGAAGTTCCGGTCAAAGATTTGATCCGCGAGCTTCTCGAATTTGTCGACGACGTCGTCGATGATCTAGGCTCGCGCAATGAGATAGAACATATTCACACGATCCTCGACCGCGGAACTTCCGCCGACGAACAGCTTCGCGTATATCGCGAATCCGGCGACGAGTTCAAACCCGTCGTCGACATGCTCATCAAAAATACAATGGAAAATGTTCCGGAAAATTGTTTTTAGCTACTAAAACAATTAACGGGGAATTGCTCTTTTGATCAAAAGAGCCCATTTTTGCTGCATATTTCACGCGTTTAACAATCACAAACAATTATTGACACAATTTTTCATATCTGTATAATAGTAACAGGTAGCGTTCACCTTAATTTTAATTTTCCCTACTATTTCGATCAAAAAACTTTAATACAGATGAACAACGCGAAATTAAGGTCCGAGAGCGGAAAATCACTTTTAGAACTGGTAATTGTTTTGAGCGTCGCCGCCGTGCTTGTCACGTTTGCCGTTGCTCAGTTCGGCAATTCGAGACGCTCGTTTTCGCGTCAAAACATCGCGCGTGAGCTGAAAGTTTCCCTTGAACGGGCTCGTTTCGATTCCGTCAAGCGACGACCTTCGACCGCAAGCGATATGGCTCGAGTTACGATTACAAGCGCGACTGCGTTTGATCTTACACTCGATTTAAACCAAAACGGCATCCTCGAAACCTCGGAAATCAAGAATGTTGGGTTTTCAAATACGGAAGTCCGAATTGTCGGACAAAATCTCGCTTTCCCGATAACAGTCAGGTTCAACCGTTTCGGGCAAATAATCGCGACAAATGGGTTAGGGGCACAGATAGCCGCTCCGACGTTTTGGGTTTGCGAAAACTGCACCATATCGACTGTTAGCTCGGCAAATTCCAACTTGATCTCGATCTCGCCGACGGGAACTGTTGCGATGCTCAGCGGCGGTGCAACTCAAGCTGCGGTGCCGAATCCTAATGTTTCAACGGTTGGGCAGAGTAGCGATATTAATCCGATGGTAACGGTCGGTGGTTCGGGAGGTGGTTCAACGTACCCAACGCCTGTTCCGACCCCGACGCCAGTTCCGACACCGACACCGACACCGACACCAAATCCAAATGGGACCCCGACACCACCGCCGTCACCGACACCGACACCTTCAGTGTGCGCGCGAAACCAACGACCTGCCCAGGATAATTGTATTTGCGTTGCGCCGATGACGGTCAGACCAAGTGGAAAATGCCAATAAACGGTTTTTGTGTTCAGGAATAAAGCGGATGAACGAACTAGAGCGAATCAAAAAATCCAAAAAATCTGACTCGATCAAACGAATCGAAGACGGTTTCAGCCTGATCGAGGTCGTGATCGCAATGGTGGTGTTGATGGTCGTATTGTTGAGCGTTTTCGGGTCTTTTACATACGCGGTGAACTTTAATGCCGGGAACAACTCGCGATCGCAGGCTTTGGCGGTGCTGCAGCAGGAGGTCGAAATTATGCGGAGTGCAAAATTTACGCCGGCGTTCTCGGATTCGAATCTTTTGGGCGGCGTGAAGCCGGCACGTGTCGTTTCGTCCGCGGATGGAAACAGATTTCGCGTGAATATTACGGTTGATGACGATCCCTTTGCGGCGGGCGTACAGGCGGATACAAGCAAAACCTTAAAAGAAATTACATTGATTATATCTCTGGAAAATCCTACTCCCGGTTGGCAAACCTCGGTTCCGGCGACGGTTATTCTGAGACGCGTTCGGGGAAATTAGGAGGTATCGTGGCTATACGGAAACAGAAAAAAGACGAAAAAGGATTCTCGTTGATTGAGCTATTGCTCTCGATGACGGTTACGCTCGTGTTGCTCGGCATAGTCTCGACACTATTTTCAACAGCGATCGGAACTCGTACGCGTCAAAGTCGCCGAACGGACGCGTTAACCTCCGCGCAAGCGGCGCTAAACGTGATGTCGCGCGAGATTTCGAATTCGGGCTTTGGTTTAACCAATAACGGCTTAATTCCGACGGATTCGAGCCAACAGCGTTTACACTTTCGCTCAAACTTCATAAACAGCGATTCTTCGACCAACAGTCCGGGAGAAGACATAACTTTTTTTTACGACGCGGATGCCCAGTCGATCGTTCGTTTTGACCCGAATGATACGCCGCAAACCTCGATTCTCGTTAATCGAATTAGTAATATTTCGCTGACATATTTTGACTACGGCGGAAGCAGTTCGACACCGGCACAGCGCACGACGCCCACGAGCGCGACCGGACGCGTTCGAATAAACGTGACGGTTGAGCTTGAAAACGTTTCCGGGCAGCCGATCAATCAGCGGGTGGCTCTTACGTCTGAAGTAACGCTCAGAAATTCGGATTATATGTTGTTCCAGTATTAGGAATCATTGAAGCAGGAGGAAGTTTTTATGGAACGGAATTTGAAAAAAAAGAAAAACAGGGAAAACGAGAAAGGCGCCGCGATGGTTATGGTTTTGCTGGTCTCGCTTTTGCTGCTGACGGCGAGCGCCGGATTGCTTCTCGAATCTTCGATGAACACTGCGAACGTAACCGACGCGGTTGCCGAGCTCCAGGCTTACAATGCGGCGGAAAGTGGCATACAATCTGCAATTAACGTTCTGCGTGGAAATGTTGTTCCGAATCCGCTGATCGATCCCAGCAAACCGGCAACACATCCTAACAATAAGATCGATTTTAGAAAAGCTATATCACTCGGGCTTTCAAATTTACCGACCGACACCGGAACATCGCCGCGTCTTTCGCGTTGGCTCACCTATAATTATGCCGGCGGCGGAGGCGATCAGGACCGCATAACATTGAGTCCAGGTTACACTCCGCTTTCGGGTTACGCTTATTCCATCACGCTTTCCGATCCTGATAACACCGGCAACCTTATTTCATATTCAACAACCGGAACGATCGACGGCACGTCCAGTTCAAGGACGTTTGGCTCCGCGGGAAATACGGCGACCATCACATACAATTCGGTTACGGTGAGTGACCTGAATGTTGCATCCGGTTTGGCAAACACGAATCTTGGAAGTTTTACGGTCTCGACGACCGGGCTTGGCGCGTCGATTGCGGACGATGTGCGATTTGAAGTTATGGTTTCGATGTCAAAACCGTATTTCGCGACCGGAATGGTGCGCGGTTATATAAAAGCGGGCACGATTTCACCTACTTCAGTTGGTAACGTCCGGATTGAATTTGATTCTTCCATTCAGAATTTTATGGGCAGTGTCGTTACGATCCTTAATGTCGACGCTAACAAGAGACTGACGCCAAACGCGCCAAATGCCAATGGCGGCGTAACGACAATTAACACGACGATGACGCCGACCGAACCGCAGCGACTGGTGATACGCGCAACCGGTTTCGGACCGCGCGGCGCGCGAAAACAGATTGAAGCGATCATTCAAAAGAACTTTTTCGGCGGCTTAGCGGCGCCGGCTACCTTGACCATGGTAGGTACGACGACAAACTTTGTTTTCGACGCCGGTAATTCGCAAAATGTTACCTACTCCGGCGACGATATCGCAACCAACATTATTATTCCGCCTATCGGCACGACGAGCAATACAAATTTGAATTCCGTGCTCGCCAACCTAGCCGGCAGCGCTCACAAAGCCGATATTATCGGCGTTCCCGCAAATATTTCGGTTGAACTTCCCGATTGGCTCAAAACCGCAAGAAATCTCGACAACGTGATCCAGGCGTTGAGGGACGTAGCCGAAGCTTCCGGGCGATATTATGCAAGCGGTGTATCGCCGGCGGGTTTTGGCAATAATGCCAACGCAACTGGTATAACGTTCGCGGATGGCGATGTTAGCCTTTCCGGAAACGGCGGCGGCATTCTCGTTTGCACGGGTACGCTGACGCTGCATGGAGGATTCGATTTTAACGGTTTGATAATTGTAACCGGCGCGGGAGGCGTGGATCGCCGCGGCGGCGGCAACGGTTTGCTGCAGGGAAACGTCGTTATCGCGCCGTATACGCGCGGTAACACGGCGGCTGGATTTCTTTCACCGAAATACGACATTTCCGGCGGCGGAACATCCGAGATCCGATACAATTCAAGCAGCGTCGCAAACGGAATGACCGCCGTTAGCAACTTTGTTGTTGGTGTCGCCGAAAAATAGTCGGAGAGAAAAGGAACCTTATGAAGTTGAAACTTTGCATATTGTTTATCGTCGCGCTCACCGCTTCGTGCTCATCGCTTAAAGCCGAGAAGCAGGAAGTCGTGATCGACGACGGGTATAAAACGACCGGCGACGGCGAAGTCGTGTTGGAAGATAACGACATCAAGCCGATTACCGAAGCGGTTGATACAACGAAAAAATCTTCCGGGGACGGCGAGTTTTTGGCGTCCGATGGTTCGCGGATCAGAGTTATGACGGATAGTTATGGAAACAAAAGCGAGATGCGATATTTCGATAACGACTCAAAACTGGATATGATCCTGGTTCGAACTTCGGTCAACGGGGAAAAACAGGTTTACGTTTACGGACAAAACGGCGAAGTAAAAGATCTACCGCTAAATATGGTGGACAAAGCGCTTACCTCTAACGCGTCGGAATTGGCGACCGCTGCCGGAATTTATAACGGAAAACGAGAGTCGATTGTCACCAAAATCTTCACGCCGATTATCGCGGCGGCTGTTTCGGAGCCGGTGCCCGGAGCGGTGCAGGCGACCGATCAACAGGAAAACGGGCAGCAAAACGAAACAATAGAAGAAGTTCCCGCCAAACAAGCTGAATCGACAGCTAATCCGAACGGTCAAGTAAAAACTCCTCTCAAACTCGGGCTAAACCTCCAAAATTACGCTCCGAAGAAAGAGTTGAAGACGAACGACAAATAGCGAGCCTTCATCCTTCAAAAAAGCTTCTACTTCCTTATAAATATGACGATAAAAACGTATCTACTATTGATCCTCTTCGCGTCCTTGTTTGTTTCGGGATGCTCGCGAAAAGACGAGGTCGGAAACCCCACCGAAGTCGTTGATCTAAACGCGCTGTCATTGGAAGAAAAGGAAAAGCTGCTAAACAGTTCGGGCATATTGCTGCGCGACAATCCGGAACTTGCGCACAATCTTTCGCGGATAGAAACGTCCCGCGGCGAAAACGGTATAAAATTCGAAAAGTATTTTTACAACAATTTGCCAAGTCTCGAATTTATCGAAATCGTTACGTTTGCGAATGGACAAAAACAGATTTTTATTCATAACGCAACCGGCTCGATAAAAAGCCTTTCAGAAAACTCTCTCGCATGGCTTGCGAAAGCGTCGCCCGACGAAATAACCGGCGAAGCGCCTGCCGCCGCGACCGCCCCGAATAAAGAAAATTCGTCCGGTATGACCATAAATACTCTTCCGCCGATCGTTATAAAATCTACGCCGATTCCGGAATCGACCCAAAAAATAGAAGAACCGCAAAAACCGAACGAAGCCAACACAAAAACCGAAGAAGCCGTCAATAAAAAAGATTCGCCAAACGAAATAAAACCGGCTCCGAAACAGGGAAATTAAATCCGGTTGCGCATTCCTTATATAGTCGTGCCGCGCGCTTTTATGTAGTAAAATTGCGCCCAGGGGGCAAGATGTCAGGTCAAACAAAGGAATGGCTCGTTTTTTTCGTATTTCTGTTTCTCGCCGCTGCACTAACTCTGGTTGAGGCGATTTGGCTTAATAAAAAAGGCTGGACAAATTTCGGAAAAGGCTTCGCATTTGCCGTCGCGACAAATGCTATCGGCTTTTTTGCCGGCTTTCCTGTGATGTTTGTCGTTTTCGGTGTGATCTTAGCATTGGCTTGGGACGATTCGCTCAGCGTAATTCCTCTCGCAGATGCCGGCATGATCGCTGCGATTCTCAGCGGGATCTTGTTTTGCCCTCTATTTCTTGCGCTTTGCAAACGCCTTTTTCTAAAAATCCTTAAGATTCAGACGCGAAAATCTGCTTGGACTTTTTCTTTTCTGAGTTCGTTTTTGATCGTGTTTTTTTCGCTCGGTGTATCGATTGTGGCTGAGTATTTGATTTTTTGAAGCGTTATTTTGGGTGCTTCACGGCGAGCTTTAGGAAATTCTCGAACAAAATTCTTCCGTCGCGCGATTCGTTCGGATGTTCCCATCGCGTCGGGTTTTTCGACCAGTCTTCGAATGATTTTTCGAGGTGAAATTGGACGGCGTAGATCATCTGTCCTTCGGAATGTTTCACCATCATTTGATTTTTACACAAGTAAGAAGTGGCGAGTAATTTAAACCCTTTCGGAACGCCTTCGACTTTTAGACCGTGATTCTGCCAAACGCGCAAAATATCGTCTTCGGTTGTGTAATCCTGCCAAATTCCCGAAGTTTCGTCGTCGTTTCCTTCAAAGATCGGGTCGGATTTGTCTGTAATTTTTATAAAGCGATACTGATATTCGATAACGCGACCTTCGCGTTTTTCTTCGGGCGCTAGGTTATCCAGCGTTTTTAAAGGTGCGCCGAAAACCATTCCGACAAGCTGATGAGCGCCGCAGATCGCCAAGATCGGGATCTTTGTTGTTTTTAGAAATCGCGAGGCTTTTTCGATGTGTTCAGCGTTGTAATAATCAAAATCCGTGAAAGTTCCGCTCATCACGATCGCGTCCGGCTTGAAAGCTTCGGCAGCTTCGGGAATTTCGGACAAATGAACGGTTAAGGTTTTCGGAGTTTTTACCAGACGCTGAACATTTTGGGCAATATTATTGCAAGCCATCCGCGAAACCTTGTTTTCGAACCTGAGGCGCGTTTCGGTGGTGCCGTTCCATTCCGCGAGCGCCAAATCGGAAAGATCGGATTCGTAGCGCAAAAGATCGTTGACGATCAAAACCCGGGCGTGCGAGATGGTCTTTTCTATCGGTTCATAACGGCAAAAAGCACGATTATTGAACGGAAACGGAAGCGGCTCTTCATCAAATTTTCGTGGTTTTGCGTCAAACATAGACATTGCTTATTTTAACATTTTCGGAAACCGTAACGTGCCATACGCGGGGTTTCCGCCGAATTTTTAAGATTCAAATTCTAATTTTTTCGTTGTTTTGTGCTTTGTTTGAATTCGGGCATCAGCGCGCCGGCGCCGATTTCATTTATCTCATTTCTTATTGTTTTTATCAAATTTGCGCGAAGTTTTCCTTTTACCTGCGGTGACCTGTTCTTCGTCGATACTTTCCAAAGAAGAAGAGCTTTATGCCATGAAGAATCGAGTTCATCTGCCAAAGTCGCGATCTTCGTAATATCATACGGCACAGCGACTTCGCGACAGCCGAGACGCGCAAAAACCTGTAAATATCTGGCGGTCGACAGATCCGGACATGCGAAACGCCGTGCGCCCACTTTTAATTCGATTCCGAGCAGCGTATGTTGAATTATCGCGCGATTTTCACGCTGCGGAATCAACTGTTTATAAGCTCGGGTGCGCTGCGTTCGCACTTTGTTTTCGTAGATCGAAGGAAGCCATTCGTCCGCGAGTTTTTCCTTTATTTCGGAAGCGAAATTCTTCATTTCAGAGAATTGGACACTGATTATTTAAGATTTATTAAGATAGATTATGATCAATTTATCAATTGAATAATTCGCTCAAAATTAATTTTACCTCGTTCGTTCGTTTTATATTCGGCTGTTAAGACACGCTTTTTAGGTTGCGGTTTTTTCCCGAAATTCAGCAACACACCAACTTCTATGTTGCTGGCTCGAAGATAATTAACGAGTTGTGCTTCGTGTGCTTGGCAAAGCGTTTCGGCTGCTTTTAGTTCAACGATAATCAAACCATTAACAATTAAATCAGCAAAATATGCCCCTATTATCTGATTCTCGTAAAATACTTCAATTGGTTTTTGTTGTTCGCATACCAAGCCGATTTTTTTCAATTCAATCGCCATTGCGTTTTCATAAACCTTTTCGAGAAACCCATAGCCAAGTGAGTTAACGTTGAAATATGCTTTGATGATTAAGCCGGTTATGTCGGAATGGAGATAATTGGAATTCATTATTTTGCAGAAAATTGATCAATGGTTTTATTAGATTTTACCTAAAGTTATCCTAATAAATCTTAATAAATCAGTGTACTATTCTTTCTTCATTTTTCCGCTTTTATCACGGCTTTTGGCGATTGAGAAAATCTTTCGATAACGCTGCCGCCGAAGATCCCGAAATAAAACACGCCAAGGATCGTTATTATCAAAACCGCGGTAAGCGCATTTGGGATTCTCGGCGCCGTCCAGTCGGTCGTTCTTTCACGGAAAAACATCACAACGATCAGACGCAGATAATAATAAGCCGAAATTGCCGTATTTACGACCGCGACCACAACCAGAGTAACAAGTAAAACGTTTCCGGCTTCAAGCGCCGGGCGAAAAACCATGACTTTGCCCATAAAACCCGCGGTCAGCGGAAGCCCAAGAAGCGAAAGCATAAACAACGACAGCGAAAACGCTAAAACCGGCGATTTGAAACCGATGCCGTTGTAATCTTCAAACTCGCAGCGGCGGTCGTTTTTTTGCGCGAGGAGCGTCACGATCGCCATCGCACCGAGATTTGTCACGGCGTATGTCAGCATATAAAATGCGACGGACGCGACCGCTTCGTCGCGTTTTGCCGCCGTTGCAGCGACTCCCGCGCCGATAAATCCGACCAGCGCGTAGCCCGCGTGAGCGATCGAAGAATAAGCCAGCATGCGCTTGACATTATTCTGCACGATCGCTGCGATGTTTCCGATCGTCATCGTCAAAATCGCCATCACCGCGAGCGCCGTGATCCATGATTCGTGCAAAAGACCCGAAGCCTGCGCGCCTGCAACTAGAGGAAAACCGAGCACAAAAACGCGTACGAACGACGCGAACGCGGCGGTTTTTGGTCCAGCCATCATAAAAGCCGTGACGGGCGAAGGCGCGCCTTCGTAAACGTCCGGCGTCCAAACGTGAAACGGCACGACCGCCGCCTTAAAACCGAAACCGATAATCATCATCGCAGCTCCGACCAAGAGAAGCGCAGGGAAGTTCGGATTCGCAACTTTCGCCGCAATTTCCGTGATATTTGTCGAGCCTGTCGCGCCGTAGATCAACGCCATTCCATAAAGTAAAAACGCAGATGCGAACGAACCCAAAATAAAATATTTCATCGCCGATTCGTTCGATTTTAGGTCGGATTTTCGCAATCCAGCCATTACGTAAGTCGCGATCGAAAGCGTTTCGAGTCCGAGAAACATTATCACCAGATCGTTTCCCGAAGCCATGAACATCATTCCCACCGTTGCAAACATCAATAGCGCGTGATATTCACCGACAGGAATTGTTTCGCGATCCGTCCAAACCGAAGAGATCAAGATCGTAATTGCTGAAACAAATAAGGCGACAAACGAAAAACTCAGTCGCAGATTGTCGTTTGAGATCATCCCGTTCCAGGCGGATGCGGAAATCGAAACGTCCCATAAAAAGAAAAGAAAAACCGCGGCGATCGCCAAACCAAGGATCGAGATCGCGCCCGTGACAAAACGCTGTTTCGGCGCAAAGCTGTCGTAAAGCATCACCAAAACTCCGGCGGCGGCGACAATTGTCTCCGGCAAAACCGCCGAAATATTTACGTTTGGGTTAGCCAATGTTTCTAAAAATAAGTTCATTTTATTTCAGTTTTTGTTTTGCCGAAATAATCGAATGTCTGTTCTCCGGCTTTGATTTCCACCTGCAAAATGTTTTCTTTCGGCGGAATCGGGCAACTATATTTGTCGCTTCCATATGCGCAATTTGGATTGTAAGCCAGATTAAAATCAAGAATTACTTCGCTTCCTGCGGGCATTTTTATATCAATATATCTACCGACGCCATAGGTTTTCTTGCCGCTGGTCAAATCCTTGAACGGAACAAATAAGAGGTCCGCGTACTCCGGAAATTGTTTCAGAACTTCGGCGTCCGACTGGTAAACGCTCAAACTTTGTTGTGTGCCCTCCAATTCAAAACTCAAAACGCCAAATTTGACAAACTTTTGGGATCTTCCCGAAGATGTCGGCATCTGAAAAACTCGTTCGTCCGAGGTTCGCCTGAAACTGGCGACCACTCGAAATTTTTTGTCCTCTGGAAAATAATTCAAACCCTTAAACGTTAAAAAATCCTCTTCTTTCAAGGGTGATACCTGTTTGTTCCGAAATTCCTTATCGCGACCTTCGCGGAAAACTCCTAAGTCTGTCGTGCCGTAAAAAGTCTGCGCTACTGTTACAAACGCAAATGAAAGTAAAAACAAAATTGTAATGAGCAATTTCTTCATCATTTGTTTTCCGCAATAGTCCCGCCCGCCTGATGCAAAACTCTTTCCTGTATCGCAACCACCGATTCTTTGGAACGATCCAAAAACGGTCTCGGATGCACGCCCATATAAACCATCAACGCCAAAAGCGGAACCATCAAGCCGATCTCGCGCCAATTCAGATCAAGCAAATTACGGTTGTTCGCATTTGTGATCTTGCCAAAGAAAACCCGCTGGATCATCCAGAGCAAATAGACGGCGGCGAAGATGACGCCGGTTCCGGCGAGCATCGTCGTGATCCACGGATATGCGACGGCGGATGAAGTCCACATTCCCACCATGATCAAAAATTCACCGACGAAGCCGTTCAAAAGCGGCAGACCTATCGAAGACATCGCTGTAATTATAAAAATTGTCGCGTAGATCGGCATCACGTTCGAAAGCCCGCCGAAATCCTTGATCTGGCGCGTGTGACGTCTTTCGTAAATAAATCCGACGAGCAAAAACAAAGCCCCGGTCGAAACGCCGTGATTTAGCATTTGATAAACTGCGCCCTGCATTCCGAGTTCGGTGAACGAAAACATTCCCAAGATCACAAAACCCATATGCGACACGGACGAATACGCGACAAGACGTTTTACGTCCGGCTGCACCATCGCCACAAGCGCGCCGTAAATGATGCCGACGACGCCCAAGATTATAAAGATCCACGCGTATTCGCGTGATGCTTCCGGAAAAAGCATAAAATTAAAACGCAATAAACCATACGTTCCCATTTTCAAAAGCACGGCGGCGAGGATGACCGAACCGGCGGTCGGCGCGTCTGTATGCGCGTCAGGCAGCCATGTATGAAATGGAAAAAGCGGAACCTTTATCGCAAACGCAAGTGCGAATGCAAAGAAAAGAAGCGCGCCCGTTTGCGTCGCAAAAACAAGATTTCCGGTTTTTAAAGAATTAAGTATCGTTACAAAATCGAAAGTTCCGATCCCGGTCGCGTCCGAATGCAAATAATAAAGCGCGATGATAGCGACCAGCATTAGCAAGCTTCCGAGCGCGGTGTAAATAAAAAACTTGACCGCAGAATAGATTCGATTTTCGCCGCCCCAAATGCCGATAAGAAAAAACATCGGAACAAGCGAAGCTTCAAAGAAAAGATAGAAAACGAGCAGATCCAAAGAGACGAAAACGCCGATCATTGCGCTTTCGAGCAGCAACATAAAAATAAAAAATGCGGTGACGCGTTTTTCTATTGAGTTCCACGCCGAAAGAACCGCGATCGGCATAATAAACGTCGTCAATATCACCAGCCAAAGACTCAAACCGTCAACGCCGACGTGATAATTTGTGTTTATCGCTTTTATCCACGGCACGTTTTTCTCGAAAAAGAAACCGCTCGTTGAAGCCGCGCCTTTATCAAAAATAAGGAAAAGCGACAGCAGAAAATTAACGAGCGTAAAGCCGAGTGTGATCCATTTCAAGCTCGCTTCCTGCTTCCAAAACATCTGGTGTCCGAGCACGGCAAGCGCGCCGACGACCGGAAGCAAAATGAGTATCGTTATAAGATTTTCGGTAATAAAATCCATTTAATTTGTGTAGCGCCAGCATCCTGCTGGCTGTCCTGACGGCATCTTGCCGTCAGAGCGTTGGCAAGATGCCAACATGACTGCCGCCAAGATGGCGGCGTTACGATTTCAGCCAATCAATATAAATCCGAAATAAATAAAATAGCCGATCACGATCAACGCGCCGAAAAGAATAAACGCGGCGTAACTTCGAACGAATCCGACCTGAACCGATCGCGCCATAGAGCCCATCGCGGCGACAAAATGTCCGATACCGTTGACGATGCCGTCGATCACGCCGAGATCGAAGCCTTTCCAAAAACCCTCACGGGAAAGATTTGTGATCGGGTCGACGATATAACCATTGTAAAGCTCATCGATCCGCCATTTTTCTTCGAGAATCTTCGGCATTTTTGCCAGCGGATTTTTCTTAAAGACGATCCAGCCGATGCCGATGCCGACAATCGCAATTACGACCGACAAAGCTGCCAAAAGCCGTTCCTGCCTAACTTCTTCCGGCGAATGCCCCGCGGCTTCGGTCGATTTAGTGTCCGCCGCATTGGGCGCGTGAGTTACGGTTTCAGTTTTCGAATGTCCATCACTTTTATGTGCAACTTTTGCGATTACCGGCTCAAGGGTGTGTTCGAAATAATTCGGGATCGCGCCTCCGCTCAGCGCATATGGAACGCCGACAAGCCCGCCGATCGTCGAAAGAATTGCCAGCGCGATCAGCGGAACAGTCATCGTCCAGGGCGATTCGTGCGGCTTGAAATCCGGCGGAAGCGTATGATGCTCGTCTTCATCATGATCGTCATGCTCGTGTGCTTCGTCGTGGTCGTGGTGCGCTAGAATCGGCGATTCGTCATCTTCTACGTGTACGTCACCCGGCAATGGTTCGTGAAATCTCTCTTTGCCCCAGAAAGTCATCACCATCATCCGGGTCATATAAACAGCGGTCAAAAGCGCAGTTATTGCACCGACGCCCCATAAAAGGTAATTCCAATTTCCTGGCAAATTCGGCGCGGCGAAAGTTTTATAGAGAATCTCATCTTTTGAGAAAAAGCCGGCGAAGATCGGAATTCCCGCTATCGCAAGCCAACCGGTCAGCATCGTCGCGAACGTGATCGGCAGATACTTTTTCAGATTTCCCATGCGCCGCATATCCTGCTCGTGATGCAGTCCGTGAATCACCGAGCCGGAACCGAGAAATAGCAGAGCCTTGAAAAACGCATGCGTCATAACGTGAAAGATCGCGGCGACAAATGCGCCGACGCCGCACGCCAGGAACATATAACCGAGCTGCGAAACGGTCGAATATGCAAGAACTTTTTTGATGTCGTTTTGCGCCAAGCCGATCGTCGCGGCAAAAATTGCCGTCGCCGCCCCAATGATCGCCACGATAAACATCGCCGTCGGCGCGTTTTGATAGATCGCGTTACAGCGCACGACCATATAAACTCCGGCGGTAACCATCGTCGCTGCGTGAATCAAAGCCGAAACCGGCGTCGGTCCAGCCATTGCGTCGGGAAGCCATGTAAACAGAGGAATCTGCGCGGATTTTCCGGTCGCACCGATAAAAAGAAGCACGGCGACCGACGTAATTCCACCGGCAAAAATAACGCCCCAACCGAACGGTTCCTGAGCCATTCCGGCGAAAATATTAAGCGCGCTTTGAACTTCGGTTCCGTCGACGGTTTTGTCGTAAAAAGAAAGCGTTCCGGTGAGCGTAAAGATCAAAAACATCGCGACGAGCACTCCCCAATCGCCTATGCGGTTCATCACAAACGCTTTTTTCGCCGCCGTTCGCGCTTCGTCTTTTTTCAGGTAATAACCGATGAGCAAGTAAGAACAAAGCCCGACGCCTTCCCAACCGACGAACATCAGCAGAAAATTATCCGCCAAAACGAGGGTCAGCATCGAGAACATGAACAAATTCAAATAAGCGAAAAAGCGATAAAACCCTTTGTCGCCCGCCATATAGCCGGTGGCGAAAATATGGATCAGCAAGCCGACAAACGTAACAAAACAGGCGTAGATCCCGCTCAAGCGGTCCATTCCGAGACCAAAATCAGCGCGAAATCCGCCGACCTGGATCCACGTCCAAAGATGATCGAGAACCGGTTTTTCGGCGTGCAAAGCGCCGCCGTCGGCAAAAAATGCGATGTAAAAAGCGACAACGGTTGAAACGGCGATCGTTCCGCAAGCAACAACGCCGCTAAAGAGCTCGCTCTTCAACTTGCCTCCGATCAGCCAATTGATCAGCGCCCCGGCAAGCGGTGCAAAAATTATTAGACTTAAAAGATTGTTTTCAGTCATTTCAATAAGTCTTTACTTTTCTCAACAGAAAAATCTTTAGTTCTCATTAAACTCTCATGATGATAAAAAGCGTCAGCGGCGTTTTTGTGACCACACGCTATTTATCAAAACATCGGCATTAATCATTACAAATTCAACTCGTTAAAAAACTTACTAGTTTTCGACCAAGCTCGGCTCGCTGATGTCGGAGATTACGACCGAATCCGCCGCATCCGGAAACAGCGCGTTAAATCGTTCCTGATCCAGACCGCTAATAAATTTCCAGTTCGCGCCGTCAGTTGAAACGGCGACGATCGGAATATATCCGACCATATTTCCGCTTGGCGTTTTCAAAGTCGAATTATTTAGAATGACCGAAAATAATTGACCCTTTACCTGAACAGCTTCGCCGGACTGAATGATCGATAGCGACACCGTTTCAATTCCCTGCGCCTTATATTCTTCAACGCCCGTTTTTATTGCGGCGAGTATTTTTTCGCGACCGCCGAATTGCTCGACATATTTCGGGTGCGTCCAATCAACCACTTTATTAAAATCCTTGCTTACCGTGGCTCGGTTAAATTCGTCGGCTTGCATTTTAAGCTTTGAATAATCGGCTTTGACGATATTAACCAGACTTTGCTCAATTTTCGGCTGCGTTTTTGTTCCACAGCCGATCTGAGATAAAATTATGAGAGCTAAAACCAAAACACAGAGACTCTTGTTCATAACTTAATTCCTCAAAATGCTTGCATCGTCGACATCGACCGAAATACGATTTCGGAAAAACGCGATGATGATTCCCAAGCCCACAGCGGCTTCAGCCGCCGCGACGCTCATTACCATAAAAACAAAAAGTTGTCCGGTCACGTCGGCGTAGTAACGCGAAAACGCGACGAACGTTAAATTTACCGCATTGAGCATTAGCTCAATGCACATAAACATCCCGATCGCGTTGCGCTTAAAGATCACGCCGACAGCGCCGATCGTAAATAATATTCCTGAAAGCGCCAGATAGCTGGCTAAACTCGGTTCCATTTTTGTTAGTCCTTGGTCTTTAGTTCTTTGTCCTTAGCTGATTTGCAAATGACGAAGAACAAATGACAAATGACAAAATTTCAAAGTGCAATCCTATAGTCGTCGATCTCTTCCTCTTCGCCGCGTTTTTCCAATTCGTCATCGACGATCAATTTCAGCTCAGGCTGGTTTAATCTTCTTACCAAAATTACGCCGCCAATGATCGCCATTAGCAGCAAAATTCCGACAATTTCAACCGGCAAAAGATATTCCGTGTACATCGCCTGCCCGATGCTCATCGTTTTGCCAACGGTTTCGTTTGCGTTTACGTTTTGCAGCGGCACGCGGCTGACGGCGTAAAAAATAAAAAACGTCTGGACGAGCAAAATCAAGCCCAATCCTCCGCCGACCGCGTATAAATATCGCAAGCGATTTATCGTTCCTGAATCTTCTTCCATATTCAAAAGCATGATGACGAAAACGACCAAAACCATGATCGCGCCGGCATATATCAAAATCTGCACGGCGGCGATGAACGGCGCGGCGAGCGTTACGTAAATGCACGAAAGCGCAACAAAAACGCCGATCAGCGAAATCGCGCTGTAAAGCGGATTTTTGTGATAGACGAGCGACAGCGCGCACGCGATCGCAAATCCGGCGAATATAAAAAATAAAACGGTACCAACCATAAAAAAATTAACCGCAGAAGAAAATTTAACAGGGATGAAAGGGATCGACAGGATCAAAGAAAGATAATATTTTCGGTTTTATCCACTTCATCACCTTCATCCCTGTTAATTTGTTTTCAAATCCTTCGCGCCTTCGCGTTTATAATGCCTTAACTATTCAAAAAATAAACAATTATGATCGTTAAGATCACGTTTGCCAAAGCAACTGGCAGTAAAAATTTCCAGCCGAAATTCATCAATTGATCAAATCGAAAACGGGGCAAAGTTCCGCGAACCCAAATGTAAAAAAACAAAAACGCGCAAATTTTACCGATAAACGCAACATGGCTGACCAGCGCGTATGGAATTGAACCGACTTCGAGAAGGTAACTCAAACCGGGAACATACCAGCCGCCGAGAAACAAAACCGTCGCCATAACGGAAACAGTGAACATATTCACGTATTCCGCCATAAAAAACAACGCGAATTTGAGCGCGGAATATTCGGTGTGGAACCCGGCGACGAGCTCGGTTTCGGCTTCCGGCAGATCAAAAGGAACGCGGTTCGTTTCCGCAAAAGCAGCGATCAGAAATACAAAGAAACCGATAAATTGCGGAATGATGAACCATTTGAACGGCGACTGTGTCTGCGCCTGAATGATGCCGCCAAGTTCGAGCGTTCCGGCAAGCATAACAGCGCCGATGACAGACGCGCCCATCGCAAGTTCATAAGAGATCATTTGCGCCGACGAGCGCAATCCGCCCATCAAAGAATATTTGTTGTTCGAAGACCAGCCGGCGAGCATGATCCCGTAAACGCCGACCGATGTGATTCCGAGAACGAACAAAACGCCGACATCGATCCGCGCGATCGTCAGCGGCAGCGCTTTGATTCCTTCGCCAAGACCGTAAGGTAGAAAACTCCAGTCGATCGTAGTGATTTCCGGACCGAAAGGATAAACTACGATCGGCAAAATTGCGCACGTGAGCGCGACGATCGGCGCGAGATAATATACAAATTTCGTTGATTTATCGGGAACAAGATCTTCTTTGAATATAAATTTGAGCAGATCCGCGAACGGCTGCAAAATTCCCCACCATCCGACGCGATTTGGTCCGATTCGTCCCTGGATCCAGCCGAGAACTTTGCGCTCCGCCAAAACCGTGTAAGCGACGATCATCAAAACGCCCTGAAACGCAAGCAGAATCGCCACCGCGATCACGGCGAAGGGAAACGCAGTTTTTATGACCTGTTCCATTATTCGTCTCGGTAAATATTGATTCGATCCGCGACGCTCACCGACGCCGCTTCCGCCAATTCTCCGGTTTTTGCCGTTCCGTCCGCATTAAACTGCGCAAGCGGCGAAACGAGCAAATTTTCCGGTTTCGGATTTCCATTTGCGAGCAAATGAAACTGTGGCGTTTTGCCCGTCAAAGTCGTTACGCGATGCAGTTTGTGCCCGACGCGCGGCGTTTCCATATTTTTTTCAGCGTTGCCCGGCAATTTTTCGACTTTCTTTTTCAAAGTATCGATTTCCTTCGACAAATCCTTCTTTTCCGAAAGTGCGTACTTCACTTGAACCGGGCGCGATTCGTCTTTCAAATCGGGATAACGCAAGCTTTCGTAAGCCGGAATTTCATCCGCGATCTGTTTAAAAACTGCGGTTGCCGCGAAATTGTAACCAAAATCGACGCCCATTTCGCTTGCGATCATCGAAGTTATAATCCAATCCGCTTTTGATTGGTGAATTGGCTCGATCGCGCGCCGAACGCGCTGAACATTCCCGGCGTTATTTGTAAAAGTTCCATCAACTTCCGCGAAACTCGCGGCAGGCAAAACTACGTCGGCATAATTTGTAGTTTCGGTTTCAAACAGTTCCTGCACGACGACGAAATCTTTACCTTCGAGCACGCTCGCGTCCTGCAAACTTCCGCCGATAAGCAGCGCTTTTGAACTGTTCAAAACGGCGTCGAGCGATTTTTTGCCGGGCATCATGTCATTTGCGCCAACTGAATTGTTATAAAGTGGCAGCGGATGAAGCAATACGCGCCGCCCTTCGCCGTTAAGGCTCCCGGCTTCAGCGGCAAGAATCGCCTGCGCCTCCGAGCTCAGATCACCGCCGAACATAATTAGAAGATCGCCTTCGGTTTCATAAATCGTTTTTCGCAAATTGTCGATCTCGCGTTTTTCGATTCCCATTTTGCCGGCGATAAACTCGTCGTAGGACGGATCGACCGCCGCCAACGCAAACGCGTCGAGCGCGCCGGAATTTACGTGAACAAACTGCGATGCCTGCGCCGCGAGGCGAATCGGCGTCTCATCGACTATGATCAATTGCGCGCCGCCGTTGCGAACCGCTTGACGTATCTGCTTTGCCGTATATGATTGTTCTTCTTCAGGTTCGCCGCCGATCAAAAGAATAGTTTTCGCATAACGAATTTCTTTATGAGTTGCGAGCGGAACGCTCAGATTATCGAAAAACGGAGCGAGATTATAAGCGTCCGAAACAGCGGAGCTATTCGATTTCGAGACTTCCGTCGCAAAGCGTTTTAGCGTAAAAATCGATTCGTTTGTTAACCTGCACGACGCAATAACGCCGACTTCTTTTCCGCTTTCCTTGAATTTTTCGGCGACAAGTTTTATCGCGTCATCCCAGGTTGCCGGAATTAACTTGCCGCCTTTTTTGTATCGGATCAACGGTGTTTTGATGCGGTCGGCGTGATTTATGAATTCGTGCGCAAAGCGCGCTTTTACGTCGAGAAATTCGCCGTTCAAGCCATTGACGTAGCGATCACGCGCTACGATTCGATGAACTTTTCCCGCGCGCGAGCCGATCGAAAGCTGCATTCCGTCAGAACCGTAAACGTCGGTCGTGATCGTTTGGTCGAGTTCCCACGGGCGCGTTTCGTGGCGGTAAACGCCGTCGAGCAGCGTTCCTGTCGGACAAACTTCGATACAGTTTCCGCATTGCGAGCAATTGAGCCAGCCGCCGTAAGTGCCGATTACGGTATTTACTCCGCGGTTTGCGGCTTCGATCGCTTCCTCGCCCATCCATTCGTCGCAGACGCGCGTGCAGCGTTTGCATAAAATACAGCGCTGCGGGTCGTTGGCGACGATCGGCGAAAGATATTTTTCGGGCTGCGCGTTTTTCTTTTCGGTAAAACGTTCTTCTACGTCGCCCCAATCAAAGATCACTTCCTGCAACTCACATTCGCCGCCGCGGTCGCAGACAGGGCAATCGAGCGGATGATTCGCAAGCAAAAATTCGCCCATCGCGCGCTGCGCTTTTTCGACTTCGTCGCTTTGCGTTGTTACGACCATTCCGTCGGTGCAAATGATCGTGCAGGACGTTTGCAACTTCGGCATTTTGTCGATGCGCACGAGACACATTCGGCACGAAGCCTGCAATTCCAGGTCTTTGTAATAGCAAAACGATGGAATTCCGAAGCCTTTTTCAAGGCAAACGTCGATCAGACGCGCGCCTTTTTCGACATCAAATTCCTGCTCGTTGATCGTAACTTTTATACGTTCTTCCGACATTTAATATTGATTATTTTTCCGCCTTTTCAGGTTTCTTTTCTGTGTTTTTCTTCGGTTGATTTTTCTTTTTCGGACGGGCATTGCCATACGTTCCCGCGACAATCTTTCCGCGTTTTGATCTTTGATCGCCTTTTCCCATTGGTAATTCTCCTATTTTATTGCCTTTGTAAATTCTTCAACAGTCAAATTCGCCGAGCGAATCAAGCTGCGTAAGGTTCCACGCGCAACTTCTCTGTGATTTGGAACGGAAAGCGTAACTATCGCGCCTTCCTTCGTCATAATGATGTGACTTCCACGCTGTCGCGACACTTCCCATCCAAGCGTTTCAAAAATTTTCACAACTTCTTTGCCGCTTAGAGTAGGCAACATTATGCGGCTACCTCGACTTGTTTTGTTTCAATCGTCAGCGGATAACCTTTTTCCCCGCGAACTTCTAAACAAAGAGCAATCGCTTCTTTGATATTCTCCAAAGCCTGCTCTTTTGTGTTTCCTTGACTAACACAGCCCGGAATCGAAGGACATTCGACAATCCAAATTCCGTCTTCGTCTCGATCAATTGTTACATTGAAAATCATATTAATTTCCGTTATTCGACAAATGTTTCTTAAAATCTTCCGGAAAACGTTTGACCGCTCCCTGAATCGCCCAAGCCGCCGCGTCGCCGAGCGCGCAGAACGATTTTCCTTCGATGTTGTCGCACAGATCCAAAATTAACTGTGCATCTTCCGGTCGTCCGCCGCCATCGGCGATGCGAGTGAATATTTTTGTCAGCCAATCCGTTCCTTCGCGGCAAGGCGTGCACCAGCCGCAAGATTCGTGTTTGTAAAATTCGGTCAAATTTTTGGTCGAATCGATAATATCGACCGTTTCATCCATCACGATAAAACCGCCCGAACCGACGAGCGATCCGGCTTCGACCAAGCCTTCGTAATCGAGCTTCACGTTTTTTCCGATAATTTGGTCGGCGCGCATCGCATAAACGCTTGAACCGCCTGGAATTACGGCTTTTAGTTTTTTGTCGTCGCGAAGCATTCCGCCGCAGTCTTCCATGATGAACCTTTCCATTTCGTAGCCCATCGGAAGCTCGTAAACGCCTGGTTTTTTGACATGACCGGAAACCGACCAAAGCTTTGTGCCGCCGCTCTTTTCCGTGCCGAGATCGCGCCAAGCTTCGCCGCCCATTTCGATAATTTCGGGAACGGCGGTTAAAGTTTCGACATTATTTACGACCGTCGGACACGCGTAAACGCCTTCGACCGCGGGAAACGGCGGCTTCATCCGCGGATGTCCGCGAAAACCTTCCAAACTCGATAAAAGCGCGGTTTCTTCACCGCAGATGTATGCGCCGGCGCCGGTGTGCGTGTAAACTTCGCACGAAAAATCGCTGCCCAAAATGTTGTCGCCGACGAGATTTGCCGCGCGCGCTTCCTCGATGGCGTTGTCCATTATGTCGATCAAATATTTATATTCGCCGCGATAATAGATGTAGCAAGTTTTCGATCCGAGCGCGAAAGCCGCTATCAGCATTCCTTCGATCAGCGCATGCGGATCGCGTTCGAGCAAGTATCGGTCTTTGAAAGTTCCGGGTTCGGATTCATCAGCGTTGCAAACGATATATTTCGGCTTGGGCGATTCGCGCGGAACAAAACTCCATTTCAAACCGGTCGGAAAACCAGCACCGCCGCGACCGCGAAGCGCAGAAACTTTGACCTCGTTGATGATATCGTCCGACGACATATTCATGGCTTTTTTCAGCCACTTATAGCCGCCGTGTTCGCGATAAACCTCCAGCGTATGCCCGTCCTTAACGTGCATCAATCTCAACTGTAAAGGCTCGCAGCCGATCGCTTTTATTTCCATAAACTAATCAAAGCAATTTCTTGAATTCTTCGATAGATAAACCCGCGTCGCGAACAATTCCGCCCATCGTGAAAGCATTCACCGGATTGTGGCGCGGAATAGTAACGATTCTCATTCCATTTGTCATAACAATATGTTTGCCCTGTCTCGCGACATAAAATCCGGCTTTTTCAAGCGCCTTGACCGCGTTCAGATGATTTATGCCTGAGAGTTTCGGCATCTATGCGGCGACCTCTACTTCGCGCACGTCGGCATCTTTTAATTGCTCGTCCAAAACATCTAAATACTCTTCAATTGCATCCTTGATGTTCTCCAACGCATCATCTTCCGTTTCACCTTGTGACCAGCAACCCGGCAGCACAGGACACGAAACGCTGTAGCCTTCTTCATTTTTTTGCAAAACTACTTTATAAAGCATTTGATAGTGCCAACTCTTGTCTAAAGAACCTCTGAAACCTTCAAAGTGTCAGTATACTGCACGAATTTGACGATCTTGCCATCGCGCAAAGTCCAAACGTGAGCAAAAGGAACGCTCATGCTTTTGCCCGTTTTCTTATATTTCCCGCCGTAAGTTCCGAGCGCAACGATGTGTTCGCCGGCGTCGAGAATCTCGTTCGGCACGGCGCTAAACCCTTCCCATTCGCCGCCGAGCTTCATAAACACATTTTCGAGGATCGCATTTGCGCCTCGATATGTTCCGCCGTAAGGAAAACCTTCGGCTTCGGTCCATTCGATGTCGTCCGCAAAAGCGCCGAGCACGCCGGGAATATTTCCCGTGGCAAAAGCTTGATAAAGAGTCTCAATAATTTGTTTGTTCATTTTTTATTCCAACGTATCCAAAATTTCATCAACCTTTTCTTTGGTCAGATCTTCGTGATAATCAAAACCGATCTGCATCATCGGCGCTGTTCCGCAACTTCCGAGACATTCGACCCGCGACACGGTAAATTTTCCGTCTTCCGTCGTTTCGCCCGCGTGAATACCAAGACGATTGCAAATATGTTCGGTAATTTCCGGCTCGCCCATGATTCGGCACGACAAAGTTTTGCAAACCTGTATGTGATATTTTCCGACC
Source organism: Pyrinomonadaceae bacterium (assembly GCA_041747435.1). Lineage (GTDB taxonomy): Bacteria > Acidobacteriota > Blastocatellia > Pyrinomonadales > Pyrinomonadaceae > JBGTFE01. The sequence continues at coordinate 32,972 of JBGTFE010000117.1, read as the reverse complement.
GGGCGCATCTGCAGCATCGAATAAAACGTTGCTGTTTCCCAAACGTCTGTCACCGTCAGATCAAGTTTTTGCGCCAGGAAATTCACCCCCGCGTTGTCAACATAACCGCGCTCGCGCTGAACAACGAGCAGCAGCAAAGGAATCAACGCGGAACGCTTTCTTTCCGGGGGATATTTCGCAATATGCGCGTCGACCTCCGCCAAAACTTCGGGCGAAAACTCCGCAACGTCGTCGGTTACGAGAACTTGATTTGTAAAATCTGTCGCAATAGCAGAAGCCATATTTTCTTCTTCGTTAGGGAGCAGTAAAAGTATAGGTAATAACTCCCGTAACTGTTACCGGTTTTCCATTTACAAGTGTGGGTGTAAATTTCGATTCTTTTGCTGCTTTTTCGGAAGCTTCTCTTAAAAGCGGATGCCCGCTAATTACTTCAGCGGAAGTAACGTTTCCTTTTTCGTTGATGGTAACTAGTACTTTCACAATGCCACTTGCGCTAACAGCTCTTGCCGCTTGTGGATAAGGTGGTTTCACTAGCGTTATTGCTTTAGAATTAAGAATTTCTTCCGAATCTGATTTCTCTTTAAGCTTTTTGAGCTCGGCAGGTGAATAATAACAACCGCCACTTGGATTGCCTCCAATCGTCGATACATCTAGTCGTCGTCCTCGTTCATCTACGATTTGATTCGTAGCACCTTTTCTAAGAAAAGCAGTTTCACAAAATATTTTTTCAGAATTAGCGTATTCGCATTTCAAAGAAACCTTTTGTATTAGCTTCTTATATCCTGCTTTTGAGGTCGTTAGATTATAATCTCCGTCAGTTAGTTTGCGAAAATAAGGCGTTCTGCCAACTAAAGTGCTGTTGAATATTTTTTTTGTTTTTGTATTTTCCAAAACTGCCTTAGCGTTTGTGACGACAGTCGATTCATCCATAATTATTTCAGAGGCATATTCAGTTCGTTTTTCTGTTTTATATTCAAATACATTGATTCTTAAATCACAGGTTCTGTTTTGAGCTTGAATGCTCAACACAGAACAAATCACGGTAACAAGTACATACAATAAGGAATTTAATAATCGCACCATAGTTCCTCCTCGTTTACCGATCGATCTCTCCCAAAACGATATCGAGCGAGCCGATGATCGCGACGACGTCGGCGACCATTTCGCCTTCGCTCATCACCGGCAATGCCGAAAGATTTACAAAGCTCGGACCGCGAAAATGTACGCGGTCGGGTTTCGGTCCGCCGTTCGATTTCATATAAACGCCGAGCTCGCCTTTCGAAGCTTCGATCGGCATATAAACCTCGCCGGGCGGAATGTTAAAGCCTTCGGCGACGATCAAAAAATGATGAATGAGCGAATCCATATGTTTTCGCATATCGTCGCGGTCGGGCAGAACGACTTTCGGCGCGTCGGCTTTTGTCGGTCCCGGTTTCAAACGCGCGACGGCTTGCCTGACGATCTTCCATGATTCGCGCATCTCGCGCATCCGAACCTTAAATCTCGCCCAAACGTCGCAGTCGTGCTCTACGCAAACCTCAAAATCGTAGGTTTCGTAACCCGTGTAAGGATTGTCGCGCCGCAGGTCGAGATCAACGCCGCTGCCGCGCAGACACGGTCCGGTCAATCCCCAATCGATCGCGTCTTCCGCGGAGATCAAGCCGATTCCCTGAGTTCGGCTGTGCCAAATTGTGTTTCCCGTAACGAGCGTGTCGAGCATATCGAGCGCGGCGGGAAAATCATCGAGAAATTGATTGACGCGGCGTTCAAAGCCGGCGGGCAGATCCATCATCAAACCGCCGATGCGAACATCGCTCGGCGTCATTCGTCCGCCGCTCGCGGCTTCGATCAAATTTAAGATCTTTTCGCGCTGGCGAAAAGCATAAAAGAAAGCCGACATCGCGCCGAGGTCGAGCGCGTGCGTTCCGAGCCAAACCAAGTGCGATGCAATGCGCTGCAGTTCGCAAAACATTACGCGAATGACCTTTGCTCTTTCAGGAATTTCCAAATCCAAAAGTTTTTCCGCCGCCATTACATAAACGAGATTGTTTCCGAGCGGATTAAGATAATCCATTCGATCCGTGATGACGATGCCTTGCTGATATTTTTTGTATTCAAACAGCTTTTCCATTCCCGTGTGAAGATAGCCGATGTCGGGAATTGCCTTTATAACAAGCTCGCCGTCGAGCCGCAGATCGAGCCGCAAAACGCCGTGCGTAGAAGGATGCTGCGGTCCCATCGAGAGCGTCATTTGCGACTCCATCGAAGGATCCAATAGTTCAGCTTGGTCTTGCAAATTTTCTACTGCAACGTTCATATCCTAGTGAATCGTGAATCGTGAATCGCGAATAGAAAAAATAAAAATCTATTTACGATTTACTATTCACTATTTTCTAACTTAAGCTATACGGCTCATATCCGCGCAAAGGATAATCTTTGCGCAGCGCGTGACCGTCAAAATCGGACGGTAAAAGAATTCTTCTCAAATCGGGGTGATTGTCAAAAACCACGCCCAACAGATCATAAGTTTCGCGCTCGTGCCAATCAGCCGTTTTCCAAATGCTGGTGACGGTTTCGACATTCGGCTCGTCTTCGCTCAGAAGAACTTTCAGTCGAAGTCGATTGTGATGCTTGGTCGAAAACAGATGATAATTGACCTCAAAACGCGGATCTTCTTCGGGACCGCGATCCGCACCGCAAAGATCGGCGAGTAAGTTAAAATCGTGTTTATTCTTCAAAAAGTTGCAAACATCAATAATCGACTCACGCGGAACGGTGACCGTAACTTCGCCGAGCGAATCTGTGACATTGGAAATCCAATCCGCATTTTTTGCCTTAAGCTTTTCGACAAATTTAAGCAAAACTTTTGTGTCTGCCATAATTTCTAATTGAAAAGCGGCGAATTTTCTTGGTAAATTTCACCGCTCAAAAACTTCATGATGAACGTCTTTTCTCATGACGCGACGGAATCGTGTAAGGTTTCGTGGGTTGAGTCTTTGCAAATTCCTCCAACGCCGTCCCTTCCGTAACCGGCAAAGTTCCCGGCACGATCGATTGTCGCGATTCTTCCTCGTATGTGTCGCGGCGGTCTCTAACCGATTCTTTCATCACCTTTTCCTGAAGCATCATGATCGCGTGAACAAGCATTTCAGGTCGCGGCGGACATCCCGGAACGTACACATCTACCGGAACGATCTTATCGACGCCCTGCACGATCGCGTAATTATCGAAAACACCACCGGAAGTGGCGCACGCGCCCATCGAGATAACCCATTTCGGCTCGGGCATTTGATCGTAAATCCGCCGCAAAACCGGTGCCATTTTCCGCGAAACTCTGCCCGAAACGATCATTACGTCAGCCTGTCGCGGAGATGCACGAAATGTCTCCGCGCCGAATCGGGACAGATCGTTTCGCGAGCTTACGGTATTCATCATCTCGATTGCGCAGCAAGCCAATCCGAACGTAGCCGGCCACAATGATGACTTCCTTGCCCAGTTGACGACTGCGTCAAGCTTTGCGGTAATAACATCCGGCAGCGATTCAAATAATGTATTTTCAAGTCCCATTTTTAACCTCGTTTATGCAGCGCGTTTTAATTCCTGGAATCGCTTTTTCTTTTCCGCCTGCATTGCCTTAGCTTCGGCTCGGGCTTCGGCGCGAGCCTGCAAACCCCAGTCAAATGTCCCTTTTTTCCAAACGTAAATGTATCCGACCACGAGCGTTGTGATAAAAACCAGAATTTCAACCAAGGCGATCGTCCCGTAGGCAATCGCTGACGATTCTTCCCACGCCAACAAATTCTTAAACGCCACCGCAAATGGGATAATGAACAGCACTTCGATGTCGAAAAGCAAAAAAATCACCGCTACCGTATAAAATTTGATCGAAAATCGCTCGCGCGCCGAGCCGACCGGATCTTTTCCGCATTCATACGGCATTAATTTCGTCGCCGTCCGCTTTCTCGGTCCGATCAATTGCGTCACCAAAATCTGGCTGGCGGCAAAACCTATTGCGACCAAAAACATGATGGCGATCGGCGCGTAATCAAATAAGTCAAATTCCGACATAAGCTATATTTTCGCTTCTCTTGAAGCGTAAAACAAATCCGACATTAAACGCCCGACAAGTTTGAGAATAAAAGCACAAGTTCAATCGTAAGGGAAGCGCTAAATAGAGTCAAGAGTTCGCAAAGTTTGGCGTGTCGGCGACGCAAAAAGTCGTAAAATCAATGGCTTCGATTCGTTCCGATTTTAGCTTTGCGCGCTCCCGTTTATTGATTGACCGTCAATAAACGCTATGTTAATTTCATTAATGGCAATCAAAGGTCTAAATTTTGTCGCTCTTTTCTCGCCGATTTTTTAAAAAGCTGTGATTACAGGTTTCAATACTGACATCGAATTTCAAGGAGTGACGTATCACGTGCAAACCGAGGATAAAGGTGTCGACACGCCGCTTATTCTTTCCTTGGTTTATGATCGCGGCACGATTTTGGCTAGCAAACGCTCTCCGTACGACGACCTAATACTCGAAGGCTTTGACGAAAAAATTCTTGCTGACCGGCTTTCAAAACAACATACGCTGATCTGCGCCGCGATTCGCGCCGGACGCATCGACGATCTGAAGCGAATGTCGATGAAGGAATCGCAGCTCAAGCAAAAAGGACTTGTCGCTCATAAAGAAGTCAGATCGCCCGCCGAACCGAAAAAGGAAGAAATTCCACTTCCGCAGTTTCTCGAAGAAAAGCAAGAACTGGTCGAACCACCAAAAGAGCCCGAAATGCCTCCGCTTCCGACCGATGCGAAACCGTGTGCGGATGCTCCAAAGCCAAAAGATGAAAAGGTCTGGGATATTCCGATCGATATTGTCGAAGAGCCGATCATTGAAGAAGTTCGAATCGTTGAAGAAGAAATGATCCTGCCGGCTGAGGCGGTCGAAATCGTCGCGGAAATCGCAAAGACCGAAACGAGCGACGACCGGCTCAGGATCGAATTACCGAATGAAGATACGTTCAGAAGCGGCGAGCGGAAAACGATGAGCATACTCGTTCGCCGCGGAAATTCCGAGCAAGGTTTGGACGGCGCGCACGTGCTCGTAAAAATTCTAGGTTCCAGTTTCCGCCCATTGATCTTTCACGCGAAAACCGATAGTAATGGAATTGCCGTAGTTCACCTTCAATTGCCGCAATTCAAATCGGGACGCGCGGCAGTGCTGGTTCGCGCGATGAGTCAGGGCGAAGAAACCGAAGTCCGAAGGGTTATTACGCAACGATAAAATGCAGATCACTGTCAATGGCGAAAAAAAGGAAATCTCAAGCGAAGTGAATTTACTTGAACTTCTCAAACATTTTTCGCTTCCGGAGCGGCGAATCGCGGTCGAACTCAACAAGGAAGTTGTTCCAAAAAAAGCCTGGGAAAATACAAAAGTCGTCGAAGGAGACGAACTCGAAGTCATCCATTTTGTCGGCGGCGGATAAATTAGTTCAAAGTGCAAAGTGCACAGTGCAAGGTTGCGGATTGAGATTTCAATCCGCATTTTCTTTTTGTTTAGTTTCTGTTGTAAATTCAAATCATACTTTGCACTATATGTCAGATTTATTTAATTTAGCCGGAAAAGCTTTTACATCGCGCCTGATCATCGGTACGGGAAAGTATCGCTCGTTCGCGGAAATGCAGGCGGCGCACAAGGCTTCGGGCGCAGAAATGGTGACGGTCGCGGTGAATCGCGTTCCGCTCGATCGCAAAACAGAATCTTTTCTCGATCATCTTTCACCCGAAATGCAAATTCTGCCGAATACTGCGGGCTGTTACGACGCGGAACACGCGATCAGAACGGCGCGTCTTGCGCGTGAAGCGCTCGAAACCGACTGGTTGAAGCTCGAAGTTATCGGCGATCAGGTAACGCTTTTGCCGGACAACGAACAAACACTCGAAGCGGCAAAAGTTCTCGTAAAAGAAGGCTTTATCGTTTTGCCGTATTTTTCCGACGATCTCATCATGGCGCGAAAGCTTCTCGATATCGGCTGTCCGGCGGTGATGCCGCTCGCCGCGCCGATCGGTTCCGGTCTCGGCGTGCAAAATCCGGCGAATTTGCGAATTATGCGCGAGCAATTGCCCGACGCGACGATCATCGTCGATGCCGGTGTCGGCGTTCCGTCTGATGCGGCGATCGCAATGGAACTCGGCGCGGACGCAATTTTGATGAACACGGCGATTGCCGAGGCAAAAGACGCGGCGCAGATGGCGGAAGCAATGAAACTCGCCGTTCAAGCCGGACGCCTCGCATATCTTTCCGGACGAATGCCGAAGCGTTTATACGCGTCCGCATCAAGCCCGATCGAAGGCGCGATACAGTAAGTGAAAAGTGAAAAGTGATAAGTGAAAAGTAAAAACAGAAAACTGCGAGGGTGTGTCTGTCACCTGCACGTGTGTAAGAGGAAATTTCGATTGTGTGTCTGTCAGCCGTTCGTGTGTGCGTGTCAATCGCGTCTATGTGTCTGTCAACTGCGAGTGTGCGTGTGTCAACTGCTCGTGTGTAACTGTCAACCGCTAGTGTGTAAAAACTATTAGCTCGTGTGTATGAGTAACCTGCTCGTGTGTAACTGTCAACCGCGAGTGTGTAAGAGTAACCTGCTCGTGTGTAAGAGTGACTTGCTCGTGTATAAATGATGTCCAACCGGAAGTTTTTGAAGATCGCCGTTGTTTTTGTTCTTTTCGCAGCTAATGTAATTTCCGCTTGTTCGAGCGGCAAAGCGACGCGGCGCGAGTTTGTTATCGCCGAAAGCAAATCTTACGAAGCTTCGCTTTATCGACAAAACTGCGCGATCTGCCATGGCGTCGAGGCAAACGGCAAAGAGATCGACGGCAAACTCATTCCTTCTCTGCGTTACGGCGAAGCGGCAAAAAAATCGGAAGAAGAAATCCGGCAGCAGATCGAGCACGGCAAACTGCCGATGCCCGCGTTTCAAAACCAACTGACCGACGAAGAAATTAAAAAAATGGTGAAATTTATCCGGCGCGATCTGCAGGGCAAAAGCGACGATCTGCCCAATTCGGACTAGACTTAAACCGTCCGCTATCGCAGATGGCACCGACATTGACTTATGAAGATTCTTGTCACAGGCGCAAGTGGTTTGATCGCCGGCGAATTGATACCGACGCTCGAAGCCAAAGCTCATGAAATTTGGAAGCTTTCAAGAAGCGCCCCAAAAGATGCGAACGATATTCAATGGGACGCGGAAAAAGGATTTTCGGAAAGCGAACTTCTCAAACTTGAAGGTTTTGACGCGGTCGTCCATTTGGTAGGCGAAAATGTCGCGACGGGAAGCTGGACGGAAGAAAAGAGAAGACGAATTCGGATGAGCCGTGTCGTTGGAACCAGAACGCTTGTCGATGCTTTTAAAAAGACAAAAAATCCGCCGCGCGTTTTTATTTCCGCGTCGGCAATTGGTTTTTACGGAGATAGAAAAGACGAAGCAGTTGACGAGACAAGCGCGCCGGGCGAAGGTTTTTTACCGGAAATGTGCGTTGAATGGGAAGCCGAAAGCGCGAAGGCAAAGGATTTTGGCGCGCGTGTGGTTTGGGTTAGAACCGGGATCGTTTTGACAAAAAAAGGCGGCGCGCTCGGAAAAATGGTCACGCCATTCAAGTTGGGCGTCGGCGGCAAGATCGGAAGCGGAAAACAATGGATGAGTTGGATCGCGATCGACGATCTGGTTCGAATTTTCCATTTCGCACTCGAAAACGAAAATCTCACCGGCGCGATAAACGCAACCGCTCCGAATCCCGTCACAAACGCGGAATTTACAAAAACGCTCGGGAAAGTTCTAAATCGACCGACATTTCTAACCGTTCCGGAATTTGCAATAAAGTTGATTTTTGGCGAAATGGGCGAACGGCTGCTGCTTGAAGGTCAGCGCGTGTTGCCAAAAAAATTGCACGATGCGGGTTTTGAGTTTGAAATTGAAAATCTTGACGGTGCTTTGCGAGATGCGTTGGAAGACTAATTAACAGGGATAAAGGAGATGGAAAGGATATTTTAAAAGGTTGAGAAATATTAAATGCTTTACGAAGATCTGACGGGAAAAATATTGGAGGCGAGTTTTGAAGTCAGCAATGAACTCGGCATCGGTTTCCTCGAATCGGTCTATCAAAACGCACTCGTTATTGCTTTACAGCAAAAAGGCATGCATGTTGAGTCACAGATCTCGCTAAAAGTTAAATTTCGCGGCATGATCGTGGGTGATTTTTTCGCGGATCTCGTAGTGGAACAAAAAGTTTTAGTCGAATTAAAAGCTGTGAACAACTTTTCTAACGAACATTTTGCCCAGTTATTGAATTATCTGAAAACGACGGGGATCGAGGTAGGTTTAATTATTAACTTCGGCAAGTCTAAACTTGAATATCGACGACTCAACAATCGTTTTTTAGAAGGACAGAATTTAATGGATGTTCTGAAAAATTAATATCCCTTTTATCCTTTCATCCCTGTAGGTTTCTTGTGAAAATTTGGCTTTCAAAAAATTCCGAAATTCCAATTCGCGAGCAGATCGTGACGCAGATCACGCTCGGAATTATGAGCGGCGATCTAAAAACGGGCGAGCGCTTGCCGAGCACAAACGAGATCGCGCGGCGATTTAAAGTTCATTCAAACACTGTAAGCTCGGCGTATCAAAAACTTTCCGAGCAAGGTCTGATCGAATTCAAACAAGGCAGCGGCTTTTTCGTTTGCGAAAATAAACCGATAGAAAGTGGTGATTTCACTCTCGATCGCCTGATCGCGGAATTTTTCCGGTCCGCTCGAACGCGCGGCTTTTCTGCTGCCGAGATACAAAAACATCTTCGAAAATGGTTCTCGGTTCAGCCGCCTGAGAAGGTTTTTGTGGTCGAAACCGATAAAAACCTTGGCGAAATTCTTGTTGAAGAGATCGGACAAACGATTGATTTTCCGGTCGAGCTGACGAGTTTTGAAGAATTTAGCATCGAACATCGACGCGAAAATGCCGTTTTTGCCGCGATGGTCGATGAAATGCCGAAGATCCAAGGCGTTTTGCCGCCCGATAAAACCTGCATTTACTTGAAAACGCGTTCCGTGCCGGATTCGATGATCGGCGAAACTCGCCCTTCGCCGGACGATCTGATCGCGGTCGTTTCGGGCTGGGACAAATTTCTGTTTCTGGCGAAAACGATCTTGACCGCGGCAAACGTCGAGAGCGATTCAATAATTTTGCGCTCTACCGTTGAAGAAAATTGGCAAAAAGGCTTAAAAAATACGGCGATGATAATTTGCGACGCGCTGACGGCGCGAGCATTTCCAAATGACAGACGAGTCCGAATTTTTCGAATCATCGCGGATGAATCGCTGCTCGAACTGCGCGAGATGGTGAACGATTAATATTGCGCGGATTCGATACACTTTTGAGCAGGCACAAATCTTGCTGTTTCGTTTTTCGAATAGGAGAAAACGAAAACTATGCAAGATGTACAAAATATTCCAAATCCCGACGTAAATTCGACCGAGACCGATGAAGATCTTGGAAATCATTCCGGCGTGGAACAAATCCCCGAAGGCGGCGACATTGAAAATCCCGAAGCGGGCGAACGAAACGGCAGCAATATCGAGCAACCGAATGATGGAATTCCGGTTCCGCCGGACACGGAACCGCAGCCCGTACCGATCGAAGAACCGCCGGACGTAAACAGTCCGCCCATCGAGGAAGAAGATTCTGACGAGCCAAAACGGATCGCTTGACTCCAATTCTGTTTGTAACTATACTTGTTACAGTTATGGCAGCGAATAGTCAGTTTGCGATCGCGGTTCATATTTTGGCGATGCTTGCCAAAAGCTGCGACGAGCGCATCAAATCGGATCACATCGCGAAAAGCGTGAATACAAATCCGGTTGTGATTCGCCGTTTGCTACCAACCTTGTATGAAAACGGCTTGGTCGTTTCGCAGACGGGAATGTGCGGCGGCTCGTGTCTGACGCGCAAACCCGAAGAGATCAGACTGCTTGAAGTTTATCGCGCCGTTTCAAAAGGCGAGATTTTTTCGCTCCATCCCAAAACTCCCGATCAAAATTGCTTTATTGGAAAAAATATTCCCGTCTTTTTGGAGAAACTTCAGCGGGAAATTGACGGCGCGATCGAAGAAAAACTTTCAAAATATACGCTGCGCGACGTCATCGAGATCGTCGAGCGCGAGACGACTGCGCCTGTTTAAGCGCGATCTCGAAATTAAAAAAAATTAGGAGAATCGAAACATGACAAAACTTGGATTGGGAATTTTAGCATTATCAGTAGTTCTTGCGGCTTGCGAAGACCCGGCGGCGAACAAACCAAAGGCGACGACGACAAATTCGACCAACTCGCAAGACGTAAATACGGACGGGTCGACGAAGTCGGAAGCCAAAGGAACGGCACTGCCGTTAACGGCGGAAAATTCGAAAGTTGAATTTACCGGATCGAAGGTAACCGGCAAACACGACGGCGGATTTAAGGCGTTCACGGGAACGATCGATCTGGTAAATGAAAAGCCGGAAGATAGCGGCGTTTCGGTCGAGATCGATATGAAGTCGGTTTACACGGACGCTGACGGTTTGACGAAGCATCTGCAAACGCCGGATTTTTTCGACATCGAAAAATTTCCGAAAGCGAGTTTTACCTCGACAAAGATCGTTGCCGACGCCGCCAAAGGTGCTGGAAATTATACGGTTACGGGCGATCTGAATCTACACGGACAAACAAAATCGATAACGTTTCCGGCGAAAATTTCGGTCGGCGATGCGGACGTGTCGGTCGAAGCGGAATTTTCTGTCAACAGAAAAGATTTCGGTATTGTTTATGCGGGAAAAACGGATGACTTGATTCGTGACGACGTCGTTATCCGACTGAATCTAAAGAGCCCGCGGAAGAAATGAAAGTTTATCAAATCAAGGAATTCGGGATAGAAAATCTTGATCTTGTCGAGCGCGATGAACCGACGCCGAAAGCCGGCGAAATTTTGGTAAGATTTCGTGCCGCGTCTTTGAATTATCGCGATCTTTTGATGGTGAAAGGCGCGTACAATCCCAAGCTGAAACTTCCCCTTGTGCCGTTTTCAGACGGCGCGGGCGAAGTCGCGGCGGTTGGCGAAAACGTTTCAAAATGGAAAGCCGGCGATCGCGTTTGCCCGATCTTTATGCAAGGCTGGACCGACGGCGAGGTCACGAATGAAAACGCGCGCACTGCGCTCGGCGGCGATCTGGACGGATGCTTGCGCGAGTTCGGGGTGTTCGACGAAAACGGCTTGGTTCGAATTGCGGATCACCTTTCGTATGAAGAAGCGGCGACTCTTCCGTGTGCGGCGGTGACGGCTTATCATGCGCTTTTCGTCTCGGGCGGGCTGAAGCAAAACGATTCGGTTTTGCTCCAGGGCACCGGCGGCGTTTCGATCTTTGCGCTGCAATTTGCTTCCGTTTACTGCGAGCGAACGATCATTACTTCATCGAGCGACGAGAAACTGCAAAAGGCAGAACAATTAGGCGCTAATGATCTGATAAATTATAAAAAACACGAAAATTGGGACAAAGTCGTTTTGGAACTCACGGAAAATCGGGGCGTAGATCATATTATCGAAGTCGGCGGCGCGGGCACGATGCAGCGTTCCTTGAAATCCGTGAAAATGGGCGGGCATATAGCCGTTATTGGTGTTTTGGCTGGCGCGGGCGAGTTCAATCCGAATTTGATCTTCGCGAAATCGGTAAAAATGCACGGAATTTTTGTCGGCTCGCGTCAGATGTTTGAACAGATGAATCAAATGCTTTGTTTGCACAATCATCTGAAACCCGTGATCGACAAAGTTTTCGAATTCGGCGAAGCAAAAGAAGCGCTGAAATATATGGAAAGCGGCGCGCATTTCGGTAAGATCGTGATCAAGATTTGAATATGCAGTACATGGTGCTCGAATATTTTAAGAATGACGATCCTTTGCCGATCTACAGGCGATTTCGCGAAAAAGGGCGGATGATGCCGGAAGGTTTGAGTTATGTCGCAAGCTGGATAGATTCGGATATGCGCAGATGTTTTCAGGTAATGGAAACGGACGATGTGAAACTTCTGGACGAATGGATCGCAAAATGGAACGACATCGTCGATTTCGAATATTTTCCGGTGATGACTTCGGCGGAGATGGTCGAAAAGATAGCTCCGAAACTTTAGAATTATGATTCAAATGATCGAAACGGAAATACAGAATTACGCGGAAAATTTCACATCGGAAGAGAATGAAATTCTTCGCGAATTGCGGCGAAAAACTTTCGGCGAGCGAGAAGACAAGTCTATGCTTTCGGGATTTTATCAAGGTCGCTTGCTTTCGATGTTCAGCAAAATTCTCGCGCCGAGGCGAATTTTGGAGATCGGAACTTACATGGGGTATTCCGCGCTTTGCATGGCGGAAGGTTTGCCGGACGATGGCAGAATAATAACCCTCGACGTAGATGAAGAAACGAACGCAATTGCAAAAGAATTTTGGGCAATGACGCCTTTTTACAGCAGAATTGACGCGTTTATTGGCGATGCGACACAGATAATTCCGGTGCTCGACGAAACGTTCGACCTTGTTTTTATCGATGCTGACAAGCCGAATTATTCAAATTATTTCGATCTGATCTTTCCGAAATTGAGAGTCGGTGGAATTATTTTGGCGGACAATGTCCTTTGGAGCGGGCGAGTTTTGAACGCGGCGAATGAAGATGAAAATACAAAGGCTTTGCACGCTTTCAATCAAAAAATTCAATCGGATGATCATGTCTCGAATATTTTGCTTGCGGTGCGCGACGGTTTGATGTTGATAAGAAAGGAGCGTGAATAAATGGCTGAGCTAAAGACAAAGCAAAACGATGCGAGTGTTGAGGATTTTCTCAGCGAAGTTGATGATGAACAAAAGCGCGCAGATTGCAAAAAGATCGCGGAATGGATGACAAACGCTACCGGCGACGATCCGAAAATGTGGGGAGAAAGCATCATGGGTTTCGGCACGCGCATCGTGAAATATTCGACCGGGCGCGAGCTGGATTGGATGAAGATCGGATTCTCGCCGCGAAAGGCAAACATCGTTCTTTACGGAATAATAGGAAAGCGCGCCGCAGATCTCTTACCAAAATTGGGCAAGCACAAAACCGGAAAAGGCTGTCTTTATGTCAAAAGATTAAGCGATGTGGACGAAAATATTTTGAAGACGATGATAAAACGTTCGGCGGATAATATAAACAAAAATCCGGCTGAATTGATGTAGAAATTAAAAAAAAAGGAGGAATTAGTGGGAGAAAAAATAAAAGCATACGCGGCGCATGAGCCGAAAGGGAAATTTGAGCCGTTTGAATTCGATGCAGGCGAGCTCGGCAGCGAAGAAGTCGAAATAAAAGTTTCGCATTGCGGAATATGTCATTCTGATCTTTCAATGCTGAACAACGACTGGGGAATGACGGTTTATCCGTTTGTCGGCGGTCACGAAGCCGTCGGCGAGATCGTTGCGGTCGGCGAAAATGTAAAAAGTGTAAAGATCGGCGACACGGTCGGTCTCGGCTGGAACGCCGAAACTTGTATGCATTGCGACCAATGTCTTTCGGGATTTCAGATAAACTGCCCGAATTTGATCGGAACGATCGTCGAGCATCACGGCGGGTTTGCAGATCGCGTTCGATGCCATTGGGCGTGGGCGATAAAAATACCGGAAGCGCTCGACGCTTCAAAAGCCGGACCGCTATTTTGCGGCGGAATTACGGTTTTTAATCCGTTCGTGCAAAATGATATCAAACCGACGGATAAAGTCGGCATTGTCGGCATCGGCGGACTTGGTCATCTGGCGCTGCAATTTGCAGACAAATGGGGCTGCGAAGTTACAGCGTTTTCCACTTCGGCTTCAAAAGCCGATGAAGCGAAAAAACTCGGCGCGGACGCGATCGTTGATACACGAAGCGCCGCGGAACTTGAGAAACTCGTTGGGAAATTCGACATGATCTTGACGACGGCGAATCAGCCGCTGAATTGGGAATTGTATATGAACGCGCTCTCGCCGAGAGGCAAGCTGCACGTTGTCGGCGCGGTTATGGAACCGATCCCGATCATTTCGTTTCAGCTTATAATGAATCAAAAAAGCGTTACCGGAACGGCGACGGGAAGCCCGACGGTCGTTTCAAAAATGCTCGATTTTTGCGCACGGCACAATATCGAAACCGTGACGGAAAATTTTAAGATGTCGGAGATCAATGAAGCTTTCGAACATCTCGAAGGCGGCAAAGCGCGTTACAGGATCGTGCTCGAAAATGATTTTTAGAACTTGATGAATTGAAAATAGGAAATTGGAGGAAAAAAGAATGGCAACTAGAAATGCAGAAGCCGAATGGAACGGCTCGATATTGGAAGGAAACGGAACGATGCGCTTGGGAAGCGGCGCTTTTGAGGGCGCGTACTCGTTCAAATCGCGAATGGAAGACGGAACGGGAACAAACCCGGAAGAGCTTATCGGCGCGGCGCATGCAGGATGTTTTTCGATGGCGCTTTCAGCCGCTCTCGGGCGTCAGGGATTCAAACCCGAGTCGATAAAAACCAAAGCCGCGGTGCAATTTGAAAAAGTCGGCGATGGTTTTTCGATAACGCAAATTGATTTGACGACCGATGCGGAGATTCCGGAGATCGACGACGCAACATTTCAGGAGATCGCAAACGGAGCGAAGGAAAATTGTCCCGTTTCGAAAGCGCTCGCCGGGACGACGATCAACTTGCAGGCAACTTTGGCAAGAGGCTAAGATATTTCTAAATATTTTTCGGCGTTTCGATATCGACGAAATTGCCGGCGTGTAATAATTTGATTTTTTTAAGGAGATAATAACTATGGGAAATTTTACAAAAGCAGTTACAGACACAAATTTTGAAACGGATGTTTTGAAGTCTGACAAACCGACGCTCGTCGATTTTTGGGCAGAATGGTGCGGACCTTGCCGCGCGATAGCGCCGACGATCGAAGCGGTTGCGGAGGAGTTTGACGGCAAGGCAAACGTAGTAAAAATGGATGTTGACAACAATATCAACACGCCGCAGCGTTACGGCATTCGCGGAATTCCGACGCTCATCCTGTTTAAGAACGGGCAGGAACAGGAACGCTACGTCGGCGGCAATATCAGCCGCGAAAAGCTAGCGGAATTGATCAATCAATATGTTTGATTTGAGGAACGAGTGACAAGGGACATGGGACGAGCGAAGAAAAGTTTCTTCAACTCGTCCCTCGCCGCTTGTAGCTCATCGCTATCCTATGAAAGCAATCATCGTAAAAAAATTCGGCGAACCGGAAGTTATGAAATTCGAGGATATTCCGACACCCGAAGTCGGAGATTCTCAGGTTCTGGTTCGTGTCAAAGCAGCGGGCGTAAACCCGGTTGACACATATGTTCGCGCCGGAATGTACGCACAAAAGCCCGATCTGCCATTCACTCCGGGCAAAGATGCGGCGGGAATCGTCGAAGCGGTCGGCAAAAATGTCACAAAATTAAAAACGGGTGATCGCGTTTTTACCGCGGGTTCGGTTTCGGGAGTTTATGCCGAATTTGCATTGTGCGAGGATGATCAGGTTCACCTTTTACCGGAAAATGTTTCTTTTGAGCAGGGCGCGGGCGTTTTCGTTCCGTACGCGACTGCTTTTCGCGCATTGTTTCAAAAAGCGAAAGGGAAACCGGACGAAACGGTGCTTGTTCACGGCGCGTCGGGCGGCGTCGGTATCGCTGCGGTTCAATGGGCGAAAAATGCGGGACTGAAAGTCATCGGCACCGCGAGTTCGGAAGAAGGAATCGCATTGGTTAAAGAACAGGGCGCGGATTTTGTTTTTGATCATTCCGACAAATCCTATTTCGAAGAGATCGCCGCGGTCACGGACGGCAAAGGTGTCAATATTATTCTTGAAATGCTCGCAAACGTAAATCTTCAGAAAGATTTTGAGATCCTCGCAATGTTCGGACGCGTCGCGATCATTGGAAATCGCGGCTCGCTGGAATTCAATCCGCGCGCCATAATGGGCAAAGACGCCGCCGTTTTTGGAATGGCGCTTTTTAACGCGCCCAACTCGGAGATGAACGAAATTCACGCCGCAATTTACGGCGGTTTAAGCCGCGGGTTTTTAAAACCGGTCGTCGGAAAAACATTCCCGCTCGCAGAAGCCGCCGAAGCGCATCACGCCGTTATCGAACAAAAAGCCTTCGGCAAGATCGTGTTGATAGCGTAACCGGAGCGTGCTCCATTAGTTGGCACACCGATTGCGATTCATAAGAATCCTGACGACGAATGTATCAAATACATCCAAAAAAATACGAGGGAGACATTATGAACGCAATAGAACTCTTAAAAGCAGATCATCGAAAAGTAGAACATCTATTTGGACGAGTGAAGGCAACCGAAGACGACGAACACAAGGCGCTTTTTGCAGAAATAAAGGCGGAACTCGACGTCCACACGCATATTGAAGAGACGATCTTTTATCCGAAAATGAAAGAAGAAAAAGAGCTCGAAGACATCATAGCGGAAGGCTTTCAAGAACATTACGTGGCGAAGGAACTGCTTCGGGAAATTAGCGAACTTGTCGATGACAGCGACGCATTCGAGCCGAAAATAAAAGTTCTGATGGAAAGCATCACGCATCACGTTCAGGAAGAAGAAGGCGAGATGTTCCCGAAGATCGAAAAAATCTTCGACGAAGCTGTTTTGAAAGAACTCGGCGCGGAAATGGAAGCCGAAAAGGAAAATTTTAAGAAATCTCAATCAGCCGGCGCGGGTAAATGAACGAATTTCGATAAAGATCGGATTTTGAAGCGCAGGATTAGCCCGCAGGTTCGGAAAGTGAAGTCGCGCGGCTTTTGAATTCGTCCAGCACGTCAAAAACCTGAAGCGCGTATTTCACGTTGCCGAACGGAGCCGAGACCTGCACACCCTGAATCAGTTCGCGGACTTCGACAAGCGATTCCCGCGCGATATTTATGCCTTCCTCGCGGGCGGCTTCTTTTGAAATGTCGCTCGCTTTGCGCATTCTTTTGAGGACGTCGGACGTAACGACAATGCCGGGAACTTCGTTTTGCATAAATTCGGCGTTGCGGAGCGAAACCAGCGGGAAGATTCCGGCAACGATCGGGATGCGGACATGCTCGATCTTTTTGAGAAAGTCTTTTAGCTGCGTTGTATCGTAAACCGGCTGTGTTATCGCATATTCCGCGCCGGCTTCGACCTTCCATTCAAAACGGCGAATTTCTTCTTCCAGATTTATCGCGCCCGGATTTACACCGACGCCGATCGAAAAAGCGGTCGGCTGCCCGATCGGATTATTGCCAAGATCGAGCCCGTGATTGAGCTTGTTGACCATATTTGTCAAACCGATCGAATCGATGTCGAAAACGGCGGTTGCGTCGGGAAACGGTCCCATTTTCGGAGGATCGCCGGTGATGATCAAAAGATTGCGAAGCCCAAGCGCCGCCGCGCCGAGCAGATCTGACATCATTCCAAGCAAATTGCGGTCACGGCAGCAGTAATGCAAAACGGCTTCGATTCCGACTTGTTGCTCAACGAGAATTGCCGTTGCCTGCGCCGACATACGAGTTTGCGCGCGCGGTCCGTCCGGAATATTTACCGCATCCACGCCTGCATCGACAAGCAGTCTTATCGCTTCGAGCGTTTTCGTGGCGTCGACACCTTTCGGCGGCAAAACTTCAACCGAAGTTACAAATTCGCCGCGAGCAACTTTTCGCGCCCATTTTGAACGCTCTTCCGCCGGAACGACCTGAATATCCGGCGGTGTCAGATCCATGACTATCGCCGGAATTGCTGCCGCCGCTTTTGTTTTCGCCGCTCTGGGCGAGATCGCCCGAACCGCGTCCGCCATTAGCTTTGTATGTTTTGGCGTTGTGCCGCAGCACCCGCCGACGAACTTCGCGCCCGCTTTGATAAAGCGCTTCGCGAATTTTGACATATATTCCGGCGATGACATATAAAACTGCCGCCCCTGAACGTCGCGCGGCAAACCCGCATTCGGCTGCGCGGAAAGTTTTTTCGTCGTTGCAAGACGCATTTTTTCAAGCGTTGTCAAAATGTGCGTCGGACCGACGCCGCAGTTCAACCCGATAACGTCCGCGCCGAGCTCGTCGAGCTTTTGCGTGAAAAGTTCCGGCGTAACACCAAAAACGGTTTTGCCTTCAGTCGTTATCGTCATCTGCGCGAAGATCGGCAGATCGCAAACTTCGCGCACCGCATTTATCGCTTGCTCGATCTCGGAAATATCCGAAAAAGTCTCGAGAACAAACAGATCGATGCCGCCTTCGAGCAGTGCTTCCGCCTGTTCTTTGAACATTTCTTTTGCTTCATCGAACGACGTCGGACCAAATGGCTCGATGCGCAGCTCCAGCGGTCCGATCGCGCCGGCGACAAAAACGTCGTCGCCCGCAGCTTCACGCGCAATGCGGACGCCGGCAACGTTTATTTCTTTTAATCTGTTTTCGAGACTGTGGTGCTGAAGCTTGTGGCGCGTCGCGCCGAACGTGTTCGTCTCAATTATGTCCGCGCCGGCTTTCACATATTCGGCGTGAACCTCGCGGACGAGATCGGGCTGGGTCAAATTCAATTCGTCGTAAGAGCGATTGATATAGATGCCCTTGTCGTAAAAGCGCGTTCCGACCGCGCCATCGAAAACATAAACACCGTCGGATTCTAAAATTTCGCGAAAGTCTTTCATAAAAGAAAAATCTCGCCAAAACAGCGAGACTTTTTTGAAATTCTCTCTTTTCGCTGTTTAGCAGTTTATTTTACGTGGTCGCAAGTCGCTATAACTCACCACGAAAAGTAAATTTCATGATGCGGTTTTGACGGGTAGGTGTCAAGCATCCGGGCGCAAAATCATTGGTCGTCATCAGCGCTGGCGTCTTCGTCAATGTCCTTTTGCGTTATGAAATAAAATTCACCCGCTTTTTCAGGCGTCAGCTCCGCTCCGAGCATTGTTGCTGCATAGGCGAGCACCGCATCCAGTTTTTTATTCAGCGCCATAGACGTGGGCACCGCGAGAAAATCGGGAATCACGCCGACTTTTTCCAAACGGCTTCCGTCGCGCATTACAACATCGGCAACCGTCACGCTCATTCCGAGGGGCGAAATAACAATGTCGGCAAGAGCACTCGCCGGACTGAACAAACCCAGGTTGTAGCTCGTCATAACAGCGCCGCTGCTGATATCGCCGACGATTTTTGCGCGATTTTCAAGCTGCAAAACCCGCGCAGTCATTTCGGCGGCAGAAGCCGAACGGCTGTCAATCAAAACCACGAGCTCACCCTTGAATACGCGGTCGCCGCGCGTTTTCGCAAAACGCTCCTCGGTTTTATCCCTTGTGATGATATTGGCGATCTTCAGGTCGCGCTCGAAAAAATGACCGAGCAAATATTCTTCGATCGAAACCAAACCGCCGCCGTTACCCCGCAGATCGAGAATCATTTTCTGATAATTCTTTATCTGGGTGATCATCTTATCGATATCATTTTTCTCAACGACGAACGAATACAATTTGCAGGCGATCACTCTTGAATCGACTTCCTGACACCTGAACGGCTTAAATTTCTCTTCACCTTTTCTTTTCTTCAACTCTTCGCGCCGCTCCTTCTGCGTCATCGTTTTAGCTTTGATGGTGATTATCTGCTGCGAGCCGTCGAGCGTCGTCAACGAGAGATCGATCGTATCAGACGGGTCGAGCTTGTAGACAACATATATGATTTTCCAAAGGTCACTGCGGTTCGGTTTAAATTTACCGATCCTCGTAATTTGATCGCCGACCTTCAAACCCTGTTTCTCCGCGTCGCTGCCTTTCTTCACCGAAATGACGAAACAATCGTTGCCGAACATTTGCATCGAAAATCCATAATCGAAATAGTCCGTGCGCGGAGGCAAATGAAATCGCGTGTGCGAATCGTCAAAATCCATCAGAAATTGGACTAGGACGCGATACATTTGCCAATTAAATTCGAGCGTATTGATCCTTTCCTTTGCGGCTTTGACCTTTGCGTCCAGATCCATTCCGTGAAAGGTTTTGTCGTAATAATACTTTTTCAGGTTATCCTTTATTTCTTCTAGTAAGGCGATAGAAACCGCGCGATGTCTTTTTGTGTCGCCACTTACTTTTTTTGGCTTTTCCGTCTGGGAAAACGCTGTTTGCTGACTTGAAAAAAGTAGAAGCAGGCTGAAAAAAAGGACTAAAGTCGAAAGATACAAATTATTTTTCATGTTTTACCTCGGTCCGTCTTCGCTCTGAGCCTCTTCGCCTTATTTTAGCTTACCGAAAAACGCGTATTTGGCTTTGCGACCGTTTATTTCGAGCCGCCAATGCGTAAAATCTTCGGCGTTGTCGCAGCCGTTTCCGCGTCCCTGAAAAACCAGAAAATAACTCGTCGGGCGAATAATGCTCGACTTAAAGATGCCGGTTCCGCTCGAAACCGCTCCCCTGAACCGCCATTCTTTGTACAGCACCGGACCCAAGCCGCGGTCTTTGTTGTCGTGGATATCGACTTTGAATTGCAGCATTTGCGCCGGCATCGGCAAGGTCAAAATTCCCGATTTTCCCGTGGACGCCTCAAAGTTAAACTTCCAGGTTTTCGCGACAAACGTATTCGCGATATCGAAATCCTGGACTGAACCCGTCCAGCCTTCTGCCTCCATGCCCATTTCGGCTTCGCTCAAACCTTTGATCCCGTCAAATCCGGCTTCGGTCATAAACAAAGTTGCTTCCCCGTCAAAAGTCATTTCGCGAAGTAAGCCGAGCTCGTATTCCGAGGCTTTTCCGGTCCGGATCATATAGGTTCCGGGCTCGGCGCAGCAGGCGCACGCCATCGCGTTTGACGGAAAGATCAAACCGAACGCGGCAAAAACTAATAAGTAAAACAAAAGCTTTTTCATAATCTTTCACCCGATTTTTTGATGATTTTGCGCTTTGTTTTAGGAAATGTCAACGCATCTTATTTTTTCTGACATCGCGGGCAAAAATAGGTCGAGCGCCCGCCTTGTTTTGTGCGTATGATCGGCGTTTCGCAATTTACGCATGGCTCGTTTTCACGGTCGTAAACGCGCCAGCCGTTTTCGTTTTCGCTGTTGAAATAGGTCTCATCAACATTCTCGTGATTCACTCCTGAGGCTTCGATGTGCGCTATCGCTTCGCTAAGAATTTTGCGAATCTTTCCGTGTAAAACGTTCGCCTTTTTTGCCGAAACTTTCGCGGCGCTCTTTTGCGGATGTAATTTCGCGAGAAACAATGCCTCGGAAGCATAAATATTTCCGAGCCCGAGAACCTGTGTTTGATCCAAAAGCAGAAGTTTCAGCGGTCGTTTCGACGATTTTAGGACGGCGCGTAGATATTTCGTGTCAAATTCGTTGGAAAAAGGTTCCGGCGCGAGTTTTTTCAGCTCTTTTGCTTCGTAAAGTTCGGCGGTTTCAACTATTTTCATCATTCCGAAATGTCTCTGATCCTGAAAAATAAGGCGCGCTTCGTCCGAAAAATACAAAATCGCGTGAGTAAATTTCGGTAAACCGCTCTCAACAGGCAAAAGCAAAAAACGCCCGCTCATTCGGAGGTGCGCGATCAAAGTTCGACCGTTGTCCAGATCAAAAAGAATGTGCTTTCCGCGCCGATGAACGCGCGTTATTGTTGAATCTTTCAACTTTTCGGCAAATTCGGGCGGTGTATTTGAAGGCGCGAGGCGTTCCCGCAGCAACTCGGCGGCGATGATCTTTCGATTTGAAACGAGTCTGTCGAGCGATCGCGTTACCAATTCGACTTCCGGCAATTCGGGCATAATTCTAGACTCGCGTGTAGTCGGTGAGCGAAGTTTTGTCTCCGAGAATTGCGCCGCCGACGACAGCATTTTTTCCGATAAAACAGCTGCGCCCGAGCACCGAATTTTCAATGCGCGCTCCGCCGGAAATTCGCGTGTGCGACCAGATCACCGAATTTTCGATCACCGATTTTTCTTCAACGTGAACGCCGGCGCCGATGACCGAATTTGCGATTCGCGCGCCCGGTTTTATGACACAGTCTCCGCCGATGACCGATTTTTTATCGACTGTCGCTTTGTGAGAAATGTCGGAATCGTCGCGTTTTGATTCTACCGCGAAACCTTTGATCTTTCCGCTCAAAAAATCGAGATGCGCCGTTAGATAACTGTCGGGATTTCCGATATCGCGCCAATAATTTTTTTCTAAAATATACGCAAAAAACGGTCTGTTTTTTTCCAGAAGATCGGGAAAAACATTGTATTCAAACGAGCGGTTTTCGCCTTTCGGAATAAGATCGAGCACGCTCGGTTCGAGAATGTAAATGCCTGCGTTTATGTTATTTGCGGTGAGCGATGCCGCTTCCTCAGGCTTCGGTTTTTCCAGAAACCGCAGAATTTTTCCGTCCGGTTCGGTTTCAACCAGTCCGTAACGGGAAGGATTTTCCACCGGTGTCAAAACGATCGTAGCTTCAGCCTTTTTTTCGGCATGAAATTTTACGATCTTCGAAATATCGACATCGGTCAAAATATCGCCGTTAAGCACAAGAGTCGTCTCGGCGATCGAGTCAGCGGCGAACTTGTACGCGCCGCCCGTTCCCAGCGGGGAAGGTTCGGTTACAAAAGTGAGATTGACGTTGTATTCAGAGCCATCGCCAAGAACCTGCTCGATCTTATCGGGTTGATAGCTCAAGCTCAAAGTTATGTCACGAATGCCCGCGCGCTCGAGGATTTTTAGTTGATAAAGCAGAAACGGCTGGTTCAAAAACGGGACGACCGGCTTTGGCGTGTAGATCGTCAAAGGTCGAAGCCGCGTGCCTTTTCCGCCCGCTAAAATTATCGCTTTCATAGTTTTCCGAAAAATCGATTCCGAACGCTTTGGAAATTAAAGCATTAGACTATGAAAATAAATTCGAAAAATCAAAACCGCCAAAATACAAAGACTGGTGTTAAACATAATAAAATATGTTAAAATTTATTGACACGATTTAGCTTGGCGTGCTAGCTTAAATGAGGCGCGTAAGCAAAAAAATGCGGTGCTTCTCACAACGAATTTAAAACAACTTCTAATTGAGCGTTCGGATTTAATTTCCTCTTTTCCAAATGGGTTTCGATAAAATAAAAGCAATGCGAAACGCAGAGCGATTTTTGTCGCAGGGCAAGATTCGCGCGGCGATCAGCGAATACCGACAAGTAGTAGAAGCCGATCCCAGGGATTTTGGGACGCTCAATATACTCGGCGATCTCTATTTAAAAAACGCAGAAAAGCAGGAAGCAGTCGGCTGCTTTACGCAGGTTGCGGAGCATTATAACGACGAAGGATTTTCGCAAAAAGCGATCGCTATTTACAACAAAATCGCGCGACTGAAGCCTGATTCGATGGAAATTTCGGCAAAGCTCGCACAGCTTTACCAGCTCAAAGGTTCTTATTCTGAAGCGCGAATTCATTACAGATCGGTGGCGGAAGATTATCAGCGAAAAGGTTTGATGATCGAAGCGCTGACGATATGGAAACAGATTGCCGAATTAGACCCGAACGACACCGAAATTTATCTGAAGATCGCCGAAATTTACTGGAAGGAAGATCAGAAAGAGGACGCTGCGAAAGCGTTTACCGAAGCCGGATCGAGATTGTCGGCGCAAAAACAATATGAATCCGCGTTGGCGACTTTTTCGCGTGCTTTGGAAATAAATCGGCTGAATTTACGCGCGCTCAAAGGTTATGTTGATACCCAAATTAAACTCGGCTGCGCGGACGAAGCTGCGAAGATTCTGGAAGAAGTGCTCGAGCAGCAGCCTTACGCGCGCGACGTTCTGCTTCTTTTGATCGATTGTTACGTTGATACGAACAATCCGCGGGAAGCCGAACGCACGATCGTCAAACTCGTCGAGCAGGAACCAGCAAATTATCCGAAATTTTTAGACCTTGTCGAAATTTATTTGAAAGAAGGCGATCTAAATTCAGCGACGCGAATCCTTTCGATGTCGTCCGAGCATTTATTGGTCGGCGGACAGTCTGAAGAATTTTTAAGGTGGACTAACGAGATTTTGGCTCGAAACCCGGAGCATCTTGACGCCTTGCGTTTGGCGGTACGTTATCACGGCTGGCATCGAGATGAATCCGAGTTGAAAAAATCGCTCGAAGGCTTGGCGGAGACCGCCCGTCTGAATTCATCTGTTGACGACGAACGATACGCGTTGACGCAGCTCGTGATGATATCGCCGCACGAAACCACTTACGCGCAACGGCTGCAGGAGATCAAAGCCGAGCATGGATTCGACGAACTCGAAGCAGAACCGCTGCTTGGCGCGGAAACACCTTCGCAGGACGAGCCGGATTTGCAAGATAGAGAAATAAAGGCTGAAAGCGTCGCCGGTGCCCAAGGCGAAATTTGTGAAAATACTTTCGGGAACCTGAACAGCAGCATTGATCTCAGCGGAACCGATCAGTTTATCGATTTAAATTCGGCTGCCTCGAACGGTTCAAATGGTTCAAACGGCGCGGCGGGAGAAGAATTTGCCGAATACATTGTCGAGGGCGTTATTGACGAAGCATACTCGGAAAAAGCCGAAATAATCGAAAAGGACGACGTGGAGCTCAAAGCTTCCGATCAGCTCAGGCTCGAAAAGGAAATTGAAAGCATCGAATTCTACATCGCCGAGGGTTATGGTGAATTAGCCGAAAAGTCACTGAGCGCCTTGGAAGGCGAGTTCGGAAACCGGAAAAATATTGCGGAGCTGCGCGGGCGATTAGGAGAAAAAGTTCAAACCGAACCTGCGCCGGAAGTTGTCGCCGAAATAGTCGAAACAGAATCGTTTGAAGCCGTTCCGCCTGACGCAAAAAGCGCAGATATTATGCTCGACGAATTCAAAAGCGACCTCGGTTTTGAAGATAACGAAAACGAGCAAAGCGGCGATTACGATACGCATTATCATATGGCGATCGCATACAAAGAGATGGGTTTGATGGAAGAAGCAGCGCGCGAATTTCAAGACGCGATAAATTTAGCTTCGCCCGCCGACGGCACCCGGCGTTTTTTCCAATGCGCAAATCTTCTCGGACATTGCTTTATCGAAAAAGGAATGCCGAATCTCGCCATCGTGTGGTATCAGCGCGGATTGGAAGTGCCCGATCTGAACAAAGAAGAAAAGCAGGCGCTCTTTTACGAGATCGCCAGCGCGTATCAGATCGGCGGCGACGAGGAAAAGGCGCTCGAATATTTTGAAAAGATCTACGCGGAGAACGTCGATTACCGCGACGTCAGCGGACGGCTCGAAAAATTAAAATAATATATTCTGCGGATAGTCAACCGGTATTTGTTCCAAGCGCGACTGCGGCGCTATACTTTGAGCGATGGTTGAACGAATCACTGTAATTCTTTTTATCGCACTATTTCTCATGGCGGGAATTTTGCTTACGCTTTTGCCATGGACCGATCTCGGCATGGTCGGCGACTGGGGCGATAATTTTCTGCTCACCCTTGTCACCGAAAAAACCGGGCTGCCCGTGATCCGTGAAGCGGTTGCTTCGGGTTGGGTTCGGGGCGCGATAACCGGTCTCGGCGTGCTGAATTTGTTCCTCGCATTTTGGGAAATGGCGCATTACAACCAAAGCGTGGAAGCGCTCAAGGCGAGCGATTCCAAAAATGAATCCGGTGAAAAATGATCTGATCTATTTTATTACCCAGGGCAAAACCACCGACCAAAACTGTGCCGAAAAACGCGTATCAGTCCTTGATCTAATCAAAGTCGCCGTTGAAACAAAGATTCCTTTGGTTCAAATTCGCGAAAAACAACTTTCCGCGCGAAATGTTTTTGAGCTTGCATCGGAAGCCGCAAAAATCGCAAAAAATTCAGACACAAAAATTCTCGTAAATGACCGCGCCGATATCGCGATCGCGGCAAAAGCCGATGGGGTTCATTTGACCGCAAATTCGATTTCGGTTCGAGAAATTCGGCGGAGTTTTCCGAAAAATTTGATTGTCGGCGCGTCGGTGCATTCGCTCGAAGAAGCCGACGACGCGAAGCGGTTCGGCGCGGATTTTGCCGTTTTCGGACCGGTTTTTCAAACACCGGGCAAAGGCGTGCCAAAAGGTGTGAACGCGCTGCACGAAATCTGCGAAAGATTAAAGCCGTTTCCGATCATCGGAATTGGGGGCGTGGATGAATCAAATTATCGGGAAATTCTGCGAATTGCGAACGGTTTTGCGGCGATCAGGTTTTTGAACAGCGCCGAAAATCTGCGAAAATTGCGTCAAGATGAATAAAAGGCTCGTTTGTCTAAGTATTGCCGGGCTCGATCCTTCCGGCGGTGCAGGAATTATTGCCGATATCAAAACGTTTTCGGCTTTTGGGTGTTTTGCCGCCGCGGCGATCACCTCGATCACTTTTCAAAACACGACGGGCGTTTTTGGCGCGTTTCATCAAACTGCGGAAACCGTGCGCGGGCAAGTTGAACCGATCCTGCAGGATTTCGACGTTTCCGCCGTGAAAACCGGAATGCTGCCGACACGCGAAATTATTGAGGAAGTCGCGCAGCTCGTCCGCGAAAATAATCTGAAAAATTTTGTTGTCGATCCGGTCGTGCGTTCCACCTCGGGTTTTGATTTGATCGACGATGAAGCCTTGCTCGCATTGGTCGAACGGCTTTTTCCGATCGCGGATATTGTAACTCCGAACATTCCCGAGGCTGAAAGAATCACGGGAACAAAAATCGAAACCGTGGACGATATTCGAAAATGCGCGAAAATAATGCAGTCGCTCGGCGCAAGAAATGTTTTGATCAAAGGCGGACACCTTCCGATTTTCGATCGCGGATTTCGGATCGCGGATTTGAAACAGGATGAACTCCGAACGGCAAAAGATTTTTTATTTCTCGGCAATGATATGCACATTTTTGAGACCGAGTTTATTAATACAAACGCGACGCACGGAACCGGCTGCACGCTGGCTGCAGCGATAGCGGCGAATTTAGCAAACGGAAAAAACTTGTACGAGGCTGTCGAAAATTCGAAGAGATTTGTGACCGAAGCGATTCGCACTGCTCCCGATCTTGGGAAAGGACATTCGCCGATCAATCATTTCGCTAAAATTGAGGAAATCGCGAAAAAAGGCTGAAAAACCGATCGAAACAAATGCTTTACCGACGTTTTCAGACGTTCAAGCTTACGTTAAAAAACCCATGTCGATTATTCATCACCCCAACGCCGCGTTATCTCGTCGAGCCAGCGTTCGGCAGCCGCGGCGTGACGGAATATTTGTATCGGGCGAATTTGTTCGGTCATGGAATCGAACAACAGAAATTTATCAAAAAAATTATTATCGCCGGCAACAATCGCGACCGGACCCGGTTTTTGTCTGATCGCGACTTCTTCCCGCTCGGCTGCAAGCCCTACGATCTGGTTTTTCGATATATTTGTGGTTGCATCGGTGCAATCGAGAATTTCGCTGTAGCTTGCTGTCGGCGAGCCTTCTTCGGCATTCATGTGCGCGCGCAGATCTTCGTAAGTTATTACTCCCTCGCAGCGCGAATATATGCGCTTTCGAGCGTTGTCTATCTCATAATAGATCGGCATAAAAGTCTTCTGTCGGTGAGGGCAAGAGTTAAAGCCTTTTGAGTTGTCGTAATGAAATAAAGCCATAAGTATCATACGACTTCAGTGCCTTTGGGACAAGGTTTGAGAACACTAATAATTGATCGCTTTGATCACTCCAGTCTCGAATTTGCACGGGTTTGGTGACGGCGGCGTGATCAGGGTAAATCTATGATTATAATTCTCCGCATTTGAGGCATTTTCTGCGGGACGAGTTTGCCATTCATATTTTACGACCGCGCCGTCTTCAAATTCATAGATCCGCTCGATTTTATGGTCGGAATAAACGGTCGGCTTTTCGGAAACGATCCTTTCCGTTTCGTCGCGAATGATAATTTCTGCGTATTCTTCAGCGTCTTGCATGGTTACTCTATTTGAGATTTTAACGGTTTTTTGCGCGGCTCGCACAAGGCGTGAACGAAATATTAAATCGGTCAGCGCGTTTTGGACATTGCCCGCAAAACTTGGCACAATAGCCAAGTCAATTCAGTACAAAAAAGGAGTAAAATATGAGTACAGGTCAGAAAGAACAAACGATGACTCTCGGACAAATGCTTGCTGCGGAATTGCAGCATGAGGCGGTTTCGACGCGTAAAATGCTGGAACGGCTTCCGAGCGAAAAACTTGCTTGGCAACCGCATGAAAAATCGATGACGCTCGATCGGCTTGCCGGTCATATAGTCGAAATGCTTGGTTGGACAGGCGTCACGATCGCAAACGATGAGCTTGATTTTTCGACGATGGATTTCACGCCGAAAGTTTATACTGATTCGGCTGATCTGGTTGCCGATTTCGACAAGAACATCGCCGAAGCTCTCGAAGTTCTCAACAATACGTCGAACGAAACATTCGGCGAAAACTGGACGATGCGAAACGGCGAACAAGTCTATTTCACGATGCCGAAAGCAGCCGTGATTCGCGGTTTTGTCTTGAGCCACATTATTCATCATCGCGGGCAGTTATCGGTTTATTTGCGTTTGCTAGATATTCCGGTGCCTTCGATCTACGGACCTTCGGCGGATGAAGAAGGGATGTAGTTTTCCGGCTATTTAAGAATGGAATTACTGAATTTCGAAAAGGAAACATCGGAAGGCGGACAGTTGCGGCTTATCTCGGAGAGAAAAGAGCCGCATCAATTCCCCGCGGTCGACCGTCAATTCGTCAATTTCATTTTTTTCCGCGTTAATTCCGATTGGCGAAAACTGAACGCCGAGACAAAACGTGTTTTTAAATCTGAATTTCAGAGCGTTTTTAATAAGTTCACCGACCAGCTTTTGTTGTTCTCGTATTCGCTCGTTGGTTTTGATTCAAAGGCGGATCTTATGTTTTGGCGCATCGGCGAAAATCTCGATTCCATTCAGGATATGACCGCGACGCTTTATCGGACAAATTTGGGAAGCTTTCTCGAAACAGCGGACAATTATTTGGCGATCACAAAACAAATGATGTTCGTCGCGCCGGATTCGGAATCGACGCTCGAAGACCGCTTTCACATAAAGGCGGGCGCGCGGAAATATCATTTTGTTTATCCGTGCGCGAAACACAGCGATTGGTATCAAAAATCGGGCGATGAACGCCAAGAGCTGATCGAAGAAAATTTTATGGTCGGCAAAAGGTTTGAAAACATAAAAATTCACCTGACGCACGCATTCGGTTTTAGCGAACAGGAATACGTGGTCAGTTTTGAAACCGATGAGCCAAAGGATTTTCTGGCGCTCGCGGAAGAGCTGCGGCAGACGGCGGCAAGTAAATTCACCTTGCGCGGAATGCCGATCTACACTTGCCGGCAGCGCAGTTTAATGGAATGCCTGGACGCGATCGGATAATGACGATAGCGCGGCGTTTTATCATTAGTGGATTTGTTCAGGGCGTCGGTTACCGGTTTTTCGCGCAGCGTTCAGCGGCGCGTCACCAAATTCGCGGTTACGTGAAAAATCTTGACGACGGACGCGTTGAAGCTTACGCCGAAGGAAGCGCGAAGGCGGTCGAAGATTTCAAACACGATTTGATCGCCGGACCGACCTACTCGCGCGTGACGCACATTGAAGAAACCGTGTTGGAACCAAACGGATTTTACAGAGCTTTTTTGATCGATAGATAAAACAAATTTACGATTTTGATTGCAAAAAAATCCACAATCCGCAATCCAAAATCCAAAATCGAAATATGGAACATTTAAAAAAACTTATACGCGAAGTGCCTGATTTTCCGAAAGAAGGCATCAATTTTTACGACATAACGACGCTCTTAAAAGACGCGGACGGATTAAAACAAACGATCGACGCGCTCGCCGATCAATACAAAGGCGAGCAGATCGATACGGTCATCGGAGTGGAATCGCGCGGTTTTATTTTCGCCGCCCCACTCGCATATCATCTCGGCGCGGGCTTTGTGCCGGTTCGCAAACCGCGAAAGCTTCCCGCCGAATGCGTTTCGGTTTCGTATGATCTCGAATACGGGCAGGACACGCTGGAAATGCACCGCGACGCAATCGGCGACGGACACCGGGTTTTAATCGTTGACGATCTGCTTGCCACCGGCGGCACAGCACGCGCAGTAGCCGATCTGGTCGAAAAAGTCGGCGGCGAAATTGCCAAAATTCTATTTGTCGTCGAACTCAATTTTTTGAACGGACGCGAGAAATTAAAAGATTATCAAATCGCTTCTTTGATTAGTTATGATTCATAAAAAATTGGACAGTCGCAAATCTAAAATCTAAAATAGTTTTGCTCCCGTAGCTCAGTCGGATAGAGCGTTCGCCTCCTAAGCGAAAGGTCGCAAGTTCGAATCTTGCCGGGAGCATTTTTTATCGGATTCTGAAGGTGTTTTATACCGAATTGTATGAATGCACTTTTGAAACAAAAAACAAATTTGCAGCATTACAAGGTATTAAAATCGCTCTACTTATACTATTTTCTTCTAGAGTATTGTGCAATAGTTTTTCAGTAAGTATAAACTATTGAGCATTTTAAGTGTTTAGAAACTCATCAATCAGCTCCGTAGGAGCGTAATATTTATCATTATTGAGCGGTCTAAAAATTGCACGAGAATTAAAACCGGGAAATTTTGCCTACGATATACACTAAAAAGACCAAAAAAAAGAAAAAATTTTGAGTCAACCAGTTTTCTTTCGTGTTTTTACTATGTTTCGTAGGGGAAAATCCTAAAATGTTTAGTAATTTTCAAGTAAGCAAAACCTATACCGCTCAGTAATGAATATTTATAGAAAATCGTAAAATATACGAAGAGAGTTCCTTCGGAACTCAACTAAATTTGCTCTCTTCCAAGCTATAAATATACTTTTCCTAACGAAATTTAAGAGTTTGAACACAGCTTCTAAGCATTAATAATGCGAATCAAGAGTAGAAAATAAACGGAAAAAAGTCGCTAAAAAAGCAGTTTTCCACATGTAAAACAGGCTGTTAGCCTGTTTCAAAGTGACAGCAAATGAGTTTTTTGACGATAATCAGGCAAGAACAGGCTAACAGCCTGTTTTACTCTTGATTCGCATTAATAATTAGTGTTTTCACTTTTTATTTGTTTTAAGCTGCTTCGTCTAATTCTCGAACAACCTCCAACGCGGAGGCTTTTTTCTCGATCATATCTCTGGTGATTGTTAATTCCTTGATTTTCTTTTGCGACGGCAGATCATACATATAATGCAGAAGAACTTCTTCCATAATCATCATCAAACCGCGTGCGCCGACCTTTCGCTTTTGCGCCAGTCCGGCAACCGCTTTAATCGCGTCGTCAGTAAATTTCAGACGAACATTATCAAACTCGAATTTGCGCTGATATTGTTTCAAAAGCGCGTTTTTCGGTTCGGTCAAAATTTGGACGAGAGCCGCTTCGTCGAGTTCGTTTAAAACTCCCAAAACGGGTAATCTGCCGACAAATTCGGGAATCAAACCGTAATGAATCAAATCTTCGGGTTCGAGTTTTTCATACGCTTCCGCCTGCCGGTCTTTGCTGGCTTTGATTTCCGCCTGAAACCCGAGCGATTTATTGCGGAAACGCTTTTCGACAACCCGGTCCAAACCGATAAACGCGCCGCCGCAGATGAATAAAATATTCGTTGTGTCAACCGGGCAAAATTCCTGCTGCGGATGTTTGCGCCCGCCCTGCGTCGGCACATTGGCGACCGTTCCTTCCAGAATTTTAAGTAATGCCTGCTGGACACCTTCTCCGGACACGTCGCGCGTGATCGAAGGATTGTCGTCCTTGCGGCAGATTTTATCAATTTCGTCTATGTAGATAATTCCCTGCTGCGCCAGTTCGACATCGCCGTCCGCCGATTGCAGAAGGCGCAGAATGATATTTTCGACGTCTTCGCCGACATATCCGGCTTCGGTCAGAGTCGTCGCGTCCACAATGCAGAAAGGAACGCTCAAAACTCTCGCAAGGGTTTGCGCGAGCAGAGTTTTTCCCGTTCCGGTCGGACCGATCAAGAGAATATTCGATTTTTGCAGTTCGATGTCCGAGCGGCGTTTTGCCATCTCGATGCGTTTGTAATGCTGATAAACCGCGACCGACAGACGCTTTTTACTTTCGTCCTGCCCGATCACGTATTCGTCTAAAAACGCCTTGATTTCGTGCGGTTTCGGGAGCGAAGTGCGAATGGTCGCCGCTTCCGCCTGTTCGTCGTCATTGATGATCTCGTTACAAATGTCTATACACTCATTGCAGATATAGACACTCGGTCCGGCAATCAATTTCTTAACTTCGTTCTGCGATTTACCGCAAAATGAACAGCGCAAAATTTCTTCTGATCGTCTTAAAGCCATATTTTAAGTTTGCCGAGTTTACCGAGTTTACAGAGTTTACAGAGTATGTCTTACTTTTTAACAACTCGGCAAACTCGGCAAACTCTGTAAACTCTTAACTATTTATCTCTGTGTTCGATTACTTCGTCAATCAAGCCGTATTCTTTAGCTTGGGCAGCGGACATTATGCGGTCGCGTTCGACGTCGAGTTCGACCTGATCGTAGGTTTGTCCCGAGTGAAAAGCGATGATCCGCGAGGTCATCTCGCGCATCCGCAAAATTTCCTGCGCCATAATCCGCACGTCGGTTTCCTGCCCCGAAGCACCGCCCGAAGGCTGATGAATCAGCACGCGTGAATGCGGCAGAGCAAAGCGTTTGCCTTTTGCGCCCGCCGTCAAAAGCAAAGCTCCCATCGAAGCGCACTGCCCGATGCAGATGGTCGTAACATCGTTTTTGATAAACTGCATCGTGTCGTAGATCGCCATTCCGGCAGTGATCGAACCGCCGGGCGAATTGATATATAAATTGATGTCGCGTTCTGGGTCTTCGGCTTCCAGAAAAAGAAGCTGCGCGACGATCAGATTGGCG
>JBGTFE010000116.1:0-46143 GCA_041747435.1 Pyrinomonadaceae bacterium | reverse complement strand
TGCCGCAATTCATCCCGATCACGTCAATCGGAAACGGTTCGAGCGCAGTCAGAGCCGCGCCGATCTCCGTCCCGTTGAGCATCGTCCCGAAAGTCTCGATCGTCACCTGCGCGATGACCGGAATTTTGACTTTTCGTTTTTGGAAAAATTCAAAAATAGACATCAAAGCCGCCTTCGTTTGCAATAAATCCTGACAAGTTTCGACAATAAACAAATCCGAACCTCCGTCATAAAGCCCGCGAATCTGCTCGTCATAAGCCGTTTTCAAATCACGAAACGAAATATGCCCGAGCGTCGGCAATTTCGTCCCCGGACCGATCGAACCGGCGACAAAACGCGGTTTTTCATTCGTCGAATAATCATTCGCCAAACGCTTCGCCATCTCCGCCGCTTTGAGGTTCACATCGTAAGTCTTTTCGACGATCCCGAACTCCGCCAAAACGACTTCCGAACCGCCAAAACTGTTTGTTTCGATGACATCAACGCCCGCTTCCAAAAAATCGCGGTGAACGATCTCAATCGCCTCCGGCTTCGTATAAAGCAGATTTTCCGAGCAATTCTCAAAATTTTGCCCGCCCCAATCTTCAATCGAAAGTTCCTGCGCCTGCAAACTGCTGCCCATCGCTCCGTCGAAAACGACGATTTTTTCTTTTAATAGATCTAGAAAATTCATAATCTTAACTGCGCCGCTCAATCAACGCCAGAAAGCTGCCGGCGCTCCATAAGAAAAAACCCTGCGCCAAAAAGCACAGAGTTTTTAAAAATATTCGATTGAAACTCTTAGCTTTTTAGCGATTTTTTCCGTGGTCGCAAGTCGCCATAACTCACCACGCCTAAAGTTTACTGAGTTGCCGGTTGCGAGTCAACCGAAACTCGAAACGCGTCGCACGACCGCTATTTTTGCCCGATCGCTTTTTTGAACTGATCCTCCGCCTGTTTGACCGCGCCAAGCAAATTTTGATTGCCTTTGAACTTTTCTTTCGCAAGATCGAAAGCTTCCTGTCCGCGCGGATCGGCAAGACGGATAAAGCTCTGAAACCCGTTAAAAATTGATTGAAAATCGCTGTTTTCCAAAGCCTTTTTGAAGTTCTCAATGAGTAGCGGAAAAATTCGTTCGTCGCCTTTTCCTGACGCGGCAAGTACGCCCAAAGCGCTCGAACGAACTCGCCTCGAATATGCTGTGTCATTGAACTTAAATCCTATGGCGATTGCCTTTTTGTCGCCCAAAATCGCCAAGCCGTTCAAGCCGGCGATTCTAATTCTGTCCTTCCAAGAGCTTGTTTCGGCAAGCTTTGCCAGCGCGTCAAAAGCGCGAGCGTCTTTTGTTCGCGCCAGCGCGAAAGAAGCCGAATCGATGACGCCATAGCTGCGGTCGTTCAGCGCCGCAATAAAAATGCTCGAATATTTCGCGTCCTGCAGGCGTCCCAAACCGGTGATCGCGGCGGCGCGGACATTGGAATTCGCATCTTTTACAGCCGCCGTCAGAGCGGTGATCGTCGCCTGATCGTATTTTGACGGAGCCGGATCAAAAGTGTTCGGCGGACCCTGTGGCGCGGCGACAATTTGGATCAAATCGCGGCGAACCATCCAAACGGGATCGGCATTTATCCTTTGATCGAATGCCGAAAGAATTTTCGCCTTTTCCGCATCTGAAACGTCTTTATCACGCCAGCGCGCCGTGAGTTCCTTCATCGCCCAAACGCGCCCGAGAACGTCTTTGTCGTTTTTGAATTGATAGATCAGATCGTCCGTCAATTTTTTAAATTTCA
Organism: Pyrinomonadaceae bacterium; assembly: GCA_041747435.1. Classification (GTDB taxonomy): domain Bacteria; phylum Acidobacteriota; class Blastocatellia; order Pyrinomonadales; family Pyrinomonadaceae; genus JBGTFE01. The sequence goes on along the minus strand of JBGTFE010000116.1, from coordinate 44,374 downwards.
ATTCCTTGATGAGCGTGCCTTCGTTGTCAAAATCTACGAGCTTCGGCTTTGCCGCCGTATCGAAAGTAAAAACATTTTCCGCCTGCGGTTTTATCCAGACTTTGTGAATCTTGCCATCGATCTCGATATCTACAAAGGTTTGGAAAAATTCGACCTGCGGATATTCATTCATCAGATCGATCTTTTGCGTTTGTTCGACGCTCAAGGTCAATTTCTTCGCCGCGGCGTCATAATTTTGCGTAACTTCAAAGATCGGATGACCCATTTTGTAAAGCCACTGATCGAAAAACCAGTCCATCGATTGCCCGGTCGATTCTTCTATCGCGATGCGAAGTTGTTCGGTTTGAACCGGTTGGTTTGCGTGCTTTTTCAGATAATGATTTAGCGCGCGGAAAAACGATTCGTCGCCGAGGTGTTTGTGAAGCATATGCAGTACGGCACCGCCGCGCGGATACGCGTAAGTATCGAACAAAGCATCGGGGTTCGTGTAATTTTTTGTAACAATCGGACGCCGATTGCCGTTGCGCCATGTATTGAAATAAGCCTGTTGATTGCTGAGAATATCGCTATACAAAAAATCGTCGTGCCCTTTTGAACGCTCGCGCCAAAGCGCTTCAAGATATGTGGCAAAGCTTTCGTTCAGCCAGATCTCCGACCATTCACGACACGTAACATAATCGCCAAACCATTGATGCGCCAGCTCATGCGACTGCAAATCTTCGCTGTCCAGATCGAGCAGTTCACGCTCGTCATGGATCATAGTCGGCGTCATCGTCGTCGCCGTAATATTCTCCATTCCGCCGCCAAAACCTTCCGCCATCGTCTGCGCGTATTTCACATACGGATATTTCAAGCCTAATTTTTCCGAGAAAAATTTCATCATCGCCGGAAGCTTTGCGACCGAAGGCGCACCATCTTTCGCTTCGTTCGGATACAAATATGTGATCACCGGAATTCCCAAATATTCGCCCTTGATCTCGGCATATTCGCCTACGACGATCGATGTCAGATAATTCGCATAAGGCGTGTCCATTTTCCAATGAAACGTTTCGGTGCCGTTTTTATTGTCGGTTCGCCGGATCAATTGTCCGTTGCCGACAACGAACATCGGTTTTTCGACCGTCGCGATCATTTCTGACGTGCGGAAATCGTTTGGCGAATCGTATGAAGGAAACCAAAAACGGTTGTAATCGGTTTCGCCCTGCGACCAGATCTGGCGTCTGCGATTTGGATTATCGGCGTCCGGTTTGATGAATTTCAGTCCGCCGCCGCCGCCAAAGCCGAGCGTGTTCGGAACGACAACTCCGTCTGTTCGGTAATCGACGATAAACGCGATCGTTTCGCCGAACTTATAAACCCGCTCGAGATCGACCGAAAGCCGGCTTTCGCTCTTTTCATAGCGAAACTGCAAACCATTGCCGTTCAGAAGTTTAACTGAATTAATTATCATCAGTCCGGCATCCAGCTCAACAGTTTTCATTTCGGAAACAAGCGGCGCGAGCGTGATCGTCGCCGTACCGTAAGCCTGCTCTTTTTCCCAATCGAATTTCAGATCAAGCGCGACGTGTCGCACATCATAATCATGACTGCGGACGTAATGGATCGGCGGAAGCAGCTTCTTCTCATGGACTTTTTCGACTATTGGAGTCTGCGCAAAAGCAACGTTTGAAACTGTCAGTAAAAATGCGAACGCAAAGGCAAATGCCTTAGCTCGAAATATTCTTTTGTTCATAATTTCTTCAATACGAATTTGCCAAACGGATTTGATTACGCATGATTTTAGTCCCATGTTTCATAATCTCGTGTGACGCAAAATCATTGATTGAGCACCCGAAAGTTCTTATTCGCCCGCGATTGAAACCCAAACAAAAAACCCGCGTATTAAAATCTGAAATCCTTTTCGAATTCGGCAGTTCGCTTAAAACGAAGCTTTCCACAGCCGAATTCAATAACTTGCTTTTTATTTTACAGGAGAACCCGATGAAGTTAAAAAATCTTTCAATTTTTGCCATTCTATTGTCATTTTCCGTTAATATTTTCGCGATTGAAATGGTTGGAGCGAACAAGCCAAAGGCGATTCGTGTTACACCGCCGGCGCCGAAATTTACCGATGCAGAACGTCACGCAGAGCTCTCGATGCGCCGCGCAAATGTCTTTAAGGAAATGAGCGACAAAAGCGTGATGATCCTTTTGAGCGCCGAGCCGAAGCAATATGCGGGCGACGTCGATTTTTATTACCGACAGGAAAATAATCTTTATTATTTGACCAATCTAAAACAAAATAATGCGACTCTCGTTTTGATAAAATACGGCGCCAACACGCAGGAAATTTTGTTTCTTCCGAAACGGAATCCGCTGCGGGAAAGCTGGGAAGGCAGAATGTATTCGCGCGAGGAAGCGACAAAAATTTCCGGTTTGACGACGATCCTCGACTCAACCGAACTTGCCGGATTTATTCAATCCGTTAAGGAAAAGAAAGCGTTTTCATTAAGCGGCGTTTCGGTCGGAAATACTTCGAGTAATCTTTACCTTTTGCTTCCCTTTTCTGCGAATGATAGCGACGGCGAGCGCGAATACCGCGCCGAAAATCTGTTATTGAAGTCTTTCGCTAAGATTACGACAAGTGAAAACGGTCAATTTAAATACGAACCGCATCTCGGCTACAGCGTTCACAACGCCAATTCGATCTTCGCAAAACTCCGACTTATCAAATCTCCGATGGAAATAAAGATAATGCAGCATGCGATCGACATTACGACCGAAGCTCAGATGCGCGCGATGGCGATGGTCGGACGCGCGAGTTGGGAATACGAAGTTCAAGCAGAAGTCGAATACACATTTCGCCGACGCAACGCTGATTTTTGGGGTTATCCGTCGATCGTTGGCTGCGGCGCGAACGGAACAATTTTGCATTATGTCGAGTCGCAAAGTCCGATAAAGAAAGGCGAACTGGTATTGATGGACGTCGGCGCCGAATACGATCATTACACGGCGGACGTAACTCGCACCTTTCCGGTGAACGGCAAATTTTCAAAGGAGCAAGCCGAGATCTATCAGATCGTTTACAACGCGCAGGAAGCCGCGGCGAAAGTCGTCAAGCCGGGCGCGACGTTTCAGCAAGCCGGTCAGGCTGCGACGAAAACAGTTGCTGAAGGATTGCAGAAACTTGGTTTGATAACCGATGCCGCCGGCTTTATTCCGGGAACGGAGCGCAAGGTGCCCGACGGCAATGGCGGAACGAGAACCATCGGAACTCCGCAGGGTTTTCTCTGGTATTTTCACGGTCTCGGACATTGGCTGGGAATGAACGTACACGATGTCGGTTCTTACCAAACACCACTGCGCGCCGGAATGATCTTTACAAACGAGCCGGGAATTTATATTCGCGAAAACGCGCAGGATTTTTTGCCCGATACGCCCGAAGCAAAGGCGTGGTGGGAAAAAATTCGTCCTGCGTTCGAAAAATACAAAAATGTAGCCGTCCGCATCGAGGATGATATTCTCGTCAGCGATACCGGCGCCGTTTGGATGACAAAAGATCTTCCGCGAGCGCTTGCAGACGTCGAGGCATTTATGGCGAAGAGTTCAAAGGAAATGAGCTATATTTCCCGTCCGCAAAAGTCGAATGCCACGTTCGCGACGCTCGATCTTGACACGAATTTTTTCATGAATGCGGCGCGTGTTTCCGATTTGAATTTGCACGGTACAACGATTCGAAGCGGCTGGGTTTCAGGAAATCATTCGCACGGCGATTAAGTTGATTCCAGGTGAATATTCTTCGGGGCGGAAGCGATTCCGCCTTTTTCTTTGGAGCGCGGACGCCCTCGTCCGCAAAGATTGCAAGGCAATCTACCGCTTTTCTAACGCTCCTCGTTCATCGCAGACGACGGCGTGTGCGCTCCATTATTGACTTGCCGACGGAAAAAAGTTAAACAACTAGAAGCCGTTTCAATGCAAAAATCAAACGAAAAATCCGAGGCGAAATCTGGTTTTTCCGGGAATTCCGCGCTGCCGCTCGTGATCGTAAATCCGAAATCGGCTGGCGGCGCGACCGCTTCGCATTGGGCTGAAACCGCGTCGAATCTTCGGGCGCACTTCGGCGCGTTCAGCGTTGCTTTTACAAAAAAACAGGGCGACGCTAGTTTGCTTGCAAAACGCGCGATCGAAGCGGGAAGAAAATTTGTTATCGCGTGCGGCGGCGACGGCACGATCAACGAAGTCGCCAATGGAATCTTGGAAACCGGAACGGACTGCGAACTCGGAATTCTGCCTTCCGGCACGGGCGGCGATTTTCGGCGAACTCTCGGCATTCCGGCGAATACACGCGAAGCCGCACGCGCTTTGCGAGAAGGTGAAACAAAATTGATCGACGTTGGACGAGCTACTTTTCAAAATTTTCAGAACGAAACCGTTTCGCGGTATTTTCTAAATGTTTCGAGTTTTGGGCTTTCGGCATCAATAAACTCGCGCGTTAAATCGAAAAATTATTTCCGTTGGCTTCCGTTCGGCGCGCTTCGCGGGCGCGCGAATTTCGCAGTTTCTACTTTACAGGAAGTTTTGGAGAACGAATTTAAGACGGTTCGGGTTAAAATAGACGATCAGGAGGCAAAATCTTTGAATACGCTAAATTTCTGCGTCTGCAACGCGCGTTTTTTCGGTGGCGGAATGAAGATCGCGCCAAATGCAAAAATAAACGACGGACTTTTTGACGTCGTCAATATCGGCGACATCAGAACGGCGAAAATTTTGCTGAACGCGTACACACTTTATCGCGGAACGCATCTTAGTCTTGAAGAAGTAAAAGCGACGCTCGCAAAACGTATCGAAGTTTCGCCGGTTAATGATGAAGAAATTCACATTGAAACCGACGGTGAATTGCCCGGAAAACTCCCGGCGACTTTTGAGATCGTGCCGAATGCATTGAAGGTTCGGGCGCTTCGGCAATAAACTGTAGGGGCAGGTCTTGTGCCTGCCCAAAGCGACGAAAGTCGCTAATAAATGTGACTTATATCCAACTTTGAGTGAATGTTCGCTTCGCTCATTGGGCAGGCACAAGACCTGCCCCTACAAAATATGAAATCGCTCGACTCATTCTGCCAGCGCCTTATCACATCGTTTGAAAAACACGCCGAGCGAACCGGCATGCGCGTGGTCGGCGATGAGGAAGAAGTTTATACATTCCGCGAAATGCTGCGCCAGATTCGCGCCGTCGCTTTTCGTTTAAAACAGGAAAATATCGCATTCGGCGACCGCGTCGCGCTGATCGGTGAAAATCATCCGTGTTGGGCGATCGCTTATTTGGCAACGCTGTATCACGGCGCGGTTTGCGTGCCGCTCGATCCGCACGGCGAGATCGAAACCATAACAAATTTTCTCGAAAATTCCGAAGCAAAGATCGCATTTCTTTCGCCCGATCTCACCGAAAAATTTCATCAAATTCAGGAAAAACTTGGAAGGCGTATTCCGGCGGTCGTCTGGCGAATGGAAAATTCGTCAAACGGCTTTCAAAAATTCGAAGATTGGACTCAAACCGATTTCCCCGAAAGCTTCGCCGGCGAAATCCCAAAAGCCGAAGGCGAAGACACGGCGCTTTTGATCTATACGAGCGGCACGACCGGCACTCCGAAAGGCGTTCCGCTGACGCACGGAAATATCACATCTGAGCTCGACGGCATCGTTGAAGTCTTGAAATTATCAGAAAAAGAAAAGATCTTGAGCTTACTTCCGCTTTTTCACGCGTATTTGCAGATAGTGAATCTTTGGGTTGCGCCGACTTACGGCGCCGAAGTTGGTTATTTGAAGGAATTAACGCCCGACGAGCTTTCGAAAGCAATGAAGGAATTTAAGCCGACGATGCTCACCACAGTTCCGCGGCTTTGGTATTTATTTCACAAAAAAATATTCGACGCCGTCGCAGCAAAACCAAAAGCAGTGCAGCTTCTTTTTAAAACGATGCTCGCCGCAAACGGTTTTCTTCGAAACAGTTTTAAAATAAATCTCGGAACAAAACTTTTCGGGAAAATTCACGAATCTTTCGGCGGAAATATTCGCTTTGCCGTAACTGCCGGTTCGCGCTTCGATGAAGCCGTCGCTGAAGACTTTAACAAGCTCGGTTTTACTATTATTCAAGGCTACGGTCTGACCGAGACTTCCGGCGCGGCAACCGCAACATACGAAAACGACAATCGCGTCGGCTCGGTCGGAAAGCCTTTTTTCAACGCGGAAGTCAAGATCGATTCGCCAGATAAAGAAGGCGTCGGCGAAGTTTTGATCCGCGGCAAAATGGTCTTCAAAGGTTATTACCGCAACGCCGAAGCGACCGCAGAAGCATTTACCGATGACGGCTGGTTTCGCTCGGGCGATCTCGGAAAATTTGATAAAGACGGACATCTTTACATCGTCGGACGCGCTAAAGACGTCATCGTTTTGCCGTCAGGCAAAAATGTTCATCCCGAAGATCTGGAAGTTCATTATCTGAAATCACCGCTCGCCGAAGAACTGGCGGTTTTGGGCGTAAAAGATGAGAGCGAACAGCGCGCCGGCGCGGAAAAATTGGTCGCCGTCGTCGTGCCCGATTTTGAATATTTGAGACAAAACAGCATTGCGAATTCGCGCGAGGCGATACGATACGATCTCGATAATCTCGGGCGCGAATTGCCCGAATACCAGCGCGTGCGCGATTATTTGATCCGCGCCGAGCCGCTGCCGCGAACCGCAACGCGGAAGATCAAACGTTTTGAGCTAAAGAAAGAGATCGAAACAACCGGCTTTACGGAAAGACAAATTCGCGACACGCGCGTTTGGAAACTTTCGGCGGACGACACCGCATTGCTTGAAACGCCAGCCGCGCGCGCACTCGTTTCAATTATCAAACAAACTAAAAGCGAAATCGAAACGATCCATCCGGACATGAATCTTGAGATCGATCTAGGGTTGGATTCGCTTGCCCGCGCTGAGATTTTCGCCGCCCTCGAACAAGTATTTTCCGTTGAATTTGAAGCCGAAGAAGCAGCGAAAGCTTTGACGGTTTCCGATGTCGTGGTGTTAGTGCAAAAACACGCGGGCGACAGCACCGGGGCTGTCTCGACCGCGCTAAATTGGTCGAAGATCGTCCGCGAAGCCGATGAAGATATGCCGGAAGTTCGTCCAATCTTGCGAAATCGTCCGTTTTTCGCAGGTTTCGCCTTTTCGGTTTACAAAGGCTTCAATCTTTTTTGCAAGGGCTTTATGCGGCTCGAAGTCGAAGGTCTGGAAAATCTCAAAGCGATGAAAAAGCCTTTTTTGATCTGTCCGAATCATCAAAGTTTTCTCGATCCGTTTGTCGTTTGTTCCACGTATCCGTTTGAAGTTTTCAAAAATACGTTTCACGTAGGCGCCGCGGAATTTTTTGAAGGTCGGGTCATGAAAACCATCGCCCTGATGCTTCAAGTCGTACCGATCGATCCGGATACGCAATTGATGCGCGCGATGAAAGCCGGCGCCATCGGTTTAAAAAATGGCAAAATTCTGAATATTTATCCCGAAGGTCAGCGCGCGTTCGACGGCGAGCTGCATGAATTTAAGAAAGGCGGCGCTATTCTAGCTACGGAGCTCGATCTTCCAATCGTTCCTGTCGCGCTTGACGGCGTTTATAAGGTTTGGGCGCGACGCTCGTGGCGAATCCGACCGGCAAAGGTAAAAATTCGTTTTGGCGAGCCGTTTTTCGCGAGGGATATTGTTGATTCGGCGATGGGAAGTGAGGCAAAATATGAAGCGTTGACTGAGCATTTGAAACAAACAATTAAGAAAATGATCGACGAAATGCGAAACCCCGTTTAGAATATTTATGTAATTAAGGATCATGAAATTCAAGAAACTCACATTTATCTTCTTGATTGTCACTTTCAGTAATCTCTCGTCGTTTGCCTTTCAGCCAACCGACTGGAATATAGAGCATTTACGCGGAAAGGTTAAAAGCATCGAAGAAGATACCGCGGTGATGAAACTTAAGAAAGGCGTCTTAAAAGTAGGGTCGCGCAGTCGATCGCGCTCAATGACATTTGATGAGAAAGGGCGAAAAACTTATGAATGGGTGAAAATCGAGAATCTTTCGCCTTTTGAGACCTTTTACACATACGAAAAACAAAACCGGTACAATCGCGGCGTCAGGTCGAATCTCCCCGTGTCCAATAGGGTCTACGAAACGTTGACGAAAAGTGTTTTTGATTTCAAAGCCGATGAAAACGCTTTGTACGAGGAACTTTTTGCCCAGCAGAAAGCTTACCCGGACAAGAAATTGAAAAGTTTTAAATATAATTTCGACAAGGACGGACGCCTTATCAAAGAGACAATGTATTCGGCTGACGGCGAGCCGGTTTTCTTGACAATCTATGTCTTCGGCAAGGAAAAATCTTCCGACCGAGGAATTAGTCGGATTGGTCGCGAGCGACGGAAAACCGTCATCCGAAAAATATACATACGAGCTTGACGCGGAAGGCAACTGGACGAAGAGAACGGCAGAGAGGATGCTCGCGAACGACGCCGGAACTCTACCGACGGAAATCACATATCGAAAAATCGAATACTACAAATAAACGCGGAGCGGATGTCTTCGTTAGATTGCGTTTTCAAATATAAAACGCGAAAATGAGGCTTATTTAATATCAAGCTTTTTTTTTGGAAGAAACTATGAAAAATGTCCGTTTTCGATCATTGTTTTTGGTTGCGGTTTTGTCCATTTTTTGCATTTTCCCGCAGTTGGTCGCAGCGCAGCAAACCGAAGCGCAGCGCGAACTTGCGGAATACATTCGCGATAAATATACAAAGCGCGAAGTTTATATAACGGTTCGCGACGGCGTAAAGCTTTTTACTTCAATTTACGAACCGAAAAACAGATCGCAAAAGTATCCGATCTTGCTCAATCGCACGCCTTACGCGGTCAGACCGTATGACAAAGACGTAAAGAAAGACGATGACCGGTTCAAAGGCTCGCTCGGTCCGGATATGCTTTTTGCGCGCGAAGGCTATATTTTTGTTTACCAGGACGTGCGCGGGCGCTGGATGTCCGAGGGGCAATTCGAAGACGTGCGTCCGGACATCGCGAATAACACGCCGCGGCAGATCGACGAATCGACCGATACTTACGACACGATCGATTGGCTCATCAAGAATCTTCCGAACAACAACGGTCGCGTTGGCATTTACGGGATTTCGTATCCGGGATTTTACGCGTCGGCGGGCTCGTTCGATTCGCATCCGGCGCTTAAGGCTTGCTCGCCGCAGGCGCCTGTTTCCGACTGGTTCCACGGCGACGATATGCACCATAACGGCGCTCTGTTTCTGGCGCAAAACTTCTCGTTTTTTAACGGGTTCGGGCAATTTAGACCGCAGCCGACCTCGACCGCCGATTACATAAAACCATGGAAAGGTCGGCAAACGCAGGACGGTTACGATTTTTATTTAAATCTCGGCGGACTGAAGGAAGTTTCCGATTACTATGGCACGGCTTTGGGAACGCGCATAAAATTTTGGGACGATATGATGGCGCATCCGACATACGACCAGTTTTGGAAGGACCGCAATATTCTACCGAAATTGAAGAATATTACTTGCGCGACAATGACCGTCGGCGGCTGGTATGACAACGAAGATCTCTACGGCGCGCTCCGAACATACGAGCATATCGAGCGCCAAAACCCTGGAATTTTTAACGTCCTCGTCGTTGGACCTTGGGATCACGGCGGCTGGTCGCGCAACGACGGCGATTGGCTCGGCACGGCTTATTTCACCGAGAAAACCGGCGATTATTACCGCCGGAATATGGAGCTTCCGTTTTTCAACCATTTTCTGAAGGACAAAGGAGATATTGCCGCGATTAAGGAAGTAAATCTATTCGATACCGGCTCGCATCAATGGCGCTCTTTCGACGCATATTCGCCGAAAAATACAACGGAAAAATCGCTCTATTTGACGGCAAACGGCGGACTTTCGTGGGAAAAACCAAAAGCGAAAACGGGCAATGACGAATACGTTTCCGATCCGTGGAACCCGGTTCCATACACGCAAAAAATTACGCGCAACTATCCGCGCGATTTTATGACGGAAGACCAGCGTTTTGTCTCAACCCGTCCGGACGTTCTCGTTTATCGAACGGATATTTTGACCGAAGATATTACGATCGCCGGCGATATCAAACCGGAATTGTTTATTGCTTCTTCAGGTTCTGATTCGGATTTTGTCGTAAAACTGATAGACGTTTTTCCGGACGATTATAACTTTCCTCTAACCGGCAAAAAACTTCCGAACGGACAGGACGAACGAATAAAACCACCCGATAATTATGTTTCGAGCGTATTTCAGCCGGGCGGTTATCAAATGCTTTTGCGCGGCGAGCCGATGCCGGCGCGTTTCCGCAATGGCTTTGAACGACAAATTCCGTTAACGCCCAACGTTCCGACGAAGCTCGCGTTTGTGATGCCGGGTGTCGCGCACACGTTCAACAAAGGTCATCGCATAATGATCCAGATCCAAAGCACGTGGTTTCCGCTTGTCGCGCGGAATCCGCAAAAATTTGTTCCGAATTACAAGATGGCAAACGCGGCTCAGTTTCAAAAAGCGACGCAACGGATTTTTCGCACGGGCGCGTACAGCTCAAACGTAAAATTGCCGGTTTTGAATCGATGAGATTTCCAAAAAAGTTCTTGATATTCAGCGGTATTTTGACGTTTAATAATATGGACTCCGGACGAACCGGAGAAAGGTAATCGAATGAAAAGATTTTTATTATTAAACGCTCTTTGTCTGCTAGTTTTTGCGCCCGCGGCATTCGCAAAATCGCATCTTCCGGCTCAGACCGAAGAAATTTCCGTAATCGCGGTCGATTCTTTCCAGAAACTTTATGACGAGGCTTTCGCGCTTTATGAAGACGGAGAATACGCGAAAGCCGCGCAGGTGTTTCAGCGCGCGCTTAAAATAAACCCAAAGAGCGCCGATGCTCATTATAATCTCGGCAACTGTTATTACGAGCTCGATCTTTACCTCGAAGCAATAAATTCTTATCTGGAAGTTCTCAAAATAAAACCCGATCATTACGACGCGCTGGTTTATTTGGGTAATGCGCTCGATTATGACGGGCAATACGCAAAAGCGATCGAAATGTATCGCAAAGCGATCGCGCTGCGTCCCAACGAATGGCAGCCCTATTATGAAATGGGAATCGCGCAGTTTAATCAGGATCTTTACGAGGAAGCTGTTTTGGCGTTTCGCGAAGCGCTGAAACGCGATGCGAAAAGTTACCGTTCGCATTACTATCTCGGAAAAAGTTACGCTGAGCTGGGACGAAATACCGAAGCGCTAAAGGCTTTTGACGAGGCAGTTAAAATTCAGCCGGACTTTATCGATGGTCAAATAAGTCTGGGCGATCTTTGCGTTGATCTGAAAAAGTGGGAACAGGCAATCGCGGCGTATAGAATGGTTTTGAAATACGACGCGGAAAATGCGGACGCGTTTCTCGGGCTCGGAAACGCATTTTACAATCAGGGAAAATATTCGGATTCGGTCGAGCCATATCAAAACGCCATAAAAGTTGCGCCGCAATGGATGACCGCGCATCTTTATCTCGCCGATGCATATCGAATGACGAGCCGCTTTGGTGAAGCCGTAAAATCCTATCAAGAGGTTATTAAACTAAACAATGAAAGCGATCTTGCCTATTATGGACTCGGTTTGGCGTACGTGGGACAAAACGATGTTCGCGAAGCGCGCCGGCAATACGACAAGTTGAGATTGCTCAATCAGGCGCTCGCCGCGCAACTTCTTCGGGCAATAAATGAAGCTCCGTTCGAAGCGTAAACGCAAAGAAAATAAACCGGTAAATAACACTAAATGAATTTTCGTTTTGCTTCGCGTTATTTAGTGGTTTATTTTTTTAACTGGTAAACTAATTTATTTCGGAGACTGAAACTATGCCTACACACTCAATTATCGCGGGATTTTTTCTTATTCTGGTTGGAATCATCGGTTATGTTTTTGCTCTGAACAGCGTCGGCGCCGTCAAGGGTTTGACCGCGCTGATTCCCGCATTTTTCGGAATCGTACTGTTGATTCTCGGATTGGTCGCAAAAGCGAAGGAAAACTTGCGTAAACATCTGATGCACGCGGCAGTCGCCATCGCATTGATCGGATTTATTCTGCCCGCGGGACGAATTCTTTCAAAGATCGCCGCGTTCGAGCTTTCTGCCCCGGTCATCTCGCAAATTGCGATGGCGGTGATCTGTCTTTTTCACGTTATTTTGAGCATTCAGTCTTTCATAAACGCGCGTAAAAACAATGGAACGCCGTCAGCCTGACGGCAATGAACGCGATGCGTTCACGAATTTGACGTCCGTGAGCGATGTTTGCCGCCAAGATGCCGGCGCTCCGTTTATGCTGCCATCGGCAGCCTTATCTCGACGATCAGTCCGTTTTCGGCGTTTTTTGCGGTGATCGTGCCTTTATGAGCATGGACCGCGCGCTCTGCGATCGCCAAACCGAGACCGATGCCGCCGGTTTTGCGCTCGCGCGCTTCGCCGACGCGATAAAAAGGACGAAAGATATTTTCAAGCTCCTCTTCCGGAATGCCGCCGCCAAAATCACGAACGACGATCTCTGCATTTCCGTTTCGCTTTGCAACCGATATCTCGACCGTGGTCGCTTCCTTTGTATAGCGAACGGCGTTTCGCAAAACATTTTCGACCGCGCTGCGCAACAGATTTTCGCTTCCCAAAACGGTGCAATCCTGGTTTTCCAAAAGCCGAACCGATTTGCTTTTCGCCTGCGCTTCAAAATCGGCATCAGCCGCAATATTTTCGACAAGAGCGCTCAGTTTTACTTCGCTTTTGGTAAAATCCGGAGCGCCGGTCTCTAATTTTGAAAGCGTCAAAAGCCTTCCGATCATTTCGTTCAGACGATTCGATTCGTTTTCGATCCTTTCAAAGATCGGCGCAGTCGATTCGCTGTCGGATTTTTGCTTGGCAAGCTCGAGCGCGACATTCAAACGGGCGAGCGGCGAGCGAAGCTCGTGCGAAATATCCTGCGTAAGACGTTTTTGCGAGGAAAGCAGCGACTCAATCCTTTCCGCCATTTCATCAAAATCTTTCGCCAGCCGGGCAAGTTCGTCGCGACGGTTTCCGATCTCAGGCGCGACGCGCGTGTGCAGGTCGCCGTCGGCAAATTTTTTCGTCGCCTTTCTAAGTTTTCCGATCGGCGACGAAAGATAGCGCGCCAGACCGTAACAGCCGAGTCCGGCGGCAAAAATTACTGCGAGAATTTGCGGAATTCTATTCGTGATCTCGGTTAGCAAAGTTGTCTGCTGCGGGCGGCGATATTGGATCACATAAACATAATTCTCGTCGGTCTTGCTTTTGATTTTCCGCGCCGCCAAGGTTTGTTCCGGCAGCCGATGCATTTCCACTACGTCGCTTGCCAGCGCCGCTGTCGCTAAATTTCGGGCTTCTGGGGAAATCTCGTTTCCGGCGACCTGCTGCAAATTTCCGTCAAAAAAACCGACGGCGTTTACGCGTTCCGGATTGCTGATCCGATTTAGATATTCTTCCAAACCTTGCTTGCCTTCATTTTCAAATATCTGCACCGCCGTCTGCGAATTCGTATTTACGGCTTCGCCGACAAAGATCTGCCATTGGCGCACAAGCGGCTCGGTTTGCGTTGACCAATGAACAATCGTGAGCGCCGCGACGACCAACGCAATCGAAAGCCAAAACCAAAGAAAAATTTTAAGAAATAAACTCATTTACGTATCCAAAGTATAGATGTATCCAACCGATCGAATCGTCTTAATTCGTTCTTCGCCGCCCGCACGCGCGCCGAGTTTTTTTCGAAGATTGCTGATATGCATATCCAAACTGCGGTCAAACGGCGAAAGTTTTCTGTCTAGAACCGTTTCGCTCAGATCTTCTTTTTTTATGATCATCCCGGCTTCACGAAGCAGCGCTGCGAGCAAGTCAAATTCGACCGATGTAAGATTCAAGTCTTCGCCGCCGCGTTTTGCCGAACGCGCGGAAATTGAAATTTCGACGTCTTCGACCTGAATTTTTTCGCCCCTGAATTTGTCGCCGGTTTCGGAAATTCTGCGAAGCACCGCGCGAATTCGCGCCACAAGCTCGCGCGGATTGAACGGTTTCGGCAGATAATCGTCCGCGCCGGTTTCGAGTCCGACGATCCGCTCGGTGTCGTCGCCGCGCGCCGTCAACATCAAAACCGGAAGCCGCGATGTTTCGCGCAAATTTCTCAAAACGTCAAATCCGTTCATTTTCGGCAGCATTACATCCAATATCGCAAGATCAAAATCTTCGGAAAGCGCTTTTTCCAATCCTTCGGCGCCGTCGTGAACGGCTTCGATATCAAAACCTTCGACGCTCAAAAATTCCGAAACGAGTTCGCAAAGCTCTTCGTCGTCGTCGATCAAGAGTATTTGATTCATAAACATTACGATTCTACGTCAAAATCTTTCATTTCGCGCGGGCTTTTACAAATCTTTACATTCGGCGGTGGTTGACGGAAATCCCCGAGCGCAAAGTTTTCATCCTAAGAAATGCACGCGATAAAACGCGAAACGCAATCACAAAATCCTCAGATTACCCGCCTCACTTTTTACCGCAAGAAAAGGCTTCGTCTTGGAAAACCGAAAACGAAGCCTTCCTTTCTAAACTTTTCCATTTAAACTGCGTATTAAAAACGAAATGCCGACAACGATCACAGAAATCGAAGACACCGAACGCGGAAAACGTCTGTTGCATGTCGAGGGCGAAATGACCGTCGAAGACGCAATTTTGCTCGAAAAGATAGCGCTCGATATGCGTGGGCAAAACGGACGGAATTTAACGCTCGACCTCGCCGATCTCCATTTTCTCGACAGCGAAAGCGCTCCGATCCTGAAACGAATGGTTCGCGAACACGGTTTTGAGATCGAAGGCATCGAAGTTTTTGTTCAAACTGCCGTCAACAGCGTCGAAAATCGGAAAACCTAAAACGTTTTGACCAAAACATAAAACGAAGAAACACAAACAACACGATCTTAATTTCGTGTTTTTTCGCGTGGTTTCGTGGTTAAATTCTTTCCGATTTGACAAAACTTGCCGCTGCGAACAACAATTCTTTCAAATGAATATCGCGCAAATCGCCGAAATCGTCGACGGAAATTTGACCGGAAGTCCCGAAACGGAAATTTCTCGCGTCGCCGCGCTCGACACCGCCCAAACCGGCGAGATCTCATTTATCGAAAAAATTGAATCAGCGAATTTATTCGAGACAAAAGCATCGTGTGTGTTCGTTCCGGAAAATTTCAACGCAGAAGTTCATTTCCCGATCATTCGCGTATACGATCCAAAGCTTGCCGTCGCAAAAATCGCGGAAATTCTTCACCCGCCGAAAAATCGCGCGCCTGAAATTCACAAAACCGCAAAAATCGCCGAAACCGCAAAGATCGGAAAAGACGTTTTTATCGGAGCGTTTGTTTGCATCGGCGAAGACACGGAGATCGGTGCCGGAACGCAAATCCGAGCGGGCGCAAAGATCGGCGATAACGTCCGAATCGGCGCGAATTGCGTCATTCATTCGAATGTTTTCATCGAGGACGGCTGCATGATCGGAAACCGCGTGATCCTGCACGCCGGAGTCGTTATCGGCGCGGACGGATTCGGTTATGTTCGCGATGGCGCGAACGGTTATGTGAAATTCCCGCAAATCGGCAGCGTTGTGATCGAAGACAACGTAGAGATCGGCGCCAACACTTGTATCGACCGCGGCGCATTGGGCGAAACGCGCATCGGCGAAGGCACAAAGATCGACAATCTTGTCCAGATCGCGCACAACGTTTCAATCGGAAAACGCGTCGTGATCGCATCGCAAACCGGAATTTCGGGCTCGACCGTTATCGAAGACGACTGCGTTATCGGCGGACAGGTTGGAATGGGCGATCACGCGCGCGTTTTGAGCGGCGCGATCATCGGCTCGCAAGCCGGAGTTTTGCCGGGCAAGATCGTCCGCGAAGGCGTTTGGTGGGGAACGCCGGTTCAAAAACTCGACGATTACAAGCGCCAAAATGCGCATCTAAAAGGCATTGCGCGCCTAAAGGAAGAAGTTAAGGAATTGAAACGGCAGATCGAGGAACTCAAAAAGTAAATCTGAGAAACCTTTGATGAGAGATTAGGCTTATGAAAAAATCGAAACACATTGTTATTCCCGTTATTTTGTTTCTTGCGATATTTTTCGCGGGCAGCATCGTCGCAAATGCGCAGGGCGGAAGCGGAAAGACCACTCCGACTCCGACTCCGTCACCTGCTAAAACTAAGCCCAAAACGGACGCCAAAACCAACATAACCGTAAAATCGAAAAACAAGAAAATTCCCGACGCGCCAGTTGCCGACTGGGAAATCGCCAATATGAGCGGTAGCTGGACAGGGCGTTACAGCGATGTGGACTGCACACTTGAAATCGAAAAATTCGAGGGCGACACTTTCTACGGCAAAATGTTTTGGGGCGAAGGGTTTGAGATTGCGATGACCGGCGTAATCGACCGCAATACCAGAAAAGTTACACTTACTGAAACCGAAGTGCTGCGCGTGAACCCGAACGGCGTCTGGAAGTTGCGCGTCAATACGGGAACGCTTCCCTACGGCGGTTTATCGATGAAGGGCAGCGGGCGCGACGGCAAATACACTTATAAATGGTCTTTCAAAAAAGTAATTGATTAAGCGCGGCAAATCTTTTTTCTAAAATCCAAACGGCTATGATCTATCGCCTTCTTGCCGATATTACACTTCTCGCACATCTTCTTTTCGTTCTTTTTGTGATATTCGGCGGATTGCTCGTTTTGCTCCGCCGTTTTTTCATCTGGCTGCATTTTCCGGCGCTCGTTTGGGGAATTTTTATCGAATTTTTCGGACAAATTTGCCCACTCACGACGTTAGAAAATCACTTTCGAAATTTAGGCGGCGAAGCCGGTTACGATGGCGGATTTATCGAGCATTACGCCTCCGCCGCGCTTTACTGGCAAATGTCGGCGCAAACGCAATATCTGCTCGGCGTTTTGCTGATAGTGTTTAACGCCATCGTGTATTTTTACGTCTTTCGCCGGTCTGCGAAAACGGTCTAACCACGAAATAACACCAGATAACACGAAAAACTCATCTGTTTTATTGTGCTCTCATGGTTCATTTCTTCCGGCGAAACGTTCTTGACTGCATTCGGCAAATGGAGTAAAACTTAGAAACCCTATGAACCGCGAAGAATACATCAGCGAACGCCTCGAACGCGAGATCGACTGGTACAACCGCTATAGCCGTCTAAACCGATACATCTATAAAACGCTTCGCATTCTTCAAATAATCGCCGCCTCGCTCATCCCGTTTCTGAGCGCGCTTGCGTTTAGCACCGATTACTATCGTTTGTCCGCCACGATCGCCGTTGGCGCGCTTGGTGTGATCGTTACGATCGCCACCGGCATTTCATCGCTCGGACGCCATCGCGAAAACTGGATCGAATACCGCCGGATGCGCGAGAATCTCGAACGCGAAAAATTCCTATACGAAACCGAAGTCGGACCTTACGCGGGCAAAGACCGCTTCGACCTGCTCGTCCAAAACGTCGAAACATTGCTCGCCAAGGAAAATATGAACTGGTCGCAGTTTATGCTCAAAAGCGACAAGCCCGAAGACGCAAAACCGGAATGACAAAGACACGCCGTGAACGCGCGGATATTTCTTGACTTACCGCAAAAAAGAGAGTAAAAAATAAAAACTCGTAAAAATTAACGCCGAACTCAGTTTGAACAATGAACTTCGGAACTCTCAATTCCAAAATTCTTTTCCATTGGACGCTTCTTGCCCAACGGTTGAATTGCGTCCGCTCGACGCCGGATTGTCGCCGAAGGCGACTAACAGTAAAGCCCGGCGAGAATCGCTGGGAACTTCGCCCAAATATTACGCGAATCGCTGTAGGCGAGCAACAGGTCGTTCGTCGCCTTCAGCGACGGATATTTTTATTGTTACGTTTCCCAGCGAGAATCGCTGGGAAGTGAAACGAAAAAGTAACGCGTCGCTGAAGGCGACGAACAAAAAAATGCCGCAATCTTTATTCAAAATGTTTGCTCACATTGTTTTCTCGACAAAGAATCGGGCTGACTTGATCACGCCCGAGATTGAAAACGATCTATTCGGTTATATGCACGGAATCGTCGAAAACAATCGCGCAAAATTGATAATTGCCAATGGCACGGCAAATCATGTTCATTTATTGGTTTCTTTGCCCAAAAAAAGTGATATTCCGGAACTGATCGGCGACGTCAAACGCAACAGTTCAAGCTGGATCAAGAGCGACAAAGAAATCAAAGATTTTTATTGGCAGAAAGGATATGGAGCGTTTTCAATCGGGCAATCGCAAGTCGAAACTGTGATGAATTACATTAGACGGCAAAAAGAGCACCACAAAAAACAGGATTATCAAGACGAATTTCACCTTTTGTTGAGCAAATACGAGATCGATTACGATGAGCAATACGTTTGGGATTGAAATGTTCGCGGTGCGAGACGCAGGTCGCCAAAGGCGACAAACAATATAGCCCAGGGTGAAACCCTGGGAACCTCGGGCGTATTTTCCGCTCGCTGAATGCGAGCAATATTTGAAAACATTTGTTCGTCGCCTACAGCGACGGATCATTATTCATTATCGTTACCTAGCGATTCTCGCTAGGCTATATTGTCGGTCGCCGTTGGCGACAAAGAAGAACTATAGATTCTTTCTTCCATCAAATAATCGAAATGATGCTTACATACTTGAAACCGCGCGCGCTTTTCACGCGGATTCGCAGGCAGTCGAAGCGCTTTTTATTGGCTACGGGCTGGCTGTCAAGTTCCGCGACGATCTGCAAACCATGGTCGACGAATTCGAAGGCGCGATCAACGCGCAGGATACCGCGAACCGTGACCGCATCGACGCCAACGCGACCGTTGACAGCATTATCGATCAGGCGTTGACGGCGCGGCGGACGCTGCTTGTGATCATACCGAATATCTTTCGCAACGATCCCGGAAAATTAGCCGATTGGGCGTCGGCTTCGCATATCGAAAAGCTCCCGAAAGCAAAGAAGGCGCCGACGCCGTAGTTGAAACGGAGCGCGGGCTGCCAGCCTGCAAAGATTGCGTCAGCAATCTAAATTCTGCGCCGAATTTTTTTGAACGCGATGCGTTCATTGCGGGCAGGCTGCCCGCGCTCCGTTTAATTGTTAGATTTTACTTTCGTGTCGCAGCCGCAATCGTTGCCGCAATCGCCTTTTGGCGAGAACGATCTCGTTTTGCGTAAAAACATTCTGCCGACGTAAAGAACGGCGAGAAGAAGAATGATCGCGACGATTATTGTTTGAAAATTCATACGATTTTCAGAAACGCGCACGAAGTAAGCGTGTTTGTTTTCTAAAAGCCACGCTTACTAACGTGCGCGTTTCTGCCTTTACCCAAATCCTAAAAGATGCCCGCCCTGATACGTCAAAAACGCGGCGAAATATGCGAGCGCGGTCATATATCCGACCATAAAAAGCGTCCAAGCCCAGGAATTTGTCTCGCGCCGAACGACCGCGACCGTGGACATACACTGCATCGCGAGCACAAAGAAAACCATCAATGTGAGCGCCGTCAGCGGCGTCCATGCGCGCGTGCCGTCGTCTTTTTTGGCTTCCCGGACGGCTTGAATGAGCGTTTCGTCCTCCTCGTTCGCATCTTTGCCGACGTTGTAAATAATGCTCAAGGTCGAAACCAAAACTTCCCTCGCGGCAAACGAGGCGATCAGCGCAACGCCGATCTTCCAGTCAAAACCGAGCGGCTCGATAACGGGTTCGATCACGCGTCCTAGCTTTCCGGCATAACTGTTTCGCAATTTTTCACCGGCGGATGAAGGCGCGATTTCTTCAGACCCGACCGTCACATCGCTCAACGAACCCGGAGCGCTCGCAGTGTCTCTAGGAAAATACGTCAGCGCCCAAAGAATGATTGAGATCGCGAGAATGACCGTGCCCGCGCGTTTGACGAACATCCAGCCGCTGAGGAACATATTTTGAAAAACGGCGCGAAGATTCGGCAGCCGATACGGCGGCAATTCCATCACAAAAGGCGGTGTCGGTGATTTGAGCAGCGTGCGTTTTAGCAGCGAGGCGACAATTATCGCGACGACGATTCCGAGCGTGTACATCGCAAGGATCAAAACCGCGCCGAGCGAAAGAAAACCGAAAACCTTTTGCCCCGCAAAAAATGCAGCGATCATCAGCGTGTAAACCGGCAGCCGCGCCGAGCAGCTCATAAACGGCGCAACCATGATCGTCGCCAATCGATCCTTTGGATTTTCGATCGTCCGCGTCGCCATAATTCCCGGAATCGCGCACGCAAAGCTGCTCATCAAAGGCAAAAACGCCTTTCCGTGCAGACCGAATTTGCTCATCAGTTTATCGAGAAGAAACGCCGCGCGCGCCATGTATCCGGTGTCTTCAAGGATCGAGATAAAAAGAAAGAGCAGCAAAATTTGCGGCAAAAAAACGAGCACGCCGCCAACTCCGGCAATGATTCCGTCAACGATCAGATCGGTAAGAATGCCTTCAGGCATCGAGCCGCGAACGCCATCGCCGAGCGCGCCGAAGCCTTTTTCAAGCAAATCCATCGGCAGATTTGCCCACGAAAAGATGGTTTGAAAAACCAGAAGAAGAATCGCGACCAAAATGGCGAGACCGAAGAATTTGTGCGTCAAAACGCGGTCGATCTTTTCGGAAACGCTGCGTTCAAGCGTGTCCTTCGGTTTTGCGGCTTGCTGATAGACGTCTGAAATAAAATTGTAGCGCGCAAAGATCTTTTTGTTTACCGAGGCATCGTCCGTCAAACTGAGGTGAATTTCGTCCTCGTCTATTGTTTCGGGAAATTCTGAAAGCCAGGGAAGTTTTGGAATGTCGTTTCTAAGCGCTGTGTCAAAGGTCGCTTTGGTTAGCTCCGCGATTCCCTTTTTGTGCGTTGCGGTCACGCCGACGACCGGAATTTCGAGCAACTCCGAAAGCTTTTTTATGTCGATATCGAGACTCTGTTTTTCCGCGGCATCGACCATCGTGAGCGCGATCACTACGGGCACGTGAAATTCGAGAAGCTGCGTGACGAGATAAAGATTGCGTTCGAGATTTGTCGCGTCGACGACCGCGACTACGACGTCCGGTTTTGGCATTCCGGGAATTTTGCCCGTCAAAACGTCGCCCGCGATCATCTCGTCGAGCGAGGTAACATCAAGACTGTAAAGACCGGGAAGATCGATCAATCTTGCGGAATGCTCTCCGAATTTCCAAATGCCTTCCTTGCGCTCGACCGTCACGCCGGGATAATTTGCGACCTTTTGCCGGAGCCCGGTAAGCGCGTTAAAAAGCGTGGTTTTTCCGGCATTCGGATTACCCGCCAGCGCGATGAGATATTGTTCTCGCTCGGGTAAAACCGAAACGGATTCCGCGCTTTGAACTTCTGTTTTCATTCGCCGACTTCGATGGCATCAGCCTCAGACCGGCGCATCGCAAGATGGTAGCCCCGAACGCGAATTTCGAGCGGATCGCCGAACGGCGCGGATTTTATCACACGCACCGAAACGCCCGGCACGACGCCCATTTCCATCAAGCGCTTCGTAATCGCGTTATTGCCGTTAACCGATATCACCTTTGCTTTTGTACCGGCAGGCAGATTTGTAAGTGTCATCGTCTTTCTCAATTTTTCTTTTCTTCTTTTTTCGTTTTCATTTCCCAAAGAACATTTACGATCAGCCATTTTCCGTTATATTTTGCGATGTGCATATAATCGACCCAATCGCGCATTTCGAGCTTTACCGTCGCCGCATTGCCCGTGATGTCGAGGATCGTCACGTCTTTTTGCTGCTCTTCTTTTGGCGTTTGTTTGCCAAAACCGGAGCGCGTTCCCTGGACTAATTCCATTGCGCTCATTTGGCTTAGGTTGCTCTGTCCTTTGTCATTTGTCCGCGCGATGCGCTTTGCCAAATGAGGATGAAGCGCGCTTTCCATCTTATCCGCATTGCCTTCATACCAACCTTCCGCGTAATTCAGAGCCGCGCGCTTGATCGCATCCTTGTCCGCGTCAGTCGCCTGCGCATACGCAGTAAATGCGCACGAAAAGATCATTAACATCGATAAAATAATTGCTTTTTTCATATTATCTCCTTTTGATGAACCGCTAGAATTATATGCTAATTGAAAACTGATTTCAATTTCAATAACGCACGAAACCAAAAATTATTTCGGCGGAATCAGTCTATCGGAAATAAGATCAGCCTGATACACGCCGAGCGTAAGCCGCAGCGGAATGCGGCGTTCGTCCGTGCTGAGCCACAAACGCGGACTCAGCGCGTCAACCTGGGAATTTTCGCCCATCGTCGTTATGGAAATGAGCTGCGCAGCGGTCTTTTCACCTTTTAAGTTGATAATTTCAGCGTCAGAAGGTCGAAGATAAAAAACGACGGCGCCGGAATTGAAAAAAACCGCGACGCGCGTATCGTTGACCGGATTATTCGCGTCTTTGCTCGGTTTTAGATTAAATGAGCGGATCGCATATGCGAGCGAAAGCAGGCTGTGTGTACCGATCGGAATATCGAATCTGTTGACGCCATCGGTAAGTGCGCTTCCCCGCTTCTGGTCAAAAACCGCAGTTTGATTGTAAGCTGCATTCGCGCCGCCGAATTTCAAGATTATCTGCATCGGCACGAGCGTTTCGGGATTTACTTTTGCCGTAATGTTGTCGTTAAGATTCAGGAAAGTTTGTCCCGGCTGCGTTCCGGTGACCGCGGCGGAAAAAAGCAGGCTGTCTTCCACGCCGAATTGCTTGCGCTCTTTTGCCTGAAGCGTCACGATTCCGAGTGTTTTTCCGTTCGCCGAAACTTGATATTCAAGCGTTTCGCCAAGTACGAAAGGAAGCTCGGCGGAAAGCGTCTGGTTATTGACGTAAGGCGTCGGCGTAACGACCGGCTTTGGCGTCACTTGCGGACGCGGAGTTTGAGTTTGTGTCGGCGTCGGCTCGGTAGTTTCCGGTTCGATCAACTGAACGCCGGCGATTTCGGCGCGAAACTCGCCTTTTGCGGTCTTAAAGCGAATCAAAACCGGAAGTCGAGCTTCGTCCGCGCTAAAATTTATTCGAAAATCGGTGATTCCTTTTTCAACAAAAAACTCGCTCTGCACCGTTGAAAGATTGGTTTCGAAGTCGCCCACATCGCTTCTTACTTTTTCTGCTGACGACGACTGCATGCCGACGCTGTAGATCCTTTCATCTTCCTGTAGCGTGAAAACGCCCGTTCCGCCGGCGTTTCGCGCGCGATAGATCAATGTCAGCCAATCGAAATTGAACGTCGGCGTTACGAGATAATTATTGATTGTTTCCGTCGGCAAAACTCCAGCATTCGAAATTTTTCGAATATAGAGCGGAAGACCCGTTTCGGCTGACGCGTAAGTCGTGCGCGACTCGTCAACAAGATAAAACGCCGCGCTGACAAATTCGCTTGTTCGGAGTTTTGATCGAAGCTCGACGACGTCTTTATCGCCGATCTTTCCGCGCGAAACCACGTAAGTTTCGGCGTAAGCCGCATTTTTGAACCTATCAAACGAAACGTTGTATGTGATCCGCTCGCCGATCCGAAATGGCGTCGGCGGAAGCGCTTTGACCGCCGAGTTATCTTGCGCCAGCGCCCTGTTAAAGACCAAACTTGACGAAAATGCGAGGAAAACGAGGCAAATCAGCCGAATGCGGAAAACCAAAGATTTGTTTTTGAGGTTTGGCGTTTTAAGCCCAATTTGTTTCATCTATAGTTTAAGCCGTTTCGATCTCTTTTAATATTTCGCGCAAAGCCTGCGTGCGGTCTTGCGCGCCGAGGATCGGGCGACCGATCACTAGAAAATCCGAACCTGCGCGAACTGCCTCTTTCGGTGTCATTACACGCGTCTGATCGTCTTTCGTTGCAAAAGCGGGGCGAATTCCAGGTGTAACGATCAGGAACTTTTCGTTTTTCAAATTTTCGCGTATCAGGTGCGTTTCACCGGCTGAAGCAACAACGCCGTCCAATCCACATTTTGCCGTAAGCCGTGCCAAATTCACAACTTGCGATTCGATTTCTTTTTCAATTCCGATTTCGCTCAAAGATTCGCGATCGAAGCTTGTCAAAACCGTGACGCCGATCATTTTCGGTCGCTGAAGATCTTCTTTTTCACACGCTTCGCTAACACTTTCGACCGTTCGCCGCATCATTTCGCCGCCGCCTCCGGCGTGAACATTGAACATCCAAACGCCTAAACGCGCGACTTCGACCGCCGCTTTTGCCGTCGTATTTGGGATATCGTGAAATTTGAGATCGAGAAAAACTTTGACGCCGTCCGCAATCGTTTCACGCACAAAAGATGCGCCTTGCGACGTGAAAAGTTGCAAACCGATCTTAAATGCGCCGACTTCATCGCGCAGTTCACTGATGATTTCACTAGCTTCGGCTGCGGTTTCGACGTCGAGAGCGACGATAATTTTTTCTTTGCTCACGAAAGATTTACGTTAGTCCAGATCGAGCGGATTTTTGAACGGCACATCTTTATCATCGCCGGCGCGCTTCATCGCCTCGCGGAATTTCTCTTCCAAAAGCCGCTCGCGATCTTTTTGCGAAGACATTTCCTGCGCGAAAAGCTGCTCGCGCAGTTCCTTTTTCTTGTCCAGCTCGCCGCGCAGTTCATCAAACGAGCCGTGTATCTTCTTTTTTTCTTCGTGCGAGAGAATGGCGCCGGTTTGCGCGTCAACGATCAGCGCCGCTTCGCAGCAAGGACAAATTATGCTGAACTTTTCCATGGTTAAATTATAGTCGCGAAAAGCTAATAATTAAACGTTCTTACTGTTTTTTTGCCGGCGCGGCATCGCTTTTCGGAGGCGGCGGCGGCTTTATTCCCGCAGCCTCGAGCAGATCGCGAGGCGAAGCGTGAAGATAGAGATTTTCCGCTTGTTCATATGGAATCGGAATAACTTTGCCGTTTTTCAAGTAAAGTTTGAATTCTTTAAGTTCCTGCAGCCTTTCTACTTTCAAAACCTGCGAATCATTCTTAAACGTCCGCGTTTCAAGAAACTTGCCCTGCTTGGTCATCGTCGTCGAAACGAGCGAATCGTATGTTCCGGGGATTTCCAGCGGCTTCGCTTTACTGGTCGGATCCGCGACAGCCGTATTAACAAGGTCGCGAGAATTAGGCGCGTTCGTGTTCGAATTTGAAGGCGCGTTCGGATCGAAAGGATTTGGTACCTGAACCTCGATCATTCGTCCATTCGTATTTTCATTCGTCCTGGTTTCCTCTGAAATCTGTTTGCCGCCGCAGGCATTCATCAGCAAAAAGCTAAAAATTGCGGTAATAAAAAAAACTTTTTTCATTTGTAACTCCTCAATTTGGCAGTGAGATTCGTCTTTACGTTCTGCCATTCCGAATCAATAATACTGAAATAAACCGAATCGCGAAAGCGTCCCGATTCGGTGATCATATGATTTCGCAAAGTTCCCTCCTCTCTCGCGCCGATCCGAAGCATCGCGTTTCTCGACTTTTCGTTAAACGCGTCGGTTTTGAGTTCTACGCGAATACATTTCCATGTTTCAAATGCATGTGTAAGCATCAAAAGTTTCGCTTCGGAATTTATAAACGTCCGCTGCCACGCCGGATTTATCCAAGTCCAACCGATCTCCGTTTTGCGGTTTTCAGTATCGATATTTCCAAAACGCGTCGAACCGACGATTCTTTCCTGAGCGCGATCGATCGTTACGAACGGCAGCGAAATTCCTTTTTCAAAATCGCTTAGCGCCGCTTCCACATATCGACGCAGATCGTCTGATTTTTTAACAACATTCGCCGTCCATTTCCAGAGGCTTTGATCCAAACCGACTTCGCAAAGCGCATTAAAATGATCGATCCTGAGTGGCTCGAGCCGCACAAATTCACCTTCCAGCACGACAGGTTCTATTTTCATCACGACGGGTTCTATTTTCATATTGTAAAGTTTACCAGTTTAAAACGGCTTTTTGGTAGCGGCTTTAGTTAACGTTTTTCCTTAAGTTACGTTCATCATTAGCCGCTCACAGCGACTAGGCTTGCTTTGATTTACTCAAAAAACCTCTCCTTTTGCATATTCCGACCATCACCCGAAACCATGTAAAATTAGCGTTTACGTCGATGCAGTTAAGGTTGATTCTTAAAATAATGAAAAAAAAAGGTTCAAATTTTGCAAAAACTATGTTACGGTTTAATTCATAAAATGATAAATGGAATTCCGCTGGCATTAGGAATATATAGTTGTTACTAAAAACTGCTATCGGAAAAAGAGCGAGTGGTTTATTTTTATACGCTCGCTGTCATTTGTTGGGATGTTCGCCGGTTTATGCCGACGAGCAAGCGAGGTCTATTATGATTACAAAAATTTTCGGATTTGTTTCAACACTTTTTATCGGATTGTTTTTATTTTCCGCCTTGAATGCTAACGCGCAGAGTATTTCCGGCGGCGGTAAGAGCATTTTTAAGTCGGAAGCATTGGCGGCAGCGGCGAGCTTGGAGCAGTGTCAAAACGGCGGTATCGGCGATCCGATCGAGCCGTGTTCGGGAACCAACTGGGTAACCGGCAACGTCAACCAGTCCAAAGCGCATTGGCGCGAAGGCGATTCGGTTGCGTACCGTCAGATCTTATCCGGATTTACCGTCGGCGCGACTGTTCACACGGTAACGATCGGCTACGACACGACGAAAGGCGCTAAGCACGCCATAGATTACTTAACCAGTTTCGATAGAACCGAAACGCTGGCAATGGGCAACGATCCGTGTTCGGGCGTTGTTGGATGCAACCTCGGAACATTTACGACATTTGCGATTCCAACGGATTCGAACGTTACAGCGGGATTCGATCAGATTCCGGGAAATGGGGATGATATCACACAAATTCCGGGTGTTTTCACGTTGTTTGGAGGAACTATTACCGGCGTTTCGGCATATACGTTATCAGGTTCGTTCGCGAGTGACAGCCACACAAGCATTGTGGTCTCGTTTACCGCCGACTCCGCCGATATGGTTCTTGCCTGGGGCGGACATATAGGGACGAGAGCCGACTGGGGCGCGAATAATTCCGCTGTATTCATAAGCGGATCGCCGTATCATATGAGTCAGGACAACTGCTCTTTCGGCTGTGGTGCGCAGAATCGTGCGCTTTCCGCTTCGGCAGTGATTGCTGCAGGAAGGATCATCATCATCAAAGATTCGCAGCCGAACTCGGTACTAAATTTCAACTTTTCAACGACGAATCTCGGCGGAACCAACTTTACTTTAGTTGACGACGGCACAAATACGCAGAATCAAACGCCGAACGCGCCGCCTTTTAACAATATCTTTGCCTTCGGCGCCGCGAACACGATAACCGTGACTGAAGCTGCGTCGCCGCTTTGGTCGATTCCGCCCGGCGGCATTACCTGCGTCGAAAGCGGTGGTACGTCCAACAGTTCGGGCAACGCCGGATCTCGTACGGCGACAATTATTGTCGAGCAGGGCGAAACCGTGACCTGTACGTTTGTAAACCAACTGCTTTTAGCCGCATCGGCTTCCATCAGCGGTCGAGTTGTTACAGACAGCGGTTCCGGCATTGGTCGGGTAAACGTAACGGCGGTCAGTCTGCAAACAGGCGACGTCTATGGAGCGTCAACAAATCCTTTCGGACATTTCCGATTTGAGGGATTGCTTGTCGGAGACTATGTGATCAGTGTTGCTTCGAAAGAATTTACGTTTAGCCCGGATAGCATGCTCATCAGCGTGGAGGACAACGTTACCGGCATCAATTTTACGGCATCTCCGTAAGATCAACCGACGTGTAAAAAAATGAAGGCTGCGGGAATTTATCTCGCAGCCATTTTTTTGTGTTTGAAAAAGGATCAGATATCGTAATACATCTGAAACTCGAGCGGATGCGGTCTCAAACGCAGCGGCTGAATTTCGTTCTCGCGTTTGTATTTTATCCAGCGCTCGATCATCGACGTCGTAAATACATCACCTTTCAGAAGAAATTCGTGATCTTCTTCGAGCGCTTTCAAAGCCTCGTCAAGACTTCCCGGCAGCGACGGAACATTCGCCAATTCTTCCGGCGGAAGATCGTAAATATCCTTATCGAGCGGCTCGCCCGGATCGATGCGGTTTTGTACGCCGTCAAGACCTGCCATCAGCAGCGCCGCAAATGTGATATACGGATTGCACGACGGATCGGGCGGTCGAAACTCGAGGCGTTTTGCCTTCGGCGACTGCGAAAACATCGGAATACGAACCGCAGCCGAACGATTTCGCGCCGAATACGCGAGATTTACCGGCGCTTCAAATCCCGGAACCAATCTCTTATAACTATTCGTCGTCGGCGCGGCAAACGCTACGATCGCCGGCGCGTGTTTCAGCAATCCGCCGATGTAAAACTTCGCCATTTCGCTCAAACCTGCGTATTGATCGCCGCTGAAAAGCGGTTCGCCATCTTTCCAAAGCGATTGATGGCAATGCATTCCCGAACCGTTATCGCCAAACAGCGGTTTCGGCATAAACGTCGCCGTTTTGCCGTATTCGTGAGCCGTGTTTTTGACGACGTATTTGAAAAGCATCAGATTATCCGCCGTGTGCAGCAGATTCGAAAAGCGAAAGTCGATCTCGCACTGCCCGGCGGTCGCGACTTCATGATGATGACATTCGACGTTGATGCCGACCTCACCGAGCGTCAAAGATATCGCGTTGCGAATTTCGATCAGCGTGTCCATCGGCGCAACCGGCACGTAACCTTCCTTTGCGCGGATGTGATAACCAGAATTCGGCATCGCGTCGTCGCCGTTTCTGCCGGTGTTCCAATGTCCTTCCTCGGAATTTATCGAATATCCCGCGCCTTGCTGATTGTTGTGATAAAAAACTTCGTCAAAAACAAAAAATTCCGCTTCCGGTCCGACAAAAACCGTGTCGGCAATGCCGGTAAATCTCAAGTAGCTTTCGGCGCGGACCGCAACCGAGCGCGGATCAAGCCCGTAGCCTTCTTTTGTCACCGGATCGCGCACGTCGGCGATCAGGCAAACGGTCGTTTCCGACGCAAACGGATCGATCCAAAAGCGCGAAGGATCGGGAATAAGCAGCATATCCGATTCGTTTATCGCCGCCCAGCCGCGCAAGCTGGAAGCGTCAAAACCGAAGCCCTCTTCAAAGCTGTCTTCGGTCAATTGTTCGATCGGAAAAGTCAGATGATGCCACGCGCCGGGCAGATCCGTAAAACGCACGGAAACGAACTTCGCGCCCTGATCTGCGGCATAGTGCAATACATTTTTAGCGTTCATTAAAACTCCTGTTTTATCTTCTGTTTATAAAAAATCGGGAAGGTTCGGTAAATTTCAAAAAAGGAATTCTACAATAATTCCGAAGAACTTTAAAACGCGGTTTGCAAGAATTTAGAAATTGCCCGAAACACGGATTTTTCGAAGGGATTTCACGTCCGTCGAACGGCGCAACTCCGGTTCAGTGTCTGCGTCCGTCGATTTCCAGCTCGCGTCGGTCGATTTCCAACTCGTATCGCTCGATTTCCAACTCGTATCGCTCGATTTCCAACTCGTGTCGGTCGATTTCTAACTCGTGTCGCTCGATTTCCAACTCGTGTCAGTCGATTTCCAACTCGCGCCAGTCGATTTCCAACTCGTGTCGGTCGATTTCCAGCTCGCGTCGGTCGATTTCCAGCTCGCGTCGATCGATTTCCAACTCGCGTCAGTCGATTTCCGGTTTGATAGTCCGATCATCCGCAAAGAAACGGAAAAAAAACCACAAGATAAAACCACGAATCAGCACGAACAAACACGAAACAAATCGCTTCATTTTCGTGTTGTTTGGTGTATTTCGTGGTTCCCTTTCCGTCTGCGTATATAGACAAAGATATTTGTTTCCGGCGGTTCGTTGTATTCGTATGTGATTTTTTTGACGCGTTTTCCGTCGCCGTCGTAAAAATATTCGCCAATCGTTTCGTCTTTGTCGTTTAGAACCTCAATTTGCTTATTCTCGGCGTCGCAAACAAACGTTCGCCCCTCGGCATCGGTGGTCGTGTTTCCCGAATCGTCAAAAACGTAATCTTCGCTCGTATTGAGACGATTGTTTGCCGCGTTGATCGATGGATTGACGATTTTTCTGTCCGCCGCGCAGACTTCCGTAAAGTTATTGCAGTTTTTCGGCAAAGTTGCGGTATTCGCCTCGTCAAAGTTTTTCACGTCAGATTCCGGCTATTTAATATTTCGTTGCTTTATTCTACTTTTTTGCGATGTTTAAAGAATTGAAATAAACAAAATGAGTTGGATTATTTTGCGATTCATCTTCCCATTCGTAGTTGAACGGGACTCTTATCGAGAGCCCTTTTACAAGATGCTCAGCTGGAACACTAAAAACTACTGATTTTCCAGTTTCTAAAACCCAAACGTGACAAAAATCCGTTACTTTGTTGCCAAGCGGGACATCCGATTTTGTACCGACAAATTTTGTTGGATTGGTAAGTTCAACTTCATACCGAATACCGATTTCTCCTGCTTCACGGTAAGTAAGTAAGTTACCTTTTTGATCGACCAGACTAAATGCGCAGAATTTAATTGAGAAGCGCATATTGTTGTGTAATTCCAGCCATACAGCTTCGTCACTAACGTCATCTCCCGGCGCGGGTCGTTTTCCGGTTCGCTCGAAGTCAATATAAACACTTGGCTTATCAGAAAGCAGAATATGCGCAGCTTTCTCACCGGCATCAAGGTTTTTATTCCCCGTCTTAACTTGTGACTGGACGTTAAAGGCAGTTACAAGAATCGCAATGAAAATAAATTGTTTTTTGAGTATCAAATTCATTTTTCCTCATTTACTTCTTAAAAAAGATTGGACTTTTACCCTTAGTATTCGTCGGAGTCAACAGATAACTCTGATCTTCTGACAGTATCGCGTTTATGCTTTCACGCCGAGTATTTCTAAGCGTGCTTAAATCTGGAGTCACCCAACTTTTATCCCAAACTGTTATGTCATAAGATTTGTTTTGAACTGTGGTTATTGTCATGTAGAAATTTGATTTTTTATTTTCTTTCGCCACAAATTCACCCACGACAGCCCCGACGAAAACACCATCGTATTCGGATTGATATTGACTTACACTTTTGCCCGTTGCAAGAAAATCTTGGGCATCAGCCGCGTGAGAACCCTCGTGGGCGATCAAGCCTTGGTTGAACGGATCCGGTCCTTTGAAATCGGCGGCATTGAAACTTATGTTGATTTTGTTTCCTTTTAAGCCGGTTTCTCCCCCGTCCCCCTTATAGTTAAAGTCAACGACTATATTGCTCGTATCTTTTATAGGGTTTCCATCTGTGCCATTTATTGTGTTTCCGCTAGCATCAACGCAATTACCGCCTATGGATTCACATCCGTATGAATTCAACGCTCTTACAGTTTTTTTGTATTCATCTGAGTCTCTCTCGTAAATATTTTCAATGCTTGCTAATTTAGCTTTTGCGTTGGCTAATTCATTTCGCAAATTCGAGCATTGGTCGGTGGTTCCTGTGCATTCATAGAGACCATAAGGGTCAGTATAATATAAAGGATTATTCAAAACATAAGAATAGCGATTCCAAGTTTGGGGGTGCTCCACTCTGCCAGATGAAAGTAGAGGATCAGGGATTGTGAAGCGTCCGTGAGAAAATCCATACATTCTCGCCTGAGCAAAGTCAAGGTCGGTTTCGGTATCCCTTTCATAACCGGTGAATTTCTGCCGAACGGTATCGCCCGCATAATTTAAGCCGGAAGTTCTTTGCGATGTGTAAACTTCTTCGCCAAACGGGTGATAATCGTGTCTTGCGGTTATGGCGCCATTTTGGTCGGTGTTGATGCGCGGGCTGCCGAGGTGGTCATTTGTCAAATATCCAACCTTTGCGGTCTCGGAAGCTTCAACCGTCGTCGAATATTCCGCCGCCAATCTACCCGATGCGTCGTACACAAAGATCGTTGTTTCCAGCGGCTCGTTGTTTCCGTAAGTGATCTTCTTTATTCGTTTTCCGTCGCGGTCGTAAAAATATTCGCCGATCGTTTCGTCTTTGTCGTTTATAACCTCGATTTGCTTATTCTCGGCGTCGTAAATAAACGTTCGCCCCTCGGCATCGGTGGTCGTATTTCCGGAATCGTCAAAAACGTAATCTTCGCTCGTATTCAGACGATTGTTTGCCGCGTTTATCGAGGGATTGACTATTTTTCTGTCCGCCGCGCAGACTTCCGTGAAGTTATTGCAGTTTTTCGGGAGCGTTGTCGTATTCGCTTCATCAAAATTGCGATTTCCGTATCGATCGTAGGTGAAAGTTTGCTTCCAAGATTGCGACGCCGATCCGCCAACCGGCGTGACGTTTTCGGTCGCGTCGTTTATTCGATTCAGCGAGTCATACGTGTAAGTTTGAACCGCCGTAAACCCGTTATTGCTTCCGACCGTCGGGACGGTGATCGTTTGAGATAGCACATTTCCATTATTCGCCGTCGTGCCGTATGAATAATCGAGGTCAAGCAAGTTCGTCGCGCCCGGCGTGGTTCCTAAAGCGATTTGCGTCGGCTGCAAACGCGAATTGAATTGAGTGCTTTCCCATTTGCCGTTGCCAAGCTGCATTGACGTAACGGCACCGGCGGCGTTGTAAGTAAAAGAATCCGCGTAATTGAAAAATCCGTGATTAGCCGTCTTTTTACTCTGCACCAACGCAAGCTCGCCGTCATTATTCAGGACATTTTTCACAACTCTACCGGAGGGATAGGTTTCTTCGATCAACGCGCCGGAAAGATTGTAAACGTATTTCATCTCTCGAAAAGAGCTGTCAAGTGCAAATGCGCATTTTCTAACTATTTTTTACTTTCTAAACAAATTTAGAAAAGCAGTCGGCAAAAGCAAAAGGCGTAAGCATCGCTCACGCCCTTTTTATTGTTTTGGATTTGATATTTTAATACCACTCCACGCCTGAATCAGCCAACGGTTCTAACTTTTCTTCTCTGGCTTTTTGAAGTCCGATTTTTTTCACTTTCTCAAACCAAGCCTTGTATGATTTGAAAGCAGTTTCAATAGATTCTTTTTTGTTCCGTTCTCCGTCTTTATCTACAAGTATTATGCCGTTGGCGTGTCGCCATTTCTTATGATAAAGTGCGGAGATATAATACAAAGCGGCAACTTCAACCGTTGGCGAAGGAAGTCGGGAAGAATGTCCAAGCCCGAAAAGACTAGAAAGATTTGAAGACGAAGTTTCTCCTTTTAGCTTCAACAAACACTCTGTCGCCTCAAGAAGTTTTGCCGCATCTTCTTCGCTTATATCAAAGTCAAATGATAACTCAACAGTTGAATTTTTTGTGTCTGTTTCATCGGCATTTTTTGGTAACTTGATCGATGGATTAACTCTCGCTTGCCAGTAATCACATTTCCCGCAGTTCATAGATTTATTATCATTTTTAGTAGATTGGGAAACGCCTATTCCTGCGAACAATGCAACCAAAGCCAAAATAGCAAATTTGTATTTGAAAACTAACTTTATCATAATTTCACCTTATTTTTTAGGCTTTGGTCTTTGAGTAAAATACGTCAATTTATCCGAAGGTTTAGTCCACGCTCTTGCAGCCGTGTCTATTCTTTGACTAGTTATACCGCCTTTCGTATTTACCAAATAACTATTACGCCATTTGGTCTCTACTCCAACGCTATGCTGAGCATTGCCGTAAATACCAACATCACCTTCCTGTGGATTTTCGGATTTGGTCAGTTCTCTGTAACCGTCGCCTTTCATCAAAGCTCCAACTTGGTCATTTTCTATCCAGACTTGCCCGCTCGCAAAAGTAGTTCCGTGACAGTTTGCAATATTTGAAAGAGGCAAGTCATCTTTAGTAGCTAAAGATTCAATCAACCCTTTAGATTGTTTCGCGTCAATGAGAGTATCCGCTACAGGCGTTACAGTTCCTTTGTCATCAACATTCACAGCGACAAGTTGCATTTCACCAGTAGTTTGATACGCCTTAATTTTGTCGCCATTGTCGGCAGTGATGCACTGCTCGCTATCGTTTCATCCACGGAAGATAATCTCTGTATCAACTCATCATCCTTCATCTCAGAAATATTTAAGCTTGTCGAGATTTCATTCTGACCAAAGATATTTGCCATTAGAACGAAAACTGCTAGCACTGTTTTTGTCATTAGTTTAATCATATTTCACCTTCAACAATCCGCGTTTGGGTCACGACTTTCTGTGCATTTCCGAAAAAAAACGTCCGGACTATTATATCCGAACGCTTTAGCTCTTATTTTATTTTTTTTATTCGTTAGAAAACTTCTACCTTTTCGGCATCTGCGTAGCCGACGGTTTTGCCGCGGCTGTCGAGAAGATGAACCTTGTTATAGCCTTTATCACCGCCGGTGGAAAGAACCTTTTTCAAAATTTCTTCCTTCTTTTCCACGCCGAGACCGAGCCACGAAGGCTGCGTGACGCCGAAAAATGTGTCGTTGGCGATTCGTCCTTCGCGCACAAAGTCTTTCAACACGGAATTTTCAAGATTTACGACCTTTACATCTTTTGTTGCGGTCGCGGCTTCGGTTCCGTAGTTCAACCAGATATAGAGCGCGGCGTTTCCGATGACGACCAGGATCGTCGCTAAAAGAAGCCATTTGTTAACGGCAAAAAGTTTGCTTTTGCGCTTTTTCGGTTTGGACTTTACGGTTTTGGCATCGTCGGACGCGTCGTCGGCGAGCGCTTCGCGCTCACGATCGTCGCCAAAAGCATCTTCGTCGTCTTCGTTGTGTTTGTTTAGCAATTCAACAAGCTGCAGCGTTTTGCTTGCGGCTTCGGAAATCGACTGATCGTGAAGATAACCGTATTTTTCTTCCAGTCCTTCGATGTCGGCTTTTTCCTTTTCGATCTGAAGAAGCTCGACGTATTGATTACCGATGCGGACGTTGCATTCGATCGCGGTTGCCGTCAACAGCGGCGCAAAAAAGTTTTCATGCGTGGTTTCCTTGAAAGCGCGCAGGCGATTAAAAAAATCGTTTTTCACGAGCTCGTCAAACGTGTCCGCGTTGTCGGCTTCGTTCATAAAATCTTCGAATTTGAGCGTCATCAGCAAGATCTCGGAATCGTCTTCGTTGGCGGAATAAAGCGGAATGCTCTGCCATTCGCCGTAAAGCATCGTCAGGTGCTTTATCATATCGTCGCGATCAAAGGCGAGCTTGCGGCGGCTTTCGTCGGCATCTTTTGTAAAAAGACGCGTGATAACAAGATCGAATTTGCTGCGGACGGCTTCGGAATATGGCGAATTGCGATAGAAGCGCGCCGCCGAGATCAACGCCTGCGAGCTGAGATGCGGACGCGTCGTTTCGCAATATCGGCGCAGATGCGAAACGGAAATATTTTTGTCGCGGTGCGAAAGCGCCGAATACCAGCTTTCGGTTTCCTGCATCAATTTGAATTCCGCCTGGGCG
Source organism: Pyrinomonadaceae bacterium (assembly GCA_041747435.1). Classification (GTDB taxonomy): domain Bacteria; phylum Acidobacteriota; class Blastocatellia; order Pyrinomonadales; family Pyrinomonadaceae; genus JBGTFE01. The sequence goes on along the minus strand of JBGTFE010000116.1, from coordinate 8,831 downwards.
TGCTCCGGCGAGTTCAGATCGCCCGAAACCTGCAAAAAACTGTGAAGAATCTTTTTCGCTTCGAGATCGTCATACGGCTTCGGAACAACCTTCATTTGCTCGCGTTCAACGCCCGAAATAATGTGTTCGACCATTTGCAAACCGGAAACTTCCTTGATCGCGCGCTGGCGGTAGAATTCTACACCTTTAGGCGCCGCCTTGAGCTCGGACTGCTGCGCTTGCGCCGAAGATTCGCTTTCTTCGGGAACAGAAAGCGAAACACTTTCCGCTTCCGGCGTTTCATCTTCGATCATTTCGTCGAACATTTTTGATTCCGGCGCTTCAACTTCTACATCTTCTTCGAGCGTTTCCGCTTCTGCATCCTGAACTTCTATCTCTTCTTCGAGCATTTCCTTTTCCGGCGCTTCGACCTCGATCTTTTCCTCAAACATTTCCGGCGCGTCAGGCACCGCTTCTAAAATGGCGTCGCGCTCTTCGTGCGCCGCATCTTCGGCGTTTTCCGGTTCGTCGGCTTCATCGGCGGGCAGCAAGATATCTTCGCTCGAAAAATCAGGCGCCTCGTCAACGTCATTCGGCTTTTCGCCATTGCGATTCACGTCGATGACGGTCTGTTCAAGCAAATTCTCTTCTTTTAACTCTTCAATAAGATTCTCAAATATATTCATGGTTTACACCGAATGTTTTGGGACAAATCTTGATATTTTTTGACGCTTCGGAGGATTTACGGAAGGATGTCCGTTATGAAGCCGGATTCATCGACGGAAATCACATAAGGTGTTTCAGTTCCGCCGACAGATTTTGTCGCGATCACTGTGAAATTCGAGCGAAGCTGCGCGTCCGTTGGCGTAACCGGACTCATTTGAAATGTGAATCTCCCGCGGTTGATTGCGGTGCCGGCGAGAGTGCCGAGCGCGTTCGCCTGAGAAGCGTTCAGTTCATCGAGACGCGCAAATCTGCTGTTTTGTGAAAAATAACTTATCTGGCTGGAAGCGACTGTTCGCAGGGTCGCGTAGGCATTGCCGTTTTCGGCGCTTTCCCGCGCTTTGAAAAGAAGCGGAAATGAAAGTGTCGCGATGATCCCGATAATAGTGATAACCAAAAGTAATTCGATCAAAGAAAAGCCGTTTTGTTTACGCATTATTACAACCTCAAATTTTTTCAATCTTCAGGAAAGTGACAAAATTTGGCAGACGGTTTTTGACAATTCTTGTCCGAATTAGATGAGAACCTTTCGTCATTCCCTTTATTTGCGGGCTTTTTACGGAAATTCTCCGACGAAAAAAACCCTTGTCGTCTGACATTTTGCAAGGTGTGTGCCAGATTTGGGAAGCCTCGGGTTCGTAATCAACTTTGCGATGACATGGACGATTTTAGAACGAAGTTTGCTTGAGTGTTTAAGAAAACGCCGATACAGACTACTTTGAATGATATTGGGTGGAATTGATAATAATTGGTGGTTACGAACATCTTTGGCAATCGTGCGCGTCTAAATTTTCGAGCGTTCTTTTATGCTCGCGTTCCTTCAGATTTTCAAGTTTCATTCTTAATAAATCAATAGCTCGTGTTTCGAAAACTACCCAGTACAAATTGCCATTGTCACGCTCAAATCTTTTTGCTGTTACAGAAACAATTTTTTCATCCGCTCCTCTGGTTAGCAATATCTCAAGTGAACCGCCACGCTCGAAGTTGTAATAATCTTCGGCGTCGTTAAGAATGGAAGCCTTTCCTTCAAGTTTCCAGCTCGGATATTTTTTGTGGACGAAAGTTTGTACGGCAGCGTTCAAATCGTTTTCGTAAACAACAGGCGCAGTGATTGACGGCGGAGTTGGTGAGGCTGTAACCGGCGGACTAGGTTCGACATTTCCATTAGTGTTTGTAGTGACACTGTCTCCACAAGCGGAAAGTATTGCCGTCGATAAAAAAATTAAGACAATAATGCGCATAAACTATTCTCCGCTGGCGTCTTTACTTCCTTTAATGCCTAGTAACAGCTGAAACTCTGTCCAATCGCGTGGCGGCGATACTTTCCAATAAAATTTGCCGCCGGAGCTGTATAGTTGAGCGATTAAAGGCATATTCGGCAACTTCTGCGCTTTATCAATATATTCGCCGTCCAGTACTACCAGATAAATATTGTTACCATAAGGTTTGACAGCGACGCCGCGTAAATTAAAACCTTGTCCTAGAAAACTGCGCGTAGCTTGTTCAATTTCCGTAATAGGTACTTCTTTGGTTTGTACTATGGTCTGCGATTGTTGAGAGCAAGCGGAAAAAACTAGAGCTGATAAAAATAAGAAAAGAAACACTTTCATAGGGTACCTTTCACACTTGATAAATTGAATTGATGCGGCAAGAATATGCTCGTTGGATTTGAAAGTCAAGAAATTTAGCCCGAAAATCTGCTAACGCCCATTTTCAACGTTTGTTGAAGAACTTTTACATCAGCCTTAAACACTTCTGCATCAATCGTTAAACTTTAAGGAGATAAACTTCAAAGCCTCGGGTTTTCGATCGTTCGCTTTTCCAGCGGTCAAAAAAATAGTTGTTGTTCTCGATTTTATTTTTTGATACATTTCTTATAAGTTCTAATTTTTTGCCTTGCGCTTTCGGAATTTCCGGATCGGCAATTTTTTTTGGAGAAACAGGTAATTTGAGCACGGTCACGGACCAGACAATCGAAACATACGGGATTGAAAACTGGGGCGCGGGTTATTTCGGCGTAAATCGCCAGGGAAATCTGGTCGTCCGCGCTTCCGATGGCGACAGTGTCTCGGCAGACGTGTTCGAGATCGTCGGCGATCTGAGAAAACGCGGGATCACGACGCCTGTTTTACTCCGATTTCCACAGCTTCTTTTCGGTCAGATCCGCAAGCTTCACAAATCTTTCAAAAATTCGATCAAAGAATTCGGTTATAAAGGCGGACATATGTGTGTTTACCCGATGAAGGTAAACCAAAACCGCGCCGTAGTCGAAGAATATCTGCGCGAAGGAAAACGCTATAATTATGGGCTCGAAGCGGGCTCGAAAGCCGAGCTTTACGCCGCGCTGGCGCTCGATCAATCGGACGAAAGCTTGCTCGTTCTCAACGGTTTTAAGGATCAGGACTTTATCAGGCTCGCATTTGCCGGCGCGCAAGCCGGAAAAAATGTCGTTATCGTTATCGAAAAGCTCAGCGAGCTGAATCACACGCTCACGATCGCGGACGAAATATCTGCGGAAGACCCGGACGCGCGGCTGCCGATGATCGGCGTGCGCGTGAAACTTTATTCAAAAGGTTCGGGAAAATGGGAAAAATCCGGCGGTGAAGCGGCGAAATTCGGCTTGACGACGACCGAAATTCTCGAGGTTATTCGCTGCCTGACTGAGGCTGGGCGCATCGATATGTTCAAGCTTCTGCATTTTCACATCGGCTCGCAGCTCACTGATATCAAACGCATAAAAAACGCGATGAAAGAAGCGGCGCGAACCTATGCGAAGATCCGGAAAATGAACATTGGGGTCGATTTTTTGGACGTCGGCGGCGGAATGGCGGTCGATTACGACGGCTCGCGAACCTCGTTCGAATCATCGGCAAACTACAACGCGCAGGAATTTGCAAACGACGTGACATATGTGATCAAAACCGTTTGCGACGATGAAAATGTCCCGCATCCGACAATAATCCAGGAATCGGGACGCTATCTCGCCGCTTATCACGCAATTTTGGTGACGAATATCCAGGACGAGATCGAAACGGTTGTTGAAGATATTTCGCCGATGAAAATGGAAAAGGATGATCCGCAAGTCGTAAAAGAGCTTTACGATCTGCGCGAGGCGCTGAACGGCAAAAATTACCGCGAATATTATCATGACGCCCTCGAATTACGCGACGAACTTTTTACGATGTTCAACCTCGGCTTGATTTCGCTGGAAAGTCGTGGTAAGGGTGAGGTGCTTTTTTGGGATGTTTGCGAAAAAGCTGACGAATTCGCTCAGCAAAAAAAGTATGTGGCAGAAGAGTTTGACGAGCTTCGACGCCTTTTGTGCGCGAAATATCTTGCAAACTTCTCGGTGTTTCGTTCGATACCCGATAATTGGGCTTTGGAGCAGCTTTTTCCGATAATCCCAATTCACAGGCTCAACAAAAAACCGACCGAATATGCTACGCTTTGTGATATAACCTGCGATTCGGACGGAATAGTTGATAAGTTTGTCGATCTGCACGATATCAAGCCGGTTTTGGAGCTGCACAAGCTGCAAAAAAACGAGTCGTACTATTTAGCTGTGATGCTTGTCGGCGCGTATCAGGAAGTGATGGGAAACAACCATAATTTGTTCGGCGTGCCGCACGAAGCGCATATTCACATCGGCGAAGATGGTTACATCATAAAAAAAGTTATACAAGGCGCGACGCTCGGCGAAGCGCTCGAGACCGTGCGGTTTGATTCTGCCCGGCTGACGGATCAGTTTCGGCGAATGATCCTGCAGAGAATAAAAGACGGTGAGCTTTCGGCAAAAACGGGCGACCAGCTCATCGAATATTACGCCAATCAGGCTGAAAGTTACACATACTTGGCACCGAACGGCGGTAAATAAGATTTTAAGAAACGCTATAATTAAGAAGAATAATAATACGGAGATTCTATGGCAACACAACGAAAAACAAAGGCTTCAAAATTTTTAACCGTTCCGACCAGACCGATTCCGGTTGACCGCGACCGCTCGGTCGCCGGACTTCTGGAAAAAATGGAAGGCGCGGGATTTGGAGCAAAACAACTAGCCGAGGCGCATCGCATCTGGCTCGATATGCTCGACGATAACTCAACGATCTACTTATGCGGTTCGGGAAACTTGATCCCGTCCGGAATGCGGCGGCTTTTATCTTATGTCATCAAAAACCGGTTTGTAGACGTTCTTGTAATGTCCGGAACCGTTCTGTTTCACGATATTCACGAAACACTCGGGCGCAGTCATTATCAGGCGCATCCTTCGATGTCGGACGATGAGCTCGAGGCTTCGGACGTCGCGCGAATCGGCGATCTGCTCGCGAATTCTGAGGAATATCACGAAGCCGACGAATGGATCGGCAGCGTGATCAACCAGCTCGAAATGTCGCGGGCTTACTCGGTGCGCGAATTTTTGCATCTTCTCGGACGCGAGCTTTCCGAGATCGGTCACGAAGACGGCATTTTAACAGCGGCTTATAAGGCGCGCATTCCGGTTTTTTGTCCGGATCTTCTGGCGAGCCCGATGTCCGTCGGTATTGCGCGCGCGCGTTTTGAAAAGAAGATCCAATTTACGTTCGACATCACAGAGGACACGATGGAAATGATGCAGATCGCGCAAAAAACGCGTAATTCCGGCATCCTGACGATGGGAAGCGTTTGCAGCCAAAGTATGGTAAATATGGCGGAAATTTCATCCTATATCACGCGAACGAACCCGCGCGGACATAAATACGCGGTTTCAGTTACGACGGATTCAGTTCCGCTCGAGATCCGAACACCTTCATTTGGCGGAAATCACACGCAGGTTTTCGGAAAGCTTTTGAAAAACGCTATCACCGCTTATGTTCCAGCCGATCCGTCGATCGCGCTGCCATTGCTTGTCACCGCGCTTTCGCAAACCGCCGCAAAATTTATGAAGGGGCGAAAGCGTCCGACTTTTACGTTTAGCGGCAAGGATCTGGGAATTGATATTCCTTAAGTAATTCCAGATTCCAGATTGTAAATTCCAAATTAAATGTGGAATCTGGAATTTGGAATCTGGAATCTTTAATGAGCGAATCTGCGACATTACCGATGAATTTCGGCGGCATTTCCGAAGCCGAATTTTCTTCTTTCGAAACGGCGCGCATTCTTGTTTTGCCTGTTTCCTATGAAGGCACGGTTTCATTCGGCACGGGAACGGGCGAAGGCGCAATGGCGATCGTCGACGCTTCGCGAAATATGGAGCTTTACGAGGAAGAAACCGATTCGGAAGTCTATAAGATCGGCATTCACACGCTCGACGAATTTGCGCCGCGCGAAACGCCCGAAGCGATGATGAATTCGCTTTACGAACATTCAAAAGAATTAATAGAAAGTGAGAAATTCCTTTGTATGCTCGGCGCTGAACATTCCGTTTCGGCTCCGATAATCCGCGCACACGCCGAAAAATATCACAATTTGAGCGTTTTGCAGATCGATGCGCATGCGGATCTGCGCGACACATACGACGGAACGCCGCATTCGCACGCTTCGATAATGGCTCGCGTCGTTAAAGATCTGCGAATTCCTTCGGTTCAAGTTGGCATTCGCTCGATCTCGGCTGACGAAGCGCGCGCGCTCGACACCGGTTTGCCGACGAAGATCTTCTGGGCGAAAGATATTGTCGGTCGAACAGACTGGATCGACGATGCGGTCAATTCTCTGACCGAAAATGTTTATCTGACGATCGATATCGACGGGCTCGATCCATCGCTCGTGCCAACGACGGGAACGCCCGAACCCGGCGGGCTCGGCTGGTACGAAACTCTTGCTTTGATAAGGAAACTCGCGGAAAAACGCCGCATCGTCGGGATGGATCTGGTCGAATTCTCAAAAACGGAAAATTCCGACGCGCCTGCTTTCCTATGCGCCAAGCTCGTTTACAAATCGCTCGCTTACATTTTTGAAGGCGAAACACCTAGAGTTCGTAGTGTCTGAAAATTCTCGAACCCGCAAAGTTTTTTTTTCGTAGAATTTTCTTGCTCTTATTACAAAAAAATCCTCTTTGAAGTAAAATTCAAAAAAGCATTAATTAATATTGGAGAGTTTTATAAATGTTGAAGAAATCAATCCTAAAAATAATGAACCTTAGATCTTTGGGTGTTATTGTAATTGCCTCTGCTGTGGTCTTCAGTGGATGTAATTCCGGGCTTTTCGGCGGTGAAAACCCGGCGACGACGCAGCCTCTCGCTCCGCCCGCGCCGGTTGTGGTGGACGGCGTTCGGACTTCATACGCCGATATCGTCGAAAAAACGTCACCGGCGGTCGTTCGCATCGCTTCTGAACGAAAATCGCAGCAAATGGGGCAATCGCCGCTTGATATGTTTCGCGATTTTTTCCCGGGAATGCCGCAGCAGCGCCAACAAACGCCGAGAGTTGAACGCGGCGTGGGCTCGGGGGTGATAGTCACCGCCGACGGTTCGGTTTTGACAAATTTTCACGTGGTCGACGGCGCCGAAAAAATTACCGTTCAAATGATCAACAATAAAACTTACGACGCGAAAATCGTCGGCACCGACCAGCCGAGCGATCTCGCGGTTTTGAAGATCGAAGGCGAAACCTTTCCATTTTTGACGCTCGGAAATTCAGACAACGTCCGAATCGGCGATATCGTGCTGGCGATCGGAAATCCGCTCGGAATCGGGCAAACGGTAACCGCTGGAATTATTTCGGCAAAAGGTCGCCGCACTGGCTTGAGCGACGGAACGTCATTCCAGGATTTTCTGCAGACTGACGCGCCAATCAACCGCGGGAATTCGGGCGGCGCGCTGGTCAACGTCACCGGCGAGCTCATCGGCATCAATTCGCAGATCGTTTCTGATTCGGGCGGCGGCGGAAGCATCGGCATCGGATTCTCAATTCCGTCAAATATGGCTAAAACCGTAATGGAACAGCTTCTAAAAGACGGAAAAGTTCATCGCGGAATGCTCGGCGTCGGTATCCAGGACGTAACCGAGGATGTCGCAAAGAATCTTGATTTGAAAGAAGCCAAGGGCGTGATCATAAACAGTGTTCGCCCCGGTAGCGCGGCTGAAAAAGCGGGAGTTAAAGTTGGAGATATTATCACCGCAATTAACGGCGAGCCGACCGACGACACAAATATTCTTCGAAACAAAGTCGCCGGAACGGCACCCGGAACTGAGATAAAAATTACGGTCTGGCGCGACGGCGAAACGAAAGAACTTGCAGCAACGCTCGACGAATTCGAGGTCGAAAACGCGAAAACGCAAAAACCCGGCGACCAAAATGACGAAAAACCGGGAAAAGAAAGCGACAGCGGTAAACTTGGTTTGAGTCTTCAGCCGGTAACGCCGCAGATCGCGCGACAGCTTGAATTACCCGCGGACACCAAGGGAATGGTTGTGACCGACGTCGATCCGAACGGCGCTTCTGCCGAAAGAGGAATTGCCCAAGGCGACGTTATTTTGCAGATCAACCGTCAGCCGGTCAACACGCTCGACGAAGTTCAAACGGCGGTCGACAAATCGGGCGCACGACCGATTCTTTTGCTTGTTTTGCGCAAGGGCAGTACTTTTTACCTGACCGTTCCGCCGAAACAATAAATTGTGTTGTAATCGGAATATCCGGCGCCGGCGTTCGTTTGGCGTCGGATATTTACTTGGAAAACGTACATTTGTGTGATAAAAATGCCGTAATGTTTAGCAAAATTTATTTTATTGTCTTCGCCGTCTTTTTTCTTGCAGAGTCGATTTTGACCTGTTATTTGTGCGGTTGGCTTTCGAGTATAGACGATCCGAGAGCCGTCGTTTCAAATTACGAATATTATTCGTATTTGAGCGGAACATTTCTATGGATTTCCACACTCATATTGCTCGTTTTAGCCAATGTTCATCTGTGGAAAACGCGAAAATTATGGGCTTTTTGGACGACGTTCGTTTATTTTGCCACTTTTATCGTCCTTTACACGTTTTGGCTCGATAGATCGTTCATCGAATTCAAGAGAGAAAAAGGATTGCTCGTCGGAAACTACTCATTGAGCCCGTTCTTGGGCGTCGGTTTGTGCATCGGCGCGGCATTTGTTGTTTTCTTTAATCAATTTGTCGCAATAAAAATGCGAGACAGAATGTTCCCGCAGGAAGCGC
>JBGTFE010000115.1:0-52897 GCA_041747435.1 Pyrinomonadaceae bacterium | reverse complement strand
TTGGCGTTTCTTTACGTCATCAACATGATGCTGAGTAAAACCGGATTTTTCGGTATCGGCATTGACGATTATCAAGGGCGCATTGTCGTCTTTATCGCCATCAATGTTATTTTGGCGACATCGCTCAATCTGATCAACGGGTTTACCGGACAATTTTCCATCGGTCACGCCGGATTTATGGCGGTCGGCGCATATTCGTCCGCCTATTTTACGGTCAATTACGGCGCAGCAATCGAAAAAGCGATCAGTTCCGAACCGGGCGGAATGATTTCGTCGAGTGTCGTCTTGCTGATTGCGATTGTCATCGGCGCGATCGTCGCCGCGATTGCCGGTCTAATCGTCGGCATTCCGTCACTTAGATTAAAAGGCGATTATCTGGCAATCGTGACGCTCGGTTTTGCCGAGATCATTCGTATCGTCATTTTGAATATTGACGCGGTCGGCGGCGCGACCGGCTACACTGTGCCGGGTTACGCTAACTTTTTGTGGATCGGAATCTTTGCCGTTTTAACGATTGTCGTCGTTCACAACATCGTCAAATCCGATGCCGGACGCGCGCTCGTTTCGATCCGCGAAGACGAACTCGCGGCGGAAGCGATGGGTGTCAACACGACGCGCTACAAAGTTACCGCGTTTGTTATCAGTTCGGCATTTGCGGGAATCGCGGGCGTTTTATTCGCGCATTACAACAAGTTTCTCTCGACCAACGATTTTCAATTTATCCGCTCGTTTGAAATCATTATTATGATCGTTCTCGGCGGTTTGGGTTCGATGTCGGGCGCGATCATCGGCGCGGTTGTCGTGACGATTCTGCCCGAACTTTTGCGGCAACTCGCATTTATTCATGTCCCGTTTATTCAGATCGGACCGGGTGGCGATGTGATGTTGGCGAGCATTCCGCTCGATTCACTGCGGCTGGTTATTTTCGCCCTAATTTTGATTTTGACGATGATTCTGCGTCCGCAAGGCATCTTCGGAACAAAAGAATTCGGTTTAAGTTGGCTGAAACGTCCGCGTAAAGTCGAAGAAGGAACGGAAGCTGTCGGCGGAACAGGCGGCGTGCCCGAAGCGCAGCAGGACGAAGCCAAACGGCTTGAAAGCGAGGAGGACAAGCGATGAGCTTGCAAAACGGAAACTCCATTCTTAAAACCGATAAAGCCACGATTCGTTTCGGCGGTTTGGTCGCGGTTAACGAGTTGACGATGGACGTTCAAAAAGGCGAGATTTACGGTTTGATCGGACCGAATGGCGCCGGAAAAACGACGGTTTTCAATCTTCTCACCGGCGTTTACGAGCCGACTTCGGGCGACATCAATATTTTAGGAAAGCGCATCAACGGTCTTCGCCCGTATCAGATCTCGCGCATCGGCGTCTCGCGCACGTTTCAAAATATCCGACTTTTTCCTTCGATGAGCGTCCTGGAAAACGTTGTTACGGCTTGTCATCGCCACGCGAATCAAAATTTGGTGGACGCTGTTTTTCGCCTGCCGCGATACTTCAAGGACGAGCGCGAACATCGCGATTTTGCCCTGGAATTATTAAGAATTTTCGATTTGGAGAAAGACCGGGACGAAGGCGGTACTTCGCTTCCATACGGAAATCAGCGCCGTTTGGAAATCGTCCGTGCGCTTGCAACCCGCCCGCAGCTGTTGCTTTTAGACGAACCGGCGGCGGGAATGAATCCGGCGGAACAAGAAGACTTGAACTCATTGATCAAGAAGATTCGGGATCAATTTAATTTGACGATCGTTCTGGTCGAGCATAATATGCGCGTCGTAATGGGCGTTTGCGACCGCATTCAGGTTATCGACTACGGAAAATCGATCGCGCTCGGATTGCCCGCGGAAATTAAGAATGACCCGAAGGTTATTGAGGCTTATTTAGGTGATTGATCTTTGATCTTTGTAAAGAAGGTAACGGATCAAAGGTCAAATTTTTTATGCTTACTTTAGAAAACGTATCGGTAAGTTACGGCGCGATCGAGGCTCTGACGGACATTAACCTGCACGTCGAGGAGGGCGAGGTCGTAACTTTGATCGGCGCCAACGGCGCTGGGAAAACCACCACTCTACGCACGATCACGGGTTTGCTCCAACCGAAAGGAGGGCGAATTACATATGAAAACACACAGATCAGCGGGATGGCTACGCATAAGCTGGTCCCGATGGGAATTGCGATGTCGCCCGAAGGTCGCGGCGTTTTCGCCAATCTGACAGTTCGCGAAAATCTGGATCTGGGCGCGTATATCCGCAAAGATAAAAAAGGGATCAGCGACGATATGGAACGCGCGTTCACACTTTTTCCGCGCCTCAAAGAACGCGAAAAACAAAAAGCTGGGACGCTTTCCGGCGGCGAACAGCAAATGCTCGCGATGGCGCGCGCGATGATGTCGCGTCCGCGCCTTTTGCTGCTTGACGAACCTTCGCTTGGTCTCGCACCGCTTCTCGTCCACACCATTTTTGAGGCGATCGAAGAAATCCGCGCCGAGGGAACAACGATCCTTTTGGTCGAACAAAACGCCAACGCCGCGCTTCATCATTCGGACAGAGCTTATGTTCTCGAAACCGGCAGAATCGTAATGTCGGGCGATTCCAAACAATTGGCACAAGACCCGAAGGTTAAGGAAGCGTATCTGGGCGAATAGTCCAAAAAGTTTCAATTCGAAGTTCAAGGGTTCAAAGTCAAAAATAACGTCTTACTTTGAACTTTTGAACTTTTAATTTTTTAAATGAAATCCGAATTCTTAACGATTTGGAAGCGTTGGCTGATTGTCGTCGCTTCGGCGTTGGTGGTCGTGCTGATGTCCGTGCCGGAAGGCATCACGCGCGAATCGTGGACGCTGTTTGCGATTTTTACGGCAACGATCGTCGGGTCGATCGTGCAGCCCATGACCGGGAGCGCGATGGTTTTGCTCGGCGTGATCGCGACGGCGCTGTCTGGCGCGGTAAAGATCGAAACGGCGCTCAGTGGTTACGCGGATAAGTACGTATGGCTTGTTCTCGCGGCGTTTTTTCTTTCGCGGGCGATGATAAAAACGGGTTTGGGACATCGTATAGCGCTGATTTTCGTTCGGTTGATCGGCAGAAAAACGCTCGGGCTTGGTTATTCTCTCGTAGTAACCGATCTTTTGCTTGCTTCTTCAATTCCCTCAACCGGCGCGCGCTCCGGCGGCATTATTCTTCCGATCGCCCTAAGCGTCTGCGACACTTACGAATCTCGTCCCGACGACGGAACCGCCGGAAAGCTCGGCACATTTTTGATGAGCTTGCTCTATCAATGCGAAGTGATAATCTGCGCCACGTGGCTTACCGGTCAGGCTTCGAACGTGATCATCGCCGGTTTCGTCAGATCCGAAACAAACATTGATCTTACATATTCGCTTTGGTTTGTAAGCGCCATTGTTCCCGCGATCGTCTCCCTGATCGTCATTCCTCTGATGATTTATCGCTTTTTTCCGCCGGAAGTTAAAGAAACGCCGAACGCGGTAAAGTTTGCGCACGAAGAATTACGAAAACTCGGCAAAATGGCGGGGAAGGAAATTATCCTTTTAGGAGTTTTTGTCCTGATCGTCGGCTTGTGGATCACGGCGGGATTTCACGGCACTGACGCCACTGTGATCGCGCTGCTCGGGATCGCCATTTTGCTGCTCACGCGTGTTCTGGAATGGCGCGATCTGACGGACGAGACGCACGCCTGGGAAGTTTTCATTTGGTACGGCGGACTTGTAATGATGGCGACGGCTCTAGGAAAAACGGGAATTCCGAAAGTTTTTGCCGATTCGATCGCGAGTTACACGAGCGGTTTGAATTGGCTAGCCGCGTTAGCCATTTTGCTGCTTGTCTATTTTTACGCGCATTACGGTTTCGCGTCGATAACCGCGCACGTTACCGCAATGCTGATACCGTTTCTGGCGGTAACGCTCGCGCTCGGCGCACCAGCCGGAATCACGGTTTTGCTTCTCGCGTATTTTTCGAATCTGAGCGCAGGCTTGACGCACTATGGCACGACGCCCGCGCCGATCTATTTTGGAACCGGCTACGTAAAACAAAAAACTTGGTGGACTATCGGCTTGATCGCCTCGATACTGAATATTCTAATATGGTCGACGGTTGGATTGATCTGGTGGAAAATTTTGGGGTGGTGGTAATGAGAGTGAAAAACTAAAAGTGAAAAGTGAAAAGTTTAATTAATAATTTTTTCACTTTTCACTTTCACTATTCACTATTCACTTACTGCGGCGGCGGAAATCCCTGCGGAAATTGCGGCATTCGCGGCTCTTCGGTTCCGAGCGTTTCTTCGATCTTAGCTAACGCTTCTTCGTAGATGTGGATTTCTTTTTTCGCTTCCATTTCGCTTTTTACCGAAGCTAAATAATCTTCGTAAACCTGGCTTTGTTTTTCGCTGAGCATCGTTTGCCGCAGCTGATCTCGCTGTTTTTCAAAGTCGCCCATATTCGCGTCTTCGCGCGCTGTCACGCCGACAATATACCAACCGTCGTTGACCTTAACGGGCGTTTTTGTGATTCCGCCGGCTTGCAGCCCATAGATCGCATCTTCCAAAGCTTCGCCGGTTGCGGCGCTTGGTCCCGTACCGAGAGGCGAACCTAAAATGAAGCTCTTTTGCTCCTGCGCCTTTAACCCTTTAGCTTGCGCAGCGGAAGTAAGATCGGCGGCAGAATTAGCTCCGGCAGCGATTTGCTTCGCAATTTCCTCCATTTGATTTCGCGCTTTTTCCGCCTTAAAAGCCTCGGCGACTTTTGTTTTTACCTCACCGAATTCCGCATCGCGCGGATCCCTTTTTTCAACCAGCATCGGAACGGCAAAACCGTCCTTGATCCTGAATTTGTCGCCAACGTCGCTTGGATTTTCGAGCGTGGCGATTCCCTGCTCAAAATCCGGCGAAATCCCGACGTTTTCGATTTCGTCACCGGGCTTGAGAAATCCGGTTTCGCGGATCATTTCGTTAACATTCATATTCGCCTGCGCGGCAAATTCCTGTGCAACTTTTTGCACGTCTTTAACTTCTTTCAAGCGATCGTTGATCTTCTGAGCGAGCTGCAGCGTGGCGGTATCAGCCTTTCGGTTTCTGAGGCTAACGGTCAATTCGAACTTCGCGTCTTCAAACGTTTTCGGAACGGCTTCTCCGCGGCGCAAAATAAAAATGCGGCTTTTATAGCTGATAGGGTCGGTTACGTCGCCCGGCTGCATTGTCAAAAGCTGCTGATACGGATCGTCCGCATTCGACGGATTTTCTCTGACCGGACCGGAAAGCTTCCCACCATTTGGCGCAGTCGCTGGATTTTCCGAACGCCCGCGCGCAAGTGCGGCAAAATCTTCCTCGCTAATCTTTCCACCTTCTTTTCGCGCCTGCGCAACAATTTCAGACGCTTTCTGCATTAATTCCTTTTCGAATTCCGGCTTAGGAACGCGTAGCACAATTTCCTGTCCCGTGACGCCTTTTGTCTTTTTATCCGCCGGAACCTTGTCCCATTCAGCTCGCAATTCTTCATCCGTAAGCGGAAGTTTTGCTCCGACTTTTGACGAATTTAGAAAGATATAGCGAATCTTTTTTTGCGCAACGGCAATGTAAAAGTTCGGTTTATTTTGTTCAAAATAGTTCTTAAGCTCGTCATCGGTCGGCTTGATCGTTGCGGCAAGATCCGTTGCGTTTACGGGGACATATGTAAGATCGAATTTTGTGTTCTTGCGCTGAAAATCCTTTAAAACCTCTTCTTCGGTAACGGATACGCCCAGCGTGAGAAATGCCCTTAATTTTTGCGCGCTCAACTGATCGCGAACCGTTTGTTCGAACGCGGCAACGCTCCCCGAAGATTCAACCGCAAATTGCTCGTAAGCTTTTTGATCGAACGGTTTGCCTTCTTCTTTAAACTGCGGCGCTTTACGAATCGCATCGGCGATCTCGGTATCGGACGCATATAAACCGAGGCGTTTTGCTTCGAGACGAACGATCCGCTGCTCGATCAGCGAATCGAGCAAATATTTCGTCATTCCTCTTCGCCCGCTGCCTTGAAGCATCGTCGTTAGCTCGCCGACGGTGACATATTCGCTTGAAACTTTTGCGACGGTTTCGTCGCTCCGCGTCAAATTTGCCTGAATGTTGGTTGGGCTTGGAGCGTAAAAAAGAACTAGGCTGAGCGCCATTACTGCGCCGAAGCTCATAAGAACAAAATTTCTTGTTCGCTTGAGCCGATTGAAAAACTTTAACATTGTAAATAATTCCTTTTATCGAAGATTTCTAACCGCAATGGTAATAAAATTGCCACTTAAGACAAGCCGCGATTTTATCAAATAAAAGCGCAAAGTCCAAAGTCTGCGGCAAAACGGCAATTGTTTTTGGACTTCATGCTTTCGACTGCGGTATTTTAGTTGTCTATGAATGCTCTCGAGTATCCGATTTGGGTTTGGATATTTTTCTTTGCGGTCGTTTTGGTCGCGCTTTTTGTCGATATCGGAATCGTCAACCGAAAGGCGCACGTTCCGACCCGACGTGAAACTTTCGCCTGGAGCGCGGTCTGGATCTCGCTGGCGGTTTTATTTAACGTTTTTATTTACTGGCACGTCGGAACGCACAATCAGGATTGGACGTTAGCGCTGCATAAAGGAAAGGAATTTTTTACCGGATATTTGATCGAGCTTTCGCTTTCCGTAGATAATCTCTTTGTCTTTCTACTTATTTTCAACTTCTTTAAAGTTCCAAAAAAATATCAGCACCGTGTTCTTTTTTGGGGAATTATGGGCGCGTTGGCGATGAGGATGATAATGATCTTCGCGGGCGCCGAACTGGTCGAGCGATTTCACTGGATCATCTATGTTTTTGGCGTGTTTTTGATCTATACGGGCTTGAGCATGTTCAAAAGTACCGACGATCATTTCGAGCCGCACGAAAGCGCCATCGTGCGTTTAGCGACGCGCTTCATACGCATTTCCAAGCATTACGAGGGCGAAAAGTTCTTCGTCGTCAAGAACGGTGTACGAACGGGCACGCTGCTTTTGCTGGTGTTGATAGTCGTCGAATTTACCGATTTGGTTTTTGCCGTTGATTCGATTCCGGCGATCCTCGGAATTACAACCGACCGTTTTATCGTCTATACATCAAACGTTTTTGCTATCTTAGGTTTACGGACATTTTTCTTTTTGTTGGCAGATTTGGCGGACAGGTTTCACTATTTAAAATACGGCTTGGCGTTTATCCTAAGTTTTATCGGCGTAAAAATGCTCTTGCCACTTTTCGCCGAAGGCTTGATAATGTTTATTGGCGAAGGAAGCAATTCGGCTGTCGCAGTATTTTTGAAGAGCTTTCTTAATCACGACTACAAACAAGAGGAAATTAATATCTCACTTAGCGTAGTCGTCGTCGCTTTGGTTGTGGCAATTGTTTTATCAATCGTTTTTCCGCCAAAAGGTCAAAAAATAAAAGACGATGAAGAGTAAAAACGAGGAGACGACCGCTACGCAGATTTCCTCCTTTCCATTTCTTCATTCTTTTTGTTCTTCATAACCGATGAAGGAAAGCAAATATCGCAGATTTTATGTCGATTGGTGGAACATTCGTAAAAGCACCATTTACGGCATTATTGCGACTGTCGTCACGCTCGCCGCGCTTATCGGCGGCGGATGGTGGCTTTGGAAAAACGAATTTTTTCTTGCAAAGACAACGATTGAAGATATTCCGAAAGACGCCGCGCGGATAATTTCGTTCGAAGGCGACGTTCGCGTCACGCGCGCGTCAACACGCGAGACGATCGTCGTTACAAAAACGACCTATGTTTCCGCCGGCGACACTGTTCAGACACAAGCCGACGGGCGCGCGCAAATCCAAATGATCGACGGCTCGATTCTCACGATCCGTCCGAACAGCACCGTTATCATTCGCGACAGCTCATCGATCTTTGGCGGCAAAAATATCCGCGTTGCGCTTGATTCCGGGCAGCTAAACGTCAAAACCGAAGATCAACCCGAAGATACGGAAAACATCATAGAAGTTAGAGAATCGGAAAATAGACTGCTTGCGCAAACGGACGCGAGCTTCGGCGTCAATCCGAACACTAGCGGCGGCGAGATCCGCGTTAGCCGCGGCGGTGTTGAAACAAATATCGGCGGCGAAAAGACGGTCGTTCAGAACGGCGAATTCGCTTCAGTTAACAACGGACGAATTACTTCAAAAGAAAATCTGCTCAATCCGCCGAAGCTTATTTCACCGAACTCACAAACTTCGGTGCAGGCTTTCGCCAATGGAAACGCAGACGTAACGTTCAATTGGGAAAAGCCCGCGGCTTCCATTCAAAGCTATCATTTGCAAGTATCGAGATCGCCGTTTTTTGTTCCGGATACGATCATTTTCGAGCGAACCGCGCTTGTTTCACCGAGCTTTACTGTCGCAAATCTCGCGCCCGGAACTTATTACTGGCAAGTTCGCGCGATCGCCAATTCAGGACAAACGAGCGAATGGAGCGAAAAAGTTCGGTTTGCGATAAACAAAGGTTCGCGTAGCCAGCGGATTGCCGTCAACGATTGGAGTGTCGAAAAACTCGGCGGCAAAATTTATCGCGTGAAAGGCAGAACGCAGCCCGGTCTTATCATAAGCGCGGGTGGACGCGAAACCAGATCGACCGCCGACGGTTCGTTCGTCCTCCAGATCGCTTCTTCAACTCCGGAAACTAAGGTCGAGGTCGGCGACGAGCGCGGAAACCGGACCAGTTTTGTAATCTCGCTTTCTTCCGGGCGGATTTTGCGTCAATATTAAGAATAGAATGAGGTAAAAAAAGATCGCGGCGCATCACATACATTCGGAAGAAAGACGTCCGGCGCAAAGTCTCAAAAAACTAAAGCTGGCACTTGTCCTGACGTTTGTTTATATGCTCGCCGAAGCCGTCGGCGGCTGGTTTGCAAATTCACTCGCGTTGATCGCCGATGCCGGACATATGCTTACCGATGTCGGCGCTCTGTCGCTTACGTTGGCGGCGATTTGGTTCGCTTCGCGCCCGGCGACAGCGAAAAAAACTTTCGGATATTATCGTCTTGAAATTCTTGCGGCGTTTGTAAACGGTGTCGCGCTTGTACTTATCTCGCTGTTTGTGATTTATGAAGCTTGGCAGCGTTGGAATTCGCCGCCGGAAATCAAAGGATTTCAATTAACTTTGATCGCCTCCGGCGGACTCGTCATCAATTTGATCTGCGCCTATCTTTTGCATTCTGGTCATAAGCACGATCTGAATATGCGCGGCGCGTGGCTTCACGTTGTCGGCGACGCGCTTGGCTCGGTCGCGGCGATCACCGCGGGCGTTTTGATCCTAAGTTTCGGCTGGGTTTGGGCTGATGCGGCGACAAGCGTTTTGATAAGTTTGATCATCGTTTTCAGCGCATGGAATTTAATAAAGGAATCGGTAAACGTTCTGCTAGAAGGCACGCCGTCGCACATAAATCTCGCCGCTGTCGGCGCCACGATCCGGGAAACCGATAATGTCCGCGACGTTCACGATCTGCACGTCTGGACGATCGCTTCCGGAATGGAAGCTTTGAGCGTTCACATAATTCATGAAAAAGGTGCTTCGCAATCCGACTTGCTAAAAGGCGTGCGTGCGCGGCTTCACGACGAATTCGGCATCGATCATTTGACGATCCAAATGGAAACGTTCGAAGAAGAAATGACGGATGCTCATCCGTGTTTTTCCGGCGCAAATTGTTTTGACGAGGAACTCGGGAGCGCGGGCAGCCTGCCCGCAATGAGCGCGAAGCGCTCAAAATAAAACTTAAAGTCTCTGATGCCAACTTAGATTGCCTAAGCAATCTTCGCGGGCGCTGCCTGCCGCGCTCCGATTCTTATGCCGCAAATAAACCTCAAATACGGAAAATCGCAGATTTCTTTTGATTTTGACGAATCGCGCTTTGAAGTCTTGGGAAATACGGAAGAAAATCCACCGCTTACCGACGCCGAGATCGGAAACAAACTGGATAATCCGATTGACTCAAAGCCGCTCGAAGAAATCGTAAAAACGAATGAAACGGTTTTGATCGTCGTGCCTGACGCGACGCGGCAAACCGCAAGCGCTCAAATTGTAAATCTGCTCGTTCGGCGTCTTATCGCAAACGGCACGCAGCCATTTGATATTTCGATAATCTTCGCGACCGGAATCCATCGAAAAGTGACTGAAACCGAGAAAAAAGAGTTGCTCACGCCCTTTATTTTTCAGCGCGTAAAGACTTTGGATCACAACCCGCGCGATCTGATGCAGATCGTAAACTTGGGTGAAACAAGCGGCGGAATTCCGATCGAGCTCAATCGCGCGTTGACTGAGAACGACCGTGTGATAATTGTCGGCGGCGTTACATTTCACTACTTCGCCGGTTTCACAGGCGGACGAAAATTGATTTGTCCGGGACTTGCATCACCGCGAACGGTTTCCGCAACCCACGCTTTGGCTTTTGATTTTGAGCGAAAAACGCGGCGTGTTGGAGTCGAAACAGGAAAGCTCGATGGAAATGCCGTCCACGAAGCTTTTGTGAATGTAGTCGAGAAGATTCCGCCTGCATTTTCGATCAACTCAATCGTCAACGACAATGGTGAAGCGGTCGAATTATTTTGCGGTGATTGGATCTGGGCTCATCGCAAAGCTTGCGAATTTTATACAGAAAATCACACGATAAGAATTAAGGAAAAAAGAGACTTGGTGATCGTTTCCTGCGGCGGTTTTCCATTTGATCTGAATATGATCCAGGCGCACAAAGCTCTGGAAACGGCTTCGCTTGCCTGCGCCGACGGCGGAACGATCGTTTTTCTCGCAGAATGCGCCGACGGACCCGGAAGAAACGATTTTTTAAATTGGTTTGAAGCAGAAAACTCGGAAAAGTTAGCCGAAAAATTGTGCGCGAACTATCAGGTGAACGGGCAAACCGCTTGGTCTTTGCTGCAAAAAGCTGAAAGATTTAACATTCAAATTATCAGTGCGCTTTCCGAAAACGAAACGCGCCAAATGAGACTTCAAAAGGCGCGTTCTCAGGACGAAATTTTGTCGAAGATCGATAAAGACTTAAAGGGCTATATCTTGCCGTACGGAGCGAAATTTTCAATCACTCTTAGCGATTCGCAACCTTAACAGGTTCAAGATCTTTTTTTATTTTGACCTCGAAAGTTCGCGCGATCGAATCGGTCTCGTTGCGAATCGAGCGAAGTTTATCCCGCTCGCCGGTGAAACGGAGCGCATAAACTGTTCCGTCGTCCGCTTTCAAAAAATAAATTCTA
This sequence comes from Pyrinomonadaceae bacterium, assembly GCA_041747435.1. Classification (GTDB taxonomy): domain Bacteria; phylum Acidobacteriota; class Blastocatellia; order Pyrinomonadales; family Pyrinomonadaceae; genus JBGTFE01. The sequence goes on along the minus strand of JBGTFE010000115.1, from coordinate 41,638 downwards.
CCGCTCATATTTCGCGCCGAGCGTATGAATTCGAAATTGAAGACCTTTCCTTTCAATTTACCGTCAAAAGATTCCTCTTTGCCGGTGACGTATCCGGGAAGGAATTGCAGTTTTTGTTCTTCGCCTTCGATCGTTTCCGAAAGCAATTCGCCTTTTTTGATCGTCATTTTTCGAACTTCCAGGTATCCGTCTGATTTCGTGCCAAAAACATATTCGACGTTCGGGCTGATCTCGGACGGCTTGGCGGTCATTTTCCAAGTTTCTGTGGGCAGTTCGAATGTGTAGTCGACGTTCGGATCGCTAAAAGTCTGTGTCTGCGCTAAAGCCGAAAAAGCAACGCAAAAAACCACGCACAGCGATAACAAAAAATTGAGCTTAAATATTTTCATTCGTTTAATTCCAGATCGGTCAGTTCTGACATTTTAACTTATTTTTCGGTGAAATACGACACTTTCGATGCGCCGCGCTCGTATGTTCGTTGTCTTTGGTTTCGGTTGCGGCACGCAGCGACCGTAAAATTTCTTCGCCTTTTTAGGATTTTTTGGCGTCAAAGCTAAAGCAAATTAAAAGCAATTTTTTGAGGTTAGACAAAATGAGAAACAAATTTTCCTTAACAAAAAAGATCACGGCTGTGATAATGACGGCGGCGATGCTCACGCCCGCACTCACATTCGGAAATACGAATGAATCTCTAGACAAAGCGAAATCTTTGACCGAAGATCAAAAAATACTTCATGTTCTGAATCGACTCGGCTTCGGCGCGCGTCCCGGCGATGTCGAAAAAGTAAAAGCGATCGGCATAAACAAATATATCGAGCAGCAGCTAAATCCTTTATCGATCAATGATGCGACCGCCGATGCGAAAGTAAAAAATCTCGACGTCCTGAAAATGTCGAACGAAGAGCTTTTTGCAAAATATCCGAATCCGGTCGCGGTTCTGCAGGTCGTCGCGCAAAACAACGGTTTGCAGCGCCAGGATTTGCAGTCGATTCGGCAAAATAACCAAAATCGCGATGAAGCGAAGGACGAAAAAAGTCCGAACGAAATGTCGCAGGCTGATCGGCTCAAATATCAGAAACAGATCGCGGGACTTTATCAAAAATACGATCTTGGTCGTCCGCAGCAGATCTCGCAGCAGCTTGCCGCTTCGCGTATTCTTCGCGCGGTTTATTCCGAACGGCAGTTGAACGAAGTGATGGTCGATTTTTGGACAAATCATTTTAACGTTTACGCAAACAAAGCTGCGACGCGCTGGTTTATCCCCGAATACGACCGCGATGTGATTCGCCCGAACGCGCTTGGAAACTTTAAAGATTTGCTTCTTGCGACGGCAAAAAGCCCGGCGATGCTTTTTTATCTTGATAACTTCGAATCGATCACGCCGAATACGCAGGACAATCTGCTCGCTGGCGGCGGAAACAACCGAAACCAAAAGCGCGTTCAGCAAGCGATGCGAAATCCACAGATGCGCCAGCGGATAAAAGATCGCTACGGCGTGACGGACGCGCAGATCGAACGGCGTATGAATCAGGCTAACAATAATCAACAGCGCCAAAAACGCGGCATTAATGAAAATTACGCACGCGAAATAATGGAACTTCACACACTCGGCGTTGACGGCGGCTACACGCAAAAAGATATACAGGAAATCGCTCGCGCCTTTACCGGTTGGACGATCGTCGACGCGCGCGGCTATCGACGCGCTTTCACTTCAATGGCAACCGGCGAAACAAACCGACGCGCGGAACGATTGATGCGCCAAGCGGGAATTCCGACCGATACGCCAAGCGGAACCTTTTATTTCAATGAAAATTGGCACGATAAAGGCGAAAAGACGATTCTCGGACAAAAAGTCGACGCAGGCGGAATGAAAGACGGCTTAAAAGTTATCGATATTCTTGCAAATCATCCTTCCACGGCGAAGTTTATCGCTAAAAAACTTGCCGTAAAATTCGTCTCCGATAATCCCAGCGAAGCGCTTGTCTCACGCGTCGCAAACGCCTTTTCAAAATCGAAAGGCGACATAAAAACGACCTTGCGCGCGCTTTTTACCGATGAAGAATTCTTCTCGCCCGCGAATTATCGGGCAAAGATCAAAACTCCGTTTGAATTGACAGTCAGCTCGCTTCGTGCGCTCAATGCCGACACGAACGGCGGACAAATTCAGGCGCTGCTGGCAAAAATGGGCGAGCAGCTTTACGGATATCAGGCGCCGACCGGTTATCCGGACAACGCGGAAGATTGGGTAAATACCGGCGCGCTTCTCGAAAGAATGAACTTTGCCGTGGCGCTCGCCGCGAACCAAATTCCGGGCACGCGGGTCGATCTGAAAAAATTTGACGAAAAGGATAAAGCGAAGATCTTAGAAGGAGCGATTGCAGAAATTTTGGATGGCGAAGTCAATCCGAACACAAAAGTGACTTTGCTAAAACAGATCGAGCAGCCTCTGCAGACAAAACTTGATGTTGAAATAGACGACGATGATGACGGACTGGAAACTCCCCAAATGATGCCCGCGCAAGGCGGCGGACGCAACCGCAGGCAGCAAGTGCGCCTATTGCCGCCAAATGGAAATGCCGAAGTGTTCAAAGTTGTAGGTTTGATCCTGGGTTCGCCCGATTTTCAGCGGCAATAGTTTCTGAGGTATAGATTTATGGACAGAAGATATTTTTTGAAATCAAGCGGAATCGCGCTTGCGAGCTTTGGTATGATGTCGTTCGCGCCGAAATTTCTGCATCAATTTGCCGACGCGCAAACCTTAACGCCGAAAAACGGTAAAAAGAAAATCCTTATCACCATTTTTCAGCGAGGCGCGGTTGACGGTCTGAATATGGTCGTGCCTTATGGCGAAAGCGAATATTACAATTTGCGTCGAAATATTGCGGTTGCAAAACCGAAGCAAAACGACGGCGCGATCGATCTTGACGGTTTTTTCGGGCTTCATCCATCACTAAAACCGCTCGAAACGTTTTGGAAAAATAAACAGCTCGCAATCGTTCATTCGGTGGGCTCGCCCGATAATACGCGCTCGCATTTTGACGCGCAGGATTATATGGAAGCCGGAACGCCGGGCGTGAAATCAACGCGCGACGGATTTCTAAATCGCGTTTTGCAGACGACCGCGGCGGAAAAAAATTCGCCGTTTCGCGCCGTCGCGATGTCGCAGCAAACGCCGCGAATTATGATCGGACACGCGCCGACCGTTTCGATGACAAATCTCTCCGATTTCGCGATTCGCGCGGGCGCTTATACGCAATCGGTTCAGGGCGGTTTTGAAGCCGCGTGGCAGGAAAATGCAAAAGACGGATTGGGCGAGACCGGAAAGGAAACTTTCGAAGCTGTGAAATTTTTGAAGCAGGCGAATCCTTCGCAATACAAGGCGGAAAACGGCGCTGTATATCCAAATTCGGCTTTTGGACAATCGCTACGGCAGATCGCGCAGCTTATTAAAGCAGGCGTCGGACTCGAAGTAGCTTTTACCGACACGCCCGGCTTAAATTGGGACACGCACGCCAATCAGGGAAGCGGGCGCGGGCAGCTTGCCAATCTTTTGCGCGATTTCGCCGGAAGCATCGCAGCGCTCGCCACCGATCTTGGCAAGCAAATGGATGACGTCGTGATCGTTACAATGTCCGAATTCGGCAGAACGGCGCGGCAAAATGGTTCGAATGGAACGGATCACGGACACGGAAACGCAATGTTCGTGCTCGGGAATTCTGTAAAAGGCGGCAAAGTTTACGGCGATTGGAAAGGCTTGAGATCGAGCCAGCTTTACCAGGAACGAGACTTAGATGTAACCACCGATTTCCGCGACGTTTTGGGCGAAATCGCGTTCAAACATCTTGGAAGCCGGGATTTAAAGAAACTGTTTCCCTCGTATTCCGCCGCGCAGGAAAGATTCAGAGGATTTATCGGCTAATCTTGCCGATCCAAACTATACGAAAGGTCGAGATTCTTCAAAAGAGTTTCGATCTTTTGTTTTTTAAAATAAGAGCGCGACTTTTACATCGCGCTCGGTAGGTTATGATGGCAGGTATTATATGCGGAAGGGAGTTTATCGCTCGCTTTGAGCGGGCGATATTGCTGGGGGATAGTAGAAAGTTCCAAATGTCTGTAATGTTTCCGTATCAAATTGCCTTCGTGCGCCGCAATCTAAGCAAACTCTGTAAGATGCTGCCGAAATTGTAAACGGGCGGCTCAGTTCGCTGTGCCAGCAGCCGAAAACTTTTCCAAATAATCCGATTTTTTCTCCGAAAACTCCGTCTGTGCGGTTAATTACGCCTTCGGCTATAAAATTTTGTTCTAAAACTAATTGCATTCTCCAATTCCTCCTTGCCTCGTCTCGGCATTAAACTGCCGTTCGTCTTAGGACACGTGATCGGGGAAAGATTTGCGCTGATATGATGAGATTTCTGTTTCGGAGTTTGTATTATTTTTCTGCGCCATACTCGTTTTGAAATCATCGCCAACTCTTTCGATCTTTCCAACTTCCGATACTTCCATGTTTTCGCTAAAATCTTCCTTAAAGATTCGAATAAATAAAAAATATGTGGAAAAGCTGTTTTAGAAGTTTAATTTTGCTGGCGTTCCTCCTCATTTTAGTGTTTCCGGCTGCAGGTTGGGACGGAACCGGACACAAGATCATTTCATATATCGCGTGGCAGCAAATGTCGCCCGCCGCGCGTGAAAAAGCTATCAAAATCTTGCTGAGCGCGCCGGAAGATTCGGATTTGAGTGTTTTTTATCCGCAGGATTCGCGCTCGACCGCGGCGAAACAGCTCGAGCTTTTTATGATCGCGGCTTATTGGGCGGATATAGTTCGCGACCGGAAATTCGAAAATCGCTACAAATATCACAACGGAAACTGGCATTATTCCGATACGTTTTGGACGACGGAAAACGGACTGACAAAAATTATTGAAAATCCGAATGAGGACGGCGGAAAAGCAGTCGAGAAGCTTTTCGATTTTGAGAAAGTATTGAAAAACGGCGATGCAAAAGATTCGGAAAAAGCCATCGCGCTGGCTTGGATACTGCATCTCGGCGGCGATATTCACCAGCCGCTGCACACTTCCGCGCGCGTCACCGAACTCGAACCCAAAGGCGACCAAGGCGGAAATTTGTTTCTTTTAACGCCGAAAGACACGCCGCGCGAAAAACAGGAAAATCTGCATTCGTTTTGGGACCGCATAATCGGTATAAACATTCCGCGCCGGAACGACGCGCCGGACGCCGTTTATCTACCGCCGATCGCGCAAAAAATCATGAAAAAACATCCGCGCTCGAAAATGCAGAGCCGACTCGAACTTGGAAAATTCGAAAAATGGCAGCAGGCAAGCTTCAAAATCGCGACGACCGAAGTTTTTCCGCAATCCTTGATTCGTTTTCAGTCGGCTCCGGCGGCTTACAAAAAACGCGCATTTAAGATTTCTGAAGAGCAGATCGCGCTCGCCGGTTATCGTCTCGGCGCGATGCTCGATGAAATTTTCAAATAGTAATTTTGATGAAAAGCGCTGATCTTCTTAGATATTTTTCGGATCGAAACGCAAAAATTGCCGATTCGATCCGCGATTTGGTTGAGATAGAATCGCCTTCCTACGACATCGAAGGAAATCGCGCGGTCGTCGATTGGGTCGAAGGCGAAGCCCGTGACATCTCAGACGATTTTATAATCGAAAGAATTTTTTCCGAAAATTACGGCGAGCATTTCATCCTTCGCGCCTTTCCTTCCGACATAAAACCGATTTTGCTGCTCGGACACATCGACACGGTTCACCCCAAAGGCGCTAAAGAAAAAAACCGGACCCGCATCGAGGACGAAAAATTTTACGGCTGCGGCATTTTCGATATGAAATCGGGCTGCGTTCTGATGCTCGAAACTTTGCGCGCCTTTCACGAATTGAATTTGAAACCGGCGAGACCGGTCACGATTCTTCTTACGTGCGATGAAGAAGTTGGAAGCTTTTCGGGGCGCGCGCTTGTCGAACGCGAAGCTGCAAACTCCGAATTTTGTTTGGTTTGCGAGCCTTCGGCAAACGGAAAAGTCAAAACCGGACGCAAAGGTACCGGAATGTTTGAAATGAAAGCGCACGGAATTCCCGCGCACGCCGGGCTTGAACCCGAACGCGGCGCATCGGCGATCCTTGAAATTTCAAAACAGATCGCGAAAATTCACGCGCTGGAAAATCCGCCGGGCGGCACGACCGTCAACGTCTGCACGATCAAGGGCGGAACAACAACAAATGTGATTCCCGAAGATTCGTCGTGCACGATCGACGTTCGTTTTACAAAAGCGAGCGAAGCGGAAAGGATAGAAAACGGGCTGAGAAATTTGAATCCGTTTGATGAACGCGTTTCACTGGAATTGCTGGGCGCGGTGAATCGACCGCCGCTCGAACGCTCGGAGAATGTCGTAATACTTTATGAAAAAGCGCGGCGCACTGCGGAAAGTTTTGATTATGAACTTGGCGAAACGCAGGTTGGCGGCGCTTCTGACGGGAATTTTGTCGCCGCGCTTGGCGTTCCGGTTTTAGACGGTTTGGGCGTCGAAGGAGATGGCGCGCACACCTTGGAAGAATATATTCTGATTGAAGACATTCCAAAACGCGCGACACTGTTGACTTCGATTTTACAGTCGGAACCGCCTGCGTAAGCGGGCTGATAATATGAGCGCTCCAAAAAAACAACGCGCACCGCGCAATCGCACGCTCGATCTTACCGCGGCGGAAATTGAGATTTACCGAAAGCGTTTGATTTTTTCGGATGAGCTAACAGACTGCCGCAACAAGATGATTTGCGGCGATGCGTTTGAAATTTTGGAAAAGCTTACCGAAAAAAGTTTCGATCTTCTCTTTGCCGATCCGCCGTATAATTTGACAAAAAATTTCGGCGAAAATTCGTTCCGCCAGACTTCGCTCGACGAATATGAAATGTGGCTCGATTCGTGGATTTCAAAAACGATCAAGCTTTTGAAGCCGACGGCTTCGGTTTATCTCTGCGGCGATTGGCGTTCGGCGAGTGCGATTCAGCGCGTCGGGATGAAATATTTCAAGCTGCAAAACCGCATTACATGGGAACGCGAAAAAGGTCGCGGCGCGAAAAAAAATTGGAAAAACGCAGCGGAAGATATTTGGTTTTTTACCGTTTCGGATGATTTCTTTTTCAATGCCGAAGCCGTAAAAGTTAAAAGAAAGGTCATCGCGCCTTACACCGAAAACGGCGAGCCGAAGGATTGGGAAAAAAGCGAGAACGGAAATTTTCGCACGACTTTTCCATCAAATTTATGGACGGATCTGACCGTTCCCTTTTGGTCGATGCCCGAAAACACGACGCATCCGACGCAAAAACCCGAAAAGCTTTTGGCGAAAATTATTTTGGCGTCGACGCGTGAAAACGATTTTATTCTCGATCCGTTTGCCGGAAGCGGAACAACCGCCGTCGTTGCAAAAAAATTGAATCGCGATTTTACGGCGATTGAACGCGACGAAAAATATTGTCTTTTGGCGGAGAAAAGATTGGAATTGGCTGAAACGGGTAAAACGATCCAAGGTTTTTCCGATGGCGTTTTCTGGGAAAGAAACAGCAAAATATGAAGATCGCAACGTGGAATGTAAATTCTATAAATATCCGGCTCGAACGGCTTCTGCGCTGGCTCGATGAGACGCAAACGGACGTGCTTTGTCTGCAGGAAACCAAATGCGTTGACGAAAATTTTCCATATCAACCGATCAACGACGCGGGTTATCACGTAGCTTTTATGGGCGAAAAATCGTATAACGGCGTCGCGATCCTTTCAAAAGCCGAGATCAAGGATGTCCAGAAAAACTTTCACGACGACGTGCTCGAGTCGCCCAAACGCCTCATCGCCGGAACCGTAAATGGCGTTCGCATCATCAATACGTATATTCCAAACGGCTCCGAGCTTTGGACGGATAAATTCACGTTCAAACTGGATTGGCTGCAACGGTTAAGAAGAATGTTTGATGAAACTTGCGATAAAACAAAAGACGTTTTGCTTTGCGGCGATTTCAACGTCGCACCCGAAGAGCTCGACGTCTGGAACGTGACGGCGTGGGAAGGCAAGCTGCATTTTTCAAAACCCGAGCGCGCGGCGATCCATCATGTCAAACAATGGGGTTTTGTGGATGTTTTTCGCAAGCTAAATCCGGACGCGAACGAATTTTCGTGGTGGGATTACCGCGCAGGCGCTTGGCAGAAAAATCACGGGCTGCGCATCGATCACATCTGGACTTCCGCGCCGCTAGCCGCGAAATGCACCGCATGCTGGATCGACCGTACGCCGCGAGAGGAAGAAAAACCGTCGGACCACACTCCGGTTGTCGCCGAATTTAAACTTTGATGGACAAAGATTTTCCAACGCCGAAGCTTATTCCGCTCGATTTTCAAACGATCGAGTCTAAAGCCGAGCAATTAAAACGCGCCGAAAATTTTTACGAAAACCTGAAACGCCGCCGAACGGTGCGCGATTTTTCCGGTAGCGAGGTATCGCTCAAAATCATCGAAAGCGCGATCTTGACAGCCGGAACAGCGCCTTCGGGCGCAAATATGCAGCCGTGGCGGTTTGTTGTCGTAAAAGATAAAGAAGTAAAAAAACGAATTCGTGAAGCCGCTGAAAAGGAAGAATTTGAAAGCTATCACGGGCGAATGTCGGAAAAGTGGCTTCGTCGTTTGGCGATTTTGGGAACCGACGAGCATAAGCCGTTTCTTGAGATCGCGCCGTATCTGATCGTCGTTTTTCGCATCACTGCGGTCGAGGAAGACGGCGAGAGCGAGCCGACTTATTACTCGCAGGAATCGGTCGGAATCGCCGTCGGAATGCTTCTCGCTGCGCTGCACAATGCAGGTCTTGCGACGCTTACACACACGCCTTCGCCAATGAAATTTTTGCGAGAAATCCTGAAACGTCCGAAAAATGAAGTTCCGTTCGTTTTAATTCCCATAGGATATCCGGCGAAAAATGCGAAAGTTCCCGATATTAAGCGGAAATCGCTCGCCGAAATTATGGAAGTTATTTGAAAACAAGGCATTAAAACCGTTACTCTTTATTTACGATTTGGGAAATTAACTTCGTGAGCAAGACCGTCTCGGAAAAATCGTGGATAGGATTTTCGGCAAAGTCTTTGGAAAAAAGCGACGCCGAGCTTGTAAAAGCTTGCCGGCGCGGCGAAGAATCGGCATGGGACGAACTTGTAAATCGTTATCAACGGCTTATCTTTGCGATTCCGCGACGCGCGGGTTTAAGCGAAGAACAATCGGCGGATATTTTCCAGGAAGTTTTTCTGACGCTTTTTGAAAAGCTTGACGACATCGAGCAGCCGGACAAAATTCGCTCCTGGATCGTCACGACCGCGAAATTCAAAACGTGGGGCGCAGTCCGCTCGCAAAAAGGATTTTATTCGCCGTCAACCGAAGAAGAAATGGAATTGGAAATGACAAATCTGCGCGACGACGGTCCGCTCGCGGACGATGTTTTGATCGAACTCGAGCAGCAGCACCAGATTCGCACCGCTCTGAAAGAACTTGAAGAACGCTGCCGAACGATCCTTTCAATGATCTATCTGCGCGATGCGGCGGCGAGTTACGCCGAAGTTGCGGTCGAGATCGGCGTCGGCGAAACGAGTATCAGCCCGATGCGCGCGCGGTGTTTACAAAAACTGGCGAAAATTTTGGCAAAATAAATTTTGCTGTCTTTTTTCGCGGAAAAGCCGCACTGTTAGCTTGAGAGTAGGAAAATGATCGACGCAAACGAAAAATTAATAGACAAGATCATCCATTTGATGGAAGCTGACAGCTCTATAGACGCGCCGCAAGACGCGATAAAATGGGCGAAAAATATTTACCGCTCGCGCGCCGTTGAGCCAAAAAGATCGCTTGCGCAAAAGGTTTTGGCGGTTTTGCAGATGGACCTTTTGCCTGGCAAAGCGGCGTTCGGTGAGCGTTCCGCTTCATCGGCACAAGCGCGGCAGATGCTCTTTTCCGCGGGCGAAAATTCGATCGATCTGCGAATTACAAAAACAGAAAAAGGCTCCAATATTCGCGGACAGATCTTAGGCGAAGGCTTGGCCAACTCAAAGGTAAAGCTCGGCGAATTTGAAACCGATTGCAATGAATTGAGTGAGTTTGCGTTTAAGCAGATTCCAGACGGAACATACGATTTCACCGTGCGCACGGGCGACGCGGAAATCGTCGTTGAAAATTTGGAAATTAAATAATTTGCTGCCGAGATCCGCAAGATAAAGCAGTAAGAAAGGGGCGATAAGGCGTAGAAAACCTTTCGCCTTTTTTGCGTTATAATTTTAGATATGACTCGCCGCGCGCTCGCCCGAAAATTGGTTTCGACGGAAAATGAGAAGGAACGAAACCGTTTACTTGCCGAAAATAAAAAGCTTGCCGATGAAAAACTCGCGCTCATTTTGAAGGAAATCTGCTATGCATCGTGGACGACCGAGCCGACAAAAGCGCAGAAAACCGCCCGCGCGATCAAGACTCTCCTAAAATTTCAGCCGACCGTCGAAACCGAAGCCTTATCATTTTGGGTTGCCGGAATCGCCGATCTCACGCGCGGAAAATTAGATTCCGCCATTAAAAATCTCGACGCAGCTTCCAGAATTTTTCAAACGATCGGGAAAGATGACGAATCGGCGCAAACGCAAGTTGCCAAGCTCATCGCGCTTGCGCTGTTGGGAAATTACGCGGAAGCCGTTCGCACCGGCGAAAATGCGATCGAAATTTTTGCGCGTTTCGGCGACGAAATTGCCATAGGAAAGATCGAAAATAATATCGGAAATATTTCCATTCGGCGGGAAGATCTCAAAAATGCCGAACGATCCTTCCTTTCGGCACGCAAGCGTTTTCTTAAGATCAAGAACATTGAGGAACTAATCGTCAGCGAAATTGGTTTGGCAAACACATATTCGGCGATGAACGATTTTCGCAATGCCGACAAATTTTACCGACGAACGCTGGAAAATGCGCGGAAGTTGAAGATGCATATGCGGCAGGCGGAAATCGAAACGAACATCGGAAGCCTCGCGCTCTATCGCGGAAAATACGACGAAGCATTGAATTTTTTGGAGTCTTCACGGCTCAAATACGAAGATCTGAAAATGCCGCATCAGACGGCGATCGCCGGGCTTGAGATCGCGGACGCGTATCTAGAATTAAATCTTGCGGGCGAAGCTTTCGAAATTTACCAGCGCATTGTTCCGGCGCTTTCGCGTTTTAAGATTCAAGGCGAAACGGCTCGTGCGCACGCGAAATTCGGACAGGCGGCGCTCCGGCTTGGCGATAAAAAAACGGCGCGCAAGGAATTCAAAAATGCAGCAAGGCTATATCAAAAAGAGCAAAATTCCATTGGCTTGTCGCAAATTAATCTGACCGAAGCGCAGCTTGAAATGTCCGAAAACGATTTCGACACGGCATTCGGCTTGGTTGAAAATGCGTGTGCGCTTTTTGGGAAATCAAAAAATCAACGCTTTGTATTCGAAGCGAATTTTTTGAAGGGCGAAATCCTGCGGAATCAGGATAAATTCGAAAAAGCTGAACGTATTCTCGCGGAAACGTACACTCAGTCGCTTCGCGGCGATCAACCGAACATCGCGCAAATTTGCCAACTCGCGCTCGGCAGAATCGCAGAACAGCAGGGCGAGATCGGCGGTGCTAAAAGACATTATCGAAAAGCAATTCATTTGGTCGAAAAGCTGCGCGCGCCGCTTCCCGCAGAAGAATTTCGAATGGCTTTTTTGGGCGATAAATTGGTTCCTTTTGAAAATCTAGCAAGAATTTATTTGAACGAGAACGATCTGCAAAAGGCGTTTGAATTGATCGAAAAAGCGCGAGCGCGCACACTTTCGGAAAGTTTGGACGGTTCGTTTTTCAGCGAAAACCAAGACAAAATTTCACCGAAGCTCGTCAAAAAATTGAAAGAAGTGCGCGAGGAATTGAATTGGTTTTATAGTCGTCTTTCACGTGCCGAAACCAGCGAAACTGAAAATTTGCAGCGCGAAATAAAGCGGCGGGAAAAAAAGATCGACGGCGTAATGCGGCAGATCGACAGCGTAAGATCGGCTCGCGCGAATGCCGGGGTGAAGCCGTCCGATTCCGGCGAAATCGGCAATTTCAAGAATCTGCAAAATGCGCTTGGCAAACAGAAGGCGTTGGTCGAATTCGTGAATTTTGACGGCGAATTTTCCGCGTTTGTTATAACAGAAAAGAAGATTCGTTTCGTCGCGAATTTAGCGAAAGAATCTGGAATAATCGATCTTTTGGAGGGTTTACAGTTTCAGTTCGGCGCGCTTAGATATGGAACGAAACCACTAAAAAGTCATTTGGATTCCTTGAAAATCCGCGCAGATATTTATCTCGAAAATCTTTATCAGAAATTAGTTGCGCCGCTTGAAGAATTTATCGCGAACAAAGATCTAATTATTGTTCCCGCCGGCGCCGCGCATTACGTTCCGTTTCAGGCGCTTCGAAAAAATGGAAAGTATTTGATCGAAAAGCAAGAAATTATATATTCTCCGAGCGCGACGGTTTGGCACTCTTTGGCAAAAAAGCGAACGCGAAAAGTGAAGAACGCTCTTCTTTTCGGCTTCGCCGATGAAAACATTCCGTTGGTCGATCAGGAAATAAAAGCTGTCGAAAAACTTTTCCAGCGAGCGAAAACGTTTACGGGCGAGGCGGCAAATTTTGCGAATTATATAAAAAATGCTCCCGAGTTTGACCTGCTACACCTTGCCTGTCACGGTCAATTTCGCGCCGACAATCCGCTTTTTTCGAGTCTTCATTTGGCTGACGGATTCTTGACGGTCAAAGACATCGGCTCGCAGAAATTAAAAGCGGAACTTGCAGTTTTGAGCGCCTGCGAAACGGGTTTGAATAAGATCTTCGCGGGCGACGAAATTCTCGGTCTCGCACGCGGTTTTCTTTCGGCTGGCGTGAAATCTCTGATCTTGAGTCTTTGGACGGTCAGCGACGGAGCGACTGCCGAATTAATGAAGGATTTTTATGGAAATTTGCAACGCGGAGCAAGCGTTTCCGCATCTTTACGAGCGGCTCAAAACAATTTTATTAAGCGCGGCGCACATCCGTATTTTTGGTCGCCATTTGCATTGATCGGACGATGATCATAAATTACTGTCTTTTTGGAGCCCGAACCCGCACTGTGTAGTCGGTAGGAAATTTTGATAGGATCTTAGACGGAGAATGTATAAATTTATCTTAAATTACTGGCTGAAAATGTGTTTCGCCCTGGTTTTAGCTTTTGTCTTTTGCGGCAATGGTTTTGGGCAGACCTGCGAAGCCGTGCCGAATGAAATTCTGCTGGACCTTGTCAATCAAGGTGATTTACCGGCGGTTGCTGCACAGTACGGATTGAATCCGACACCTTTGGGGACAGTTGGCACGCCACCGACCTACCGAATGCAGATCACGAACGGGCAAACCGCTTGCCAAATTGCCGCCGCGATGCAGGGCGATGCACGAATTTTCCAAAAAGAATCAAATCGCACCATAAAATTACCGGAAAAGCATGATCTGGATTGGACCCAGGGACAATCTTGGTCTATCGGGCAATCGTGGTCGATCGGTGGAAGCGCGAAAGGTTTTAACAGGCAGTGGTTTCCCGACGTGATAAATCTTCAGCAGGCGCACGCGATCTCGACGGGACAGAACGTGATCGTCGCGGTTTTGGACACCGGAATCGATCTAAATCATCCAGCTTTTGCGGGAAGATTGGTTGCCGGCTACGACTTCGTGGACAATGATAGCGACCCGAGCGAAGTAGGTGTTTTGCATCAAAATCCCTCCTACGGACATGGAACGCACGTCGCGGGAATCATTGCTCTTACGGCTCCGAATGTGAAGATCATGCCGATCCGCATTCTGGATGCCAATGGCGAAGGAAATCTTTGGCGGGTTAAAGATGCAATGATCTTCGCGGCTCGCAACGGTGCGCACATCCTCAACATGAGCTTTGGTTATCCGCAGGATTTCACACCGCAAAGCAACACATTTATAAATGATCTGTTTCGCGGCTGCGACAGTGTAAATGAGCCGGGGCAGCAGTTTCCGGAACTTGACGATAGGATCCTTCTCATCGTCGCGGCGGCTGGAAATGGCGGACAGATCGGAAACGGAACAAACCGGATCTTTCCGGGAGCAGAGCGCGGAATTACGCCCGCCGACAGTAACGGCATTGACGATAATTTACTAAATGTCGGAGCCAGCACCAGATATGATAAATTATGGCGATTTTCGACTATGGCGCACGTAACCAACCGTGATGATCGTTGGATCAGAACCGTTGCGCCGGGCGAAAACATTGTCAGCACGCTTCCCGGCGGACGTTATGGTGTCTGGTCCGGAACGTCAATGGCGGCTCCGGTAGTTTCGGGAATTGCCGCGCTGGTATTGTCGATTCGTCCCGTAAATCCGCCGAACCGGATAATGGAAGATGTCGTCGAAGAAATTGAAGAAACCGGATTTGAATGGGAATGCAGCGTTCCTTCACGAAATATCTTTATGGAAACTGCAAGAGTTGACGCTTTCCGGGCAGTAACAAATAATCAGGGAAATACTCCGATTCAGCCTGCTTGTCTACCGTAATTTTCGAAATTCTTAATTGAAGCGAATCGCCGATCTGGTTCAAGATCGGCTTTTTTTTGCGGACTTGCGCGAACCTGTCTTTTTCGCCCAGCTTGCGACACTGTCTTACTGAAGCCGGATTTCACGGGAGGGAACGATAAAAAGTTTTGAGAAGCGGCGCAAAAAAAACAATTTTTAAGAACTAGGAAGGTAATAAATATGAAACAAACAGCAAAGAATCGCGGCATACTTAAAGTAGGCGCGATACTGTTATTAACAATAATGTGGGTTGCCGCTCCATTCATCCTGAATGGAAATGTGGTCAGCGCAGATGATTCAAGAGATACGCGCATCCAGGCTTCTCTCAGCGGAGCGCCGATCAACGGCGTAACGCCTTCAGGCTTTAGCGAACACCGAACTGAGGACGATGGAAGGCGGCGCTTAAGCGTTCAAGCAAATTCTGTAAATTTGCCCGCAGGCACTGTTCTCAACATTTTTGTCAACAACGCGTCTGTCGGTCAATTTACCGTTGACGGCTTTGGCAACGCATTTTTCAGTATCGATACGAACAACGGGCAAAACGTGCCGGTTGTAAATTTTGGCAATCCGATTGAAGTTCGGCAGACTAATTCGATCATTTTGTCCGGCACATTCGGAACCGTAACGGCAACACCGTCGCCGTCAGTTTCGCCGAGCGCGAGCCCGACCGGTTCGCCAAACGGCTCTCCGAGCCCAACGGTGAGTCCGACGGTTTCGCCGACGGTTAGCCCAACCGTTAGTCCGACTGTCAGCCCGACGGTTTCACCGACGGTTAGCCCAACTGTCAGTCCAACGGTTTCGCCGTCTCCGACCGGAAGTCCGAGTCCGTCACCTTCGCCGAACGGCGGTGATCTGTTCGCCGGTTTGTCTGGCGGAACAATCAACGGCGTTTTGCCGAACGGTTTTGCACAGTTTGAAGTTCACAGCAGCCGGATTGAACTTGAAGTTCGCATTTTCCAAGTGAATTTACCGAACGGAACGCCCCTGACCATAAACGTGAACGGCAACGGTGTCGGTCAGATCATCGTCAGCAGCGGCGAGGGCAGATTGAGGCTTCGCAGCGACAACGGACAAAACGTTCCACAGGTCACTCCCGGTTCAACTGTCACCATCGTAAACGGTGGAACGACTGTTCTTTCGGGAGTTTTCGGCGGCGCTAGTGGAACACCGAATCCGAGTCCGACCGTTTCGCCGTCTCCAAACGGAAGTCCGAGTCCAAGTCCGAGCCCGTCACCGAGCTTAGGCAGATTCTTTGAGACTCACCCGACCGGCTCACAGGTTAATCCTCCGGTTGCGACCAACGGTAACGCAGAGTTCAAGGTTACCTTGAATGCCGCGGAGACCCAGGCGACGCTAACCGGCGAATTTCACAATATTTCCAGTGCCCAAACGGGTGCGCGAATTATCGCAGACATCGGCTCTAATGCTGTGGTCTATGACTTTGGTGCCATCGGCGGCTCAAACGGCAATTTCCAAACCGTGACCATTAACGTGACGCCTGTCCAGGTACAGCAGCTTCGCGCCGGCTTGTGGTTCGTTTCCATTACCAGTTTGAATAATCCGAACGGCGAGCTTCGCGGTCGGCTCACACAGCATTCAAACCGCGCTGACTTCGACGGCGACGGCGGCAGTGATTTCGCAGTGTATCGTCCGTCACAAGGCGTATGGTATTCGCTTAACACCGACGGATTTATCGCCACGAGCTTCGGGGGATCAACCGACGTGCCTGTCTCCGCAGATTATGACGGTGACGGAAAAACCGATACGGCTTTGTTCCGAAACGTCAACGGCGCAGGGGTTTGGGAAATCAAGCGCAGCTCTGATAACGGAATCAGCTCTACATATTTCGGCTACGCCACAGATACGCCGGTTCGCGGCGACTTCGATGGCGACGGTCGCAACGATATCGCTGTTTATCGAGCTTCGACCGGTTTCTGGTATATCCAAAAAAGTAATAACACGGGCTGGACCGTCGTCCAATTCGGCATCGCGGAAGACATTCCGCTAGCGACCGATATGGACGGTGACGGCAAGAACGACATTACCGTGTATCGACCGTCAACCGGAGTCTGGTATTGGATCAGAAGTTCGGACGGAGGCATTGGCATCGTCAAATGGGGACTAAATGGCGACGTGCCGATAGTCGGCGACTTTGACGGTGACGGCAAAGACGACTTGACGGTTTTTCGACCTTCAACCGGCATCTGGTACGCTTTGCGCAGCGTTGACGGCTCGGCGGACATCCGCCAGTTCGGTTTAGCCGAAGATATTCCCGTCGCGGGCAACTACGACGGCGACAACAAGACCGATATCGCGGTTTTCCGTCCATCCACCGGCGTCTGGTATATCTGGAGGAGCGTCGATAATTCCTACGACTATCGTCAATTTGGTTTGACCGGCGATATTCCGACTATCGTCCGTTAGAAATAAAGAAAAAGGCTGATCGATAAGTTCGGTCAGCCTTTCTCGCAAGTTCGAAGCAACAGTTGTTTAACTCAAACCATCCAAGTAATCGCTTCTGAAAAGTTTAATTTGCAATTATACCTAGGAAGCTATCGCTTGAATGTTCGCCTTGACCGCAACCCTCCTCGCGGTCAAGGCGTTTTTTTATTGAGTTTGCCGGATAATTCTCTCGATCTGGCGTGTGTGCCGCGCTTCATGTCCACCTAGTAATGCTAACCATTCATGAGCAGTTAGATCCCCAAAATAAGGATGCGGAAACTTAAACTCGGAACATTCGACCGTTTCAAAAAGCGGGCGTAATTTTTCCAGCTTTTGACGAGTTTCATTCATTTTCGCAAACGATTCCTCGATCGTGACGGTTCCGGTCGGGCGTACGCGTTCCGGCGCCTGAAGCTTCCGAGGGACGGACGCTTTCGCCAGGAAATCGTCGGATATTTTCGCCGTGCCATCGGATTTGCCGCCTTTTGATTGAGCCTCCGCCAAGATCTTGCCAAAGACCCCGGTGATCCCGCTTTCGACAAGCGCAATGTGCTCGACAATATGCGTGATCGTCCACTCGCCGTCCGCAGGCATAAACTTCAGCTGTTCATCATTTAAATTCGAAATAGTTTCCCTTAGTTTTGCGCGAATGTTTTCGTTCGCGTCGAAAATTTCCGAAATTGTCTGATATTTCATAGATTTTATTTTCCCAGTGCGACCGGCTGGGGGCTGAAGATCAGCCGATGCCAGCGCAAATAGCTTCTTACGTTTTCCGCTTCGTTCTTGAATGACTTTACATAACCCGTTTGCAAATAAAGCATTTGATTTTCCGTCCATTTCAGATCGATGATCGGACTGAACGACACCAGAGATGCCTCGTCCGGCAAAGTGCTCACCGCTTGATTTGAATTTGAATCGGTATTTGGCGGCGGGGCGTTTTCGTTTCCGCCTTGTTCCTTGCGCGCTAATTCTTGATCGAAGGCTTGTGCCGAGATCAGCAACTGATTTCTCAAAGGAATTGCCGCCTGTGTCGGCGCGCTTCCGATCGCGTCGTAAACGCGAACCTGCGTATCAAACGCCACTGCAACCTTAGCCGAATCAGGCGACCAGACCGGGTGAACTTTCGTCACATTGTCGTCAAGACGCCGCTCGCGACCATTTGTTTCAACGAGGCGCGGTCTGCCCGACGGCAAAAAAGTCTCACCTTTCGTATCCGCCTGGAACTGCCAATATCGCCATTCCTGAATCGTCGCCGCGAGCGCCGCGAGCATCGAGCTGTCCGGCGACCAAACAAAATAAAAATAGATCAAACCTTCGTTTTGCGTCAGCAATTTCAGATTATCGCCGTCCGCGCCGCAAACATAGATTTGCTCGGTTCGCATCGTCAAAACCGCCTGCGGCTCCTCGATCTGCGGTGTTGCGGCAGCGGCTGGATTTTCGGAATTGACATTTGTGTTTGTGTCCGGCGCGGCATCCGTCGACGTATTTTGCTCGTTTTCGGTCTGTCCGGGAGCAACCGTCGGCTGCGGATTTAGCGCGCGGAGCATTCCGACGAAAGCCACGTTTTTTGAATCGGGCGACCAAACGATCGTATCGGGAAAATGCACCGCCATTCCGTCATATGTTATTCGTTTGAGCAATTTGCCGTCCGCCGAATACATGTCAAGGCGAAATTCCGCCTGAAGGTCGTCAATGCGATGATAGACCGCCAAAACTCTCTGTTTGTCGAGCGACCCGACGGTCTTGTCGAGTATTTCCTGCGGTCGATTCTGGTCAAAATCCGCTTGCACGGCGGCATTTCTCTCTTCGGTTTTCGCGGTTTCGGCATTTTCCGGCGGCGCCGGAACGTCCGACTCAAAACGATAATTCAGACGCAGCGCCGGAACATCTCGCAAACTCGCCGGCGAAACCGTCGGCGATTCAAAAATGCCTTTTTGACAACTTGTCAAAATAACGCAGCCGATAATAAAAAAAATTGTGATAATTCGCATCGGTAAAAATAAAAAACGTCTCATAAGGAGCGCGGACGCCCTCCATTCGGTTATTGCAACTCGGCGCCGAAATAGTCTTTATAGAGCCGCTTTTGATCCTCGGTCGGATTCTCAACCGCGACGATTCGATAACTCGGCGCGCCACGTCCGCCAAGCATGATCTCGATCTCGCGAATCGTATCGAAACGAAAGATCGTCAGATTTATTTTGTCTCCGGGTTTTTTTTCGCCGAGATACGTATTCAAAAAGCTTTGACTCGCGCGATGTCCGTCAACGGCGACTATTTGGTCATTAACATTCAATCCCTGCTCATACGCCGGCGTGCCCTGCGCGAGCGAAGTTATCGTAAAACGGTCGCCGTCCTGCCTCAAGTCGGCGCCGAGATACGCCGATTCACGCCCGCTTGTGACGTTTAATCTCAGACCGATACCGTTCAAGATCGAATTGTAATCGATCTCTTCGCGTCCGCGAACGTGTTTCGCGAAAAAATCTTCCAGGCTTTTTCCAGCCATCATTTCCGCAATTTTTTGATAATCCGCCGGCGTATAATTTTTACCTTTTTTGAAATACTCGTCATACAGATAACGCATCACATCGTCGAGCGATTTTGCTCCGTTCGAATCGGTACGAATCTTTAAGTCAAGCAAAAAATTCAGAATATCGCCTTTATCGTAATAGGAAATTTGATTATTGATCGAATTTTCATCTTGACGATAATATTTGATCCATGCGTCAAAACTCGCTTCCTCGACGCTCGTTTCAAGGCGTCCGGGACGCGATTGAAGCTGCTGGATCGACGACGCTTTTTCGGCAAGAACCGCTGCGGGTGTTTCAAATCCGGCGCGCCGATTTAAGACGCTTTCGTAGTAAGACGTCGCGCCTTCGGCAACCCAAAGCAGTTTCGTATAATTCTCGTTTTCATAATCGAAAGGTCCGAGCGCATCCGGGCGAATGCGTTTTACGTTAAATACGTGAAAATATTCATGCGCAACGAGACCGAGAAATCCGTTGTAACGCCCTTCGGGTTTAAAACCCCATTTGTTCCACTGGAGCGCGGTCGAGTTCAAATGTTCGAGACCGCCTCCGCCGCGCAAGTTTACGATCAAAGTGTAATCTTCATAAGGCAATTCGCCGAAAATTTTGTAAGTTTCTTCGATGATCTTTGTCGTATCCGCCGCCAAACGCTGCATATCGTAATTTCCTTCGCCTGTTATGACGTAGCGGTGCGGTTTGCCTAGAACAGTGAACGTGATTTCCTTAAAATCGCTGACCTCGAACGGCGAATCATACAAAACGTCGTAATTTTCCGCCCGGAATGTATTAGTCTGTCCTTCAACGCGCGGCAAGCCCGTTGCAACCTTCCAGTTTCCGAACGGATTGACCTTTATGGTCGAAGACGCGCCGATCTGTCCTTTCGGAAACATCAAAAGCGCCGCCGGAGTGAAAAAAGCGTGATCGGAATTTAGCTCGTTTGTGCGAACGGTTAATTCATTGGCGTAAACATTGTATTTCGCGACGATCTCTTTGGCGCCCATTGTCTCGATCTGCCATGTATTCTTGTTTGTCTTTTGCCACAATAGAGCATTTCCGCTCGCGTCCGTCGCCGCAAAATCTTCAACGTGCCGCGCATATTCGCGCACAAGATAACTTCCCGGCGTCCAAACCGGCATTTTTAGCTCGGCTTTTTCCGGCATTTGCGTCCAATTCATCCGCATTTCAACTTCCAAAAGATGCGTCCACGGCTTCGACATCGAAACCGTAAAGCTTATCGTCGGCGGAACGGGTTTTGCTTCCACCGCGACGGGCGCTTTCTTTGTTTTGGGCTTTTTCTGCGCGTTTGTTTCCTGATACATAGAAAAAATAAGTGCTGTGATTATGATAAAAAATATCTTGCTTTTCACGAATTCTTGTCTCACTTTTGCAAACTCCCACGAAATGTTATCGTTTATTCTCGTGCTATCTTACTACAAAATAAACCCCCAACCGTAATTGCAGATGAGCAGCGAGGAAACCGCTAAAAAAATAACCGGCACCGAAACCGAAAAATTTATTACCAAACCGCTGGTGCTTATTTTTCTCACGGTTTTTATCGATCTTGTCGGTTTTGGCATCGTTATTCCGGCGCTTCCTTACTATGCGGAAAGCGATCTTTTTCGCGCGACGCCGTTCGACATCGGTCTGCTTTTCGCCTCGTATTCGCTGATGCAGTTTCTCTTCGCGCCGGTGCTCGGAAGCCTTTCAGATAAATACGGGCGCCGCCCGATTTTGTTCTTTTCAATGCTCGGCGCCGCGGTCGGATATCTTTTTATCGGGTTCGCCTTTGCGCTTTGGATGGTTTTTTTTGGACGTATTATCGCCGGAATCACCGGCGGCAGCATCTCGACCGCGCAGGCTTACGTGGCGGATGTAACGACGCGCGAAAATCGCGCAAAAGGAATGGGACTTTTCGGCGCGATGTTTGGTCTCGGATTTATTCTGGGTCCCGCGATCGGAGGAATTTTAACGCGATTCGGCATTCACGTACCGTTTCTTTTCGCCGGCATTCTTTCATTTGCAAACGCCGTGCTGCTTTATTTTATCCTGCCCGAAACAGTCAAAAAAGGCGCGGCGCTAGAAGATGTGATCCGCAAAAATCGCTTTGCTGAAATCGTCGAAGTTCTTAGCGATAAGCTTTTCGGAACGCTCGCCGCGATCTATTTTGTTCTCATCACCGCGTTTTCGATAATGACTTACGCCTTCGTGCTTTATACGATCTTCCGCTTCGAGTACACCGCCGAGCAAAACGGCTACATTTTCGCATTTATCGGCATTTTGGCGGTTATCTTCCAAGGCGGACTTTTCGGCAAACTCGCAAAAAAATTCGGTGAAAATCCGTTGATGATAATCGGTTGTCTGATGATGACCGCGAGCCTTTTTGCGATTCCGTACGTCGGTCCCGCGTCTGGCGGTTTGTTTGGTTTGCTTTTTGTTACGTTTATTTTGGCGGTCGGAAACTCAATGGCATCGCCCGCCGTTATGAGCCTTGCTTCAAAAGTTTCGCACGAAAGCGAGCAAGGAAAAGCGCTTGGCGTTTTGCAGTCCGGCGCTTCTCTGGCGCGCGCGATCGGACCCGCGATCGGCGGCGTTTTGCTGAATAACGCAGTGAACCGGGTTGACGACTTGAGCGTTCAGCGCACATTTTTTACGGCTTCGGCGATCATGCTTGCCGCAATGTTTATCGCAATTTATTTTGCGAGAATGAGCCGCAATTACGCTGTTGCGGCTTCGGGCTAATTCCAATTTTCGCTTTCATCGTCTTTGAATTTTTCTCTCGCCTCGCTGCGTTTCATCGGCTTCAAAACCGTTTTAAGCTCCCAATCTTCGTCCGCGTATTCGTCGTCAGATTTAATTATCAGCCAGTTTTTTTCGTCGTCATACATTTTTACGAGCGTAAAACCGCCTCTTATCTTCTCGCCGTAGATCGTAAAGGAAATTTTCCCATTTTCGAACTGCTTCGGCGGATTCTCGCATTCGTAAGCGCCTTTGTCCCAGATCGCGACGCGCCCCGCGCCGTAGTTTCCTTCCGGGATTATTCCTTCGAATTTTCCGTATTCGAGCGTGTGATCGCCCACGGCAACGGCTAATCTTTTGTCCTCCGGATTCATCGAAACACCTTTCGGCACCGCCCAGGATTTATAAACGCCTTCCATCTCCAAACGCAGATCCCAATGCAGCCGCGTGGCGTGATGTTCATGAATGACAAAGCGCTTCAGCATATAAATAGTTTAAAGGGACAGGGGACGAGCGACAAGGCTAAACGATCTTCCTGCACTCGTCCCTTGTCACCAGCCTCTCGTCCCTTTATCATCAACTTATGAAAAAAGTAACCGGTATGGGCGGCGCGTTCTTTAAGGCGAAAAACCCGAAAGAGCTTGCCGCATGGTATGAAAAGCATCTCGGAATTCCGTTTGACGGAAACGTTTATACAAGCTTCAAATGGAAGGACGATTCTCCCGACGGTCAAACCGTTTTGTCGTTTTTTGAAGCGGATTCTGACTATTTCGCGCCCTCGAAAAGCGCGTTTATGCTCAATCTCCGCGTTGCGGATCTTGACGCGCTGCTTGCGGAATTAAAAAGTGAAGGCGTCGAGATCGTCGGCGAGCCTCAATCGTTCGATTACGGTAAATTCGGTTGGATCGTCGATCCCGAAGGCAACAAGATCGAACTCTGGGAACCGATCGATACCGGCTTCGACTAGTTTGATGAACTTCTTCGAGTTTCTTAGGCAGAATTGGCTCGAACTGTTTTCGCTTACGCGCGAGCACATCTTTCTGGTTTTTGTTTCGACAGGTCTCGCGGTGTTGCTCGGGCTGCCGCTCGGCATTTTGCTGACGCGCATAAAATCTCTCCAAACGCCGATCCTGGGAGTCGCCAACGTAATGCAGACGATCCCGAGCCTCGCACTTTTCGGTTTGCTCATTCCTATTCCTTTCATCGGCGGCATCGGGGCGCGAACCGCCATCATCGCGCTCGCGCTTTATTCGTTTTTGCCCGTGATTCGCAATACGGTGACGGGGATTTTGGGCGTTGATCCTAAAGTTCGCGAAGCGGCAAGCGCAATGGGAATGACCGATTGGCAGGTCTTGCGCATGGTCGAGTTGCCGCTTGCAATGCCCGTTATTTTGACCGGAATCCGTGTTGCGGTCGTGATTTCGGTCGGCGTGGCGACGGTTGCGGCGGCGGTCGGCGCGGGAGGCTTGGGAACATATATTTTCCGCGGTCTTCGGCAAAACGACAACAATTTACTGCTCGCCGGCGCGCTTTTTTCCGCTATTTTGGCTTTGGGCGCGGATTTTGCGCTCGGACAATTTGAGCGATCGTTTGAGATAAAACGGCGAGTTTCGTCTGCACGAAGGAAGTTTGTCGCAGTTTCAGCAGCGGCGGTCATCGCTGTTTTGCTCGGGTTGAGTTTGATTCCAAATTCCAGATTCCAAATTCCAAATTCGGAAACTTCGGATCAAAAAATTCGCGTCGGTTCAAAGGATTTTACCGAATCGGTTATTCTGGCAGAGATTTTGGCGCAGATGCTGGAAAAACGCGGAATAAATGTTGAGCGACAATTCGAGCTTGGCGGAAATCTTGCGCACGACGCGCTTTTAGCGAATCAGATCGACGTCTATCCCGAATATACCGGAACGGCTTTCACGGCAATTTTGAAGCATCCGCCGATCACCGACACGCAAAAAGTTTATGATGAAACGAAGCGCGAATATGCTGAAAAGTTTGATCTGAATTTGAGTCCGGCGCTAGGATTTTCAAACGATTTTGCAATTTTGGTTCGCGGCGACGTTGCGCGAAAACAAAATTTACAAACGATCTCAGACGCCGTTCCCGTTTCGCGAAATTGGCAAGCCGGATTCGGTCAGGATTTTATGTCGCGCGCCGATGGTTACGCGGGTTTTGCGCGCAGCTACAATTTTAATTTCGCGAAACAACCGCGCGAAATGGATCTCTCGCTCACATATCGGGCTTTGCGGTCAGGCGAGGTTGATATCATCGCCGGAAACTCGACTGACGGTCTGATCGCGGCTCTCGATCTTTTTCAGCTCGAAGACGACAAGCATTATTTTCCGCCTTATCAAGCTGTTTTTGTCGCGCGAAACGACAAAGCCGAAATACTGAATGAAGTTTTTGAAACGCTGCGCGATTCGATCTCAACCGAAGAAATGCGGCGTTTGAATTACGAAGTTGACGGCAACAAACGAACGCCGAAAGACGCCGCAAATGATTGGATCAAAAAGAGAAATCAAAACTAATGCGAAAAGATAGTTTGCGCTTCGCGGCGTATTCGTGCATCATAGCTACAGGAATATAACCTTCTTTCTTCATCAACGGTAATTCGCAGCAACGCGTTTTGGATAGTTCGAGAGTCGGTTCGTTAATAAACTTACAGAAGCGCTCATGATTTGAGCTTCGAACGCAAGCCCTTCGCTGCAAACCGTTTCACCTGAGGAACACTCCGCGTTAGACACTTCTTTCAACTCCTGAAAATCGGAGCAGAGCATTACTTTATAATGTTTTCGGTTTTTCAGTTTGAGTATCAACAATTAAATAGTATTTTATGAATTTCAGAGATTTTGGCTTGCAGCCTGCGCTTTTCGAGAGATGCGAGTCGCTCGGCTATATTAAGCCGACACCAATACAAGAAAAAGCCATTCCGATGATTTCGGCTGGCTTGGACATTATCGCCTGCGCCGAAACCGGCTCGGGTAAAACGGCGGCGTTTTTGCTGCCCATCATACAAAAATTAAATACGAGAAGATCGAAAGGAACTTCCGTTTTGATCCTTGCGCCGACGCGCGAACTCGCCAGTCAAACTGCAGCCGCTTGCAGCCAGCTTGCGCCGAAAAATATTCGATGCGTTTGTCTGATCGGCGGCGCGGCGTATAAACGCCAAACCGACGGTTTGCGCGAACGCCCGGACATTATCGTCGCCACGCCCGGACGTCTTGTAGAATTTATGCAACGCGGTTCGATCGATTTTTCAAATCTTGACGTGCTCGTTTTGGACGAAGCCGACCGTATGCTCGACATCGGATTTTTGCCCGCCATCCGGCGCATCGTAAAAACTTTGCCGATCAAGAGGCAAACACTTTTCTTTTCAGCAACGATGTCGCGCGATATCGAAAAGATCGCTTATTCGATAATGAAAAACCCGGAAATTATCGATGCAAGCCGCCGCGGAACACCCGCCGGAACGATACGTCAAACGGCTTATCCGGTTGCGGCACATTCGAAAACCGTGCTTTTACTCGATCTGCTCGAACGTGAAAAATTCGAGCGCGTGCTGGTTTTTACCAGAACAAAACGCGGCGCGGATCGGCTTTCGCACATTCTTGAAGCGCGTTCGCATAATGCGACGCGGATTCACGGCGACCGCTCGCAATCGCAGCGCGAAGCCGCCTTGCGAGGTTTCAAAAACGGCAAAACGCGCGTGCTCGTGGCGACCGACGTTGCCGCGCGCGGGATCGACGTCGATTCGGTCTCGCACGTGATCAACTATGACGTGCCGGAAGCGCCGGAAGATTACGTCCATCGCATCGGGCGCACCGGTCGCGCTGGAAATACAGGTCATGCAATCACGCTGGTCACAGAGATCGAAGAACAATCGATGCGCGTGATCGAGCGCTTAACCGGACAAACAGTTGAGCGCGTATTATTGCCCGCGTTCGGAGGCGTGTTACCATTGAATCCGAAGAAACTTTCGACGGGACGAGCGAAGAGTTTTCGATCATTTCGTCCAAGACGCTCGAGATAAAAGGAAATTAAAGTTATGAAAAATGAAAAGTTTGAAGTAGGTCAGGAAATAGAATCGATGTGCTCCGTTTGCGGAACTGAACAAAATCACACGATCGAGACCGTAACAAGGCTCGGACAAATGACAAAATCCATCTGTCAAGTTTGCGCGACGGTGAGCAAATTCAGCCGCGGCGTTAAAACGTCTGTCTCGATGACCAAAGGAAAAAAGGCTTCTCCGTATGACAGAACGTTCAAATACCGCAAAGGACAGGCGCTAATGCATTCGACTTTCGGTCAGGGCGAAGTTACCGCAGTTATCGAACCGCAAAAAATCGACGTGCTTTTTGGCGACCAAACACGCCGTTTGATCCACGCACAAGACCTAAATTAACATTGGCGCAAAATAAAAAGGGCGAAGATGCAAAATCTTCGCCTCTTAATTTTTCTGCCGTTTGATATTTATTTTCGACCTTTCAAAAGAAGTCCGAGAACCAAACCGACCGCCGCCGAGATCAAAATCGTTTGTCCCGGCTTTTGCCGCGCGTATTCTTTCGCGTCTTCGATCAATTCCTTCGGATCTTTGTTTGAAATTTCCTTAAATTTGTCGCTCGCCTGAACAAATTTGTCGTTCGCAAAATCTTTTGCTTTTAGCGCGGCATCCTGGATTTTCTGTCCGTATTCTTCGGCTTGCGCCTTAATCTCGTTCAAATAATCCGTTTCCGCTTTGTCCTCGCCGTTATACATATCCGTTTTTACCAATCCTTGTGCGTTATTTATTTCTGTTTCTGCCATTTTAGTTCTCCTTGTCAAAAAAATGCCGCGGTTTTGACTCCGCGTGTTCAAGAGGTTGTTACGAACAAATATAACACAAAGTTCGTTTTCAATTTTCCTCTGCGAAACTTGACAAAAAAGTTTCGGTTTTGAGAAAGTAAGTAAGCACTTACTTATTTTGAGGTATTTTTTTGATCAGAGAAATTTCAACGGGCGACGCAGTAACGGGCAGAATGTCAGGCGACGAAAGGCGCAATCAAATTCTGCGCGTCGCAATCAGACTATTTTCAAGCGAAGGCTTTAGCGGCACAACGACGAAAAAGATTGCCGAAGCCGCGGGCGTTTCCGAAGCGATGGTTTTTCGCCATTTTGCGACAAAACGCGAGCTTTACAGCGCAATCCTCGATCACAAAGCTTGCGAAGGCGGCAATCCGGATCCGCGCGAATGGGCTGGCGATGCGATCGCTGCGAACGACGACGAGCAGTTTTTTTATCAGATCATCATCAACGCGCTGAATCACCACGAAAAAGACCCGGAATTTATGCGTTTGCTCTTTCATTCGGCGCTCGAAGGACATGAACTCGCCGAAATGTTCGTCGAGCAAAACATCGTGCCGATATACGAGTTTATGAGCGCGTATCTTAGCCGTCGGCAGGCGGAAGGCGCGATTCGAAGCGACATCGAGCCGCGCGTGATCATTCGCGCGTTCGTCGGAATGATGATCCATCATTCGCTGAATAATACGCTCTGGGATAAAAAAAGAAGGCTTTTAAATATTACCAATGAAGATGCGGCGCGCAATTTCGTCGAGATCATTTTGAACGGAGTCAGGAAAGGCGCAGTTGCAGAAACACGCACGAAGTAAGTGTGCGTGCGCGCTTTCTGCATTTATTGAAATGAAAAAGACAAAAATTCTTAAATCTTTAATCTTTATCGGTTTGATCGCAATTCCGGTATCATTCGCCGCTTGCGGCGGTTCGAATTCGGGAAACGCCGCCAACACAAATTCAGCGGCGACGGCAATTGACGTAACGACTGCGACGGCGATCGTAAAGCAAATTCCGACGTATTTTGAAGCGACGGGAAACCTTGCGAGCGACGCGCAAACCGATGTCGCGCCGGCGGTCAGCGGAAAGATCGTTGCGGTAAATTTTGACATCGGAAGTTATGTTGAAAAAGGTTCGGTGCTGCTGCAGCTGGACGATCGCGATGCAAATATCCGGCTCGAACAGGCGAAAGCGCAAGTCGGACAAGCGCAGGCGAGCGTCGATCAGGCAATCGCCGCTTTGCGGCAGACACAAGTGCGTCTTGGCGTAAAAGACGGCGAAACTTTCCAAATAAAAGACTTTTCGCAAGTGAAATCAGTGACCGCGCAGCTCGAACTTGCGGAAAAGGAATTGACGCGCGCGGAAAAACTGTATCAAACCGGCGACGTTTCGCGGCAGAACGTGGAACAGCGAAGATCGCAGCGTGACGCGCTGATCGGGCAGCTCGATGAAGCGCGTTCGAACGCGGCGGTCGCGATCAAAGCAATAGACACGGCGCGCGCGCAGGTTGAAACCGCGAAAACCGCCGTTGCGACGACGCGAACTCAGGTCACGCAGGCGCACAAGGCGGTTAACGACACGTTGGTTTACGCGCCGATCAGCGGTTATGTGGCGGAAAGAACGGCGGATCTTGGCGAATATATTTCGCCGAACACGCCGAACGCAAAGATCGCCACGATCGTTAGAACAGCGGTTTTGCGTTTGAAGATCGACGTGCCAGAACAATCGATCGGCAAGATCGCCGTTGGACAAAATATTTCGGCACAGGTTAGCGCTTATCCCGATAGAAGTTTTGCCGGAAGGATCGTTCGCGTCGCGCCAACTTTGAACACGGCTTCGCGCACATTGAACGTCGAAGCGGAAATTGAAAACGTCGGCGGATTATTAAAGCCGGGGCAATTCGCAACGGTGCGCATTACGCAGTCAAAACCCGAACCGGCGGTGATGATCCCGGCAGCAGCTGTCAGAACCGAAGGAGACGTACATAAAGTTTTTGTGATAAAAGACGGTTTTGCGAGCGAGCGCCTTGTGCAGCTCGGCTTACTCGAAAACGATCTGATCGAGATAAAACAAGGCGTGGCGGAAGGCGAAATGATTGCGACAAGCAACGTAATTTTATTGAAAGACGGTGTAATGATAAGGCAATAAAAATGTAACGCCGCCATCTTGGCGGCTGTCCTGAGAGCATCCTGCTCTCAGATAATTCGGCGGCAAGATGCCGCCGCGACTGCCAGCAGGATGCTGGCGCTACAAAGGTTTATGCAATGGTTAGCTGAAGTTTGTGTTAAGCGTCCGGTCTTCGCGACGATGTTGATAATGTCGCTCGTGACGGTTGGCGCGTTTTCGTTTTTTTCGCTTGGCGTCGATCTTTTTCCGAAGATCGATTTTCCGACGATCACGGTTACGGTCGTAAATCCCGGCGCGTCGCCGCAGGAGATCGAAACCGAAATCACCGAAAAAATTGAAGAATCGGTAAATACTATCAGCGGTATCGACGAGCTTCGCTCCACTTCCGTCGAAGGTATTTCGCAGGTTTTTGTTCAATTCGTTTTGGAAAAAGACGTAAACGTTGCCGCGCAGGAAGTCGAAAATCGTGTTCAAACCGTTATTCCGCGTCTTCCCGCAACCGCCGAGCAGCCGACCGTTCAGAAGCTCGACACAGATGCCGCGCCAGTTCTCCGAATTGCCGTTTCCGCGCCGACGAATCTGCGCGACGTAACGGAAACCGCAAAAAATAGGATAAAAGAACGGATCGAATCGATCAACGGTGTCGGGCAAATAACAATAATCGGCGGGCGCGACCGGCAAATAAACGTCTGGATCGATCCGGACAAACTCCGTTCATACAACGTAACACCGGCTGAAATTACAAACGCGCTCCGGCTGCAAAACTCCGAATTTCCGAGCGGAAGATTGGATGAAGGTCAGACGGAAACGAGCGTTCGCACGCTTGGAAAGATCAAAAAGCCGGAAGAATTTGCAAACGTCGTCGTCGCCGTGCGCGGCGATTACGAGGTCAAGGTAAAAGATCTAGGCTACGTCGACGACGGCGCTGAAGAGATACGCTCGCAGGCTTTGCACAACGGACAGCCGGCGGTCACGCTGATCGTCTCAAAACAATCCGGGCAAAACACAGTTGCCGTCGCGCACGCGATAAAAGAAAGACTTGCCGAAATTATCCCGACGCTTCCGCCGAATTATCGAGTACAAATTATCGGCGACAATTCGATCTTTATCGAAAATTCGCTTCGCTCGATCGAAGAGCATTTGATCATCGGCGCAATCCTCGCATCGATCGTCGTGTTTTTGTTTTTGTGGAATTTTCGGACGACATTTATCGCGGCGCTTGCCATACCGACCTCGATCATTTCGACGTTTGCGCTGATGTACGTGATGGGCTATACGCTCAATTCGATCACGATGCTTTCGCTTACATTGATGGTCGGAATCGTGATCGACGACGCGATCGTCGTGCTCGAAAACATCTATCGATTCGTCGAAGAAAAAGGAATGAATCCTTTTCAGGCGGCGATCGAAGGCACGCGCGAGATCGGAATGGCGGTGCTCGCGACGACGCTTTCTTTAATGGCGGTTTTTGTGCCGATCGGCTTTATGCAGGGAATCGTCGGCAAATTTATGTCTTCGTTTGGTCTCACGGCGTCGTTCGCGGTCGGAGTTTCGCTGATCGTTTCGTTTACGTTGACGCCGATGCTTGCTGCGCGTTTGATCAAAAGAAAAAACCGCGTTGGCGCAAATGACGCAGACAAAGATAAAAAGCGGCAAGAAATTCGGGTCGACGGCGAGATCGAAGTCGGGAATCGGAAACCGGAAATGGCGTCTGACAGTAAAAGCGGCTTTGTTTACAGCCGAATCGATCGAACATATGCCTGGCTTTTAAAATTTTCATTGGCGCATCGATGGCTGATAGTTTTGCTTTGCGCGATCGTCTTTTTAAGCATCGTTCCGCTGTTTATGTTCGTCGGTAAAAACTTTTTACCTGTTGACGATCAGTCGCAATTCGACGTGACGGTGCGCGCGCCGGAAGGCTACAGTCTCGGTGCGACGGCGCAGCTTTTTGAGCGAATTGCCGGCGATCTTCGCAAAATGGACGGTGTTACCGATACGCTCGTTACAATCGGCGGCGGGCAGCAGCAGGTTGTCAATGCCGGATCTATTTACGTCAAGTTAACCGATATTAACAAGCGCTCGAAATCGCAGGAACAGATGATGACCGACGCGCGCGAACTTTTGAAAAATTATCCACCGGAACTCAGAACCGGCGTTCAGCAGGTCGCGGCGTTTTCCGGCGGAGGTTTCCGCAACGCAAACGTCCAATTTTTGATCGCCGGACCCGATTTGAAAAAGCTTGAAGAATATTCATCGAAAATTCTCGAGCGAATGAAAACTATTCCGGACGCGGTTGATATAGATTCGACGTTGATCAGCGGAAAGCCGGAAGTTCAGCTCGAGATCGATCGCGCGACCGCCGCGGATATGGGCGTCCGCGTCGGCGACGTTTCGCAGGCATTGAACACGTTGGTCGCCGGTCAGGAAGCGACGACTTTTAACCAGGGAACCGATCAATACGAAGTTCGCGTGCGAGCGCTGAATAATTTCAGAACCGACGTTGAGGGATTGAAACGCCTGATTGTTCCTTCGACAAAAGTCGGCTGGGTTTCGCTTGATCGGCTTGTAAATATTAAGGCAGGAACAGGACCGAGTTCGGTCGAGCGCACAAACCGCCAGCGTCAGGTTACTCTTTTGGCAAACACGCGTCCCGGCGGCTCGGCGACGAGCATCACGGCGGAAATCGACAACTTTGTTAAAGAATTGAATTTACCCGCAGAATACAAAACCGGTTATGTCGGTCAGTCGAAAGAGCTCGGCAAGTCCTTGTTTTATTTCGGGCTTGCGTTTCTTTTGTCTTTCATTTTTATGTATATCGTGCTCGCCGCGCAGTTTGAATCGTTTCTGCATCCGATCACTATTTTGCTTACGCTTCCGCTTTCGATCCCGTTCGGAATCGTCAGCCTTTTGATCGCCGGGCAAACGGTAAATATTTTCTCCGGGCTCGGACTTCTTTTGCTTTTCGGCGTAGTGAAAAAGAACGCGATTTTGCAGATCGATCATACAAACACGCTGCGTTCGCGCGGGATGAACCGATATGACGCGCTGATCCAGGCAAACCGCGACCGTTTGCGTCCGATCTTGATGACGACGATCGCGCTCGTCGCCGGAATGACGCCGCTTGTGATCGCGCGCGGCGCGGGCGCAGGAACAAATCGCTCGATCGGCGTGCTCGTCGTCGGCGGACAAACGCTCTGTTTGCTTTTGACGCTCTTGGCTGTGCCCGTTTTTTATTCGCTTTTTGACGACGTAACGGAGTGGCATATTTTCAGGCGTTTGAATGTAATTGCGGCGCGGCTTTTTGGCGGACTTCGCCGGAAAGTCTCAACCGCCGCGGGTTCGCTGTTTGGGAAGCAGTAACGCCGCCATCTTGGCGGCTGTCGCGTGGGCATCCTGCCCGCGCATTCATAGCATTTATGCGCTTTTTTATTCAAAACAATGTGACGGCAAGATGCCGTCACGACAGCCGCCAAGATGGCGGCGTTACATTAATTTTATGAAAAGGCATTTATTTTTCTTCATTCAAATTTTATTACTTTCGGCTCTTGTTAATGCGCAAAACGCGACGCCAACGCCGACGCCCGCCGTAAAACCCGAAAATCTGCAGAATATTCCGCCGATCGCGCCGCAATTTCAGTCTGATGATAGAACTCTGCCCGATCTCGAACTCGTCGGCGTCGATATGATGCGGCAGAAACCGCTCTCGATAAAAGAAGCGATTCTGTCAGCTTTGGAAAATAATAAGGACATCGAAGTTTCGCGGCAAAATGTGCGCATCGCCGAATTCGATCTGCGGGCGACGCTCGGTGTCTATGAGCCGCGTTTTACGTCGCAGGCTTATTACGATCGCGCGACGGTTCCCAACACCAGCATTTTTAGTACGAATCAAACTACAACGACGGGTTCGTTTGTCGCAAACACAGGATTAACCGGCTACGTTCCGCGATTTGGAACAGTCCTGAGCGGGAGTTTCAACAATCAGCGTGTTTCGACGGACAATCCGATCGCCATTCTAAGCCCGCAGTTTGGTTCAAATTTGTCGTTTTCGCTCACGCAGCCGATCTTTCGCGGGCGAACATTTGACCAGCCGCGGCGCGTTATCGAGATCGCAAAGCGCAATTTATCGCTTACCGACACACAGTTTCGGCAACGCTCGATCGACATCATTACTAGCGTTCAGCGCGCTTATTGGGACTTGGTTTACGCGCTGCGGAATTTGCAGGTGCAGCGCGACGGCGTTCGCGACGCAAAGGCGCAGCTCGAACACAACACGCGACTCGTCGATGAAGGACAGCTCGCGCCGATCGATATCGTCGCCGCCGAAACGCAGGTCGCTCTTATCGAGCAAGGCGTTTACGAAGCGCTCGAGATCGTCAATCGTTCGGAAAATTTACTGAAAAATTTGATTTCGCCGAATCGCAATGCCGAGATCTGGAACGAATCGATAGTTCCGACAGACGCGGTCGATCTTGACGCGCCGCGAACGACGTTGACGGAAGCGCTCACGCTCGCGCTCGAGAATCGTCCCGAGATCGAGTTGAACGACGTTCAAAAAGACATTAATGCGATCGATCAAAAATTTTATCGCGAACAGACAAAACCGCAGATCGATTTTACCGCGAGCTATAGTTCGGCAGGCATCGGCGGAAGCCAGAACCCGAATTTCAGCAGTCCGTTTTTACGACCGTGCGATCCCGCATCGCCCGATTATCAAACCTGTCTCGCGCAGCAGCAGGTGCAGCTTGCGCAGCTGCAATCGGTATTACAGTCGATCGGCGGCGCCGGAACGACCCTTACCGATGTTTTCGCCAACAAGTATCCGACGTTGCGCGTCGGCATCACATTCAATCTTCCGCTTTTCGGCGACAAAACCGCGCAGGCAAATCTCGGCAAATCGCTCGTGCAAAGCGAGCAGATAAAAACGCAGCGCGAGCAGATTGAGCAAAATATTCAGGTTGATGTGCGAAACGCATTGCAGGCTGTCAGAACTTCGGAGGCGAGACTTCGGGCGGCTGCAATTGCGCGTGAAAATTCGGTAAAACAGTATGAGTCTGAGCAGCGAAAACTCGATTCCGGGCAATCTGACGTTTACAAAGTCCTCGAGCGCCAAACCGCCTTGATGAACGCCAAGAGCGCAGAATTAAGAGCGCAAACCGAACTTAACAAAGCGATTGCCGATCTCCAGCGCGCAACCGGAAACTCATTGAAAGCAAACAATGTAGAAGCGCGTTTGAGAAAATAGTATGCCGGCTAACCGACGGACTCCGCTTTGCTCGACGCCTCCGACTTGAATAGCCCGACAAACGCCGCGCCGAGAATCAAACCGAAAAGCAAATGTCCGACAAAACTTCCCATCGCAACCGGGCGCATCATTTCCATCATCAGCGGCGCAAATGCCGGCATCCCAAGCAGCATCGGCATTAAGATCAACGCGCCCAAAATCCACCATACGACGCCATACAGCGCGCCCCACAAGAGTCCCGCGCCGTAACCGCCGACGCGGCTTGCGAATAACAAGCCGAAGATACCGCCAAAGAGCGCGCTATTAAACATATGATAAAGCCAACCGACGACCATGCTGTCCGAGCGGACAACCATCGCAACCATTGCCATCATTGGCATCCGCCCGCCATCCGGCGTCGGAGCCGTCATCATCTGCATCATTAAGCCAAACACCAAACCGCCAATAAGACCCGCTAAAGCACCTGCTATACCTTTTGAACGCATTTATTTCCTCCTCTTTAGAAACATTGAATTTAGAATGAGCCTTAATATCAACAAGTCCGGGTTGAGAGGATTTATTCCCGATGCGGGAAAAATCGCTGCCAGGCAAAACCTTTTTTTGTCAATACAATTAAAAGAAAGGACAACCACAGTTGTATAATTCTGGTATTGGGAATAATTACACGTTTTGCACACTTTTATTAAACTGAGGGCATTCGCGGGGTGTCGCTCGCCGTAAGAGGAGATAATTCTTGTTTAGTCCAATATCTCGGCAACAACATCTGGATTTTGAATCGCACGCGCTTGTTCATTTGAATGCGCTTATGCGGGCGGCGCTGCGGCTGTGCAACTCGCGGGAAGCGGCGGAAGATGTTGTGCAGGGAACTTATCTTCAAGCGTGGAAATACTGGAAAACCTTTCAACCGGGAACAAACTGCCGGGCGTGGCTTTTTCGCATACTTTTTAATGTGATCAATAAACGAAACGGAAAGGAAAACGCGAACATTTCATTGGAGGAATTTGATGTTGAAAATGTTCTGCGGTTCGAGTCAGCCGGACAGATCGAAGAATTTGAGGTGATCGAGGTTTTCGATCGTCTCAACAGAGATCAGCGCGCCGTGTTGTTATTGATTGTCGTCGAGGAGATGTCCTACAAAGAGGCGGCAGCCATTCTTGGCGTTCCGGTCGGAACAATAATGTCGCGTTTGAGCCGGGCGCGAGCGGAATTACGCCGAATGCTCGGACGCGCTTACCCGCGGTCAAGCCTGAAGGCGGCGGGAAATAGGCGTTAATCGCGGCGCTTGAGTAAATGAAGTTCAAAATGATTACGTATGAATGTCAGAAAACGCGGGAACTGCTCGGGCTTTATCTCGATAACGAGCTCGAGCCGACGCCAACGCGCGAGACGGCAGCGCACCTCGACTTGTGCGCGTCATGCCGCCGTGAGTTTGAAACTATCCGTGCGCAAAACGAGCTGCTTTCGCGCTCAATCAAAAATAGCGATTCCGACACGCAAGCGTTACGCGCCCGAATCGAAACGGCGACGGTTGGAAGAGAAGGCGCGCGATTCTCGCTGTGGGAAAATGTGCGGAATCGATCGGCAGCTGTGATCCTCGTCTCCGGCTTGGTCATTGTCCTTGGCGCGTTGCTCTATTTTTATGTTTTTAACGGCATCACTCGTGCGAATGCGCTTTACGGAGCCGCGGCTGAGAATCATCTGGCGTGCATTGCCGACCTTTCCGCGCCGGATTGGGCGCGCTCACCGACGGCGATTGAGGAATTGGCAGCGCCGGTACTTTATCAAAACGCCAGTCTTCGCTCAAATATCGGCAATAATTATCGGCTTATGCATGCGAGGATCTGCCTACTCAACGGCAGGAAATTTCTTCATCTAATTTATGAAACAACTGATGGGAGCGAAGTATCCCTTTTTGTCGCGCGCCGCGGGTCTTCGTCCGCCGATGACAGCCGCATCGCGAGCGGTGTTCGTGAAATTGAGCTCACGCTTGCGTCAAACGTTCACATTTCGAGTATGCAGAAAGATAATAATTTGCTTATCGCGGTGGCAAATGAGGACTCAGAGTCTATTGCCGTACTTCTGGGCGCGCTAATTTAATAAATTCGGCGGTCAACAAAATCACGTTTTTGATTAAACGTTTATTCGTAACCCGTCCTTTGCTTCGATAACGTCACATGGCGGCGAAAATTTTTCAACTTCCGCGGTAAAATCGACCTCGTCCCATTCGGGATAGAGATGTGTAAGCATCGCTTTTTTTGGTTTTGCGTGATTGATCAAATACATCGCTTCGGCGAGTTCGAGGTGTTTTTTTACCGGTTTGTCTTTGAAATAAGAACATTCGACAACAAATAGATCGGCATTTTTTGCAAATGTGCGAAGAGTTTTTTCGAAGCTCGTATCGGCAGTATAGACGAGTGTTTTTTTATTTTCACGAATGCGGATCGCAAGACTTTCGTTCGTGTGCGGCGTTTTCATTGTATCCGCGCTCACGCCCGGCAAAATCTCAAAGTTTTCGAGCGGCTCGACCTCAATTATTTCAACCGGAAAGGGTTGTTTCAAGAGATGATAATTATTAGCATCGCTAAAATTACCGATCAAGTTTTTCAAGCCTTTCGCGCCGAAAATTCTTAAAGGCTTTTTCCGGTTTTGCATTTGCTCCGCGTGTTTTGTACCGGCTAGAAAAGGCGCGAGCCCGCCGACGTGGTCGAGATGAAAATGCGAGATCCAGATCGCGTCCAGATTTGCCCAGTCGAGATTCTCCTGCGTCATTCGATAGATCGCAGACGCCGAACAATCAAGCAGGATCGTGCCCGCTTGAGTTTCGAGCCAATAACCCGAACTGCTTCTTTCCGGATGCGGAACGGAAGTTCCGGAACCCAAGACCGTGAATTTCATATTTCGAATTCCAGATTCCAAATTTGCCACTGTCTTCCCATAAAACTAAACTTTAACAAAACGTTAAAGGACATTTCCAGAAGCAATCTGGAATCTGGAATTTTGAAATATGGAATTGGATATACTGGCGATTTTCGCACATCCCGATGACGTCGAACTCGCCGTCGGCGGAACGCTTCTGAAAATGAAATCGCTCGGCTATAAAACCGGCGCGCTTGACGTAACAAAAGGCGAGATGGGAACGCGCGGGAGCGTGGAAGGCAGAGCCGAAGAAGCTAATGCGGCGGCGCGGATTTTGAAATTGGATGTGCGCGAGAATCTCGAACTTCCTGACGGACACGTTTGGGTGACGGAAGAAACGCGGACGAAATTAGTTCGTGTTCTGAGACGGTTAAAGCCGAAAGTCGTTTTAACGCATCAACTTGAAGATTCGCATCCCGATCATAACCACATCGCGCAGCTTGTTCGCGAATCGGCACGGCTCGCTTCGATGCAAAAATATGACGGCGATTTTGGGCAGGAAAAAATAGAAGTTCCGATGGTCGCGCACAATGTATTTTCGTGCCGCGTCGTGCCTTCGTTTATCGTAGACATTTCCGAATTTCTCGATGAAAAAATGGCGGCGATCCGTGCGCACAGCTCGCAGTTTTACGATCCTAGTTCGACGGAAGCGGAAACGCGTCTTTCGGAAAAAGGCTTTCTCGACGTGCTCGAAACGCGCTCGCGAAATTTCGGCTCGATGATCGGCGTCGCCGCCGGTGAGCCGTTTTTTGTTCGTGAAATGCTAAATGTCGATGACCCGATCGCGCTTCTCACGCGTCCGATGAATCTTTATTCTTGAATATAAAAATTGAAAAAGGAAAAATAAAAAATATGAACGCAGCTTCCCCCGAACAACAACAAATGCCGCCGCAGGCGATTTTGATGCAAATGACGATGAGCTTTATTATCTCGCAGGCGATCTCGGTCGCGGCAAAGTTACGCATTGCCGATCACCTGCAAAACGGTGCTAAAACCGCCGAAGACTTAGCCGCGATCACGCAAACACATGCGCCTTCGCTTTATCGTTTGATGCGGGCTTTAGTGAGCGTCGGAGTTTTTCAGAGAGACTCTGAAAACCGCTTTTCCAACTCGCCAACTTCCGAGTTTTTGCGCTCCGATCATCCCGAATCCATGCGCGCAATAGTTCACATGATCGGCGATACCGAACATTGGCACGGGCACGAAAATATGCACCAAAGCGTGAAAACGGGCGAGATCGCTTTCGATCACATTTTCGGAATGCCGATCTTTCCATATTATGCCGCGAATCCTGAACCCGCACGCGTTTTCGATAACGCAATGACGAGTTTCACCTCCGGAATCGCCAACGCCGTTGCCGCGACTTACGATTTTTCAGGCGCAAAGACGATCGCCGATATCGGCGGCGGACATGGCATTTTGCTTTCGACGATTTTGAAGTCTAACCCAAATGCGAAAGGGATTTTGTATGACCAGCCCCAAGTTGTTTCTGGCGCTGAAGTTGCAGACAACATCGCAATAGTCGGCGGAGATTTTTTTGCAGAAATTCCCGTCGAAGCCGATATTTATATGATGAAACACATCATTCATGACTGGAATGATGATCAGTCGGTGACAATTCTAAAAAATCTCGCGCGATCGGCTCCGATCGGAGCAAAGCTCTTATTGATCGAATCGGTCGTTGAAGAAGACGATTCTCCTTCGATGAGTAAAATTATGGATTTGAATATGCTCGTGATGACGGGCGGAAGAGAAAGAACCGCGACAGAATATGCCGAACTTTTTGATAAAACCGGATTCAAACTTACGAACGTGATACCAACACCTTCGCCAACACAGATCGTCGAAGCGGTAAGGGTTTAGTCAGAACCGCCTGCGTAAGCGGGTGGGTAGAGTTTATGTATGTGGAACGACACTGATATCCCGCTCGCATATTTAATCGCGTTCCGTTGTTATGGCACTTGGTTGCACGGTGACGAGCGCGGCTCAATTGATCGTTTTCATAATCAATACAAATCAACCTATATCGAACCTGATCAGAAATGGAAAAAACATAACGAAAAGCAACTTAAAGGCGAAGCAGTAACTTTACATTCAAAA
The DNA here is from genome assembly GCA_041747435.1 of Pyrinomonadaceae bacterium. Classification (GTDB taxonomy): domain Bacteria; phylum Acidobacteriota; class Blastocatellia; order Pyrinomonadales; family Pyrinomonadaceae; genus JBGTFE01. The sequence continues at coordinate 2,080 of JBGTFE010000115.1, read as the reverse complement.
CAGCGCAAGGCAGTTGAGGATTCAATACGCGAGGTTTGCGCGTTTCGAAATTGGTTGTTACGGGCGATCAATGTTCGAACAAATCACGTCCACATCGTTGTAACAATAGGCACGGCGAAACCCGAACGCGCTCTCAATGATTTCAAGTCATACGCAACAAAAAATTGCGGCAGATGAGGTTTTGGACGTTAGAACATAGTCCTTGGGTCGACAAAGGAAGTAAAAGGTATTTGTGGAATGAACGTAGTGTTGAAATAGCGGTTGATTATGTGATTAACGGTCAAGGCGGGGAACTACCTGATTTATTTTAATGACATTGCTCTTGAATCAGGAAGTTAACCCGCCCGCTTACGCAGGCGGTTCTGACTATTTTTGATAAATGATCTTCCCGTTGAAGATCGTAAAAACCGGGTTGGTTGTTAAAATTTCCTTCGCATCAATTGTCAGTAAATCTTTAGAATGAACGACGAGATCGGCGAGCATTCCGACCTTGATTTCGCCTTTTTCCTTTTCGGCGAATTCGGCGTAGGCGGATTCATATGTGTAATTGCGGATCGCGTTTTCCATCGAAAGTTTTTCCTGCGGCTGCCAACCGCCCATTGGATTTCCTTCCAAATCCTGACGCGAAACGGCGGCGTAGAGCGTTTGATATGTGTTAAGAAGTTCAACGGGCGCGTCTGTTCCGAAGGCAACGTGAACGCCGTAAGATTGAAAAGTGTGCCACGAATACGCGCCTAAAACGCGATATTCGCCGAGTCTGTCGCCCGCCCAACGCTTATCCGAAATCGCGTGCGACGGCTGCATCGAAGCGATCACGCCGAGATCACGAAAACGCTTGAAATCCGACGGCGCGACAACCTGCGCGTGTTCGATGCGGTGGCGACGATTATTTGCTAACGCAGGTAATTCAGAAATTTTGCTTGGATCGAAATTAGGATTTCCGATGGTTGCTTCCGTTTTTTCTCCGAAATGTGCAGGGTTTTCCATTCCAGTTTCTACGTCTTTTTCAATTTGCGCTGTTTCTACTTCATTTGTTGCATTAGTAATTTCTTTTCTTGGAGGTTTTTGAGGAGCAATAATGATTTCCAATTTTGAAAAAGGATTTGCGCGAGTTTTGCTGAATCCGTCCAAAGCAATCCGATTCGCCTTATCGCCAATCGCGTGAAGTCCGATTTGAAAACCTGCGGCATCGCGTTCGACGATCATTTTTATCATTTCTTCTTCGGCGCGTCGGGGAATGCCGCTGTTCGTGGGATCGTCGGAAAAAGGCGCGAGCATCGCGGCGGTGCGCGAACCCAAAGTTCCGTCAACATAGCCTTTCAAAATTCCGAGTTTCAAACGCGCGGGATTTTCCTTCAATGCGAGAAAATCGGCGCGCTCTTTTTTCAAAGTTTCGAGCGAAGTTTCAAAATTTTGCCAGACGGCGACGCGGACGGTTAGTTTGTCCGATTTCAAAAGGTCACGGTAAAGCGGAATCGCCGTGTAATCCGAACCGCCCTGAACGCTGGTCAAACCGTATTTTTTCGCTTCTTCAAGCGCAAGTTCGATGCCTTTTAAGGTTTCTTCGGCGGTCGTCGCCGGAATCACGGCGGAAACCAAACCCATCGCCGTTTCCTTTAAAACTCCGCTCGGCTCGCCGCGTTCGTCGAAAACGATCTCGCCGCCCGTCGGGGCTTTCGTGTCTTTTGTAATATTTGCCGATTTCAGCGCGAGCGAATTTGCCCACGCGATATGACCGTCAACTCTTTGCAGAAAAACCGGATTGTCCGGCGCGATCTGATCCAAATCCTGTCGGGTCGGCAGACGATTATTCCACAAAGTATGATCCCAGCCGCGCCCCAAAACCCACGCGCCTTTCGGCAATTCCTTTATCTTCGCCGCGATTCTGCGCTTCGCTTCGTCGAGCGTCGGCGAACCGACGAGATCAACTCTGAGAAGCGCGAGACCGACTCCGGCAAAATGAATATGCGCATCATTAAATCCCGGCGTTACGAGTTTTCCGTTTAAGTCGATCTCTTTCGCCGCTTGGAATTTCCCTTTCAGATCGGCGGTTGTTCCGACAGCGACGATCTTTTCTCCG
>JBGTFE010000114.1:0-1599 GCA_041747435.1 Pyrinomonadaceae bacterium | reverse complement strand
CGCGGCGCGAACGAAAACCGTTTTGGCGCCAGATTTCCCGATATGACCGAGGTTTATTCGCAAAAGCTTCAGGAAATTGTGAAATCAGAAGCAAAAACGATCGCGAAAAAGAAAGACACAAAATCGTTTTTGAATCGCGGCATTTATTGCGGGCTTTCCGGTCCGAGTTATGAAACGCCTGCGGAAATTCATCTTTTGCGGCTTCTCGGCGCGGACGCCGTCGGGATGTCAACCGTTCCGGAAGCGATCGCCGCGCGGCATCAGGGAATGAAGGTTGTCGGAATTTCATGCATTACAAACATGGCTGCCGGAATTTCGAACGAGCCGATCGACCATGCGCACGTCGTCGAAACCGGCGCGCAAGTCGCAGAAATTTTTAAGGAGTTGTTGCGTGGAGTGATATTTAGACTTGGTCATTAGTCCTTGGTCATTTGTCCTTTGCGTCGTAAGCTAAAATCTCAATTAAAATGATGGCGCGAACAAATTTTGAAAACCTGAGGGTCTATAAATTGTCTGAAAATTTAGCGGACAAGATTTGGGATATCGTTCTCAAATGGGATAACTTTGCGAAAGACACCGTTGGAAAACAGATTGTTCGATCGGCGGATTCGATAGGAGCGAATATCGCTGAAGGCGAAGGAAGAGGAAGCTATCAAGACAATCGCCGTTTTACGAGAATCGCAAGAGGCTCGCTGCAAGAAACGCAACATTGGTTACGACGGGCGTTTAACCGTAATTTATTGAGAAAAGAGCAAATCGATGAGTTAAAACCTTTAATTAGTGAGCTCGCACCGACGCTGAATGCTTATTTAAGGTCAATCGGCACAACGAAAGGCGCAAAGGACAAAGGACAAAGGACAACAGACAAATCGGAATGATCATAGGCATTTGCGGCGGAACAGGTTCGGGAAAAACGACAATTGCGCGGAAGATCGTGGAAACGGTCGGTCGCGGCAATGTCGTGCTCGTCGAACAGGATTCGTATTACAGAAATTTGGCGGATATGCCGCTTGACGAGCGCCACCAGGCGAATTTCGATCATCCGGATTCCATCGACAGCGAAATGCTTGTCAACCACATCAAACGCTTGAAACAGGGACAGCCGATCGAGATGCCGATCTACGATTACAAAACGCATACGCGAAGCGGCGAGTTTGAACACATCGATCCGAAACCGGTCGTCATCGTCGAAGGAATTTTGATCTTTGCCGAATCGCGCGTTTTGGATCTGCTCGATTTTAGAATTTTTGTCGATACGCCGGACGATATTCGTCTGATCCGGCGTTTGCGGCGCGACATAAACGAGCGCGGAAGAAGCTTCGAGCATACTTTGTGGCAGTATGAGCACACGATCCGCCCGATGCATTTTGAATTTGTCGAGCCGAGCAAGCGCTTTGCCGACATCATTTTACCGGAAGGCGGCAATTCGGACGTCACAAGCGAATTTGTTTGCTCGCTTGTTCGCGAAAAACTTTACAAGGAACAAAGGAAAATAACTTGAACGAAAAAATACAAGAAGAACTGATCGAATCAGCCAAAAAGGTGCGCGAAAAAGCTTACGCGCCTTTTTCCAACTTTCTGGTCGGCGCGGCTGTCAGG
>JBGTFE010000113.1:0-15388 GCA_041747435.1 Pyrinomonadaceae bacterium | reverse complement strand
CGACCGAAACTCCATCTTCGGATTATGCTTGCCCATCACCTTCGTGATCGCCGCCGTCAACGTCGTCTTCCCATGATCTACGTGCCCTATCGTCCCTATATTTACGTGCGGCTTACTTCGATCGAATTTCTCTTTGCTCATAATTTCCTTCCTAAAAAATTATTTTCCTTCTATACCCAAATATTTCTTAATGTGCCTCACAAGATGTTCGTCAACTTCTCTGTGTCTCGGAACAGGCTGTCTTTGCCCATTTTTCGGATTCAAATAAATGTCATGATTTGCACCATGTCTAAGCAAAAACAACCCCATTTTTCCAGTTGCTTTATCAATTCTTTCCGCTTCACAACGAAATTTCCATAACCTCGTAATCCTGCGGAACTTCATCCATTGCCATCAAAAGGAACGCGTCTTTGATGTTTTCCTTCAATTCTTCGAGCGTTTCGCCCTGCGTCATAATTTCGGGATGCTCCAACAACTTTCCCAGCCAAAAACGGTCAGATTTCCAATAGACCATGGTCATTTTTGTCGTTGCTTCACCCAACATGGTTCAGCTGCTCGCTCCTTTTACTTTTGCAATAACTTCCTCGGCAACGTTACGCGGAGCCTGATCGTAACGCTCAAAATGCATACTTGATGTCGCGCGTCCCTGTGTCGCACTTCTCAGATCGGTTGTATAACCGAACATTTCCGAAAGCGGAACAAATGCGGTAACGACCTGAGCGTTGCCCGGACGCGGTTCCATTTTTTCGATCTGTCCGCGGCGTCGATTCAGATCGCCGTTGACCGCGCCCATATATTCTTCGGGCGTAACAACTTCGATCCGCATGATCGGTTCGAGCAGCACAGGTTTTGCCTTTTTCAAAGCATCCTGAAAAGCCAAACTTCCGGCAATATGAAACGAGCGCTCGTCAGAATCAACTTCATGATATGAGCCGTAGATCAATCTCGCCTTGATATCGACAAGCTCGTATCCCGCCAAAAATCCGCGCTGCATCGCATCCCGAATTCCCTCTGAAACCGGTTTGATAAATTGCCGGGGAATCGCGCCGCCGGTAATTTTGTCTTCGAAAACGTAACCTTCGCCCGGCGCCGGTTCGATTTCGAGCTCAACGTGTCCGAACTGCCCGCGACCTCCCGATTGCTTCTTAAAGATCTCTTTTCCGGGCGCGGGAACCGTGATCGTTTCACGATATGCGACTTGCGGTTTGCCAACATTGGCTTCGACGCCGAATTCGCGCTTCATACGATCGACGATAATTTCAAGGTGAAGTTCGCCCATTCCGGCAATGATCGTTTGACCTGTTTCATGGTCGGTTGAAACTTGAAAACTCGGATCTTCAGATGCCAGACGGTTTAAGGCAACGCCCATTTTATCCTGGTCGGGACGCGTTTTCGGTTCAACGGCGACGCGAACAACCGGGTCCGGAAACTCCATCGATTCAAGAATGATCTGTTTGTTTTCGTCGGAGATCGTATCGCCCGTCGTGACGTTTTTCATACCGCCGATCGCGATAATTTCGCCCGCCGACGCCGATTCGACGTCTTCGCGTTTGTTGGCGTGCATTAACATCAAGCGACCAACGCGTTCTTTCGAACCCTTGATCGTGTTGTAAACATACGAACCGGATTTGACTGTTCCGGAATAGATTCTTACAAAGGCAAGCTGACCAAGATGCTTGTCAGCCATCAGCTTGAAAACCAAACCGGAAAACGGCGCTTGCGGCGTTGCTTCGCGTGTTTCAACTTCACTGCTTCTCGGATTTTTACCTTCGATAGCGGGAACATCTAGAGGAGAAGGAAGATAATCAACAACTGCGTCGAGCAATGTCTGAACGCCTTTATTTTTGAAGGCGGAACCGGTAACCACCGGAACGATTTTGAGATCGAGCGTTCCTTTTCTTAGTGCTTTGCGGATTTCATCTTCCGAAATTTCCTCGCCCTCGAGATATTTCATCATCAGATCGTCGTCAACGCTCGATACGGCTTCGACTAACTTTTCGCGCCATTCTTCGGCTTGGGTTTGCAGTTCGGCAGGTATTTCGACGGTTTGATATTCGGCGCCTTTAGTTTCGTCGTTCCAAATCAAACCTTTCATCGTTATAAGGTCGACCACGCCTTTTAATTTGTCCTCTAAACCGATCGGAATTTGCAGAGCGACGGCGTTTGCGCCCAAACGTTTCAGTATCGAATCGAAGCTGTTTTCAAAAGATGCGCCCGCGCGATCTAATTTATTGATGAAACAAAGTCTCGGAACACCGTATTTATCTGCCTGACGCCAAACGGTTTCGGACTGCGGCTCGACACCGGCAACTCCGTCAAAAACCGCAACGGCGCCATCGAGAACGCGCAAGCTGCGCTCTACTTCCATAGTAAAATCGACGTGACCGGGCGTATCAATAATATTGATGCGATGTTCGTCGTTGTTGCGTGTCCAAAAACAAGTCGTCGCAGCGGACGTGATCGTAATTCCACGCTCTTGTTCCTGCTCCATCCAATCCATCGTCGCCGTTCCTTCGTGAACCTCGCCGATCTTGTGCGAAACGCCGGTGTAGTAGAGAACGCGCTCAGTCGTCGTGGTTTTACCCGCGTCGATGTGCGCCATAATCCCGATGTTTCTAAATTTGTCTAAACTTATCCTTGACATCTCTTTTATAAATTTCTACCAGCGATAGTGCGCAAATGCCTTATTCGCTTCTGCCATGCGGTGAACGTCGTCTTTCTTTTTGAGTGCATTACCGCGGTTGCTTGCGGCATCGAGCAGCTCGCCGACAAGCCGATCTTCCATCGTTTTTTCACCGCGTTTACGCGCGTTTGTCACGATCCAGCGAATCGCGAGCGTATTGCGCCGGTCACGGCTGACTTCGATCGGGACTTGATAGGTCGCGCCGCCGATGCGTTTCGATTTCACTTCTAGAGTCGGTGCGACGGTATCGACCGCGTTCTTAAAAATTTTCAACGGCTCTTCGCCGGTTTTCTCGCCGATCTTTTCCATCGCGCCGTAAAAAATTTGTTCGGCGATCGATTTTTTCCCTTTCCACATCAAGCCGTTGATGAACTTCGTGACCATAATGCTGTTGTAGATCGGATCCGGCAAAATGTCTCTTTTAGCGGCAACTCTTCTTCTTGGCATAAATTATTTCGCTCCTTTCGGGCGTTTCGCGCCGTATTTCGAACGCGACTGATTTCTGTTTGCGACGCCGCTTGAATCGAGCGTTCCGCGAATAACGTGATAACGAACGCCCGGCAGATCCTTGACGCGACCGCCGCGGATCATCACGATCGAATGTTCTTGCAAATTGTGACCGATGCCCGGAATATAAGTAGTAACTTCAATTCCGTTGGTCAGGCGAACGCGCGCGACTTTACGCAGCGCGGAATTCGGTTTTTTCGGAGTTTGCGTATAAACACGCGTGCAAACGCCGCGTTTTTGCGGACTTTTTTCCAGCGCCGGACTCGCGGTTTTGTATTTCACCGCTTTACGACCCTTTCGAACAAGTTGATTAATTGTCGGCATAATTTCTAACGTAACGCCGCCATCCTGGCGGCTGTCGCGTGAGCATCCTGCTCGCGCCCTCTTTGATTTTGCGACGGCAAGATGCCGTCACGACTGCCAGCAAGATGCTGGCGTTACCTTTTCAAAAACGTAAGCAACCTCCAAACCTGCCTCTTACCGGAACTCTTTCCGGCAGTCAGCGCAAGCGGTTACTCGCAAACAAAAAACTAAATTAAATTTTAGCGCGAATGTCTTTTACCAAAGCGCAGATTTCGCGACATTCCTTTCAAACTTTTCTGTGGCGTGACCTTCGTTTCTGGATTGGCGATTTTGGATCTTGGATTCTAAAAAATCCTCAAATTAAACTGCCCCAAACGTTGGAACGTGTTCGTCTAAACGAAAAACACGCGGCGTTTAGTTTTACGCCACAATAATTGTTCTATACACTTGAATTTTCAAATGCTCTGCCCTCCTCGTGCAAACTATAAAGTAACACCCTACAGTCTGCCTCAGACCAAAGTCTGCCTCAGACCAAAGTCCGAAACTAGAGACTATATCGAAACGGCATTTGAATTGTCAAGCGAACTTTTGCACAAATGGGCATTTATATGTAGAATCTCTCTTTTCATAAAATCATATTATTCCGAACTAACATTATGACATCAAAATTTATAGATTTCTTAAACAAATTCAGCGAAAAGGAGTGGCTCGATACGGTCGAAGCAATTCTGCCGGAAATTCACGAAGTCGATCGAAACGCCGTTCAAATTTGGTTTAGATTTTATCCGCTCGCGCTTTTTCGTTATCTTGAAAACGCCGACGATCGAGCGAAAGCGATCCAAAAGTTTGTAATGCAGGGCGATTTTGAATTGAACGATCAAATCGATTCCTCGCACAAATTTCTTTACGGACATCGCTTTTGGAAAGAAACAAAAGACGCGATCGTCGCGCACGCGGAATCGAACGGGCACGAAGACAGCGATTTGATTGCGATCGTTCACGAGATCGCAAAAGATGCGGCGCAAGCGGCAAAAACGAAGGAATGTTTGACCAAAAGTATTGTTTTAGCAGGTTTGATGACGCTCGTTCAGGTCGGTTTTGAAGCATTCAAGGCAGCTGATGGAAAGGTTTTTATAGATTCGAAAGATGCAAAGAAATCCGCCAAGGCAATTCTTGCGGAGCGCGCTAAAGACGATTCGCAGGGTATCTTCGGTTTTTTGAAAACGATCGATAAAAAATTTACCGTCACATACGATGAAACCGGCGGTAAAGCGAAATTTCGTATTATTAACGACGAGGAAATTGCCACGGCTTCGGCGCGAAATCAAACGCAAAATTGGCTGGAAAAGGACGCGCGCTGCGTTGAAGGCGTCGTTCCCGTCGAATGCCGCAGCGCCGCTTGCGGGACGTGTTGGATCGGCGTTCTTGGCGGGCAGGAAAAACTTTCCGAAGTCTCAATTCGCGAAAGAAAGCAAATGAAAGTTTTCGGCTACAATCAACCCGACGACGAAAAGCCGTTTATGCGCTTGGCGTGCCAGGCAAAAGCTTTCGGCAACGCGACGATCGTAATTCCACCCTGGAACGGTGTTTTCGGTAAAATGATCTATGGAAACGTCGAAGACGTCGAGCTCGAACCGGCTACGACTTCCGCCGCAAAACTTCGCGAGACTCTTTCGCAAGCGGTCGGTTCGGAATGATCGTTTTGTAATGATTTAATACAACGAACTGAAACATCTTCGCTAAAAAAGTCTCCCGCTAAAACTCTGCTAACTACAATAAATTGAGTTATTTCCGCATTCTCCCAACGTTGGGAACGGCATTTGCACCATCGATTCTCGGAAAGCTTTCCCCGATAAACCGAACGTAATTCGAGGCAAGGAAAACGATGACTCAATTAGCCAAACAAATTTACCCGATAAAACATTTTACTCCCGAAAGCGCGGATTTGTTGCCCGCGCAGCTGCCGCGATCGGGAGAGTTTTTATTCAACCGCGAGCTAAGTCTGATCGAGTTTTTCAGACGCGTGCTGAGCGAAGGCTTGGACCATTCGCAGCCGCTTCTTGAACGGCTAAAATTCCTCGCGATCATTTCTTCAAATCTTGATGAATTTTTTATGATTCGCGTTTCCGGATTGAAGGAAAAGCTCGAAGATTCGGTTTCGCCGGACGGAATGACGGCAGCCGAACAATTGATCGAAATACGCGCGCGATTGCTGGAACTTATTGAAGATCAAACAACTTGTCTGCGCGATGAAATTATTCCGGAGCTTTCAAAAAGAGGCATTGCGCTGGCTGCATTCGATACGCTGAACGAAACTGAGCAGCAAAATCTGAACGAGTATTTTCAGGAAAAGATTTATCCTGTTCTTACGCCGCAAGCGGTCGATCCGTCGCACCCGTTTCCCTATATTTCTGGCGGAAGTCTCAATCTCGGCTTGGTCGTAAAGCCGAAGGTAAAGCGCCGGATCGAAAAGGCTTTGTATAAAGCAGGTGAGGATTTTTTCGTTCGCGTCAAAATTCCGCAGTTTGTTCAAAGGATGGTTCCGGTTTCTGACGATTCGACAAAATTCGTGTTGGTCGAAGATCTCATCGCGACAAATATTCGAACGCTTATTCCCGAAGGCGATCCCGCGTCGTGCCATCTTTTCCGTATCACACGAGATGCCGACATAGGCTTACGCGAACAAGAAGCCGAAGATCTGCTCCAACTGATGGAAGAAAATTTGAAGCAGCGACGCTTCGGCGACGTCGTCCGCCTCGAAGTCTCAGGCACGATGCCGGACGATTTAATCGATTATCTGACCGATTCGCTTCAGATAACTTCTGACGACATTTACCGAATTCAAGGTCCGATGAAGATCGCCGATCTCATGGCGCTATGCAGCGTCGATCGCCCGGATCTTAAACATGCGCCGCTCCGCATAATGCGTCCGCCGATCTTTGAGAAAGCAAACTCGATGTTCGAGATAATTAAGGAGCAGGATGTTTTGGTCCATCATCCGTTTATGTCTTACGACGTTGTCACGGATTTTATCCGGGAAGCCGCCGAAGACGAAGATGTTCTCGCAATAAAAATGTGTCTTTACCGCATCGGCGAAGATTCGACGATCGCGCCGATCCTTATCGAAGCCAGTGAGCGCGGGAAACAAGTCACGGTTTTGATCGAGCTCAAGGCGCGTTTTGACGAAGAAAAAAATATCGGATGGGCGAAACGTTTTGAAGAAGCCGGAATTCACGTGATCTACGGGATTTTGGGGTTGAAAACTCACTGCAAAACGACGCTTGTCGTCCGCCGCGAAGGCGAGGATCTTCGCCGTTACGTTCATGTTGCAACCGGTAATTACAACCCCGAAACGTCGGCGGTTTATACCGATCTTGGTCTATTGACGGACGACGACGACATTGGTTCGGATGCGACGGAATTGTTTAACTTTTTGACCGCCTATTCGCAGCAGCAGAGTTTTAAGAAACTCCTCGTCGCGCCAATAAATCTTCGCGACCGAATGATGCAAATGATCGAACGCGAGACCGAAAACGCGCGAAACGGTCAGTCTGCCCGGCTCGTCGCGAAGATGAATCGATTAGCCGACACCAGGATAATTCGCTCGCTTTATGAGGCATCGCAAGCCGGCGTTCAGATCGATCTGATCGTGCGCGGAATTTGTATGCTCCGACCGGGTGTTCCGGGACTTTCGGAAAACATTCGCATTCGAAGCATCGTCGGTCCGCTACTCGAACACAGCCGTGTATATTATTTCGCAAACGGCGGTGACGAGGAAGTTTACATCGGCAGTTCCGATTGGATGCCGCGAAATCTCGACCGCCGCGTGGAAGCTATTGCGCCCGTCGAAGATACCAAGCTAAAGCGATATTTAAAGGACGAATTTCTGACAACGTATCTTCGTGACAACGTAAAAGCGTGGGAATTGCAGCCGGACGGCTCTTATGAGCGGGTTATTCCCGCGTCGGGCGAGGAAGCGTTTGACGCTCAGATGTCGTTCCAGGAACGCACGAATGTCTTTGATTTTCATTTGAAGAATTAGAACTGGGAGGGGGGAATTTTCATGTCGAATTTTAGCAAGCTATTTTTAAAGCCGGTCATTTCAATATTCATTTTATTACTCATATTTTCCGCGGCTGGCGCTCAGAACAAGTCGGAAAAGGTGTTGCCGAAAGGAAAAGCCGTCATGTGGGAGCGCGTAAATATCGCGCAGAGAGATCTTTTTTATGGTCCCGGCGGCAAAGCAATGATGCCTGATTTGAGCAAGATCACATTTATTAAAGAAGAGAACCAAGGTCACAACAAAAAATATCGGATAAAGGACGGTTCGGGTCGGATCTGGGTGGCGAAATTCGGGCGCGAAGCACAGCCTGAAACCGCCGCCGTTAGGTTGCTTTGGGCTTTAGGTTACAAAACTGAAATAAATTATCTAGTTCCGAGCATCACCATTCCCGGAAAAGGAACGTTCAAAAACGTTCGTCTCGAAGCGCGTCCGGATGAAATCGAAAGGCTCGATGAGTGGCAATGGAAAAATAATCCTTTCGTAGGCAAAAAAGAGTTGCAGGGATTGAAGATAATGCAGGTTTTTATAACTAATTGGGACGTTCTCGATCTCCAAAACAAGATCTTGGAGGTTGGAGGTGAAAACGGCACCGAGCTCCATTATATTATCAGCGATCTTGGTTCGACCTTCGGCAAGCTCGGCAACAATGATCTGCCGATATTTTACCGGCTCGGACGAAAAACCAACAAGCCTTCGGCATACGTCAAAACGAAACTTGTCCGTGATGTCAAAGATCGACGCGTGGTTCTTTCTTACAAGGGGAAAAATCGCGGTCTTTTTAAGGACATCAGCATTGCCGATGCCGAATGGCTTTCAGGTTTGCTTTCGCAGCTTAGCGATAAACAAATAAAAGATGCGTTTCGCGCGGCAAATTATTCCTCGAACAATATTGAAACGCTTACCAAAGCAGTAAAAAACAAGATCGCTGAGTTATCGCGTGTTTCCCGCGGCGAAAGATTAGCCGCGAAATCGCTATGAAGAAAAAACCGACAGCCATTATTGGCACGGTTGGGGGTTGTGTTGTTACGCTGGTCGCGATCGCGCAAGCCGCGACCCGCGGTGAACCCGCAATTTCGCCGACGCCTGCAAGCACGGAAGTTCCGTTTTTGTCCGAAATTTTCGGTGCGGGAACCGCAAATCCCGCCGGCGCCGAGGAAGTAGGCGTCGCCGTCATCGCGCTTCGCCTTATTCTAGCCGTTGTGCTTGCGGCAATTTTAGCTTTTCGTCCTCGAAAAAACGTTCGCCTTTTTGAGCGAAATCTTTACGTCGCGCAAACGCAGATATTGCTTGCGGTCGTTGCCGCGGCGCTTATGATGATCGTCGGCGACAACGCCGCGCGCGCGTTTGCTATCTTTGCCGCCGTTTCGCTCGTCAGATTTCGAACGAATATCCGCGACCCGAAAGAAGTTACCGTACTGCTGATCTGTCTGGCGCTCGGATTGGCGGCTGGTGTCGGACGCTGGGACCTTGGCGCAGCGCTTTGTGTTTTTGTGTTGATCTTGCTGCGCTTGCTCGAATATAAAGAGCCGCAGCAAGCCGTGCGACCAATGGAATTAAAGGTGAAAACGCGAAATATTTCTTCTACTCAAGAGGCGCTGAAAGAAATTTTCAAAAGCCATAAGCTCGAAACTGAGGTTAGAAAAATGGAACGTCCTGACGAGAAGGACGAGATCGGTTCCATTGTTTATTATTTGAATCTGCGTTTAAATCTCAGCACAGACGACCTGAGCGAGAGTATTTTTGCCCGCGATCCGGACAATATCGAAGGCGTTCAGTGGCAACAGAAAAAGAGCGCTACCGATATTTATCAATAAGATCCCACAACTTGCGGCTTCACTCAGGTCAGGAAACCACGAATCCAAATACGAAACAACATCTTCTTTTAATGCGATTTGCGCCCACGACGGTCTAACCCTCGTTGGTTGGAACACGAATTGCACTTGTTGAAATTTGGGTGGATTTTATGAATGGTGTAACGAAATATTACAGTTTGATCATATTTCTGGCGCTTTCGCTTTTTGCGGCTGCACAAATATCTACGGCGCAGAATCTTAAATCTTCGCAGGATAAAAAAACGATCGCCGCGTTTGAAAAGAGTGCAAAAAACTATGTAAAACTTCGAGAGCGCATCGAAAATAAGCTGCCGAAGCTGTCCAAGGACGCAACCGCCGAACAGATCGAAGCGCACAAAACCGCTTTCCAAAGATCCGTTCAGTCTGCCCGCAGCAGCGCTAAACAAGGCGATATTTTCACCCCGGCGGCAACCGAGCTTATAAAAGCGATAATTAAAAACGAATTTAAAGGTAAAGAACGGGTAGAGCTTCGGAAAACCGTTCTGGAAGCCGATACGCAGGGTGTTCCATTAAAGATCAATTTTCCTTACCCGGATTCGAAAGAGCAGATCGAAATGCCGGCGACTCTCTTGTTGGCGCTACCGCAGCTGCCGAAGCAGCTTCGCTTCCGGTTTCTCGGGCGCAGCCTTTTGCTTCTGGATAGAGAGAACGGGCTGATAATCGATTATATGACAAACGCTCTGCCGTAACTTCTTGAAATAAAAGGAGGTTATAAAAAAACAACATGAAACGAATTAATAATTTTTTACTGATCTTAGTTCTGGCTTTTTACAGTTCGGCATTGCCGACTGTTTTTGTCCGGACGGTTTCTTCTCAATCTTTAACAAAACCGGATGTTATCTCGCAGCGAAGTTCTTCGCTGAAGTTAACGTTACCGCTTCAGGAAGGTTCGGTGCGTTTTCTCGCGATTGGCGACACCGGCAGAGGTAACAAAGAGCAAAACGAACTGGCGAAGGTCATGGTCGATTATCGCAAAGCGTTTCCATACGAGTTCGTGATTATGACCGGCGATAACATTTATTACCAGGAAAAAGCGGAGGATATGAAAACAAAATTCGAAAATGTTTATCGACCTTTGCTAAACGACGGCGTTAAGTTTTACGCGACGCTCGGCAATCATGATGAGTCAAACCAGCGATTTTACGAGCCTTTCAACATGAACGGACAGGAATATTACCGGATCAAGAAAGGTGAAGTCGCTTTTTATTCGCTTAACAGCACTTATATGGACAAACGCCAGCTCGACTGGCTACAAGATGAATTAGCCAAAGATACTACAAAATGGAAAATCGCTTTCTTTCATCATCCGCCATATTCTTCAGGCAAACGGCACGGTTCAGATGAAAAACTCAGGGAAGTGGTGGAGCCGTTGTTTGTTAAATATGGCGTGGACGTTGTATTTGCCGGACACGAACATTTTTACGAGCGCATCAAGCCGCAAAAAGGCATTCCCTATTTCATTACCGGAGCCGGCGGTAAAATTCGAAAGGGCGATATTAAGAAGAATTCCCCTTTTACTGAAAAAGGCTTTGATACCGACTTGTCCTTTATGCTTATCGAAGTTTGGAAGGACGAGATGCATTTTCAAGTCATTTCCCGCTCTGGCGCTACGGTGGATTCCGGCGTTATTAAACGAAAAAATTAAGAGATCTTCGCAGAAAAATATTTTGAGGTGGACAAAATGAACATAACAGAAAGATTCATGAAAGCCGTGGTTAGCGGTATCTTGATCGGCTTAACGACGGTTTTCGCGTTTTCGCAAAAGCAGAATACGGACACGAATGTAACGCCGGTGATGTGGGAAGCGGTCAAAATCAGCGAACGCGACCTTTTTTGGGGTCCGGGCGGGCAGCAGATGCACCCGGTATTGGAAAAATCCGTATATATCGGGCGGCAAACCGGCGGCAATAATTTGAAGCACAGAATCAAGGATGGCGCGGGAAAAGAATGGGTAATAAAGATCGCGGATGAATCCCAGCCTGAAACGGTCTCGGTTCGTCTGCTTTGGGGAATCGGTTACAAAACCGAGATCAATTATCTTGTTCCAAAACTCGAAATCACAAAAATTGGAAATTATAAAAACGTGCGTTTTGAGGCGCGCCCCGACAACATTAAACGGCTCGATCGCTGGAGTTGGCTGGATAATCCTTTTCACGGCACGAACGAATTGCAAGGCTTAAAAATAATGATGGCGATGCTCAATGGTTGGGATCTGAAAGACGAGAATACGATCATTCTTCAGGAGGGCGATAAACAACATTATGTCATTAGTGATTTGGGTTCGGCGTTCGGCAAACTTTCTGACGTCAGCGGAGGTCGCTCGGGGCGCAGCGTAAATAAACCCAAGGATTACGCCGCATCAAAATTCATAAAAGAAGTGCGCTCCGGAAAGATCAAATTCGATTACCGCGGGGGGCAGGAGCATCTCTTCAACGACATCACAATTCAACACGGTCGCTGGCTGGCGGATCTGCTTCTGCAGCTTAGTGACAAGCAAATTGAAGACGCCTTTCGCGCTGCAAACTACCGCGCGGAGGATATTAAATTGCTGACGACAGCCTTCAAGGCGCGCGTCGATGAACTCGACCGGGCAACCAAACTGAAACGGTAATAGAGAGCAGTTTACGGCAAAGAAAAAAACTACGCGGGATTTGCTTCCGGCGTAGTTTTTTTTATCTGAAAAATCTAATTACTGGCTCGCTTGAGTAGCCCCTTGCAGAATGGTTACGTCACGTCTGTTCGCGTCCATATCTCTTGCATAATCTTTCACGTAAGATTTTAGCGCGCCGTGAACCAAACCGCTTGAAAAATTATATTTTTTCATTTCTCGATAAGCCTGGTCGTAATTCCAATTGTATTTCTGAAAACGATAAACCGCACCGGCGACTCCGGTGCGATGAATTCCCGCTTTGCAGTGAACAAAGAATTTTCCGGTTTCGGGATCGTCGATCAATTTCAGAAATTCTTCGATCTGGCGGTCTTTCGGGGATTTCCACCCGCTCATCGAAATATTGACATAGCGCATTCCAAGGGCTTCGACCGCTGCTTTTTCATAATCGGTCGGATCGTTTCTGAGGTCGATAACCGTCGTAATTCCGAGGTCTTTTAACGATTGATAATCGCTTTCGAGCGGCTGCGCTCCGCGATAAAAACGTTCGTCCATCTGACCGAAGTTCCCGATCCTTACGGTTGGAAACTCGGCAGCGTCGGGTAAAGTTTGGGCTGTGCTGTAAACGGTAAAATTTAAAACTAGTACTAAAAAAGCGGCAAGCGCGCGCAAGGTGTTTTTGATCATTTCTCTCCTTTAAAATCAGACTGAAAACAGTCGGCTAAAAACTATAACTAATCCTTTATTTTGAATGTTGGATCAATCGGGACAAATATCTTAAAGGGGTTTTTATCAGAATTGATAAGTGATTCTTAGAATATAACAGCTTTCGACGCGTTGCAAATTTTTTCACTTTTGACGATTTTTTCTAAAATCGTGCCCGGAGTAAAAGTATCTATTCGAAAATTACAATCTTTCGTCTTTCGTATTAGAATCGTTGAATCGATGAACGAGACCAAAAACGCGCCGAATATTTCGCCGATAATTTACGTTTTGCTGGCGGTTTTGCTTTGGTCGACCGGCGGACTATTTATAAAGCTCACCTCGCTCGACGCCTTTGCCGTAAATTGCGGGCGCTCGCTTCTTGCCGCGCTGACCGTCGCGCTTTTTACATACAAAAAAGGTCTAAAGCTCGACGCTTTTACGCTTCTGACGGCGTTTCTCTATGCCGGAACTCTTTCGTGTTTTGTTTACGCAAATAAAAATACGACAGCGGCAAACGCCATCTTTTTGCAATACACCGCGCCGATCTATATTTTGATCCTCGCGCCGCTCGTCTTAAAGGAAAAGTTTCGCGTTTTCGATCTGTTCACCGTAATTTTTTGTCTTGCCGGGATGAGCTTGTTCTTTGTCGGCAAACTCGATACGCAGGGTTTGGTCGGCAACATCGTCGCGCTCGCTTCGGGATTGTTTTTCGGTTTATATTTTACGTTTTTGCGGCATCCGCGCTCGCTCAAAAACAGAAATCCGGCGCTTTCCGTCTTTTACGGAAACATTTTGATCGTTCTGCTGATGATCCCGTTGATAGCGAGCGATCCACCGGCTGAGATTGTTACAAAAGACGTTTTGGCGATAGTTTTTCTTGGCGTTTTTTAGATCGGCATCGCTTATTTGCTTTTTACTAAAGGCGTCGCCGAAGGCGTGCGCTCGCTCGAAGCCAGCATCGTCGGCTTTATCGAGCCGCTTCTCAATCCGGTTTGGGTTTTTCTTTTTATCGGCGAAACACCGTCAAATTGGGCGCTTTTGGGCGGCGCGATCATCATTTCGGCGGTCATTGTCCACACAATAAACTCGAGCCGCGAGCGCCGCGCTATAAAACGCGCCGCGTGAGTTTTGATTTTAAGCGCCATCTGTTGGTAACATTGTATGAAATAAATGTAAAAACGAGTCTTGATTGCTCGTTTATTTTTTTTAGTTTCAGACAGTCTTTATATATACTTTTAGAAAAGAATTTTGGAGAAAAAAATGGTTAACATAAACATTCCTTTGAATGTGACGAATAATGAATTGATCCGCTGGGTCACAGAAATGGCGGAGCTTTGCAAGCCGAACGAGGTCGTTTTTTGCGACGGCTCGCAAGACGAATACGATCGCCTTTGCGAAGAAATGGTCGCGAGCGGCACGTTTATCCGTTTGGACCAAGCGAAACGACCGAACTCGTTTCTCGCCCGCTCGCACCCGTCTGACGTGGCGCGCGTCGAAGACAGAACCTACATCTGCTCGCGCGATAAAGGCGACGCCGGACCGACGAACAATTGGATGGCGCCGGACTAAATGAAAACGACTTTATCGGCAAAGTTTGACGGCTCGATGAGCGGGCGCACGATGTATGTCATCCCGTTTTGCATGGGACCGATCGGCTCGCCGATCTCACAATTCGGCGTTCAACTTTCGGATTCGCCTTACGTCGTCGTCAATATGAAAATTATGACGCGCATGGGAACGAAAGCGCTTGACGCGCTCGGCGACGGCGAGTTTGTTCATTGTCTGCATTCGGTCGGAATGCCGCTTGCGGAAGGTCAAGCCGATGTTGCGTGGGCTTGTTCGCCCGATCCGAAAGACAAATATATCGTCCATTTTCCCGAAGAAAAAACCATTTGGAGCTACGGCTCGGGCTACGGCGGCAACGCGCTTCTCGGAAAAAAATGTCTCGCTTTAAGAATTGCGAGCACATTGGGAAGAGATCAGGGCTGGTTGGCTGAACACATGCTCATCGTCGGCGTAAAATCGCCGGACGGACGCAAAGATTATGTCTGCGCCGCGTTTCCTTCCGCCTGCGGAAAGACAAATTTCGCGATGCTGATTCCGCCCAAACCATTTCAGGAAGAAGGTTGGGAAGTTACAACCGTCGGCGACGACATCGCCTGGATCAAACCCGATTCGAACGGCAAGCTTCACGCGATCAATCCTGAAGCCGGATTTTTCGGCGTCGCGCCCGGAACAAATTACAAAACCAACCCGAACGCAATGGAATCCATCCGCGAAAACACGATCTTTACAAACGTTGCGCTGACGGACGACGGCGACATTTGGTGGGAAGGAATGGACGGCGAAGCTCCGGCGCACGCCATTGATTGGCAGGGCAACGATTGGACGCCCGCGAGCGGAACGAAAGCCGCGCATCCGAACGCGCGTTTTACCGCGCCCTCTGAGCAATGCCCGGTGATCGACGAAAATTTCGATTCCCCGACGGGCGTTCCCGTTTCGGCGTTTATGTTCGGCGGTCGGCGCGACAACGTCATTCCGCTCGTGATGCAAAGCTTCAATTGGTCGTTCGGCGTTTATATGGCGGCGACAATGGGTTCGGAAATGACCGCCGCCGCATTCGGCAATATCGGCGAAGTCCGCCGCGATCCGTTTGCGATGCTTCC
>JBGTFE010000112.1:0-28406 GCA_041747435.1 Pyrinomonadaceae bacterium | reverse complement strand
CGCGAAACAAAACGCGTGGTTTTTTCGACCTATTTTCCTGAGCACGAACAATTAGATCTGGTTGGCGACCTCGAAAAAGCCACAAATTGCAGGATCTTTATCGAAAACGACGCGAACGCCGCCGCTTACGCGGAATATAATCTCGGCGCCGGACGCAACAGGCG
Source organism: Pyrinomonadaceae bacterium (assembly GCA_041747435.1). Lineage (GTDB taxonomy): Bacteria > Acidobacteriota > Blastocatellia > Pyrinomonadales > Pyrinomonadaceae > JBGTFE01. The sequence continues at coordinate 28,242 of JBGTFE010000112.1, read as the reverse complement.
AGATATGTTCTATGTAACGCTCGGCAAAGGCGTCGGCGGCGCGCTGATTTTTGACGGCAAGATTTGGCGTGGCGCTTCGGGTTTTGCGGGTGAATTCGGACACGTCGCGATAAATTCGGACGGAATGAAGCTCGAAGACGCGGCTTCGGCAGCAAATATTGTCCGCCGCACACGAATGCGGTTTCATCAGGATCATACTTCTTCTTTGGGTTCTATCGGCGAAGACGAGATCGGGCTTTCGGACGTCATCAAAGCGGCGAAAAACGGCGACGATTTTGCGCAAATGATGCTCCAGCGAACCGGAAATTACGTCGGAACGGCGATCGCCGGCGTGATAAATCTGCTCAACGTCGAACGCATTGTTATCGGCGGCGCGATAATGCACGCCGAAGCTTTGGTTGTCGATTCGATAATCAACCGCGCGCGTGAACTTTCCTTCGAACCTTCTTTCAGCGCGACGCAAATTTTACGCGGCGAACTCGGCGAAAACGCCTGCGCGATCGGCGCCGCGCTTCTTTCCGACCGATTATGACCGCAAATTTATCCACTTTACGCAGGCGGTTTACGGTTAAGCTCTAAAGTTTATTAAATTTATCAGTCAAACTAATTTTGCGTTAACTTGCGTAAAGTTTAGCCGAAAATTATTTTAAAGTTAGTGTTTGCGGAATTTATCAGATTTTGTAAAATCGAATATAAGATTTACGAGTAGTTTTTGTTGATCGTAGCAATATTTTTGCCGGATTAGGTCGGATTTTTCTAATTTCAGGATAGAAAAAATGGCACAACTATTTCATCGCGGAGCGAACAATCTAGCCAAGATAAGCATATTCGCCGCGATCGTTTTGGCTGGAACTGCGTTTTATGTTTACACGCAGGTTGCGCGGTCGGGTTACATCACCGGACGCTATCAGGAACGCCCGCAGCCAATTCAATTTAGCCACAAACATCACGTTGGCGACGATGGTATCGATTGCCGTTATTGTCATACTTCGGTCGAAACTTCGTCTTCGGCGGGAATTCCGCCGACGCAAACCTGTATGAACTGCCACAGCCAGCTTTGGGGCGACGCAGCTTATCTCGAACCGATTCGCGAGAGCTTTCGCGAAAACAAACCTATCGAGTGGGAAAGAGTCCACGATCTACCAGAATTTGCTTACTTTAATCACAGTATTCACGTTGCAAAAGGCGTCGGCTGCTCGACGTGTCACGGGCAGATCGACAATATGCCCGCGGTTTTCCAGGAAAACACGCTGCAAATGGAATGGTGTCTGCAATGTCACCGGAATCCGGAGCAGTTTATTCGTCCGAAATCGGAAATTTACAGCATGCAGTGGCAGGACGGCGATCTTGACGCGGAAGAAAGAGACAGTTTGAAGAAAGAATACAAGATCCGAAGCCGTGAGATGCTGACAAGTTGTTCGACTTGTCACAGATAAAAATGTAACGCCGCCGTCCCGGCGGCAGTCGTGCCGGCGTCTCGCCGACGCATTGAAATTCAAAGCTGAGAGCGGGACGCTCTCAGGACAGCCGGCAAGATGCCGGCGGTACACTAAAAAAAATATGCCGAGCAAAGATAGTAAAACGAACTTTGCATTGTTAAGGGACAGAATTCTCGAAAAAGACGGGAAGGATTATTGGCGCAGCGTCGAGGAATTTGTCGACGCGCCCGAATTCGAGGAATTCGTCAAACGAGAATATCCGAGCCAAGCCGAAGAATGGGAAGATGGCTTGAGCCGCCGCAATTTTATAAAAGTAATGGGCGCTTCGCTCGCTCTCGCTGGTTTGACCGGCTGCGTTATCCAGCCTTCCGAAAAGATCGTTCCTTACGTTATTCAGCCGGAAGAAATTATTCCCGGAAAACCGCTTTATTTTGCCAGCGCTATGTCGCTTTCAGGGGTGGGCGTCGGCATTCTTGCCAAGTCTTACGAAGGGCGTCCGACAAAAATTGAAGGAAATCCTGAACACCCGGGAAGTCTCGGCGCGACGGACGTTTTAACGCAAGCGAGCCTGCTGAATATGTATGATCCCGACCGCTCGCAGGCGATCACGTATCGCGGAAATCCCCAAACCTGGCAGAATTTTATGACGGAAATTCGGAGCGCGATCGATGAAAATCGGAAAGACGGCGGGGCGGGCGTTCGATTTTTGACCGAAACCGTAACATCGCCGACACTCATCGCGCAACTAAATCAGATCAAAACCGAGCTGCCGAATTCAAAATGGTATCAATACGAACCCGTCAACAAAGACAACGCGATAGCAGGCGCAAAAATGGCGTTCGGCTCGCCCGCGCAAACGATCTATAAATTCGATCAAGCCGACCGGGTTTTATCGCTCGATGCCGATATTTTCTCCGGTTTTAACGTTCGCTACATAAAAGATTACACAAAAAAACGCAATTTCAGCGAAGAACACAAAGACATTAACCGGCTTTACGCGATCGAGACAACGATCAGTCTAACAGGCGCGAAATCCGACCATCGCATCGCGGTCAAACCAAGTCAAATGCCGGAAATTGCAAAGGCGATCGCGGCAAAACTTGGCGTTTCGGGCGCGAGTTCAACCTATACTGAAAACGTAAAATGGATCGAAGAAATGACGAAGGATCTGCTCGAGCATAAGGGCAAATCGCTCGTCGTCGCCGGCGACAATCAGCCGCCGATCGTTCACGCGCTCGCCGCTGCGATGAACGAAAAGCTCGAAGCCGTCGATAAAACGGTCGTTTATACCGAACCGTTTTCTCCGTCCGAGACAACGCAGGTCGAACAATTGAAACAATTGATCGGCGAGATCGACGGCGGACAGGTAAAAATGCTCGTCATTCTTGGCGGAAATCCGGTTTATAATACGCCTTCCGATTTGAGACTGAACAAAGATCGGATGGATAAAATCGGACTTCGGGTTCATCTCGGGCAGTATTTTGATGAAACCGCGGAGCTGTGTCATTGGCATATCGCCGGCAAACATTTTCTCGAAGGCTGGACTGACACGCGCGCCTACGACGGAACGATTTCGATCGCGCAGCCGCTGATCGATCCGCTTTACGAAGGAAAAAGCGCGCACGAGGTCGCGCAAGTTTTCTTTAAGGAAAATTTCGACAAAAAAGACTACGACATTATTCGGGAATATTGGCAGAGCCAGACTTTCAACATGGCGTCTAAACCGGTTGCGGCGGCGACCGAAAATAAGGAAGAAAAAACCGAGCCGAAAACGGAAGCAAAAGTTGACGCGCCTTCGACTTCCGCGGAAAAAACAACTCCGACTCCGGTTGCGCAACCTGCAGCCGCGCCAACCGGCGCACGAGACTTTGAGAGCAACTGGCGAAAGGTCGTTCATGACGGATTTGCCCCAAATACCGAAGCTAAGCCGAAATCAGTTTCGGTGAATACGGCGTTTTTGACTCAACCGCAAACTCCGGCTTTAACGAGCGGCGCTTTAGAGGTCGCGATCCTGCCGGATCCGTGCGTTTACGATGGACGATTTACGAATAACGGATGGCTTCAGGAATTGCCGAATCCGCTGACGAAGATCACGTGGGAAAATGTCGCGCTGGTTAGTCCGGCGACGGCAAAACGCCTCGGACTAAATCAAGGCGGCGACGAAAGCGAATTCGCCGGCGGAACGCAGGGAACGAGCTTTGTCAATACAACCGGCGGCAATCTTTTCTCCGATCTTGTGATGCTGAAATATCAGGGCGCCGACGTTTCGAAACCGGTTCCGATGTGGATCGCACCCGGACAGCCTGACGACGTCGTTACCATCTTTATGGGTTACGGGCGAACGCGCGCCGGTCGCGTTGGAACGGGCTTGGGTTACAGCGCATTTGACGTTCAAAGGTCGGACGCGATGTGGTTTGGCGGCGGCGAATTGGCAAAAACCGGCGAGAAAACGGCGATCGCTTCGACGCAGATTCATTTTAATATGGAAGGGCGCGATATTTTGCGGATGTGGGATTTGGAAGAATTTGAGAAAAATCCCGAAATGGGCAAACAAAAAGATTACTACGACGAATCGATGTATCCGCGCGAGGAATTTCAGCGCCAGTATAACGAAAATCATCGCTGGGGAATGACGATCGACCTGAATAATTGCGTCGGCTGCAACGCCTGCGTTATCGCATGTCAATCGGAAAACAACATTCCGGTCGTCGGCAAACAGCAGGTTGAACGAAGCCGTGAAATGCACTGGCTGCGCATCGATACGTATTACAGCGGCGAGCTTGACTCACCCGACGGTCCGCACTTTCAGCCGGTTCTTTGCCAGCAATGCGAGCAAGCGCCGTGTGAAACCGTTTGTCCGGTTCATGCGACCGTTCATAGCGCCGAGGGCTTGAACGACATGGTTTACAATCGTTGTATTGGCACTCGCTATTGTTCGAATAACTGCCCTTACAAGGTCAGACGCTTTAATTTCCTGCTCTATCAGGATTGGGATACGCCGCAGTATAAACTGATGCGAAATCCGGAAGTCACCGTCAGAAGCCGCGGCGTGATGGAAAAATGCACGTATTGCACGCAGCGAATTTCATCCGCGCGGATCGAGGCGGAAAAAGACGGTCGCGCAATTCTCGATGGCGAAATTTTGACGGCATGCCAATCTGTCTGTCCGGCGGACGCGATCGTTTTCGGCGATATAAACGATAAAGAAAGTAAAGTTACGAAGCTCAAGAAAGATCACCGGAACTACAATTTGCTTAATGATTTGAACACACAGCCGAGAACGACTTATCTCGCGGGTTTAAAAAATCAAAATAAAGCGATGCCCGATTATGTTGCCGAGATGATCAAGCTGGACAAGCTTTCCGACACAAAAAAAGTGGAGCATAAAGAAGAAAAAGGGGAAGAAAAGGCTCATTAATTTTGCTGCGGGCGAGAATTTATGCAGAAAACGCGTGACTTAGAAGAACTTAAACGGGTTCAAAACCGGATTTCACCGCCGATGGTCGAGGGCGAACATACGTTTGCCAGCGTCACGGACCGGATAAGCGACGTTCCGCTCAAAAAGCGAACGCCGTTTCATTGGTTTGTCGGTTTCGGGATAGCGTTTTTAGTCGCGCAGCTTTTGATGATGTCGGTAACTTGGCTGCTCGTCAGAGGCGTCGGGGTTTTCGGCAACAACCAGCCGATCGGTTGGGCGTTTCCGATCATCAATTTTGTTTGGTGGATCGGAATCGGGCACGCAGGAACGCTGATTTCTGCAATTCTTTTGCTTTTGAATCAAAAATGGCGGACCTCGATCAATCGATTTGCGGAAGCTATGACGCTTTTTGCAGTTGCTTGCGCGGGAATGTTTCCGCTCCTTCATACCGGTCGACCGTGGCTCGCTTTTTGGATGTTTCCTTATCCGAACACGATGGGAATGTGGCAGAATTTCCGAAGCCCTCTGATCTGGGACGTTTTTGCCGTTTCGACTTATGCGACGGTTTCGCTGCTGTTTTGGTATGTTGGGCTTATTCCGGATCTGGCGACCTTGCGCGATCGCGCCAAAAATAAGTGGTTCAAAATTGCTTACGGGCTGCTTTCGTGGGGCTGGCGCGGCTCGGCGCGGCATTGGCATCGATATGAGATCGCGTATCTTTTGCTCGCGGGGCTTTCAACGCCGCTCGTGCTTTCCGTTCACTCGATCGTAAGTTTAGACTTCTCGGTGTCGCAAGTTCCGGGCTGGCACGCCACGATCTTCCCGCCGTATTTCGTCGCGGGAGCGATTTTCGCGGGCTTTGCGATGGTTTTGATCCTCTGTATTCCGGTGCGCCACCTCTACAATATGAAGGATTTTATTACTCATCGGCATTTGGTATTGATGGGTAAAGTAATGCTTGCCACCGGCTTGATCGTTTGTTACGGCTATGCGATGGAAGCTTTTTTCGGCTGGTACAGCGGCGCACAATACGAAGTTTTTATGATCAAAAACCGGATCTGGAACGGTCCGTATTGGTGGTCGTATTGGCTGCTAATTTTGTGTAACGGGTTGTCGATCCAGCTTCTTTGGTTCAAGCGTTTCCGCGAAAGCGAGATTTGGCTATTCCTGATCTCGTTGGTCGTCAGTGTCGGAATGTGGCTCGAACGTTTTGTCATTATTATCACGAGTTTGCACCGGGACTTTTTGCCGTCGTCGTGGGCAATGTATTCGCCAACGATGTTTGATTGGACGATGTATATCGGAACGCTTGGATTTTTTGCGACGCTGATCTATCTGTTCCTGCGATTTTTGCCGATGATCTCGATCTTCGAGATGCGAACGCTTTTACCGGAAGCCAACGTTCACGGGCATCAGCAGGATTTTGACGAGGTCGTTCTCGAATCGGAAGACGTTTATGATAAGGGAAATGAATAGGATTTTGCAGGATCGTTTTTCGCAGTCGGTTTTGCGCGTTCGCGGGCGAAACACAAAACGGCAACTCACCCTTGCCGATCGGTCCGCCGGCATTCGGGATTGACTGCGAACTAAAAATTGCGTTTATGGAGAAGAAAATTTACGGAATAATGGCGGAATTTGATACGGCGACCGAGTTGGTCGACGCCGCGAGACTGGTTCGCGATGCGGGATATAGAAATACCGACGCCTTTACGCCGTTTCCGCTTCATGAAATTGACGAGGCTCTCGGGATCAGGCGAAGCGTTTTGCCGTATCTGGTTCTCGGCGGCGGCGTAACGGGATTGATGACCGGTTTGGGCTTGCAGTATTTTGTGCACGTTATTGAATATCCGATAAACGTCGGTGGTCGTCCGTTTTTTAGCCTTCCGTCGTTTATTCCGCCGGCTTACGAGCTGACAATTCTTTTCGCGGCGTTTACGGCTGTTTTCGGAATGCTGCTTCTGAACGGTTTGCCGCGACCGTATCATCCGGTTTTTAACGTGCCGCGTTTTGCGCTGGCAACAAGGGAAAAATTCTTTTTGGTGATCGAGAAAAAAGATCCGCTGTTCGAATACGAAAAAACGCGCGAGTTTATGGAAAGTCTGGAGGCGCAGGAGGTTTTTGATGTCGAGGAATAGTGGTCGGTGGTCAGTGGTCAGTGGTCAGAGGTCGGCAAGAAGGATAATTTTCTGTCTTCTGCTTTCCGCCTTCTGCTTACTTGCCGTGGGTTGCCGCTACGATATGCAGGATCAGCCGCGATACAAGGCTTACAAAAAAAGCGATTTTTTCAGCGACAAGAAAGCAATGAGAGACTTGCCGGAAGGAACGATTCCGCGCGGATTTTTGCGGGAGGATAAGGTTTTCTTTACCGGAAAAAAAGAAAATGCCGATTTAAACGCCGCAGTTGAATCCACGACCGATGCATCGGGAAACACGCTTGTTACGAGCTTCCCGAACGACATCGAAAAATTTCCGATGCCGATTACAAAAGAGCTGGTCGATCGTGGACAGGATCGTTACAACATTTATTGTATCGTCTGTCACGGACCGAACGGCGGCGGCGACGGGATGGTTGTTCGCCGCGGATTTCCGCAACCGCCGACGTATCACGACGATCGTTTGCGAAATGCGCCCGTCGGACACTTCTTTGACGTTATGACAAACGGTTGGGGCAAAATGAACAGCTACGCATCGCAAATCCAGCCGGCTGACCGCTGGGCTATCGTGGCGTATATCAGGACTTTACAGCTGAGTCAGAATCCGAACGCCGTAAAAATTTCGACGAAGCCGACTGAGGATCAAAAATAAATGACTGAAGTAAATACAACATTTCAGCCGCCGTCAGAGATCAACCGCTGGCAGACGATCGCCTTGGGAATAGGCGGCGTCTTGACGTTAATTATTTTGATCGTTGCTCTTATCGGCACGCCTGAACAGCGCGAACAGGTTGTTCGCTCGTGGCTTCTCGGTGTCATTTTTTGGGGCGGGATCGGAATCGGTTCGATCGGAATTTTGCTTTTGCAGTATTTGACGGGCGGCGCGTGGGGCGTTGTAACTCGCAGAATTCTCGAAGCGGGCTCGCGGACGATTCCGGTTATTTTTCTTTTGTTTATTCCGATCATGGCGGGCGTTTCAATTCTTTACGAATGGGCGCATTTGCAGGACGATCCCGTGATCCAGCATCGCGGATGGTATCTGACACCGATGTGGTTTATCGCGCGGACGATTTTGTATTTTCTTTTGTGGTGGATAATACAGTTTCTTTTGAATAAATGGTCGCAAAGCCAGGATGCGGCGGCGAATTATGAAGAGTCCGCAAAATTTCTGGGAAGGGCAAGCGCATTTTCCGGTCCGACGATGGTGTTCTATGTTCTGATCGTGAGTTTTGCATCCATCGACTGGACAATGTCGCTCGATCCGCATTGGTTTTCGACGATGTGGGGCTTTCTTTATACCGCCGGATGGGCGCTGAGCTGTTTTTGTTTTGTGGTTGTGATCATGGCGCTGCTTGCGGATAAAGCGCCGATGAATCGCGTCTTCGGCAGGCGGCATTTTCACGACATCGGCAAATTGATGTTGGCGTTGACGATGGTCTGGGCGTACTTTAATTTTTCGCAGTTTTTGATCATTTGGTCGGGGAATTTGCCGGAAGAAACTGTTTGGTATCTCACGCGAATGAAAGGCACTTGGGGCGTGATCGGCGTGCTCTTGATCTTGTTTCATTTTGCGTTTCCGTTTTTGGTTTTGCTTTCGCGTGACGTCAAGCGCAATGCGAAGTATCTGGCGGGATTAGCGATCTTTATTCTCGCGCTGCGGCTGGTAGATATGTTTTATATGATCGGTCCGAGCCCGCGCACAACGGCTCACGGCGAAATTTGGGCGTTTCACATTAGTTGGCTCGACATTGCCGCGCCGATCGCGGTCGGCGGAATTTGGCTCTGGGCGTTTTTCCGGGAGCTTCAAAAATATCCGCTCGTTCCGGTAAACGATCCGTTTTTGGAAAATGCCATCGAGCACGGAAAAGGGCATTAGCCAATTTTGGATTTTGGATTTGCGATTTTGGATTTATGGCGAAACACGAAAAATCCTTTGTTAATTTCGACAGCCCGTATGAAAGAAACATCATCGGGATGAAGGGCATTATTATTTTTGGCGTCGGCTTGTTCCTTCTTATCGTGATCACGTTCGCTTTGATGTGGTGGCTCGAATACGTAATGGAAAACGATGCGAAGGCGACAAAAGATCAGGGAGGTCCGATGATGCTCGACCGCGAAGAGCGCCTGCCGCCGGAACCGCGTTTGCAGCTTGCGCCGGGTTTCGGACTTGACGGTTTGAATGGTCGCATAAATTTGGAACTGCTCGATCCGCAAGCCGAATGGCGTGTTTTGCACGAGCAATGGAAAAAGGAATGGGAAGTTGGACAGAAAGATCCAAAGACGGGAACGGTGATCACGCTGCCGATAGACGAGGCGAAAGAAAGATTTTTGGAAGAAGCTGCTGCGGAGAAATCGGACGAAGCGGCGCAGAAAAAGTACGAAGAATCGCGCCGGTTCGTCTCCGCTTCAAGCGCGGGGCGAACAAAAACCGATACGAGAAGATAAAGCGATTCCCCGGCGGGATTAAAAAAGGATTTGGTTTTTTGTAAAATGAAAAAAAGTTCAGCAATTTCAGCGGTTTTGAAACTGATACTTTTGGTTTTGATCGGTTCTTTGATGTTTTTGAATGCTGCGGCGCAAAAGTCCGAGCATTACAATTCGCCGCTTTACGCGCCGCGAACATACGATCCGTCGCAGGATACGACGACCGGTTTGCCAAGGCAGCTGGCAAACGTCGGCATTGAGCAAAAACTCGATTCGTCGCTGCCGCTCGAAGCCGAATTTAAGGATGCAAACGGTAAGGTCGTACGGCTTCGCGAGTTTTTCGGCAAAGGAAAACCGGTAATTCTCGCGCTGGTTTATTACGAATGTCCGATGCTTTGCAACGAAGTTTTGAATGGTTTGACGGGAAGTTTAAAAGGAATTTCGTTCGATGCCGGAAAGGAATTTGACGTAATCGCAATAAGCTTTGACGCGCGAGAAAACGAAAAGCCGGATCTCGTCAAGAACAAGAAGGCGAGTTACGTGGCGCGATATGAACGCAAAGATTCGGAAAACGGCTGGCATTTTTTGACCGGCACACAAAGAGAGATTGACAAAGTGACCGAGGCGGTCGGGTTTAATTATCATTTTGACGAAGCGACCGATCAGTTTGCGCACGCCGGCGGAATTATGATCGTGACGCCGGATGGGAAATTAGCGCGTTATTTTTACGGGATCAATTATCAGCCGAGAGATTTGAAATTCGGCATTATGGAATCGGCTCAGGGCAAGATCGGAAATCCGGCGGAGCAGCTTTATCTATATTGTTTTCATTATGATCCATCGACCGGAAAATACGGACTTGTAGTTTTGAGAGTGATGCGGCTCGCCGGCATCGCGACGATCTGTTTGCTTGGCGGTATGATTTTTATGTTTTGGCGGCGCAATAAGAAAAAGGACAGGAATTTAGTTTAGATTTCAGAAATTATGCAAGAGAGTCAATGGGTTCCGCTATTTCCTGAACAGGCATCCACCTTCGCGTGGGAGGTCGACGGGCTCTATTTCTATTTGATCTTGATCAGCGTGATCTTTACGGTCGGCATCGTTGCGGGTGTCGTTTATTTTGTCGTCAGATACCGCGAGACCGACAAATACGCAACGCCGCCCGAAATTCACGGCTCCGTGCCGCTGGAATTGCTCTGGTCGTTTATTCCATTCGTAATTTCGATGACGATCTTTCTTGGCGGCGCGATCGTTTATTACAATCAATTTCGCATACCGAAAGATACGATGGAGATCTACGTCGTCGGAAAACAATGGATGTGGAAGTTTCAACACGGAACCGGGCAGCGTGAGATAAATGAGCTGCATATTCCTATCGGTCGCAAGATCGAGCTGACGATGACGACCGAAGACGTGCTTCACGATCTGTATGTTCCGGCGTTTCGAGCCAAGGCGGATGTAATTCCGGGACGCTACACGCATATCTGGTTTGAAGCGACGAAGCCTGGAAAATATCATATGTTTTGCGCGGAATATTGCGGTTTGAATCATTCGGGAATGGGCGGCTATGTTTACGTAATGGAGCAGCGCGATTTTGACAATTGGCTGAGCGGAAGTATTTCGGGACAAACGCCGGTCGAAGCGGGAAAGGATCTGTTTGAAAACAAACTCGGCTGCGCGTCGTGCCATGCCGGCGGACCGCAGCAGCGCGGCGCAAAGCTCGAAGGAATATACGGCACGGATATCAAACTCGTCGGCGGGCAAACGGTGAGAGCCGATGACGAATACATTCGAAATTCGATCTTGAATCCGTCGGGACAGGTCGTCGAAGGCTACCAGCCGATCATGCCAACCTTCAAGGGTCAGGTTACGGAAGAGCAGCTCGTTTCACTTGTGGCATACATAAAATCTCTAAGCGGCGTCGCGCCGACGGGCGGAACATCAACTCCGCCGGCTGAATTGAGCGCGCCCAAGACCGAGCCGGCGAAAGGTGGTAAATAGTTTATGCAAAACGTTGATGCAAAAGGAAATATCGAGGAACCAAAGGTTAATTATCTTACAAACGGTTTCAGCTTAAAGTCGTGGCTGCTGACAAAAGATCACAAGCGCATCGCGATAATGTATCTTTTGACGGTTTCGGCGTTTTTTATGATGGGCGGCGTTTACGCCTCGCTGATTCGCCTCGAACTTCTGACGCCGGCGAGTGATCTGCTCGAATCGGGAACTTACAACCGCGTTTTCACACAGCACGGCGTGATAATGGTTTTCTTCTTTTTGATCCCGTCAATTCCTGCAATTCTAGGTAATTTCTTGCTCCCGATAATGATCGGCGCGAAGGATCTGGCGCTTCCGCGCGTCAATCTATTGAGCCTTTATTTATATTGGATCGGCGGCGCGCTCGCGCTTTGGGCGATGATGCAGGGCGGCGTCGATACCGGTTGGACGTTCTACACGCCGTATTCGACGACGTTTTCGAACAGCTATGTGATGGCGACCGGAATCGGTATCTTTATTAACGGATTTTCGTCGATCCTTACGGGTTTGAATTTCATCGTCACGGTTCACACTATGCGCGCGCCCGGTATGACTTGGTTCCGAATGCCGCTTTTTGTCTGGGCGCATTACGCAACTTCGCTGGTGATGATCCTCGGAACGCCTGTGATCGCCATTACGCTTTTGCTTTTGGCTATCGAGAGATTTGGGCGAATCGGAATTTTCGATCCCGCGATCGGCGGCGATCCGATCCTGTTTCAACATCTTTTTTGGTTTTATTCGCATCCGGCGGTTTACATTATGATCCTGCCGGGAATGGGCGTCATCTCGGAATTGATCTCGAATTTTTCGCGCAAAAAGATCTTCGGCTACGAATTTATCGCATTTTCATCGATCGCGATCGCCGTTTTCGGATTTCTCGTTTGGGGACATCATATGTTCGTCAGCGGGCAATCGATCTACGCCGGTCTTGTGTTTTCGTTTTTGACGATGGTCGTTGCTGTTCCGTCGGCGATCAAAGTCTTTAACTGGGCGGCGACGCTCTATAAAGGCTCGATCTCTTACGATACGCCGATGCTTTACGGAATATTTTTTATCGGCTTATTTTTGATCGGCGGATTGACCGGATTGTTTCTCGGCTCGATCGGGCTGACCGTTCATTTAACGGACACATATTTTATCGTCGCGCATTTTCATTACGTAATGGTCGGCGGACAGGTTTTGGCTTATCTTGGCGGAATTCATTACTGGTGGTCGAAGATGACTGGCAAGATGTATTCGGAATTTTGGGGAAAGATTTCCGCAATGCTCGTTTTTGCCGGATTTAATTTGACGTTTTTCCCGCAATTCATTCTCGGTTATCTTGGAATGCCGCGCCGTTATGCTTCGTATCCGCCTGAGTGGCAAGTGTTGAATATTTTTTCAACGGCGGGCGCGTCGATTTTGGGAATCGGGATGCTGCTTCCGGCGATCTATCTGACGTATTCATTTTTCTTCGGTAAAAAGGCGGAGGCGAATCCGTGGATGCATCCGGGACTGGAATGGCGAACTTCGAGCCCGCCGCCGACCGAAAATTTCGAACACACGCCGATCGTTACCTGGGAAGCGTATGAATTTGGCGAAGAAAGCGGACTCGATCTGGAAGAAGCGCGAAAACGCGACGCGGAGACGACGGTTTTATAACAATACTGAATTATGGAAGGACACGAACACGAATATCATCCGCCCGGTCTTCAACATCAGTTTGAAGACATGAAGCAGCAGGAAGAGAGCGTTTCGATCGGAATGTGGATGTTTCTCGTCCAGGAAATCATGTTTTTCGGCGGGCTTTTTACGGTTTATCTCGTATTCCGTCAAAGATTTCCGATGGCATTTGCCGCCGGCAGTAATCACCTTGACGTGGTTATGGGTTTTGCCAACACGCTCGTTTTGATCGTCAGCAGTTTGACGATGGCGCTCACCGTTTACTACGCGCAGAAAGGCAACCGAAATATGCAGGTGATATTGATCCTTCTGACGATGGTGTTCGGCGCGACGTTTTTGGGCGTAAAATATTTTGAATATTCGGATAAATATCATCACGGACTTGTTCCAATCACGGGCTGGAATAAGAAAGTAAAAGAGCATAAAGAAGAAAAGAAAGAAAGTTCTGCCGTACTGCTTCCTTTTGAAACGGCGGTGATCGCGTCTGAAAAGGAAGCCGCAAAAACTGAAGAACATCATGCGAATCCGCGTGGCGATTTTCGGTGGAACGATCCGGACGGCGTAAAGATCGTGCTCGAAGCGCAAAAGGCGGGTTATTTGACCGAATATGAGAGGCTCGGTTATTTTACGAACGGTGAATACGATAACGCGAAGTTCACCGATAAAGTGCGGATATTCTTCTGGATATATTTTGTGATGACGGGTTTGCACGCGCTTCACATGGTCGTCGGACTGATAATAATGACGTGGCTTGTTTACAAAGCGTGGACGGGAATTTATTCTGCCGAATATTATTCACCGGTAGAAATTTCGGGTCTTTATTGGCACTTTGTCGATATCGTATGGATCTTTCTTTTCCCGCTGCTGTATTTGCTCGGCAGACATTTTTTGGCTGGAGGACATTAGTAGATGGCGGAAGAACATCATGTAGAGCATACCGAAGCTCATAAACAGCACATCGGGATTCCGGGCTACATCGCGGTTTTTTTGATCTTGGTCGTCGGCACGGTTTTGACTTATACCGTTGCTTTGACCGATCTCGACAACAGATTTTTTCCGGGCGCAAATACTTTGGTTGCGCTACTTATCGCGTTTACCAAGATGACTTTCGTTGTTCTTTATTTTATGCACGTGCGTTGGCAATCGCGCTTGATTTGGTTGACGGCGGTCGCCGGATTTTTCTGGATGGCGATCATGTTCGCGTATACGATGCAGGATTATTTGACGAGGTCGTCGGGAGTTTTCGTAAGGTAAACAACAGGATCAGCTTACAAACGCGGTGCGGAAAGCAAAAAAAGCTTGGCGCGCCGCGTCTTTTTCTTGTTAGCGCAAACGCTGCACGCGTGGTATTATTTCAGTTTTGAATTCCGCGTTTTAGGTTTAGCCGCTGTGGCGGAGGTATTTTAAGACAACAAGCGCACGCGGATATTCATCACAAACGACAATGTTTAGCCGAACCCCTTTTCCAAGATCGTATTCAATTCTTATCGCTTCGCTCGTGGTTTTTTTGAGCGGCTGCGGGGCATTGAGTCCGAAAACCCAAAATAAAAGCGCAACTCTTTTAAAGACCGAAGATGCTTCTCAGCCGAATCTTTTAGCAATTGTCGATCGTTTTGCGAGAGTTGATTCGATGCGCGCGAAGATGGATCTGAAAGTCGAAGACAATTCCTACGCCGAGCGGGGTATTGCGGAAAAATATAAAACCGCGGACGGCGAGGTGGTGGTTCAGCGCCCGGCGAATATTCTTTTGAAAATTCAGGTTCCGATCATCAAAATGGATGTTATTCAGATGAGCTCGAACGGCGAAGAATTTCGCGTGGCAATTCTCGAAGACGGCGCCGGCGGAAAATACAGAAAATTTGTCGTCGGAACGAACGACGCGGATTATTCGATCCTGCAGGAAGAAGTGAAAAACGCCGATCCAAACGGCGGCGAACAATTGATGCAAAATGTCAATGCTTTCGCTAATATGCGACCGCAGCATTTTACCGAAGCGCTTCTCGTTCGCGCGAGCGATCCGGCAAAATTTGTTTACCTTCAGAGCACGATCTCGCAGGAAGAATACGATTTCAAGAAAAAGAAAAATTCGCCGTTGTATTGGGTTTTGCGCGGCTACTATTTGCTCGATGAATTTAGAAAAAACGATGACGGAAGTTTGAGTATTTCGCGGCGATTTTGGTTTGACCGTGTTGGCGGTATTCGTCTGGCGCGGTTGCAGATCTTTGACGATAAGATGGAGATCGCGTCAGACATCATTTACGGTTTAGAGGGAAATCTGGGCGAGACGGGCGAATACAACAACTTGCCGCTGGAAATTGTGGTCACACGTCCGAAAGATAAATACAAGATGAAGCTTACATATCAAGCGCCGGCAACCGTTTCGCTCGGTAAAACTTACAAGCCCGAGGTTTTTTTGCTGCAAAATGAAAAAAATCTTCCGGAACTCGATTTGGATAAAAAGGCGCAAGAGCTCAGAAATCGAATAACCGGAAATCAAAAACCCGGCGATCAGAAGAAGTGAAAAAATGAAAAATGTGAAAAAGTGAAAGCGTGGGAAAACAACTTTCACGCCGAACGCTTTTTCACTTTTTTACTTTTTGCCTTTTTCACTTTAAACTGTGATTTCGCGCAGGCAGATGAATACAATTCTTAAAACAGAAAACCTGACAAAAATCTACACCGTCGGAAAAGTGGAAGTTCCGGCGCTGCGCGGCGTCTCGCTCGACGTAAAAGAAGGCGAGTTTGTGGCAATAATGGGACCGTCGGGCTGCGGAAAATCGACGCTTTTGCATCTTTTGGGCGGACTGCTTTCGCCGACAACCGGAAAAATTATCATCGGCGATGAAGATCTCTCGAAAGTTTCCGATGCGCAACGAACCGAGATCCGCCGACGAAAGATTGGTTTTGTGTTTCAAAGATTCAATCTTTTCCCGACTTTGACAGCTGAGGGAAATCTAAAGCTCGCGGAAAAAATTCATTCTGGAAACGGGAGTAAAAATTCCGACCGCAGACGCGAGGTGTTGCGGCTTTTGAAGCTCGAAAACAAAATGCATCACAAACCGCTCGAGCTTTCGGGCGGCGAGCAGCAGCGCGTTGCGCTCGCGCGCGCGGTCGTCAATAATCCGGCGATAATTCTCGCGGACGAGCCGACAGGAAATCTCGACACGGAAAATTCGCACATCGTGCTCGATATGTTTCGCGAGCTGAACAAAAAGTTGAATCAAACGATCATTATGATCACGCACAATCCGGAAGCGGCGGCAAACTGCAATCGCATCATCCGCATGCTCGACGGGCGAATTGTCGATGCCTAATTTATTCAAAAAGATCATTCTTTGGAATTATGAGCGCGCGAGCTGGCAATGGGATTTGCTTTGTTTTTTGATCATTTTGTTCATTTTCCTGACGCCGAAACCGTGGTTTGAAAAGCCGGATGCAACCCGCGTGTCGCGCGTCATCGTCAAAGCAAAGGATTTTTCACCCGATAAAGGCGAGCTTGCCAAGCGTGTAAAAGAACTGAGCGGCGATCCGAATGCCGAAATTCTCGATTGGCGCGAGACAAAAAGCGCGGACGGTGAAACAGTCTATGAAATTGACATCCGTTAGTTTTTGATGTTAGAGATAAAGGTCGAAAGTTTGAGATTTGAACTTTCGGCAGTTTTTTATCAGGAGTTATATTATGAAAAATATTTTGAAATTCGGCTTAACGGCTTTCGCAGCAATTATTCTATTTAATATATTTGCCGTTACCGAATCAAAAGCGCAGCCGGTCAACGAAGTTTTGAAACGAATGGATGCCTATTACAACGCTTTGAAGTCTTTACAGGCGAATGTCACAAGAGAAAAATACAACTCGCAACTGGACGAGACCGATAAGCAGAAAGGTAATATCAGTTTGCTGCCAGGCAAAGGACGGAATTTTGCGTTTCGTCTAAATTGGACCGACCCGCGTAAAGAATCGATTTCCGTAGTTAACGGAAAATATGTGGCTTATATCGAAAGTCAAAAACGTGCTTATACAGGAAATTCTGAGTCGAAAACCGTGAGCGATAAGGGCGGTAACGTCTTAAAAATTTTGAGTATGTCCAAAGATGAGATAAAAGCTGCTTATGATGTCTACTATATCGGCGAAGAAAAAATAAGCGGAAACATTCCTACTTGGCATTTGAAGCTTGTTCCGAAAACAAAGGTGTCATATAAGTTTTCCGAGATTTGGGTTGATGGAAACGGAGCGCCGCTGATGGGCAAAATGACCGCGTCAAACGACGACACGGATACAATTTTGATCTCAGGTCTTATTAAAAATGGAAAGATAGATCCGAAAATTTTCGTGATAACTCCACCAAAAGGAACCGACATCATTAAGAATTAAGAACGCGGGAATTATTTAGGGAAGCCCTTGAAGATGTTGGTCTGGCACACGCGATTACCGAAGGCAGACAAAACGATTTTGTCTCAGAACAGAGAATAATAAATCTTATAAATTGCCACTAGCTTCAGCTAGTGGATCAGTTTGAAAAATAAACCGGGCTTTAGCCGAATTTAATTCAAAAGAATTTCCTAAAAAGGCTTTAGCCAATTGTTCTGCTAAAGCCGGAACTTATTAGAATACACAGTCCACTAGCTGAAGCTAGTGGCAATTGAAAAGAAACATCTCAATTATGCCAAAGGCAAGCAGTTTCAGCCGGTTTACACGCGGAGTCAGGCACACCGTCCGCGCGTTTGCCTCGACCAAACACCCGGTTTTGGTACACATCGTCCCGATGCGGCGATGCAATCTTGCTTGCGCGTATTGCAACGAATACGACAAGACGTCAGATCCGGTGCCGATCGACGTAATGCTCAAACGCATCGATAAACTTGCTGAATTCGGAAGCTCGGTGATCACGATCTCTGGCGGCGAGCCGATGATGCATCCTGAAATTTACGACATCATCGCACGCATTCGGCATCATGGAATGATCGCCGGTTTGATCTCGAACGGCTATTATTTTCAACCTGAAAAGATCAAAAAGCTGAATGAAGCGGGTCTTGATTATCTGCAAATTTCTATCGATAACGTAACGCCGGACGAAGTTTCGAAAAAGAGCCTTAAAGTTTTGGACGGCAAATTAAAAAACCTAGCCGAACATGCAAAATTCAAGGTCAATATCAATTCGGTCGTCGGCGGCGGCGTTGCAAATCCGGACGAAGCTCTTATCATTGCAAACCGCGCGATCGAGCTTGGTTTTTCTTCGACGGTCGGCGTAATTCACGACGAAATGGGCTTGAACAAAGGTCTCACCGAAAGAGAAAAAGAAGTTTACAAAGAGATCAAAGCGAAAGGCGCGCGAAGCTATGCGCGCTGGAATTGGTTCCAGGACCAGCTCGTTGACGGCGGCGAATATCAATGGCGATGCCGCGCCGGCGCGCGTTATTTATACATTTGCGAAGACGGTTTGGTGCATTGGTGCTCGCAGCAGCGCGGAACGCCCGGCACGCCGCTTCTCGAATACACTCATGGCGATATGCAGCGCGAATATATCACCGAAAAATGGTGCGCGCCGACCTGCACGATCCAATGCGTTCATCAGGTCGGGCATCTAGACGCCTGGCGCGATCCACAGATCTCGATGAACGAATACAAAACCCGCAAAGGCTTGAAAAAAGAGACCGTGGCGCAGGTTTTGGGCGCAGATTGAGGCGTAGAAAAAATGAATGACGGCGAATTAGATCATTTCATCCGATTGTATGAACAAATCGCAGAACTCAAAGTCGTCAAATGCCGCCTTACGCACGAACGCGTAAAGATCGACCCACAAACCAAACTTCCAATTCCGCACGTCCTGCCCGATACTTACGCGCGCATCGGACTTTGCAGCCCCGAAGAACGCAAAATAAGGCTCGCCTGCGGTCATACGATGGCGCGATATCTTTTGCAGGAAGCGGTTACGATTATGGACGGTGACGAATCCGCTTTAAGATCCGAGCTCGACGAAGTAACCAATAAGATCCATTCTCTCGACCATCAAAAAGGCGACGCCGAAAAATATTTTGCACAGTTGGTTGAACAAAAATGCGTTCAAAAAGAATTGGAATCAGCCGCCGCGCAGATCGAGGAAATCGAAATTCAGCATACAGACTGCGTCGAAAAAATCGGTAAATTACGGAATAAAATTCTCGATCGGATGAAGATCGTTATCGAGCGAGAGGCAGTTTAACCAGCGGATTTGTGCTCAATGGCTTCAACGACGAGGCACATCTTCGCCGATCGTCCAGACGACGACAGAACTCGACAAGCCCAAACCCGAAAGGCGTCCAGCCATCATCACCATCGTTTCGCCGCGTTCGACGACGCCGGCTTCAAGCAGCGTTTTTTCGCCAGTTTTGAGCAGTTCCTCGGTCGTATGCGAATCCGTCGCGTTCAGCAGGTCGTACATTGTTTTCTCGCCGAAATCGCGCGCCGGTGCCGAGGTGTTCAGGTCTTCGTGATAAAAAGGCATTACGCCCCAGATCAGCGCCAGCTGGTTGCACGCGTCTTCGCACGTCGTGAGCGCGAAGGTTTGCAAGCCCGAGCGAAAGGTCGAAAGCCGGCGCGCCATCAAACCTGATTCGGTGAAAACCGCGACCTTTTCGGTTTCCATTTCTTCGGCGGCATAAACCGCGGCTTTGCAAAGGGCTTGCGAAGTGCGCTGGGTCGGTTTCTGGTTTAACTTTATCGGTTTTCGCAAGCTTTTCGTTTTTACGGTTTCGGCGGAATCAATGATCCGCGCCATCGTTTCAACCGCTTCTACAGGGAAATGCCCGGCAGCGGTTTCAGCCGAGAGCATTACGGCGTCGGTTCCGTCCCAAACTGCGTTTGCCACGTCGGACGCCTCGGCGCGGGTCGGACGCGGATTTGTGACCATCGACTGCAGCATCTGCGTCGCCGTTATCACGAACTTATCATTTGCGATCGCGCTCGTAATTATCTGTTTTTGATAGACGGGAACGAGCTCGACGCTGGTTTCGACGCCGAGATCGCCGCGCGCGACCATTACTCCGTCGGAAGCTTCGATTATTTCGTCCAGATTTTCAATCGCCTCGGCTTTTTCAATTTTGGCGACAAGGAGCGCGCGCCCAAAGCGGCGTTTGTTAAGGCGTTTAATTATATCTTTCACTTCGCGGCAGTCTTCCGCCTTTCGGACAAACGAAAGCGCGATGTAATCGACTTCCTGCGACATCGCCCATTCAAGATCGCCGCGGTCTTTTTCGGTCAACGACGGGATCGGCAGATAAATGTTAGGCAAGTTAATGCCTTTGCTTTCATAGAGAAGTCCGCCGGAAAGGACGCGGCAGATTATGTCGGTGTCGGTTTTATCTTCGACGATCAATTCGAGCGAACCGTCATCGAGCAATATCTTATCGCCGGTTTTTACGAGCTTTGGCAGCTCTTTAAAATTGGTCGAAACTTCGCGCGCGTTTCCCACGATTTCGCGCGCTGTGATGACAAAATTCGCGTCGGCTTCAAGCAAAACAGGCGCTTCATTTTCGAGCGCGCCTGTGCGAAGCTTCGGTCCGCACAGATCAACGAGGATCGCCAGCGCTTTGTTAAGTTTTTTTGCCGTTTCACGCGCGGTTTTTATCGTTTCGGCGTGCAATTCGCGCGTGCCGTGCGACATATTTATTCGCGCTGCATTCAATCCGGCATTGAGCATCGCTTCAATAGTTTCGGCAGAATTTGATGCAGGTCCGAGTGTGGCTAGAATTTTGGCTCTACGCATTTTCTTTAATAAGGTAGTCACTGAGATTTCGCAATAATTTTGCGATGTCTGTCGGTTGAAATCGAACCGATCGATCCAATAACCTTAGAGTTAGGTAAAACAGCCAAAAAAGCGAGCCGTATCAAGGAATCAGTGATCAATCCGCTGCCGGGGAAATCAGAATCTGGCGCGGCAATTACTTCGTCGAAATCTTTCACTTCGTGGTGTAGCTGTGTGCTGATTCCGCAGACTAGAAAATCATTGAAATGAGGCATTTCGCGCAAAATCAAAGCCGGACGGTTTTTCGTTTGACCGTCGGCTTGCAAGATGGGCGTCAAAATAATCTCAGCTTCCTTCATATGCCGGATTTTTTTCTTTAACCGAGTTTATCGAATATTCAGGCTCTTCATTGCCAAAAGCGCCATTTAATAATTGGCTTGAAAAATCGTGCCATACTTCATTCTCATTTGAAATAATAATTTCCATTCTTGTGTTAGGTTTTAACTTGACCGGTTCGGTGGGACGAAAAACATTTCCGTCAAAAATAACTTCGAGTGTTTGAGACATATTGTTACCTCTGGAGTTGATTTTACGTCTTTTCCGAAATTTCGGAAAGTTTACGCAAATAATTCGACACGGTCGTGACAAATGTCGAATGCGACCACGTCAGCGGTGAAACGGAAGCCGGCTCGCCAGTCAGCGGATTTACCTGTTCAGCCAAAACTCCCGACGGCATCGCGTGTTTGATCGTCCACTGCAATATTTCTATCGCTTTTTGTAGGTCCGCGTTTAAGCCGCGCGCTGACGCAGACGGTTCTGACTTAGCCTTTGCAATGTAAAATTCCGCCAACCACAGCGTGCACATAAACCACGGATTGCCGGTAAAATCCGCGGAAACACGCATATAATTGTCGTTTTCGTAACGCGCGACGCCGCCTATCTCGCCTTTAACCCAAAGTTTTTCCTCGACGGCTTTCATCGTATTTGCGACCATTTCGTCATCCGCAGCAAAGCATTCGAAATAAAAAACGCCGAAAAGCGAAGCATCAACGGTTGCGTCTTCTTCGTATTCATCGCCGTTATGAAAAAGAAGCCCGCGAAGAAAACGCCCATGTTCGGCGCTGTAAAGATGCTCGCGCACGCCGGCGACCATTTTATCCGCGGTTTCTTGATAGAGCGCAGCGCGGTCGTTTTCGCCAAAAAGTCGGGCGAAATTTGCGGCGGCGCGAAGCCCGGCGACGACCGTGGCACAGGTAAAAGTATGAATTCCGCGCCGGTCTTCCCAAAGATTCCAGCTCGGCGCCGGCAAATCCAAATCGTCGTGACGGAATTCGACCATAAAATCGGCGCATTTTACGATCAAATTGCGGTAGAGAAAATGGACAAATTCGATATCGCGGCTCATGTCGTAATGCCGCCACAAAGCCCAGAGCACGAGCGCCGTTTCGTCTTCCTGGATCGGCACGAGCCTTTTTTTGCCGTGAACGTCCCAAGCCGCGTGCCAGCCGGAAGCGACCGTGCCGTCGGCGTTGTAGCGCTGCAAAAAATATCCATCTTCGTGAACAATTTTTGAGCAAAGAAAATAAAACGGGCGCGTAACAGTTGGATATTTGGCGAGATCGAGCGCGTTGGCGACAAACGCTCCGTCGCGCGTCCAAAGATAGCTGTAATGGTCGGTCGCGCGTTCGGTCACGTCCGAATCGTTTGCTGCAAGTATTGCGCCGCCGTTATCGATCTGCGTGCGCACGATCAGCAGCGAACGCTTGTAAAAATCAATAATTTCGGGTGAGAGATCGGCGAAATCCGTCTCGTTTTTGTTGACCCAAACGCGCCAGTAATTTTCGGTGTAATCGAGATATTTTTGCGGTGTTCGCTCAAGAATTTGCTCGTTTAGCGAGATAACTTCAGCCTTTGTCGTTCCCGCCGCGATCCAGTAAAAAAATTCGAAAATGCCGTTCGCATCGAGCTCGCCGTGGACGCCGATCGTCGAATCGACCGAGCCTTCGGTGGTCGCGCCGCCGGAAAGTTCTCCGTCTTCCGCATCGAGCCACGTTCCCGTTCCTTCGCGGAAATTTTTGCGACCGGTCGCAAAAAAGTCGCAATGCGGCTCGCTATTTATCAAAAAATAGCGATCTTTTTTGTAATGGATTAGCGCAACGCTTTCGGGATCGTAAAAAGCCGTGTCGCCGATGTGTGTTTCGGAAATATTGAAATCATGATGAAGAAAAATACGAATCTCGCGTTTTTTTTCGCTCAAATTTTTGACGCGAACGCGGCGCAGAAAAATATTGTCGTGACTCGTTACGGTGTCGTTTGAAACGATCTCCAATGCGAGCTTTTTGTTGATCAAACGCACGTCCGTTACGAGCGTTTCCGGCAAATACTTCAGCTCGCGTGTCCATTCCTCGGACGAAATCCACGAAAATTCTCCGTCCGCCCAAACTCCAAAGCGAAACGGCGCGCCTTCGGTATGATTTTCCTGCCCGACGCGCGGAAAATAGATGTCGCGGATTTGATATTTCGCGTCAAAATTGACGAGAAGCGAGCCGTTTCCGACAGGAATATCACGCATAAAAAAGTTTAATTATTTCGATTCAAGTGTAAATTGTGTTTCAGAGTTATCAGCCGCCTTTCGTCCATTTTATCTCGATCTCGATTTCCCGCTCGTCGCCTTTGCTCTCGTATTCGAATTCGATCTCAGCGGTCGGCGGAACATAAACGCGGTTTCCCGCGATTTGAATTTCAAAGGCTGTGCCATTTTCCAATGCATCGGCTAAACGCCGCAATTTAGCCGCATTCGCGCGGGTCGTGTAGCTTTTTTCGACATCGATCGGTTTCTTGGTTGGCATAAGTTTCTATTTTTCGTTGACCGCTTGCTCGATCACGCGGTCCAGATCTTTTTGTATGTTTGCGTCAAAGCCGACAAATCTTTCTAAAAGATTTCCATTACGGTTGAGAATAAGAGTTTGCGGAATATTGGTTTTGTCTCTGAAAACGAAGCTTATCAGCGAATTTTCGGGCGTTGCCAGAGAATAATCCGTCGGTACTTTTTCGAGAAAAGCGGGAATTCGCGGTCGGTCTTCTTCGCCGCCGACGTGCAAACCGATGATCTCGAGATTTTCCGCGCCGTATTTTTTCTGCAGCGCGTTAAGATGCGGAATTTCTTCGATACACGGCGGACAATACGTCGCCCAAAAATCGAGCACAACGACTTTGCCCTGCAAATCCCTTAATTTTACGGTGTCTCCGTCCGAATTCGTTTTGCCGTCAAAATTTGTCCAGGTCATTTCGCCGAGCGGTTTTGTCGGCGGCATCGGCAGATTTGTCTGCGGAATATGGTTTATCGAAACCGGTTTATTCGAGATCGAAACCGGCGCCGCCGCCGGACGACAAGCGATACCAAGTAAAAAATAAAAAGTAAAAAGTAAAATGCAAAAATATTTCACTCGTAAATCGTAAATCGTAAATCGTTAATTGTAAATACGGGCTTTTGAATCCGAATTTTACTATTAGCAATTTACGATTTACGATTTACGAATGGATTTTTATCCGCCGAAGATCGATGAAAGATTTAATGCGCCGAAATTTTCGGGACAAACGAAAACTGCAAACGCCGTCGGGGTTGGCGCGAGCTTTATTTGCGGCTCTTTTGTGAGATTTTATTTGGAGATTGACGCTGAAACAAAAACGATCAAAAACGCAAACTTCAAATCCAACGGCTGCGGATTTACGATCGCGGCGGCTGACGTTTTGGCGGAAAAAATTGCCGGAAGAAAGCTTACCGAAATCCATGCGCTCGAGGAAATGCGCGCCGAAATCAAAAATGCGCTCGAAAAATTCCCGGCTGATCGCGAGCATTGCGTCACAATTTGTCTTGATGCTGCGCAGCAGGCGTTTGCAGATTTTCGCAGCTTTTATATTGAGGAATTTTCCGGCGAAAAAGCCCTGATTTGCACATGCTTCGGCATTGCGGAGGAAGCGGTCGAGAAACTTGTTCGGGAAAAGAAAATCGAATCGGTCGAAGCGGTTGGAGCGATATGCAGCGCCGGAACAGGCTGCGGTTCGTGCAGGTTTTTGATACAGGAAATCATCGATGTTGAAAGGGTCTCGACACAATAGATTTATGCTATAATTTGAAAATTCCGGCGTTTTGAAAGCGCGGAAAAATTTCATTTATCTGAGGAATTAAATCGGATTTTATTGAAAATCCGCAAAACTAAGATCCGATAATGGACGATCCTGCCAGTAATTTTCTCATCCTTTTTGCCAGTGAAGCGGCGAATATTCCGGAATCGACGACTCCGATCTGGACAATACTAAATCTTTTATTGGTCGTTTTTCTCGTTCTCGCCAACGGATTTTTTGTCGCAGCCGAATTTTCCATGGTTGCGGTCAGAAAATCGCGCATCGCGGCGCTGGTTGCGGAAGGCAGCAAGCAAGCCGAACGGCTTTTGGATCTGCTAAACAATCTGAATGCCTATATTTCGGCTACGCAGCTCGGAATTACGCTTGCATCGCTCGGCTTAGGCTGGATCGGTGAACCCGCGGTTGCGTCCTTGCTCGAGCCTGCTCTGGTTTGGCTCGGCGGCGTCACCGGAATGACATTTCTTGCTTCGGGTGCGGTATTGCATGCGATTTCATTTACGATCGCGTTTTCTTTTATTACGTTTTTACACATCGTTTTTGGCGAGCTTGCTCCAAAAACCATGG
The DNA here is from genome assembly GCA_041747435.1 of Pyrinomonadaceae bacterium. GTDB lineage: Bacteria > Acidobacteriota > Blastocatellia > Pyrinomonadales > Pyrinomonadaceae > JBGTFE01. The sequence goes on along the minus strand of JBGTFE010000112.1, from coordinate 2,681 downwards.
CGCTCGAGATGTCGGAGCGCGTTTCGCTGGCGCTCTCGCTCCCCATGTTGATCTTTTATAAGATATTTTATTATCCGATACGCGTGCTGGATTGGACGGGAACGAAAACCGTACGGCTTTTCGGACTAAAGCCGTCAGGTGAACACGGTTCGAGCTACACCGAGGACGAAATTCGCCAACTTATAAACAGTTCTGAAAAAAGCGGACATTTGAACAAAGAAGAGCGAAGGCTGATCCAACGCGTTTTCGAATTTTCAGAAACGACCGTCAAGGAAGCAATGATTCCGCGCACCGAAATCGTTGCCATTTCTGACGAATGCACGCTCGAAGAGATAGCGCGCGCTTTTCGCAGCCATCCATTTTCGCGGTTGCCCGTTTATCGCGGCTCGCTCGATGACATTGTCGGATTTATTCACAGCAAAACGCTTATGCCGTTTTTGCTTCGTCCGAAGTCTTTTACGCTTAAAAAAGTGCTGCAAAACCCGACTTACGTCGTTGATACCGCGCGCCTCGAAGACGTTCTGAGACGAATGCAGCGTGAAAAATTTCATTTCGGATTTGTCGTCGATGAACATGGCGGCGTCGAAGGAATCATCACGCTCGAAGACCTTTTGGAAGAGATCGTCGGCGATATTTCCGACGAGCACGACCGCGAAGTGAACGAGCAAATTCGAAAAGAAACCGACGGAAGCTGCACACTCGACGGCGGCTTGGCAGTGCGCGATCTAAACCGGCGTTTGGGCTTAAATCTCCCGATTTCCGAAGGCTACACCACGATCGCGGGATTTTTGATGTCTGAAGCGGGACGAATTCTTACCGAAGGCGAAGTGATCCGCTTTAACGGGCATGATTTTAAGATCGAAAAAGTAAATAAGCGCCGAATTTTGCAGGTTCGAATGGAAAAAAATTCTTCGAACACGGGGCGTGAATCGTGAATTGAATCCTACTTTTCTTCGAAATCCATTCACGATTTTCTATTTTCTATTCACAATTTTCTTTGCTAAATTAAAAGCGGTTTTTCATATCTTTTATCGGAGCAATTTATTAAAAATGAGTTTAATTGAACTAGTTTGGGCGCGGGAAATTTTGGATTCGCGCGGGAATCCGACCGTAGAGGCGGAAGTGATGCTCGACGACGGCACGACCGGGCGCGCGGCGGTTCCTTCGGGCGCATCGACCGGCGAAAACGAAGCAGTCGAGCTGCGCGATGGCGACGACGCGAGATATTTAGGCAAAGGCGTTTTAAAGGCGGTCGAAAATATTAATGAAAAGATCGCTTATGAATTAGAAGGTCTTGACGCGCTCGATCAAACGCTGATTGACGAAACGATGATCGCGCTCGACGGCACGGAAAACAAATCGAACTTGGGCGCAAATGCGCTTTTAGCGGTTTCGATGGCAACGGCAAGAGCGGCGGCGGCGTTTCAGGAAATGCCGCTTTATCGCTACATCGGCGGCACGAATGCAAAAACACTACCCGTGCCGATGATGAATATCATCAACGGCGGCGCGCACGCCGACAACAATGTGGATTTTCAGGAATTTATGATTATGCCCGTCGGCGCGGAATCGTTTTCCGAAGCCTTACGCGCCGGTGCGGAGATTTTTCATAATTTGAAATCGGTTTTAAAAGGTCGCGGCTATGCAACGAGCGTCGGCGACGAAGGCGGTTTCGCGCCGAATCTGAAATCGAACGAAGAAGCAATCGAAACGATTTTAGAAGCGATTGACAAAGCGGGCTACAAAGCCGGAGAAAATATTATGATCGCGCTCGATCCGGCTTCGAGCGAATTTTTCGCGGGCGGCAAATACATTTTCAAAAAGTCCGATAAACGCGAACTTTCAAGCGAAGAAATGGCGGATTACTGGATCGAATGGACGGAAAAATATCCGATCATTTCAATCGAAGACGGAATGAGCGAATCGGATTGGGATGGCTGGAAATATCTGACCGAAAGGATCGGCAAAAAAGTTCAACTCGTTGGCGACGATCTTTTTGTCACGAACACGAAATTTTTGCAGCGCGGAATTGACGAAAATGCCGCAAATTCGATCTTGATAAAGGTTAATCAAATCGGAACTTTGACCGAAACTCTTGATGCTATCGAACTTGCGAAAACGAACAATATGACTGCCGTTATCTCGCACCGTTCGGGGGAAACGGAAGACAGTTTTATCGCAGATTTAGCCGTTGCGACCAACGCCGGACAAATTAAAACAGGTTCACTTTCACGTTCGGATCGGATCGCAAAATACAATCAACTTTTAAGAATCGAAGAGGATTTGGACGCTTCGGCACGTTATCCCGGACGCAAAGCGTTTTATCAAATCAAGAATTAAATCAGCCACGAATTACACAAATAACACGAATGTTTTTAAAATTTTATTCGTGCGATTCGTGTAATTCGTGGCTAAAATCTTTTTATGAAAATTTTAATCATCGGCGGAACAAAATTTTTAGGTCGGCATTTAGTTGACGCGGCTTTGCAGAATAATCACAACGTTACACTTCTTAATCGCGGCACAAAATATACGGATGCGAGCATTCCCGATGTCGAACAGATTCACGGCGACCGTAATTCCGATCTGGAAAAACTGTCGGGAAGAACTTGGGATGCAGTCATTGACACGAGCGGCTATCTGCCGCAGACGGTCGAAGCGTCCGCCGAATTTTTGAAAGA
>JBGTFE010000111.1:0-67114 GCA_041747435.1 Pyrinomonadaceae bacterium | reverse complement strand
CGCTTAAAGGCTGCTGGTGTATGGAAATCAAGCTCACAGACGAGGTCAGGAGCGATCTTAAGTCCCAATTCCGCAAGTGTATTTGCAGGCTCTGCCTTGAAAAACTCGATTCGGGTGCAAACTGAACTACCTTATTCTTTCTTTTGACTTACCGAAGGATTTAGCATACAAGTTAAGAGATTTTCAAAATTAAAAACAAAAACAAAGGAGATTCTGCTATGAACTGGAAATATATTTTCGTTCTCACGCTCGGCATCGCTCTATTAACAGCCTGCCAGCCGCCAACACCGACAACTAATTCAAATACCAACACCGCTCCGACGAATACAAATTCGAACAGCGCCAGCCAAACAAGCGCACCCACCGATCTTAACAAGCTCGCCGAAAGGATCGTCACACAAAGCGCCGCCGTCAAGGAAGGCGAGATCGTGCTCGTAACCGGAAGCGTCCGCGACATGGATTTATTGGAAAATATTGTGATCGAGATCGCGAAGGTCGGTGGTCACTCGATGCTCGAAATAAACAGCGAAAAAATGTTGAAGCGATCCTACACGGACGTCGATGCGAAATTCGATTCCAAAGAACCGAAGCTTGGAATGGCTTTAGCGAAGCTCGTTAACGTAACGATCAACGTCGATTCGCAGGAAACGGACGGTTTGCTCGCCGAAATTCCGGCTGCGAGACTTGCTGCACGAGGAAAAGCGGGACAACCTGTCGGCTTGGAATTCATTAAAAACAAAGTCCGCAACGTGAATGTCGGCAACGATCTTTATCCGACCAGTTGGCGCGCCGAACGTTTTGAAATTCCGCTCGCGGACTTTACCAAGATGTTTTGGGAAGGCGTTAACATCGATTATACGAATCTTCAGGCGACCGGCGAAAAGGCGCGCACCGCGTTGACCGGAAAGGAAATGGAGATCACACATCCGAACGGCACGAGCCTGAAACTCAGCATCGAAAGCAAACCGGCTTATATCAGCGACGGAATTATTTCGGCTGACGACGTCGCCAAGGGAAATCTCGACGTTTATCTTCCCGCGGGCGAAGCAGCAGTTGTTGTCGCGGCAAATTCAGGCGACGGAAAATTCATTATCGAGAAGGACTTTTTCCAAGGCAAGGAAGTTCGAAATTTGGTTTTGACGTTTGAAAAAGGAAAATTGGTTTCAATGACCGGCGAAGGCGACGGCTTTGCGAAGCTGAAAGAAAGCTACGACGCGGCAGAGGGCGACGATAAGGCAATGTTGAGTTATGTCGATATCGGAATCAACCCGAATTATACTTTGTCGCCGAAAAGCAAACTCGGCAACTGGGTTTCTGCAGGAATGGTTTCGGTCGGCTCCGGCAATAACACTTGGGCTGGCGGCTCGAACAACGCGACCGGCGGCGCGGGCGGTCATTTAGCAGGCTGTACCGTCAAAATCGACGGTAAAACGGTCGTCGAAAACGGTGTATTGAAGCTTTAGGAACCAAAACAAAACAATATGGCGAATTGCGAATCGAAGAAATCGTTCCAAGATTCGTAGTTCGTCTTTCTAAGTCATATGAAAGTTAAGTTGATCTTTTTTTCGGCAGTTCTCTGTCTTTTGTCGGTTGGCTGCGCAAAGCAAAGCAATTTCCCTTCGGGCAGATGGATCGATCTCTCGTACGATTTTTCAGACGAAACGATCTATTGGGTGACGGCGAAATCTTTCGAGCGTGAAACGGTCTTTGCGGACAAAACCGAGCAAGGTTTTTACTATTCGGCTTACAATTATTCGGCGGCTGAACACGGCGGAACTCATATTGATGCGCCGGTTCATTTCGCCGAAGGACGCAAGACGGTCGACGAAATCCCTTTGGATCAACTTATCGCGCCCGCCGTGAAGATCGACGTTTCGGCAAAAACTGCGGCGAACAGCGATTATTTGAACAGCGATTATTTGATAAGTGTCGAAGATTTGATCAATTGGGAAACGAGCAACGGTAAGATTCCCGACGGAAGCATTCTTTTATTTCAAACCGGTTTCGGAAAATTTTATCCCAATAAAGCAAAATATCTCGGCACCGAAAAACGCGGCGATGAAGCCGTCAAGGATTTGCATTTTCCCGGTTTGGATCCAAACGCAGCCGAATGGCTGGTGAAAAATCGCAAGATCGCAGCTATTGGGATCGACACCGCGAGCATCGATTACGGACAATCGACCGCGTTCGGAAGCCACGTGGCGCTGATGAGCGAAAATATTCCGGCGTTTGAAAACGTAGCGAATCTGGACAACATTCCGACGAAGGGAGCGCATATCATCGCGTTGCCGATGAAGATAAAAGGCGGGAGCGGCGCACCATTGCGAATCGTCGCTTTTATTCCGAATTAAACGAATCCGCTGAATTGTTCAAATTCCATTCGCTCGTTTCCGTTCGGATGCCAAAACGAAAGTTTGTAAGCATGAAGGCAAAGTCGGCGAAATTCGCGCCCGCCGCGCGCCGTGTCTCCAACGATCGGATGCCCGATAAACGCGCAGTGAATTCGCAGTTGGTTTGTTCGACCTGTAACCGGCTCTAATTCTAAGAGCGTTGAATCGGCGTCCCGTTTTTTGACCCGAAATCGGGTTTCCGAATGTTTGCCGTCCTCTTTTACGTTCCAATATTTTATTTCCGCAAAACGACCGATCGGCGCAACGATCGTTCCCGAATCCGCTTCCACAATGCCCTCAACCAAAGCCAGATACTTTTTTTCGACGCGCTTTTTTTGAAAATGAGCTGCTAGAATTCGGTGCGCCCGAGCGGTTTTTGCGACGACCATCAAACCGGAAGTTTGTTTGTCGAGCCGATGAATTAGTCCGGGACGAACAACTTTCGATTCCAAATTAGTCGATCCGCGTTCTTCCAATTTGGAATTCGGAATCTGGAATCTTGAATTTAGATGATATGAAAGCGCGTTCAAAAGCGTGCCGTTTTTGTCTCGATGAGTCGGATGAACAAGCATTCCGGCTGGTTTATGTATGACGATGATTTCCTCATCTTCAAAAACGATTTCGAGCGGGATCGCTTGCGGCATCATCGCGGTTTCTCTTTGAAGATCGGCTTCGATCTCGATAAAATCACCGAGCCGGAGCTTTCGCCCGCGGTTTTCGGCAATGCCGTTAACCTCGCATTTAGCTTCCTTTATCAACTCGCGCAGATACATTTTGCTCAAATGCGGAAATTTCTCGCAAAGATAATCTTCGAGCCGCGTTTTTGCAAAATTCGCTTCAACTTGAAATTCAAATCTTGTCATTTACAATTAGCCACAGAGTTCACAGGAATTTTACCGCATTTTTTGTTCGCGGTTGTCTGTGAACCAAGCATAGAAATATGGAAAAGCTCGAATCGCTGATAAAAGACTTGCCCGATGCTGACGGCGCTCGGCGTTTTTTCGAGCAGTTGACGGAAAAATCGCCATCGCAAGCGCGAAAACTGGAAAAAAAGGAAGGCTTGCTGTCAGATATTTTGACGCTCGCCGCATTTAGCCCGTTTCTGTCCGCAACGATCTTGCAAAATCCGAATTACATTTCCTGGCTCGACCGTCAGCGCGCTTCCGCAAAAGTTCGCGGAAAAGACGAAATTCTCGAATCGCTGGCACGTTTCGCTTTAACAAATTCGCAAATCGAAACGAATATTTTGTTTGCCCGGTTTCGCCGCCGCGAGCTTTTGCGAATTTATCTGCGCGACATTCGCAGCCTCGGCGTGATTGCCGAAATAACCGAAGAGATCTCAAATCTCGCCGACGCGGTTTTGGAATACGCGCTGAGATTGGCACGTCAGGAACTCGACAATCGCTACGGCGTTCCGCTCGAAACCGACAAAAAAGGACGCGAGTTGGCAGCGAAATTTTGTATCGTCGCGCTCGGAAAACTCGGTTCGAAAGAACTGAATTACGCTTCCGACATCGATCTGCTTTTTCTCTATTCAGGCGAGGGTTCCACTTCCGGGCAAGGCTCGCGCGGCAAGACGGCGAATCGCGAATATTTTGTAAAACTTTCCGAAAATATCGTTCGGCTCGTTGCCGCGCAGAGCGGTGAAGGCTCGGCGTATCGCGTCGATATGCGTCTTCGTCCGCACGGACGCGTCGGCGCGCTGGCGATCTCGCTAGCCGAAGCGGTCAAATATTATCGAAATTCCGCGCAAAAGTGGGAAAAGCAGGTTTTGATCCGCTCACGCGCGTCCGCCGGCGACGCCGATGTTTTCGGCAAATTTTTTGATGCGGTTGAAAATTCCGTTTTTTCGGAAACGGAAAACGTCGAAGACGCGCTTGAAAATGTGCGGCTTTCAAAGGAAAAGATTGATCTTGAAAAAGTTTCGAAAAGCGGATTTAACGTAAAACTCGGGCGCGGCGGAATTCGCGAGATCGAATTCATAGCGCAGGCTCTGCAGCTCGCGTATGGCGGGCGCGATCAATGGCTTCGGGCTTCGCATACACTGATAAGTCTCGCGCGGCTCAGCGACCGCAATTTGGTGAGCGAAAAAGAACACACCGAACTTTCTGACGCTTACGCGTTTCTTCGGCGCTTGGAACATCGCCTTCAGATGGAAAATGGCTTGCAGACGCACGTCGTACCAAAAAATAAGGAAAAACGTGACTTACTCGCGAAGCGCGTACTTTGTAAAAATTTATCGGAATTCGATCGCGAATTGGAAAGACACACTGGAAATGTCAACCGGATCTTCACGCGCGTTTTTGGCGGAAAGGCGTCCGCGGAACTTTTACCCGCACAATCAGGCGAAAAACTAAAAGAGGCTGACATTCCGCGCTTTCGAAAATCGGATGAGACGCCGCTGAAAATTTCGCCGCGCCTTTCCGGAATGTTTGCCGCACATCTCGATTTAAAAAAAGAACTTTTGGGAACAAAGCGCGATTTTGAGAACGAAAATTATGACGAGCTTCTTTTCGATTCCGTAAAAAAAGAACCTGATTTTGCGCGCCGAATCGCTGCGCTGCGAACTTCATGGGCGCGGTTTTTGCTCAACATCGTCGTTTCCGACGTCGCAAAAAAGCTCCCGCTTGAAAAGAACAAAGACGCGCAAACGCGGCTTGCCGAAGCCGCCATCGAAGCGGCGCTTTTTATTACAAAACTCGAGCTTGAAAAGTGGTTTCGAACGCAGATCCGTGAGTTTCCTTTTGCCGTTTTGGGCGTCGGAAAACTCGGCGGCGGCGGGCTCGACTACGAATCCGATCTGGATCTGATCCTGATTTACGACGACGAAAAACCGCTGCCGGACAAAGATCTTACCCACGCCGAATTTTATAGCCGCGCGGTCGAGATTTTTGTTAATTCCTTATCGAGTTTTACGCGCGACGGGCATCTCTATCGCGTCGATCTGCGCCTTCGTCCCGACGGCAAAAACGGCGCATCGTCGGTGGGAAGATCCACGTTTTTGAATTATCTGCAAACGCGCGCCGCGATCTGGGAATGGCTCGCGCTCGTAAAACTTCGAACGGTTGGCGGCGACCTGAATTTCGCGAAATCGGTCGAAAATGAAGCGCGAACCATCATTCACGACAACGCGAAACAGATCGATGAAAACAACCTAAAAGAAGAAACCAAGAGCATTCGGCAGCGCCTTGAAGAGAAAAAATCGGGCGCGCGCAAAGGTAAGGAAATCGACATAAAATTTGGATCGGGCGGAATGTTGGACATTTATTTTGCCGTTCGATTTTTACAGCTCCGCGATAATATTCCTGACGAGGCAAATGATCGTTCCACGATCTTCGCCCTGGAAAAACTTCACGCGGAAAAATCGCTGAACGACGAAGATCTTCAAAATTTTTCAGATGGGTATCGATTTCTCTCCGAACTAGATCACAATCTCCGGCTTTTGATCGGACGCTCGACGCGATTGCCGCTTGCAAATAGATCTACGGTTGAGATTATCGCGAAGAGAATGAACCTTTCCTCAATCGAAGATCTAATCGAAAAGCTAACCTTTCACCGCCTCAGCGTACGGAACTCATTCGAAAGCATCTTCAAAAACTAATTGTTGAGGCATAAAATTTTTTGGCAACCGAATATGCGAATACTTCAACTAACGCTTTTTGAATTTTTCCTCTTTAAGAAAATCCAGAACAATAAAAAGGGAGTAATATGAAGTTAAAGTATTTGTTTTTATCTATTTCGGCGTGCCTGCTCTTTACCGCTATGTCGTTTGCGCAGCAGACCGAATCAACCAAAAAGATCTATCAAAATATCGAAGTCGAAAAATTTACGATTCGTGAGGGCGTAGAGTATCCGGCGGACAAGCTCGATCCTTTGACGGAAATCATAATTCACGAGCTGCGAGAAGTGCCGGCTTTTGCGCGGGTGACGGGTGCGGGCGAAGCTCAGGTTCCGGCGTCGGCTGAGACGCGGACGCTGAAAATTTCGGGCGAGATCGTAAAGTTCGACAAAGGAAACCGGGCGATGCGATATATCGTCGGCATGGGAACCGGAAAAACAAAACTGGTTGCAGACGTCAAATTTATCGATGCCGCGACCGGCGAAGTCGTTCTTCATCAGCTTGTTGACGGCGACATCAGCAAGGGAATTTTCGGCGGCAATTCAGCCGATACGAGAAGCGAGGTCGCTGACGAGATCGTTAGAATTGCCAAAAAGAACTTTACCGAAGACAAAAAAGATAAAAAGAAAAAATCGAAATAGGCGAGTTCCGTGCGCGTTAAATCGATTTGTGGACAAGGCACCGTAATCACCGGCGGTGCTTTTTTATTTTCTTTCAAATGAGCGCGCAAAAATGTATAATTTCTCACAACCCGAATGAAAAGATTTACGCTTGCAATTTTTTTTCTTGTTCTCGCATTTAGCCTCGGAAACGGGCAATCTGGTCGTATTAAGACCTATTCCGAAAGCTCGCCGCACATTGAAAAGCCAAAAAGCGAAGTCGAGACGCAAAACAACCGGGACACGAATGATGACGACATTATTCGAATCGAAACCGATCTCGTGATCATTCCCGTGCAGATCAGCAGCGCGAGCGGCAAACCCGTTTCAGACATAACAAAAGACGAATTCAAGATCTTTGAAAACGGCGTCGAGCAGGAAATCGCATATTTTTCAAATCAGGATCAGCCGTTCACCGTCGCTCTTGTTTTGGATATGAGCTATTCGAGTGTTTTTAAGCTGCAGGAAATTCAAAATGCCGCTCTTGCTTTTATCCGTCAGCTTCGCGCGGACGACAGAGTAATGGTCGTTTCATTTGACGAAAAAGCGCGCGTTTTATGCGAGCCGACCAATGATCGCAAGGTCTTGCGCCTGGCAGTCGAAGCGGCGCGAATTGCTTCGGGAACTAGTCTTTACACAGCGCTCGATCTGGTTTTGAATGAGAAATTCGGTAAGATCGAAGGTCGAAAAGCGATCGTTCTGCTGAGCGACGGCGTCGATACGAGCAGCCAAAATATTACTTTTTCCGATGTTTTGCAAAGAGCCGCTCAAAGCGATGTTTTGATATATCCGCTTCAGTACGATACTTATGACGACGTTCAGAAAAGCCGAAAGGAAAATTCACAGGTTTTTTATGACGATAACGGTCGGGCGCACATTGTCCAAATGCCGAAAATAAAGGGCGAGAGAGAAGAAGATTACGAAGCGGCGCGCGGCTTTTTGAATGACATTTCAAAAGAAACCGGCGGTCGGACCTATCGCGTTTCATCGACGACAAATCTGAATCGCGCGTTTGCAAATATTGCCGACGAGCTTCGAAAAATCTATAGTTTGGGCTATTATCCTAGCAGGGAACGAAAAATCGGTGTAAGATATGCCCTGAATGTTCGCGTTTATCGTCCGAATTTGAAGATTCGCGCCAAAGAAAGTTACACATGGCGCAAAGTTTCGGACAAGACACTATAATTTTGCAACAATTTATTAGTTTTAGAAGGAGATATTTTTTATGAAAAAATTTACGATTTCTGCTGTTTTTGTGCTCGCGGTTTCGCTTTTGTTTGCCGCCGGCGCTACGACAATCGCGCAGGAACAAGGTGCTTCGCGCGAAGAAATAATGACAAACGACGAAGTTATCACGCTAGCCAAAGCCGGCTTGAGCGGCGCGGTTATCATTAATAAGATTCGCACTTCGAAGACAAGTTTCGATCTTTCGACCGATGCGCTAATTCGATTGAAGCAGGCGGGTATTGGCGACGATGTCGTTAGCGCAATGTTCGAAGCCAAAAGTGGAAAAACCAGTTCAACGACAACTAACACATCCGGGGTCGTAAACGGCGATCCGAACGATCCGGCTTCGCCGCACGGATATGGTATTTATTTGTATGAAGAAAAAGACGGCGTGAAAAAAATGACGCAGCTTACACCAAACGTTTCAGCCCAGAATCGGACTGGCGGTTTATGGACTTCGTCTATGACCTACGGCATCGGAAAAGTTAAGATCAAAGCCAACCTGCCGGGAACCACCGCCAAATTACAGCTTAACCAAGCGCAGCCCGTTTTCTACTTTTATCTCGATAAAAACACCGGCGGCTTGAATACTTCAAGCGGCATTCCGTCGACGCCGAATGAATTTACATTGATTAAATTCAACGTCCGGAGCGATAATCGCGAAGTTACGATCGGCAAAGCGAACGCATTTGGTGCAAAAGGCGGACTTTCTGATGAATATGTCGTCGAATATAATGCCGAAGACCTTGGAAACGGCGTTTTTAAGATCACACCGAAAGTGACCCTGAAAAACGGTGAATACGGCTTTTATTTGATAAATTCGGGAAATTCGAATGCCAGTACCGCGGTCGGAGCAAAGTTCTTCGATTTCGGCGTAAGGCTCATTCCCTAAACTTTTTCAGAGTCGGATTTTGTTACTTCAAACCAGCATCGCTCGCAAAAGCGGTGCTTTTTTCTTTCTTCAAGCGAAAACTCCGCACTCATCGGCAGCTTTTCAACGAGAAATTTTTGCTCGGCGTTCAGTTCGTCCCAGCGCTTCATTTTTTGCGAGCCGCAGCGAATACAATATATTTCCTGAAAACTTTCCATAACGGTTTGCGTTTAAGTTCTAACGGTTTAATATCTAAAAAGTTCGACAAAATAGAGTTCTGAAATCAAACGGATCTGATGAAAAAAACAACCTTTCTGCTAACCTCGATCTTTCTTTTATTATCGGCTGGCTTCGTATTTTCTCAAACCGAAGAAAAATTCGATTTTTACACGCGCGGCGAATATCGCGCGCAGGTTCCGCGCCCGCAGGCGGTTTTGGGTTATGACGTCGGCGATTTTCACACAAATTACGCGCTGATGGAAAAATATATCGAGGCGCTCGCTCGAACCGCACCCGACCGCGTCCGGATTTTCGACATCGGTACGACCAATGAATTTCGAATGCAGCACATCGTCGCCATCACGTCGCCAAACAATATGGCGCGGCTCGACGAAATAAAGCTCAACAACTCGCATTTGACCGATCCGGTGCGATCGAATCAGGCGGGCGTTGATCCGATCATCAGAAATAATCCGGCGATCGCGATGCTCGCTTACACGATCCACGGCAATGAATCGGCATCGTTTGAAGCGATGCTGCAGGTTATGTATCAGCTCGCGGCTTCGAATGAAGAGCAAACGCTCAATATTTTGGACAAATGCGTCACGCTCATCCTGACCGGCGAAAATCCCGACGGTCACGAGCGTTTTGTCACGTGGTACAACTCCGTCGCGACGGAAAACGCCGACCGATTTGCGATAGAGCATCGTGAACCGTGGTCGGTCGCCGGCAGATTCAATCGTTTTCGCTTCGATCTAAACCGCGACAATATCGCCGCCACGCAGATCGAAACGCAGAATATGCAAAAGGCGTTTTTTGAATGGAATCCGCAGGTTTTTGTCGATCATCACGGACAGCCTTCGCAGTTTTTCTTTCCGCCCGCCGCGCTGCCGATAAACCCGAATTTGCCGCAGCCCGCGACCAATAATTGGCTCGATATCTTCGGGCGCGCAAACGCCTCGGCTTTTGACCGGAATCGATGGAGTTACTACGTCCGCGATATTTTCGATCTCTTTTATCCCGGCTATTGGGATTCTTATCCGTCGCTTAACGGCGCGATCGGAATGACGTATGAAACCGACGGCGGCGGCTTCAAAGGTTTGCGCTGGACGCGCGACGACGGCACGATCGTCACGCTGCGATCGGCGATCGCAAAACATTACGTCGCCTCGATGACGACGCTCGAAACGCTCGCAAAAAACAGGGAACAAAGGCTGCGCGACTATTTCGATTTCCGCCGCAGCGCGCTCGAGGCAAAAAACGAAAAGCTTCAGCGCATCGTAATCTTGCGCGAAAAAGATCCGGTTAAAACGGCGGAAATGATGGAAATTCTGCAGCGCGCGCGCATTGAAATAAAAGTCGCAAACGCTTCTTTCTCGTCAAACTCCGCGCATACGTATATGCAAAAAGACGCGCCGAAAACATCGCGTACTTTTCCCGCCGGTTCTTACATCATCGATCTCAACCAACCGCAAAAGCGTCTGATCAAAGCCTTGATGGAACAGGAAACGCCGCAGGACGACGCTTTCGTCAAAGACAATATGCGCAAGTTCAAACGAAACGAGATGCGCGGCGCTTCGACGCCAAAGGAAGATTACGGCTTTTACGATATCACCGCGTGGAGTTTGCCGCTCGCTTTCGGCGTTGACGCTTTCTGGACGGAAGACACGCCGAATGTAAATTCGACCGCCGTCACCGCCGAATTTCTCCAAAACGCCAAACGCGGCTCGGTTACCGGGCGCGCTTCCGTCGCATACGTCATTCCGTATAAAAGCGACGGCGCGGGCGCGTTTGCGATTCGATTGTTAAAAGAAGGCTTTCGCGTCGCGGTGGCGAGCAAGCCTCTAACCGCAGGCGGGAAAAATTACGATCGCGGAACATTTGTCGTCCGCATTTCGCGCAATGCTGACGGCATACACGAAGCCGTGACGCGGCTTTCAAAAGAGCTCGGCGTCGACGTTTTCGCCGTAAATTCCGGCTACACAGATGAAGGTGACACAAATGTCGGCAGCGAATACGTCTTTTCGCTGCAGACGCCGCGCATCGCGATCGTCGCCGATGAGGGCGTCGATCAAACCTCTTTCGGCTCGATCTGGTGGACGCTTCACCGCTACGGCATCGACTTCACGCCCGTTTCGATCGCCGGAATAAAGGGCGGCGCGCTAAAAAATTACAACGTGTTGATAATGCCCAACGGCTCCGCCGGAAGATATTTCAGCGATTTTGGCGAGGGCGGCGTTTCCACGCTGAAATCGTGGGTCGCCGGCGGCGGAACTCTGATCACCGTTCGCGGCGCGTCCGTTTTCACTACCTTAAAAGACGTGGCGCTTTCGTCCTCAAAAATGGTCGGCAGCGAAGACGACGAGGAAAAAGGCAAAGTAACGGAAGACGAGGAAACCGACAAACGCAAGGAAGCCGAAACCGAAGCAAAACCAACGCCGACTCCAAAAACGCAGAAATCGCCTCTGCCCGCGCCGACTCCGCCCGTCGAACCCGCGACGGACAAAAAAGACTGGCAGGCTGAAGTTCTGCCGCCGATCGCTTCGCCTTCGGCAGCCGCGGGCAAAGTTCCCGAAGGCGTTCCCGGCGCAATAATGCGCGCCACTGTCGACCGCACAACCTATCTGACATACGGCTTGGAAACCGACGAGCTTCCCGTTCTGCTCGCGTCCGGCTTCTTTTTCCGTATCTCAAAGGAAGGCTCAAACGCGCTTATCTTTGAACCGAAACCAAAAAAACCGTTGACCATCTCCGGCTTCGTTTGGGAAGACAATACCGAACGCCTCTTAAAAGGCACGGCTTACGTCATCGACGAACCAAACGGCGCCGGGCACGTCATCCTCTTTGCCGAAGAACCGTTCTTCCGCGGCATCTTCCGCTCAACAACGCGCCCGTTTTTTAATTCGATACTTTTTAACGGAACGTTTTGACGATCAATCAGAAACGCGCACGCAGTAAGCGTAATTGTTGGAACAGTAATATGACGGACGAAGATTGGAACGAGAATCCATTTCCATTGGCTTATCTGATTACATTTCGCACCTACGGCACGTGGCTCCACGGTGACAAACGCTATTCGGTCGATTCGCACGGGAAAAACATTTATGGAGCTCCGAAAATTGCTCCCGATACAACTCTCGAACAACTCAGGCGACAAAAGATGAAACAGAAGCAATTTCTCTTGGACGAGCGTGCCCGTAGAATGGTCGAAGATGCGATAAAAGATATTTGTGCGCAACGCGGATACTTTCTTCAAGCCATAAACGTCAGAAGCAATCATGTTCACGCAGTGGTCTCTGCACCGATGAAACCGGAACGAATTGCTAACGCGTTAAAGGCATACTCAACGAAGCGTTTGAAAAAAGAATTTCAGGTAATGAGCGACGATAAAATATGGTCACGCGGACGGAGTCGGCGGTATTTATGGACAGCGAGGCATGTAGCTCTTGCCATTGAATATGTGTTATACGGACAGGGAGACGTTCCGTTTGTCATTGAAGAATTAGAAACCGGATCAGAAACGCGCACGAAGTAAGCGTCTCCGAAGACGCACGACCTACCGCTCCAATGAATCCACGCTTACTTCGTGCGCGTTTCTGAATTAAGAAACTTGCGTCCGCATCGCTAAATCCTGCACAATAAAGGTAACTTCAAGGGGGAATTTTTTGTTTTTATGTTTACGATCAGAGCCAATTACAGTGATACGGTCGAGGTGAAAACGAGTCTCGACGCAGCGCGCGGGTTTTTTGCCGATATAAAGAATTTTGTGGATTTTATGCCGGGCGTCGAGAGCATACATCTTGACGCGAAAGGCATTGCGCATTGGACGGTGCGGGCGGAAATTCCGATCGTCGGCTCGATGATGCAGAAATTTGCCGTGGTAAAAACAGAGGACGAAAAGGAAATCATCGAGTGGTCGCCGGCGGCGGGCGAGGCAAAGAATATTTTGCGCTTTGCGGCGGAGTTTTTGGAAAAAGGAAAAAATTTGACGCTCGTGCAGTTCACACAGTTCGTCGAATTGCGCCGAAGCTCGGCGCGCGAGCTGCATTTTCTCGCCGGGCTTGCGGGCGAAGCCATCATCAGCAGCGAAATGAAAAAAAGTATCGGCGCGATGATCGGCACTTTTGTGAGAAAAGCGAAGGAAGTATTGGAGAAATAATTTATGAAAAGGCTTGCATTGGTCTTTATTGTTGTTTTAAGCGCCGCCGCTTACGGGCAGTTGAGCATCCCGCGCGAAAGTCAGCGTCAGGAAGTCTCGCAAACTGTCGGCGACGCCAAAGTTTCGATCGTTTATCACCGCCCAAACGTAAAAGCACGAAAAATTTGGGGTTGCACGACGACGGATGTCATTCCGATCGCCAACAATCTTTACGATTGTCTCGTCCCGTACGAACAGGTTTGGCGCACAGGCGCAAATGAGAATACAACCATCGAATTCAGCCGCGATGTTTCGATCAACGGACAGGCGCTCGCCGCCGGGAAATACGGTTTTCATATCATTCCGACCAAAACCGATTGGACGCTGATCTTTTCAAAAGACAACGCGAAATGGGGAAGCTTTACGTACGAGGAGAAAAACGACGCGCTGCGCGTAAAGGTGCGTCCGGCAAAAGCGGAAATGCACGAAACGCTTTCTTATGAGGTCGAAGACGTCACCGCAAACAGCGCAAAGGTCGTGCTGCGCTGGGAAAAGATCGCCGTGCCGTTTACGTTCGACATCGGCGACATCCACGGCAGAGTGCTTTCTTCCGTGCGCGAAGCAATAAAAACGCGCAAAGCCGACGATTTTCGAGCGTTTAACCAAGGCGCGAGTTACGTCAGAACTTTTAAGTTGAAGAACAATTACGAAGAAGCATTGGCTTGGATCGAAGAATCGATAAACGCGCGCGAAACGCTCGGAAATCTTGGCATAAAAGCAGGTATTTTGGCAGAAATGGGAAAAACGAGTGAGGCGATCGCGCTGGCTGAAAAAGCCGTCCAGCTCGGCAAGACCTCGACGCCGCCGGCAAGCGCGCCTCAAATAATCGCGCTCGAAGACCAGATCAAAAAGTGGAAAGCGAAAAAATAGCTTGGACAAACCGGTAACGATCCGCCGCGCCGAAGTAAAAGACGCGAATTTGCTCGCGGCATTGGGCGGAACAACGATTTACGAAACGTATTTTGAAACCGACGACCCGGAAGATATGGCGAAATATATCGCCAAGTATTTCAATCCGCACACGATTCGCGCCGAATTAGAAGACAAAAATACGAAATTTTTTATCGCGGAGATCAACGGAAAAGCGGTCGGCTATGCCAAATTGCGAAAAGGTCAGCCCGCCGAATGCGTGAAAGACGAAAATATTGTCGAGCTTCATCGCCTTTATGTTCTTGAAAAATTAACGCGGCACGGAATCGGACGCGTCTTGATGGCGAAATGTCTCGATGAAGCGAAGGCAGACGGCTTTGACGCGCTTTGGCTTTCAGTTTTCGATCTAAATTTGCGGGCGATCGGGTTTTACGAAAAGCTCGGCTTTACGATCGTCGGCGAAACCGGCTTTTATTACGGCGAAAAGCGCTTTTCGTGTCACGTAATGAAAAAGGAATTGTAAATTTTAGGTTATCGCTCCGCCGTCAACGATGACGATCTCGCCGTTCATAAAACTGTTGCGGTCGCTGACCATAAATGCGGCGAATTCGGCGAGTTCTTCCGGTTTTCCCAAACGACCTTTTGCCACCCAAAAATCGTGCATTTGAAGAAGTCTTTCGGGCAAAGTGTGCGCAAGATCGGTATCAAAAATTCCGGCGGCAATGCCGTTGACCGTCACGCCAAAATTTGCCGCTTCGCGCGAAAGACATTTCGTAAATCCGATCATCGCGGCTTTTGAAGTTGCGTAATGAACCGATGTCGGCAGCGAGCGAAGCGCGCCAACGGAAGTGATGTTCAGGATCGAGCCCGCGCGCTGGCGGATCATTTGTTTGTAAAAAGGCTTGGTGACGGCGAAAAGACTGTTCACGTTTGTATCGATCACCCAATCCCAGCTTTTATCGGTCGTAGTTGCGAAGTTGTCGCCTTTGTTAACCGCCGCGTTGTTTACTAAAATATCGATCGCGCCCCATTTTTCGGCAATCTCGCGCGCAAGATGCTTCATTCCGTATCGATCCGTAACGGAAACTTTGGCTGCAAGAGCGCGGCGTCCGTGCGCTTCAATTTTACCTTTGACTTCATCCGCAAGATCGTCGCGCGAGTTGTAATTAAAAGCGATGTCTGCGCCTTCACGCGCAAAAAGCTCGCAGATCGCGGCTCCGATCCCGCGCGTACCGCCTGAAATAAAAGCGCGTTTCCCTTCAAGTAAAAGACTCAACTTATTAATCTCCTAAAAAAATCCGGATCACAAGGCGTTTCCCAATTTGAAATTTGGATCCGGAATTTGGAATTCAAATAAAAAGGTTAATGAAAATGCGGAAAAACGACAAGTGATGGAATTCGGTTAATTTACGCCGCGATAGGCTGAGTTTCTGGAACTTCACTTTTTGCGGGAAGAAGCGCGGCAATTTCGGTGATGATATTTTGCGTTGAATTCGGGATCGTTAGACTTATGGTCGCGGATTTCATTTCCAAATATTTTTTCGTATCCGTTATGAGATTTTGGATCGTCGGAACGATATCCGAAGATTTCTTTAATAGAATTCCCGCGCCTTTTTCCCGAATCATATCGACGGTTCCGGCTTCCTGCGGCATCGGCGGCGTCGTTGCGTCGGCAATGATCGGCAGACGGCACGCGAGCGCTTCAAATGTCGTCAAACCGCCGAGTTTTGAGATCATAACGTTTGCCGACTGCATCAATTTTTCTATCTCGTCCGAATAACCGATAACTTTAATCGGAAACTTTGCAGTTTTGGCTAAAGCTTCGGCTTCTTTTTTCAACTCCTCGTTTTTTCCCGCAAGAAAAATCGCCTGAACATCAAGATCGCCGCGAACAAATTCCTTGAAGATCTGCGGAATATTTCCGCCGCCGACCCAACCCGCATTTACAAAAACAGTAAATTTATCGGGATCGAGTCCGAACGCGCGGCGGGCGTTTTGCGCGTCTTTTTCATCGAGCTCGTGAAATTTCGGGTTAACCGGCATTCCCACGATCTTTATTTTTTCTGCAACAATCCCGTATTCGATCAGCTGCCTTCGCGCGCCTTCGTTTGCGACGAGATAAAGCGAAACGTCGTCGCACGCCCAGCCTTTCCAAAAACCGTAACACGGATCAGTTACGACCGTTACCAGCGGAATTTGCTCCGCGAGATTCAGCTCCTTCAGGATTCGCGCGAAAAAATGCTGAGTTAAAGGATGCACGCTGACGACAATGTGCGGGCACCATTTTTCGAACTGCATTTTTACGTACCCGAAACAGCGGCGGTAAAAAAACTCTCGCGTTTCGGGGCGAAAACGATTCATTGCCCAGTAAACATATTTCATCCAGCCTTGTTTATTGCGCAAGATCCAGTTGTATAGATTTACGAGTTTTTCAGTGATGTGATGCGATTCTTCGACCGCTTTGATCGTCCGAACGGCAAACGACTCGCCCTGCCAGAGTTTCTGCAAACCTTCCGCAATTGTCTGCGCCGCCGAGCGATGTCCGCCGCCGGTGTCGGAAGAGATTATGAGAATTTTCGGTGCGTTTTTCTGCATTCTTTCCAGTGGCGGCGGTTGACCTTTAGATAAGCTTTTAACCGCGCCCGCTTCTTCCGCCGCGTCCTCTGCCGCGCCGACCTCTGCGGTCGCCGTCGTCATCGTCGCGGTTCGAGTTGTCGTTGACGTTGGAATTCCGGTTATTATTCGATTTAGAGTTGCCGTTCCGGTTTCCGTTCTCGTTTCGGTTTCCATTGGAATTCCTATTTACGTTTGAGTTGCGCTTGGCGTTGGAGTTATCGTTTCGGTTTGAACGATTTTCATTTCCACTGAGGTTTCCGTTTATGTTCGCCGTAGCGAAATTAGCATTGTCTGCCGTTTCGGAAACCGAATCGCAAGTCAAAAGTGTCCCGATTGTCAAAAGTAAAGCCAGCGTTAAAACGATATTTTTTGTAAATCTTTTCATAGCCTTACAGTCGTAAGAAACCATGGAAAAAGACAAACCTTACGCTTTGACCGCCAAGCCTTCCGCCGTCGGCTGATTCGATCCTAAATGCTTCGCCGCTTTTTTCATTTGTTTTTCAAGCTTTTTGATCTTGATCAAATGTTTCCCGTTAAACGGCAAGCTCGGATAAAAACAGTTCGATTCGTGCGTGCAGAAACAGCCCGCGCCGGCTTCGACTCGGCGGTCTTTCATTAAATTCGTCCGCCAGGCGGCTTGGAAATTCCAATCGTAATCGCGCAGATTCAAAACGTCGGGCTTGTTTTCGCATGACGACAGCGCGCCGTTATCGTAGATCACCGCGCCCGCGCTTCCCGCATAACATTTGAGCTGCGCCTTGTTTTCCTCTTTGGTTTTGGCGATGATATCGTGCATATAAATATCCACGGCTGCTTTGAAAAAGCCCGATTTTCCGCCGTAATTGTTTTTCAGCGCGGCGTTTTTCGTGTCGTCCAAGATCATTTGCGAAAGTTCGGCGTAGCGTTTATGGTCAAACTCCAATTCTTTCGGATCAGCCGAAGGCGGTCGAATATAGTTAATATTCACTTTGTCCGGCTTCAGATCGTGTTTCAAAAAGTCATACCATTCGAAGATCGTGTCTTCGTTCGAATGCATCACGCACGTGCAGGTTTGGATATCGAGACGCGGATATTGTTCGCGCTTCATCTGCTGCAGCGTGCGCGCCGTGTGGATCGCTTTGTCCCAACTTCCCTCTTTACGGCGAATCTTTTCGTGCGCGGATTTTACGCCGTCAATTCCGAGGGCGACCGACACGTTCAGATTCGGACATTCATCCATAATCCGCGCAACATCCGGTAAAATTCGCTGATGAATCTGACCGTTGCTCATCAAATAAACCGAATCGAGTTTGTTGTTTTCGTAAAATGCGCGAACGATCTCGGGTAAATCCTTGCGCGTAAACGGTTCGCCGCCGGCGAGCACGAGCACGCCGAGGTTTCCGCCCAGCGTTTCCGAAATTTTACCGATCTCGTCCGCTTTCATCTGCAATTTTTTACGCGGACGATCGTCGAGCTCTTCCGTAAAAAAGCAGTGCGTGCAGCGCATATCGCAGACGCTCGTGACGAGAATATTCAAAAAAACGGGCGAGATCGGTCTTCCGACGACGATGCTCGCATAGCGCTTAAAAATTTCCTTTGTTGCAAAATCCATTGTATTTCCTTCTAAAATAACGAGTCACCGTTTTGATGCCGTCTCATGCCGCAACGTTTTACTTTATCTTATCTAACGGAGCGAGAGCAACATAAGTTCGTCTTTGCCGCGTATTTTAGATAAAATCAAAGTATGTTGCGCCGCGTTTATTTAGATAATTCCGCAACGACGCCAATCGATAGTGAGGTCGTCGAGGCGATGCTTCCCTTTTTGACCGAGAAATTCGGCAACGCGTCGAGCATACATTTTTTCGGGCAGGAAGCGCGCGCCGCCGTTGATAAAGCGCGGCATCAGGTTGCGGATTTGATCAACGCGCGTCCGAACGAAATCGTTTTCACTTCCGGCGGAACTGAGGCAAACAACCTCGCGATTCGCGGGCTTTTGGAAGCAAATAACAAATGCGGAAAACATATTATTACGTCGACGATCGAGCATTCGGCGGTTAAAAATGTTTGCGAAGATCTGGAAAAAAGTGGTTACGAAGTCACGTATCTGCCGGTTTATGAAGATGGAATCGTCAGAATCGAAGATGTGAAGAATGCTCTTCGCGATGACACAGTTTCGATATCGGTTATGACCGCAAACAACGAGATCGGCACGATTCAGCCGGTCGAAGAGATCGGAAAGCTCGTCCACGAACTGAGAGAAAACGGTAGAAAGATCTGGTTTCATACCGATGCAGTTCAGGCTGCTGGGAAAATTGCGGTCGACGTCGAAGAGATCGGCTGCGATCTGCTCTCGCTTTCTGGACACAAAATTTACGCGCCGAAAGGCGTCGGCGCTTTGTATGCGCGGCGCGGTGTGCGGCTTCATCCGCAAAATATCGGCGGTCATCAGGAACGCGAGCGGCGCGGCGGTACCGAATCGGTTCCACTTATCGTCGCTTTCGGAAAGGCTTGTGAGTTGGCAAAAAATAATTTGGCGGAAAATTCTTCTCGATTGGAATATCTTCGGAACAGGTTCGAGGACGGGATCGGCGAGAAGATCTCCGACCTCGTCCTCAACGGCAAACGCGATTCGCGCCTGCCGAATATTTCAAACATTTCCTTCCGATTTATCGAAGGCGAAGGCTTGCTGATCAATCTCGATATGCTTGGAATCGCCGTTTCGACCGGCTCCGCGTGTTCATCCGGTTCGCTCGAACCTTCTCCGGTTATTTGCGCGCTAGGAAGAAACGATGGGCTAGCACGCGGAGCGATCCGGTTTAGTTTCGGCAAAGAGAATTCTGCGAAAGACGTCGAATACCTTTTGGCAATTCTGCCTACCGCGGTCGAAAATCTGCGACGTCTTTCACCTCGTCGTGCCAACAACCCCGCTTAGCAAAAAAGCCCGTCGATTTCTCAACGAGCTTTTTTTATGATCTTCGTCAACCTTCACAGAGGAACGCGTCTGGAAATTAGTCACCCAACAAAATTCCGCTGTCGCTTTGCTCTTGGCAACCGGTGCCCGATACGCCACCAATGATGATTCCGGTAAAACCACCGATGATTATTCCCGTAAAGCCCCCGATTATGATGCCTGAATCAACCTTTGTATCGTTGGCGCAAGTATCCGAATTCCCCTTCAGGTCGCCCAACAAAATACCCGCATTCGCCGAAATTGATCCCATAACCAAAACCGCCATCAAAGTAACTGCTGCTATTAAATTTCTTAAGTTTTTCATTTTTTCTCTTCTCCTTATTTTATTTTTTTATTTATCTGAAGCTTTTTGCTCCGCTATGCCTGTCTATTAAACAAGCCGCGTGCCAAAGCTTGCCGGTGCTTATAGGAAGTCATTAAGTGATGTGTCGACAGTCACTTAGCGTGTACTTCTTCGGCGTAACAAAAATTTAACGGAGGATCGCAGAAATGTATACCGACGTAACAATTTCAGCTAATCCCAAGGTAAGTGCCCAAGTTTCTGCAATTTACACATTTCGTATACAGTCTATCCAGTTCGAAGTCGTATAACCGGTATACAAGTCGACGGCTTTGCACAAAAATTTCTCACAAAGAGCATATCCTTGAGGAGGATCGACTAATTCCGAATAGGCTGCGTTTTTTTATCTATTTTGAAGCCGGCGGTTGCCAAGGTGATTTCGCAAGGTTCGCCTTATTTAATGTCTAGGATTAATAGATTTTGCGGGAGAATTTTTGTAGCAATTCTTCGTTAATTGATGCTATATTACTAGTGGCGGGATTTGTCTTACCCTCTTCGGTTTTGCTACTCCCCCCAATCTCATCATTGAATTTTCCCAAACTTCTGAATTTTTCACGATCTTTCTTTTTGCGTTTTGTCAATAAAGTGAAAATTATCGACTATCTAAAGTTCATAATAATTGCGCTCGGTGCGTTGTGTCTGAGTTTTGTCCTAGCGAATCTTTCGCATGATGTCTTTAGTTTGAATTTTCTTTTGCTACTTGTCTTTGCAGTCTTTGTTGCGCCGAAGATGGTTCTGACTTTGCCGCGCTCAAATTTTTCAGTCAGTTTTTCCGATTCAATAATATTTCTAACGTTTCTAACGTTTGGCGGAGAAGCGGCTATCCTGCTTGCCGCGATCGAAATGTTGGCAAGTTGTTATTATCTAAATTCGAAAGGAACTCTCAGTTTCGGAAAATTGATGATTCCGACGAACGCGTCAATTACCGTACTAGCGACGACCTGTGCTTACGCAGCTTTGCTTTTGTTATCGCACATTACTGCGGGTTTAAATCCGGCGGAAAGCACGCGACATTTAATTGCCGTGCTTGGAATTCTGACCTTCTCGCAATTCATTGTTTTATCGCTTCTCGCGACTGCGTTTCACTCGTTGGTTAAACGAAAAAACTTCTGGGAAACGTGGAAGCACGAAGGTTTTTTCAGTTCGATCACGCAGATCTTCGGTGCCGGGCTCGCTGGAATTGTTTATAAGGTCATAAATTACGCTGACCTGTTAACGACCGCGATCGCATTCCTTGCTTTCGGGGTTGCGTATCTCGTTTACCGGCAATCGATCGGCGAGATAAACGATGCTATCAGCAAAGCTGAGGACGCTGAGAGAGAAAAGGCGGAAGCCGAAAGAACCCGCGCCGTGCAAGCCGAGAATTATGCAAAACAGTTGAGGGTTCTTCTTGAAAAAGAGGAAAAAGTAAGTGACGCGCTACGCATCAGCAAGGAAGCGTTTCAACATTCCGCGATGCACGATACTTTGACGAATCTCGCGAACCGCGCAAATTTTGCCGGGGTTCTGAGAGACTTGATCGACAAGTCCGATCCTTCCGCGCCGTTTTTTGTTTTGTTTCTCGACATTTGCCGGTTCAAGAACATAAACGACAGTTTAGGTCACACGGTCGGTGACAAAGTCCTGATAATCGTGGCAAAGCGCCTGCTTCGTCTGCTCTATGAACACGACGTCGTGGCACGGCTAGGCGGCGACGAATTCGCGATCGTTCTCAAAGATCTTTCTTCGGTAGAGGACGCTGAAAAGATCGCGCGCAAGATCCATCAGAAGATTTCCGAACCGTTCAGCTTGAGCGGAAATAACATTTTTGTCGAATTGAATATCGGTATCGCGCGGTTCGAGCGGGAATATACAAATCCGGAGGAAATTCTGCGCGATGCCGATATAGCTATGCATCATGCGAAGGAAACAGGCGCCGGCGCTGCGATTTTCGATACAACGCTGCGCGCGCGATTCCTCGACCGCATCAAGCTCGAATCCGATCTGCGATTCGCGCTTGAGCGCAACGAACTTTCGATGCATTATCAGCCTTTGATCTCGCTCAAAGACGGCGAAATTATCGGTTTTGAGGCGCTTCTTCGGTGGCAGCATGCGACGCGCGGATTTATCTCGCCGGCAGATTTTATTCCGATCGCGGAAGATTCGGGTTTGATCATTCCGATCACCACTTGGATACTCGACCAAACGTGCGCGCAGATCGCAAGCTGGCGCGCGCTTTCACCAAAT
Organism: Pyrinomonadaceae bacterium; assembly: GCA_041747435.1. Classification (GTDB taxonomy): domain Bacteria; phylum Acidobacteriota; class Blastocatellia; order Pyrinomonadales; family Pyrinomonadaceae; genus JBGTFE01. Next base: position 44,929 of record JBGTFE010000111.1, on the reverse strand, counting down.
TACGCCGAAATGATCATCAGCGTGAATATTTCCGGCAAGCATCTCGTGCACGAAAGTCTCATCGACGACGTTCAGCGTTCGCTGGATTCAGTTTCTCTTCCGCCCACGGCGCTCAAATTGGAGATCACGGAAAGCGCTGCGATGGAAAACGCAGAGCGCACGATCGAAATTCTAAATCGCCTTAAAGCGCTCGGCGTGATGCTCAGCATTGACGATTTCGGGACCGGTTATTCTTCGCTAAGTCACCTTCATAGGCTGCCGTTCGACACGCTCAAGATCGACCGCTCATTTGTTTACAGCGTCGGCGAAAACGGTGAAAACTCCGAGATACTTCAAACCATAATCTCGCTCGCGAAAAATCTTAAAATGCGCGTTATCGCCGAAGGCATCGAGACAGAAACCCAGCTTGCTCTCCTGCAAAATCTCGGCTGCGACTTCGGTCAGGGCTATCTGATGTCAAAACCGCTGCCCGTGGACGCGATGGAAAAGCTTTTATACCAAAAACACAACTGGCTTCCGCAAGAAAAAACGGACGAAGCCGAAAACGAATCTTCGGATAAGCCGCGAAAAGACGAGCATCTGCCGGTTTTTTAATCGACAGTAGGACGTACAAAGCATCAGCCCGATGGGGTAAGCTCTGCCGCGCCTTCTTTTGCCGTTTTTTCCCAACGCGGCACTTTTGTAGTAAAATCGTCAAATAATTCAAAACACCCGTTCAAAAATTTGAGGTATGTTATGCAAAAGTTAAGGTTATGGCTTGCGGTAATTATTTGTGTCTCGTTCGTTCTCACGGTTTCGGCGCAGAAGATCGAATATCCGAAAACGAAAAAGGTCGATCAAGTTGACGAATATCACGGTATGAAAGTTTACGATCCGTTTCGCTGGCTCGAAGACACCGATTCGGCGGAAACTCAGGCTTGGATCGAGGCGCAGAACAAAATTACGTTCGCATATTTGAGCGGAATTCCGCAGCGCGAGCAGATCAAAAAACGGCTGACGGAGCTCTGGAATTATGAGCGATATTCCGCTCCGTTTAAGGTCGGCAAGCATTATTTTTATTACAAGAACGACGGTTTGCAAAATCAATCGGTTTTATATATTGCGGATTCGATCGCCGATGCGGGACGCGTTTTTATGGATCCGAACAAGCTTTCGACGGACGGAACCGCCGCGCTCGCCGGACTTTCATTTACGGATGACGGCAAGCTCGTTGCTTACGGCGTCGCGATCGCCGGGTCCGACCGCAGCGAGTGGCGCGTAAAGGATGTCGAAACCGGAAAGGATCTGGCTGACGTTCTGGCGCCGAACCGCCAAGGCGGAGTTTCGTGGCTCAAGGACAATTCCGGCTTTTTCTACAGCCGTTTTCCCGAAGCCGAAAAAGGTAAAGAACTCAAGGTCAATACTTTCGGTCAGAAACTTTATTTTCATAAGCTGGGTACACCGCAGTCTGAAGACTATGTCGTCTACGAACCTGCAGACAAAGAATATTTCGTGGGCGCTTCCGTCAGCGAGGACGGCAACTGGCTGATCCTTGGCGTCGGTAAAGGCACCGGACCCGAGCGAATGATTTTTTTCAAAAACCTGACGATGGAGCGAGCTCCGATCATGACTCTCGTCGATAAACTCGAAGCCGGATATTCGTTCCTTGGCAACGACGAAGCGACGTTTTACTTTCGGACAAATAAGAATGCCCCGCTTGGAAAAATCGTGAAGGTCAACGCGCTCGAAAAGGAACTTGCGTGGCAGGACGTAATTCCGGAAGCGGCGGAAACGCTTGGCGGCGTGAACTTTATCAACAATCAGTTTGTCTTGAATTATTTAAAAGACGCCTACACTCAGATCCGTATCCACGACATCGACGGCAAACTCGTGCGTGAAGTAAAACTTCCCGGCATCGGTTCCGCCGGTGGTTTTGGAGGCAAACGCTTTGACACGGAAACTTTTTACAGTTATTCAAGCTACAACGCTCCGCCGACGATCTATCGCTACGATATGAAAACAGGCAAGAGCGAGCTTTTCCGGCAGGCGAAGGTCGCCTTTGATCCGTCCAAATACGCAGTCAAACAGGTCAAATACAAAAGCAAAGACGGAACGCTCGTCCCGATGTTCATCGTTCACAAAAAAGGCATAAAGCTCGACGGAAATAACCCGACCCTGCTTTACGGTTACGGCGGTTTCAACATTTCGCAAACGCCGGGCTTTTCGGTTTCGCGGCTGGTTTGGATGGAAATGGGCGGCGTTTTCGCGGTAGCGAATTTGCGCGGCGGGGCGGAATATGGCAAAGCCTGGCACGAAGCGGGAACGAAATTGAAAAAACAGAACGTCTTTGACGATTTTATCGCCGCCGGCGAATGGCTTGTTGCGAATAAGTACACGCAGCCGTCAAAACTGGCGATTCAGGGCGGCTCGAATGGCGGTTTGCTCGTCGGCGCGGTCCTAAACCAACGCCCCGATCTTTTCGGAGCGGCGCTTCCCGCGGTTGGCGTGATGGATATGCTTCGCTTTACAAAATTCACGATCGGTTGGGCATGGACTTCGGATTACGGTTCGCCTGACAACGCGGACGAATTCAAGGCGTTGTACGCTTATTCGCCCCTGCACAACGTTAAGACGGACGCAAAATATCCGGCAACGCTGATCACGACCGCCGACCACGACGACCGCGTTTTTCCGGCGCACAGCTTTAAATACGCGGCGGCAATGCAAGCGGCGCAGGGCGGCGACGCGCCTGTCTTGATCCGTATCGAAACCAAAGCCGGACATGGAGCGGGTAAACCGACGGCGAAGGTCATCGAAGAACAGGCGGACATTTACGGCTTTCTGATGAAAAATCTCGGGATGAAATAGCATGGTGCGCGGACGCCCGCGTCCGTATGAACGAGCAGCGTTTCAAACAAAACTACGTCCGACGAAAGGAAAAGGATCAACCGCTTAACGACCGCGCCGTGGGTTGGTCGCATCGCAAAACGGAGCGCGGACGCCCTCGCATGAACGCGCAGCGTTCAACCCTAACTATGTCTGAAGAGCAGAAACAGGAACAAAAAGATACGCGGGCGCTGCGTTTTGCTTGTATCGCGGTCGGTGTTGCCGCCTCGCTGCTCGGAATGAGATTTATTCTGGGACAGACCGGCGCGCTTTACGGAGCGCTCGCCGGCGCCGGCGGCGTAATTCTCGGCTCGCTGCTTTTTTCATTTGTCTCGAGGTTCCGCGGATAATCAACTTGTCTCGACTTGGCGCAATTGAGAGTAAAAATAATGAAAAGGATCGCCGCATTTTCAATCGAGATTTTTCCGTTTCTTTTTTCACTTCCTGCGCCTCGGTGCCGCGTTGGATTTCTGATTAATATCTCGAGCTGCGGCGGTAGGCAGAGTTACCGTAAACGTCGCTCCCAAGTTTTCGCCCCGACTTTCTGCCCGAATTATCCCCCGGTGAAGTTCGACAATTTGTTGCGTGATTGCCAGCCCCAGCCCCAGCCCGCTAGCGCGGTCGCCCGGCAAACTTTCTTCTTGTTGAAAACGCTCAAAAATATACGGTATAAAATCTGCCGAAATGCCTTTCCCCGTATCACTGACGCTGATCTCCACATCTGAATCGCGGCGCATTAGTTTTATTTTTATTTTGCCGCCTTCTGGAGTAAATTTTACCGAATTTGAAAGCAAATTCCAGACTACCTGCTGCAAACGCCTTGGATTAGCCGGAATAATTATATCTGAGTCCAGCTTGATATCAATGGTAATCTGTTTGGCACTTGCCGCCGGAATTACAGTGTCCACCGCTGCTTCGATGATTTTCCTAGGATCAATTTCTTCGACTACCAGATTGAGTTTACCTGAAACGATACGTGAAAAATCGAGTATATCTTCGATTAGCTGAGTTTGAATTCGGGCATTCTGCACGATGACTTCAATAGCGTGAATAAAAACTTGCGCATCCGATGTTTTTACTTTTTGCAGCATTTGCGCCCAACCGACGATCGCATTAAGTAGGGTGCGTAGTTCGTGCGAAACATGCGTTAGATATTCATCTTTGGAACGGGTTGCGGCTTCGGCTTTTTTTTTCGCCAAGAGAATTTCTTCTTCAAATTGATTGCGTCGGCTCACAACCACGAGGATACAATCGTTAAAGTTTTGTCCGCCGCGCAGATGGCGAGCCGCGTTGACTAAAACCGGAATGTCCCGTCCCGAGCGAGAACGTACCGATAAATAAACTTCATCAACCCGATTCTGTATTTTCAGCAGCGGAAAAAAATGGGTCTGATAGAAAATTCTTCCCGCTACGGAAAGTATTTTCTCGATATGCTGGGAATATAATTCATTATATTCATAGCCGAGCAATTCCAATAGCGTCGTATTAATTTCGGTGATTTTACCGTTATCGGCAAACACCAGAAAACCACAGGGCGCATTGTCCAATAAATTATCCATTAAATTTTATTTCGATGTTTTGCAAATATTCTTTAATGATTTCGATCGTGTCTTGCGGGTGACTCAAATGAGGGCAATGTCCGCTGGCATCGAGCATTCGTAATGTGCTGTTTTTTAAGTTTTGATGTAAATACTCGCCAACCGATACCGGAGCGATCACATCATCCAAAACTTGAATGATCAGCGAGGGTGTTTGAACATTCGTCAGATCGCGACGGTTGTCCGAGAAAAATGTAGCTTCGGCAAAGCGGCGGGCGATAACGGGATCGGTCGAACAAAAACTTTCTTCCAATTCCCGGCTTAGCTGCGGCTGATCCGAATTTTTCATAATTACAGGAGCAAGATAATTAGCCCAGCCGATAAAATTTTTGTCCATCATATCCAATAGACCCTCGATATCAGCGCGCTCAAACCCGCCTATGTAATCCGGCGGATCATTGATATAGCAAGGCGAAGGTCCGACCAAAATCAAGCTTTTAAAAAGCTCCGGTCGTTTAATCGAAGCCAATATGCCGATTATACTGCTGACCGAATGTCCGACAAAAACCACATCCTTTAATTCCAGCGCGGCGCAAATTTCAGTTACATCCCGCGCGTAGCCCTTCAAATCGGCATATCTGCGGGGTTTATAAGCCGCTAAGTCGGATTTCCCCGATCCGACGAAATCAAATAAAATAGTTTGATACTCCTGCTCAAATGCCAGCGCGACGAAACGCCACATATTCTGATCGCAGCCGAAACCATGTGCGAAGAGCATCGGGGTCGCGCCTTTACCCGCAATTTTAATATTGTTGCGAAAAATAATGTTTTCACGCATTTTTATTAGTGTTAGCTGGAGTTTAATCATAATAATTATATGTTATTTGTCCAATAATTAGTAAGAGAAATAAAGGCTTTCAAAACTATATTTTGTCCGAGGGCATGGAGTTGGATCACCGGCAGCGAAGACTGCGCACTTTCTTCCGGCGAATCGCGTCGAGTGATGAGTCAAGAAATATCTGTACGAAAGGCGCTGCAAGCCGCCTCACAGAAACGACAGAGTATAAAAACGCGCTGATTTACTTCCCGACGTGGAATGTGCAGAATTCCTTTGGAACCTTGTCATCATCAAAAGTTCTTGTCTCCTTTTGCGGACAGTTTCGCGTGGCGCGCATTCCGGTCAGCGGGCATATCATCACAGTAACTTTTTGTTCGAGTTCGGCGGGCGCGGCATCTCGGAGGCGCGAACTCGGATTGCCGTTTTGATTTTGCTGTTCTTCCTGCCACGTTGTAAAAGGTGTGGGCGTGACGCGCGGATTTTCGTTAAGATCGCCGTCGAGATCTTCACCAACCGGTAAGAGTGATTTGTTGGGAACGGTTCCGGCGACAAAGAACTCAACGCGCCGAAATTCTACCGGCACATTCGTTAGATAAATTTCTTTCGGAATACTCGGCTGCTCTTGGGTATTTGTATTTGAATTTTTTTTGATCGCGTCCTGCTGCGCCTTGACCGAATCGGCTTCGTCGCTGTTCAATTCACGGATCAACTTGCCGCTGCGCGTGTCGATCTCCGCCTTTCGAACCGAATCCGGCATTGTCCAATCGCCGTTCCATTCGGGATGCGAGGCGAGCGCTTCCTTCATAAAATCAGCCCAGATCGGCATTGCCGAATCCGAACCTTTCATTCCCAGATCGTCGCCATTGTCAAAGCCGACATAAACGACGCAAACGAGTTCCGGCGTAAATCCGGCAAACCAGCCGTCGCGCGAAGTTCCGGTTTTTCCGGCAAATGCCCTGCCGTTCGAGTTAGCAAATCCCCAAGCTTTTGCTTCCGCCGCGGTTCCGCGATTGATCACGTCCTTCATTATGTCGTTCATAATGTATGCGACGTCAGGGCGCAGAACAGTTTTCTTTTCGGTCTGCGGCAGCGCGACGGTCGTTCCTTCGCCATTTGTGACGCGATTGATCGCGATCGGCGACGCTTTTTCACCCAGATTTGCAAACATCGTGTAGCCCGTCGCCATTTGCAAGGGCGTGGCTTCTGCAGTTCCAAGCGCCATCGACGGATACGCTTTTTCGACCTTCGGCAAGCCTGCTTTGTTCGCAAGATTCATAACGCGCCCGATGTTCAGTTCCATGCCAAGATCGACGGTTATGACATTTTTACTTTTCACGAGCGCATCGCGCAGCGTTAATTCTTGATTTGAAAATGTGTCACCGTAATTGTTCGGCGAATACGTTTCGGTGCCGTATGTAAAGATCTTTTTCTCGTCCTTAAAAATAGTTGCCGCGGTGAAAACACGCGAATTCGAATCGTAGGCGGAATTTATCGCGGCGGCGTAAACAAATGGCTTAAAGACCGAACCGGGCTGGCGTTGCGCATCGGTCGCGCGGTTAAACTGGTTTTCAAGATAATCGCGCCCGCCGACCATCGCGACGATCTCGCCCGTTTTCGGACGGATGGCTACCAATGCCGCATTCAAAACTCCTTTGTCCTTCTTTTTGAAATAACCATCAAGTTTTTCCAGTCTTTTATTTACGATCTCATAGGCGATGCGCTGAAGATCGGGATCGATCGTTGTATAAACGCGCAGATGCTGAAGCGCGTCTGGATCGCTGACGATCTTGGGCAATTCTTCGACCGCGTATTGCGAAAAATACGGCATTCCCTGAAGATCTTTTCCGCTCGCAATTTGGTGCAATGCGAGCTTTGTGTTTTTCGCCGCGGCTGATTCTTCAAACGAAATTTCGTTCGCCTCGCGCATCGAATCTAAAATTTGATTGCGTCTTTCGGTGACCTTTTCGAGATTTTTGAACGGATTGTAACGATTCGGGCTGCGAATAATTCCGGCGAGAAAAGCGGCTTCGGGCAAAGTAAGCTGTGAAACGTCCTTGCCGAAATAGACGTTTGACGCCTCGCCGACGCCGTAGATCGAAACGCCGGCTTGCTGTCCGAGATAAATTTGGTTTGCGTAAAGCGTAAAAATTTCCTCTTTCGTCAGGCGAGTTTCGAGGATTATCGACATATACGCTTCCTTAACCTTGCGCGAAAGCGTTTGCTCGCGGTTAAGCCACAGATTTTTTACGAGCTGCTGCGTTATAGAAGATCCGCCCTGATTTGCAAGCGGCGAATCATCGCCTTCCTTTTCGTAGCGACGCCATGCAGCACGCGCAATTCCCCGAAAATTAACGCCGTAATGTTCAAAAAACGCGCGGTCTTCGGTGACTGTGATGGCTTTAACGAGATGTTTCGGAAGATCGGCAAACGAAATCGTTTTTCTACGACCGTCGCCTTCAGCCGCGATCGAACTCAGAAGCTTTGGCTCGATCTGTGCCTTCTCAATTTCCTTTTTAGATTCGGTTTCGCTGATCGATTCGACCGCTTTTCCGTCTTTTGTAAAATTTACGGTCAGCGCGGGAAAGATCTTGTTGCCGTCGAGCAGCGCCGTGTTTCCCGGCTCGATTTCGATGCCGTTTTCCTTGATCAAATAGCGACTGCGCGCAGGATCGGCTTGCTGATTTTTTTCGATATAGCCCGCTGATTTTAAATATTGAATCAATCCGTCGCGGGTGATCGCTTCGTTTACTTTCAGCGTTTTTGGCGCAGAATAAATCCCTGCCGAGCGAGTAAAAACTTCGCCGCGAAGAAGCAGATCGATACGGTCGGAGTATTCAAACCAAAAATATGTGAGCGTCAAGAGTACGCCGAGCAGCAGAAATGTAGCGATCGACACAGTGTAAAGATTAAAAACAGCGTGCAGAATCCGCCGAAAACGACTCGGCGGCGGCGCCTTGAAGGATGTCACTCGCACCGGTTTTTGCCGAAGTCTATTCGGAATATACTTTGTATTTCTTCTAAATTGGCTTTCGTCCGGCATTTTGGATTGCTGCTTTTGGTTAGTGAGAATTTCGATTTCGGCGGTTGCCATCTAAAATCTTATAGGTTTTCGCTTGCGTGTGTCTAGTTTTGTTTAGGAATAAAGAATTTTTTGGAGGCTTGCGCTAATATCAAAATATGAAAATTCTGGTAACCGGCGGCAGCGGTTTTCTTGGAACACATATTCGGAAATATTTTGACGCCGACGACTTTTCGCGGCGTTCAAATCTCGATCTGTTGAATTTGCAGGACGCGCAGATCGTTGCGGATTACGACGTCGTAATTCATCTCGCAGCTCACCTGGACAAATCGCCGGACGCCGCCGAGGCGGTTTTTTTAACGAACGTGGAAGGAACGATAAATCTTTTGCGCTCAATGAAGGAAAATTCTGCCTTTATTTTCGCCTCGACAAAAGACGTTTACGGGAGATTTGCCGATAATCAAAAAGAAGTTGCCGAAAATTGCGAAACGCTCTACGGCGGGCAAACAGCGCTCGAATGGTCAAAGCTTATCGCTGAAAGATATGTCGAATTTTACGCGAACCAGAACAATTTTCGTTCGTGTATTTTTCGCTTATCGACCGTTTACGCTCCGAATACTGAAGGAAACACACCGAATTTTGTGACGCATTATGCCGATGCGATCAACAAAGGCGAGCGCTTGCGGCTTCCGGCGAACGGCACACCAAAACGCGACTTTCTTGCCGTCGAAGATGTTGCGCGCGCATGCGAAAGTTTTCTCGATTCAATAATCCGACACGGACTTTACAATCTCGGCGGCGGTCGCGAAAACGCGCTCACGCTGCGCGAGTTGGTCTCAAAAATGGAAGAAGTTTCGGGTTTTCAGGCGGTGATCGACGAGGACAATCCATTGCCCGCGCCGACTCCGAAGAATTATGTTTCTGATCTGAGTTTGGTGACAAAAGAATTAGGCTGGAAACCGGAGACTGGTTTGAATGAAGGCTTGAAAAGATTATTTTAATTAAATTGTAGGGGCAGGTCTTGTGCCTGCCCAATGAGCGAAGCGAACAGTCGTTTAATAAAATTTAATCTTGAATTTTTATAAAAATGAGCGTCTTGCAGACGCTTTGGGCAGGCACAAGACCTGCCCCTACAAGTGTTGTTAAAAAATGAAAATACTCGTTCGCGGAACAAATTGGATCGGAGATGCAGTGATGTCGATTCCGGCGCTTCGAGCGCTTCGGCTCATTTTTCCGGACGCGCGGATTTCGCTTCACACGCGTTCGTGGGCGGAAGAAATTTTTCGCGACGCCGATTTTATCGACGAAATTCTGGCGTTCGACGCCGGCAGATCAAGGTTCAAAACCGTTATTGAACAAAGCAAGGTTCTTAGAGAAAAAGAATTCGACCTCGCTGTGTTATTTCCGAATTCATTTGAATCGGCACTGACGGCGAAGATGGCGCGGATTCCGAAACGATTCGGATACGCGAAAGACGGTAGAAGCTTTTTGCTGACAGATCCGATCGAGATTCCTTCATGGAAAGACCAAAAACATGAAGTTTATTATTATTTGAATCTAGTCGCCGAGATCGAAAAGGAATTTTTCGGATCGCAGACGGTTTTGGACGCCGCCCCGAATGTCGATTTAACGATTTCCGGCGAGCGAAGAGACGAAGCGAGAAGGACACTGAAAAAAAATGGCGTCGATTTGTCGAAAACAATTGTCGCGCTCGGCGTCGGTTCGACAAATTCGCGCGCAAAGCGCTGGCAAGCGGCGAGCTACGCCGCGCTAAACGACAAACTGCAAAAAGAACTAAACGCGAATGTTATTTTGGTTGGAACAACGGAAGAATTGGATGTCTCAAACGACGTTTTTGAACGATCGGAAAAAACGCCGATCATATTAACCGGCAAAACCGATCTCGCGGAAGCCGCCGCCATTTTGAGCGAAGTCGATCTTTTCGTCGCAAACGATATGGGTTTGGCGCACATCGCGCCTGCTGTAGGAACAAAAACGATCGTTATTTTCGGTCCGACCAACGAGAAAACGACGCGCCCCATAGGCTCGGAAATTATCAGAAAAACGGTCGAATGTTCGCCGTGTATGTTGCGCGACTGCCCGATCGATCATCGCTGTATGACGCGAATTTCAGCGGATGAGGTTTTTGAGAAAGCGAAAGAAATATTAAGAACTGTATGAAACAAAAAGCCGTATTCATCGACCGCGACGGAACTTTGATAGAAGAAGTCAATTTTCTTCACAAGGTCGAGGAATTACGCTTTTTTCCGTTTACGGTCGAAGCGATTCGACTGTTAAAGGAAGACGGCTTTTTAATAATTGTAATTACAAATCAATCCGGAATCGGACGCAAGATTTTTCAAGAATCGGCGATGCACGAGATTCACGAAAAAATTCAGGACGAAGTGTCGGACGATCTCGATGGATTTTATTTTTGCCCGCATTTGCCCGACGAAGGATGTCTTTGCCGCAAGCCGAATCTTGGAATGATCGAGACCGCTTGCTCGCATTTTGAGATCGATCTCGAAAATTCATGGATGATCGGCGATAAAGCGATCGACATCGAAACCGGCTTCAATGCCGGAATTAACACTGCGCTCGTTTTAACGGGATACGGGCAAAGAACTTTGGAAAGCTTGGAAAGAAAACCGGATGTGATCGCGGAGAATTTGCTTGAAGCCGTGAAAGCGTTTGTCGGCTAATTCCTTCCGAAATCATCTTCGAATCGTTCGATATCGTCTTCGCCGAAATAATCTCCGGTCTGTGTTTCGATAAAAACGAGCAATTCTTCTGATTCAGGATTTTCGACTCGATGTTTGTCGCCCACTTTTATATCGAGCGATTCGCCGGTTTTGACTAGAAATTCGCGGTCGTTTAATGTTACTTTAGCAGTGCCGCGAACGATGAACCAATGTTCGGCGCGGCGCGCGTGGCGCTGGTAGCTAAGGCGCTTTTCGGGTAAAACTTCGATCCTTTTTACTTTAAAATTTTCGCCTTCGTCCAAAACCGTGTAGTTTCCCCACGGACGCTGGTCAAATTCATTCATCAATACATTTATCGTTTTCATTTAAAATAATGTCAAACCGATGAAATTTAACCAAAGGCTTTTTTCAACCGAAGCAAATCTGACGCAAAAAATACAGACGCTCATCATCGGGCGTTTGCTCGTGATTTTTCTGCTGCTCGTCGCAAGCTGGTTTTACAGCAGCGGCGGCAATCTAAAGCTTTCGGTAGATAATTTTCCGCAAGGTCTTTTTCTCGTTTTTCTCATTTCCGTTGGGCTGACGATCGTCTATTTTTTCGTTCTGCGGCTTAACAAAAATTTCACGTGGCAAGTTCGGATCCAATTTCTTCTCGATGTTCTTCTTATTACGTGGCTCGTTTGGCGCACCGGAGATCTTGCATCGCCGTTCATAATGCTTTATATCGTTTCGATCAGCATCGCGAGCATGTTCCTAACCGCGCGCGAGACGATTTTGATGGCGTCGTTTTGCGTTTTTCTCTTCACGGTTTTGTCGGTCGGCGTCGCTTTCTCGTTATACCGTTTCGGAACGCCGCCCGATCTGTCAAAAACGATCCAGATCATAGGATTTAACGACATAGCTATTTTTGTTGTCGGCTTGCTTGCCGCGCGTCTCTCGGAACGGCACGCTTCGGGCGAAAAATTAAAGGAAACTGCAAAGACCCTTGCAAATTTGCGCGTTTTGCACGAGCGAATTGTCGAATCAATTCGATCAGGTTTAATAACGACCGACCTTGAAGGAAACATTTACACATTTAACGCGACCGCCGCCGAGATCACCGGCTTTACGGCTGACGAAATGCGCGGAAGATCGGTTTACACGCTTTTCGGCGATATCCAACTTCCGATCGGCGAGGCGCTTGAAGCAACCGAAACCGGCGATCAGCCGCCGCGTTTTGAAACGGATGTCATCACGCCCGAAGATTTTGCGGTACGCGTTGGGTATGGTGTTTCGCCGCTTTATTCGGAAGACGGCGAGACAACAGGCTTGATCATAACTTTTCAGGATCTGACTGAAATTCGCTCGATCGAAGAAACCGGGCGGCGGAAAGACAGACTCGCGGCGGTCGGGCGCGTTGCCGCGGGTTTGGCGCACGAGATCCGCAATCCGCTCGGCGCCATGCGCGGTGCGATCCAGGTTTTACAGTCGCAAACACCGCCCGAATCCGCGCAAGCCGATCTGATGGAAATCATTTTGCGCGAATCTGATCGGCTAAATAAGATCATCACCAATTTCTTAACTTATGCGCGTCCGCGCGTCGGCAATTTTTCCGAGTTCGACGTGCGGGAATCGATCGAAGACACGTTTACGCTGCTAAAACACAGCCCGGATATCGGTGACAATCATGTTCTTGAAGCCGTGCTGCCGGAAAAACCGGTGTTGATTTCGGCTGACCCGACGCAATTAAAACAAATATTCTGGAATCTCGCGCGCAACGCGATCCAAGCAATGCCCGATGGCGGAAATTTAAGGATCACGTTGGAAAGGATCGGAAACACCCGCATCAGAATTTTGTTTGAAGATACCGGAAGCGGCATGTCGCCCGAGCGGGTCGAACAGCTTTTCGAACCGTTTTCGACCTCGACGACAGGCGGAACCGGTCTCGGACTTTCCATCGTTTATCAAATTATTCGCGATCACAGCGGCAGCATAAATGTTCGCAGCCGCGAAGGCGAAGGAACCACCATCACGATCGAGCTTCCAACCGAATTCCGCGCGTCCAACGTGCAAAATGAACCGGAAACGAGTGAATCGTCCCGATTGGAAGATTTTTTGACGGTGAAGAAATAAACGGGACGCCACGCATTTCCATTTTTTCCTTGAATAAAACGCACCGCATCTGTCAAAATGATTACAGTGGAATTTCCGCGAGCCGTTTTTCCTTTCTAAAACACTAATCGATGGCAAACTTACTGATTGTTGACGACGAACAGAGTTACAGGCAGCTTTTAAATCTTGTATTTGACGGCGACGGGCACACGATCCGCACGGCAATGAACGGGCGCGACGCGCTTGTTAAGCTGCAGACAGAACCAGCCGAAATCATCATTACCGACGTTCGTATGCCTGACATGGACGGCATCGAGCTGCTGCGCGCCGCGCGCGAGTTTTTGCCCGATGTCGGCGTCGTTTTGATGACCGCTTTTGCCACGGTCGATACCGCGCGCGAAGCTTTTAAATTGGGCGCGGACGATTTTATCCAGAAGCCGTTTGACGTTGAAGAATTAAAGATCATCGTCAAAAAAGCGCTTGAAAGACAAGCTCTTGTCACGGAAAATCGCGCCTTCAAACGCGCACAGCGCGACCGCGGAAGCGTCAAAAATATTATCGGTCATTCCGACAAAATGCAGGCGGTTTACCAAATGATCGAAACCGTCGCCGAAGTTCAATCCACCGTGCTCGTCAGCGGCGAATCCGGAACAGGAAAAGAGCTTGTAGCTCGAGCGATCCACGATTTGAGCCCCCGAGCGGAAAAACCGTTTATCTCGATAAACTGCGGCGCGTTTACAGAAACTTTGCTTGAAAGCGAGCTTTTCGGTTACGTAAAAGGCTCGTTCACGGGCGCAAACACAAACCGCAAAGGACTTTTTGAAGCGGCAAACAAAGGAACAATATTTCTCGATGAAATTGGCGAAATGTCGCCCGCGATGCAGGTTAAACTGCTTCGCGTTTTGCAGGAAAGGCGTGTTCGTCCGGTCGGAGCGCACGAAGAACTTCCGATCGACGCCCGCGTTATTGCGGCTACAAACCGCGATTTGAAGCAAATGACGGACGACGGCAGCTTTCGCGAAGATCTATTTTATCGTGTTTCCGTCATACCGATCTCGCTTCCGCCTTTGCGCGATCGAACGGAAGATATTCCTGATCTTGTCGCACATTTCACCAAGAAATTCTGCGACCAAAGCGGTAGAAATCACCTTACGGTATCGGAAAAAGCGATGCAAATTCTCGAAGGTTACGCCTGGCACGGCAACGTGCGCGAGCTGGAACACACGATTGAACGCGCCGTTGCGCTCGAACGCGGTGACGAAATTCAGCCCGAACGCCTGCCGGATCACATCACAAATTACAATCCCGAACGCATCAACGCTGAATTCGATCTGCCGGACGATGGAATAAATTTAACGACTCACCTGGAAAATCTTGAAAAAACATACGTCGTCGAAGCGCTAAAGCGCAGCGGCGGAAATCAAACCCGCGCCGCCGAACTTCTTCAGATGCAGGTACGGTCGCTCCGCCATCTGCTCGACAAACACAATATCAGAACGCTGTCGGCGCAAATGCGGGGATCGAACGAATAAACCGGAGCGCGGGTAAACTCCCGCAATGCGCATGAAGCGCGCAAATTTGTCTCATAAAAATTCAATACAAATTTCAATCATAGTTTGTGAACGCTTGTGCGTTCATTGCGGGCAAGCTGCCCGACTCCATGGAAAAATGACACTTTTCGTCACCAAATGATTACCAAAAACTGTTAATTTTCCCGTCTTAGAGCCTCCGGAAGGCTCTTTGCAAAAAAGCCACACATCCCAAAACTCCCCATTTTTATTGACTTTCACGACAATTTCCGAATTAACAACTGTTTTGGCACGAAGCTTGTTTAATTAAGTCTGTGCCTGAGAAGGCAGAAAGGACATTAAAAATTTAGGAGATTGTGAATTAAAAATGAAAAATCAAAAAGGTTTCTCGCTTATCGAACTTTTAATCGTTGTTGTGATCATCGGCATTATCGCCGCGATCGCGATTCCGAACTTATTGGCTTCGCGCCGTTCTGCTAACGAAGGTTCCGCTATTTCGGCTCTTCGAACATTGCATGGTGCGGAAGTTACCTATCAGTCCACGTCTGGCAACGGTAACTTTGGAACAATGGCGAATTTGAACGCCGCTGGTTTAGTTGACAGTGTGGTTGCAAACGCGACTGCCGCTGCGAACGCGAAAGCCGGTTATTACTACACGTTGACCCCCGTCGCTGCTGCTTCTGGTAATCCCGCGATCTTTGACTGCGATTCGCAGCCGGTAACCCACACCACAGCGTCGCAATTTGCGGCAACGGGAAGCCGCCGCTTCTTTATCACCGAAACCGGTGTTGTTTATACAAACACGGATAACGGGGCTATTACGGCTGATGCGACCACGCGCGTTGTTAGCGGCGGATCACCGTTAACCAACTAATAATCTCTCTTTCCCAAACGAGAGTTTGATAAGCAGGATGAGTTTAACTTTTCCTGCTTATTTTTTTTTCGTCCGCGCCCAAAAATGCATCCGATCAATATCAAAATCAGCGCTCGTCAAACCTTTCCATATTTCTTTATGGCGTGTTGGTCGTTACTGCTTCTCGCCAACTTTCTTCCGACGATCCCACAACCAACCGTCGTTATTGGATACCTCTGGAAAGCGGAATTTGCGCTCGCAGCATTTTTGCTCGGTGCAATTATTTTTTTCTTAAGATCACCAAAGGAAACGCTCGCTCGATTTTCGCGTAAGGAGTTTTTCCTAATAATTTTGCCGCTTCTTTTATTTACGATTTGGAGCGGATTTTCCATTTTTTGGGCTGAATCGCAACGCGATGCCGTTCATCATACGCTGCTCTGGGCGTGCTATCTGGTTTTTTATCTTTTAATTAGACACGTTGTAGACAAGCCAAAACCGCTTGCCGCCTCGATAAAAATTACAGGTCTCGTTTTACTGACCCTCGGCGCGGCGTGCATCGCCGAATACGTAAATAACCCGGAGCAGGTCAGTGCGTTTTTTACCTTTCGCTACTATAAATACGCCGAAGCGTCGATTACGCTCCTCCCGGTTTTCCTCGCATTAGCGCTGCATCTGCGAAAACGAATGGCGCTGCTCTCGGGCGCGGTCGCAATTGTCGCCTGGCTCATCGCGCTTCTGTGTCTTTCGCGGACAGTATTTATTTCCGGTGTCATCTGCGTAGCACTGTTTTTCGCGCTTGTTTTTTTCCTTCAAGACCGGAAAAAACACCTAAGAAAATCGATGGTAATGATCGGTTTATTGGCGGTTTGTGTTTTGATTTCGCAGATAAATCTGTCAGCCGGTGAAGAAAATACGACTTTGGAGCGGTTCAAGGGTAGCGAACACACGCAGACGAGTTTCAGATCGCGCTTTCTTTTTTGGGGAATAGCGGTCGAAGCGTTTAAAGAGTCTCCGCTCGTTGGCGTCGGCGGAGACAATTATCTGAGCGCATACCCAATTGCGAGAGAAAGGCTTTCGACGCAGGATCCGGAAAATCCCGTTCTCGAAATCGGCGAAGCGGTTTTACCCGAACGCGCTCACAACGAATATCTGCAGGTCTTGTCCGAACTTGGAATCATCGGCGCGGCGCTTTTCGCGTGGCTTCTCATTGGAATCGGATCGCTCTTTTTCCCGATTCGAAACAAACGGGTTTCACTCTTATCTATCGCCGCTTTCGCGGGCGGTATCGCGTTTCTGGTAAGCTCGATGGCGAGTTCGTATTCTTTCCGCGTTCCCGCAAACGGTTTATGTTTCTTCTTTTTGGCGGCGCTGGCTGCGCGGCATCTGCGTTTGCGAGCGGAAAATTCCACTGCCGAGCACGGATATGACTTGAAAGTGAAAAAATTTGATCTGCGACCGGTTTTTGCTTTGATTATCTGCGCGGCAATGCTGGTTTTTTCATCGGTTCGCGGCGCGAGCCTGATGTATCTCGAATTTGCATTGCGTAGTTCTGACGAAACACAATCTGAACGCTTTTATAAAAATGCGATCGCTTTGGACAAGGAAAACGCTGCATTTAGATATTATTACGGCGTCGAGCTCTATAATAACAAACGAACCGACGAAGCAATTCCGCATCTGCGATTCGCGATCGGTCGCGGTATCGCCACATCGGTAGCGTATTTTAATCTTGCATCGGCTCAGAACATCTCGCGAAAACCGGTCGAAGCCCGAAATACTTTTGCCGAAGCTGTGAGAATTTATCCGCGTTCCGCGTTTCTGCGCACATCGTTTGCCGCATTTTTGAAGGAAAACGGCGACGAAGCGGCTTCGCAGGTGGAATACGAAACGGCGCTGCGCGTAAATCCGGAACAAACAAAAAGTTGGTGGCTGGCGCACACCGTTGGCTTCACGGAATTATCGAAAGCCGAAAACGACAATAAAGGTCTCGTAAAAGCGATGGATCTTCAACCTGCAGAAGCGATCTATGCTCTGCTTGACTTCCAGCGCCAGTTCAATCCAAACTTAGTTCGGAGATAGTCGAAATTCCAAATTCGACTCTCCAAATTCCAAACCGGAATCTTCCAAGTCCGGAATTTGAAAAGCTATAATCTTAATAAAATGGCTACCGCCGTTTCAAAAACATCCGCCGCAAGAACAGTATTTGCGATCGCACGTAACACCTTTCGCGAGGCTGTCCGCGACCGCGTTTTATATAATCTCGTGCTTTTCGTTTTGCTGATCACGGCGAGCGCAATTTTTCTCGGCGATCTAACCGCCGGTCAGGAAGTTAGGACTATCGTCAATCTTGGCTTGGGCGCGATGCTTATTTTCGGCGCGTTTATCTCGATTTTTGTCGGCGTAAGTCTTGTTTCAAAAGAGATCGAAAAACGCACCGTTTACGCGATCTTTTCAAAAGCGATCGGGCGCGGCGAGTTTATCGTTGGAAAATACCTCGGCTTGTGCCTGACTTTGCTGGTCAACATTCTGATCATGGGAATCGGCGTTTCGCTTGCGCTTTTGTATGTAAAGGGCGGGAGTATGGCGTTTTCGATTTGGGGCGCAATTTTTCTGATCTATCTGGAACTTACGATCTTAACCGCCGTTGCAATTCTTTTTTCGTCGTTTTCGTCGCCCTCACTTTCGGCGCTGCTAACGTTTTTCATCTTTATTATCGGGCATTTCAGCTCATCTCTTCGGGATTTTGCCGATCGGCTCGGTTCACCCGCCGCCAAGCTTTTTTTTGATGCGATCTATTATATTTTGCCGAATCTTTCGTTTTACGAATTTGTGACGAACGCAGCGCACGGCGACATACCGGCGTTTTCGCTGGTTTCGGGCGCGTTTCTTTACGCCGTGTTTTACGTGAGCATTTTGCTTGCGATAACGATCCTGATTTTCAGTCGGAGAAATTTTAAATGAAGAAGCGTCAGAACAGCCCGCTAACACGGGCTCTGACAAGAACGAAATATGAAAAGTCCTACAAAAACAATTATCGCCGCCGCCGTTATTATTTTCGGTTTCTCGGCGATTTTTGTTTTGAGCAATCATCTGGAACGGGTAAAACCGGAAGTGCCCGAAGGTTTTGCCGACCGCGATCTCGCGCTCCAGGGCAAAAATCTCAAAGGATTTTCTTTTGGTTTGGAAGGCGCGATCGCCGATTGGTATTGGATGCAGTCGCTGCAATATATAGGCAAAAAGGTCGTTGACAGCAAAGACGATCTCAATTTAGAGAATCTGAAACCGTTAAATCCGAGACTGCTGTATCCATATCTCGACAATGCAACGGATCTCGACCCGAATTTTCTTGCGGTTTACGAATACGGCGCGGTCGTTCTTCCGGCTATCGATGCGGCTGAAGCGATAAAGATCGCGGAAAAAGGAATCGCCAACAACCCAAACAAATGGCGGCTCTATCAGCAGTTGGGCTACATTTACTGGCGCTTGGAAAATTACGAAAAAGCGGCTGAAGTTTACGCCGAAGGCGCCGCGATCGAAAACGCACCAACTTTTTTGAAGATGATGTCGGCAAAAATGAAATCCGAAGGCGGAAGCCGCGAGGTCGCGCGTGAAATTTATTTGCGGATGTCGGAAGAAACAGACGACGATCGCATAAAAGAAAATGCCGCGCTACGCCTTCTGGAAATCGATTCGCTCGACGAGCGGGACGCTATTCGCGCGGCTTTGCAAAATTTTAATGAGAAAAACGGTCGATGCGCTAGTAGCTGGCAGGAAATTTTTCCGCTGTTGCGCAGCGTTAAGCTCGCTTCGGGAAAAGATTTTCGAGTTGACAAAAACACCGATCTGATCGACCCGACCGGCGCACCGTATGTTTTGGACAAGCAAAATTGCTATGTTCTACTCGATCCTGAAAGAACAAAACTTCCCTTGAAATAAAAATATGACGCCAATTATCGAAATCGAAAATCTGACAAAAGATTACGAAACAGGCTTTTGGAAAAAGAAAAAGGTCCGCGCGCTAGACGATCTGACTCTGAGCGTAGAAAGCGGACAGATCTTCGGATTCTTGGGCGGAAACGGTGCCGGAAAAACTACAACGATCAAAATCCTGATGCGGCTTTTGTTTCCAACTGCAGGAACGGCGCGCATTCTTGGACACGATATTTCTGATTTCAAAACGCACGCGAGAATCGGTTACTGTCCCGAAAATCCATACTTTTACGATTATTTGACGGCGCGCGAACTTATGAATTATTTCGGCGAGTTATTCGGGTTTGACTCGATCACGCGCAAGCGAAAAACCGGCGAATTGCTGACGCGAGTTCGTCTCGACGAAAAAGATTGGAACAAGCAATTGCGGAAGTTTTCAAAAGGAATGCTCCAGAGAGTCGCGCTCGCGCAGGCTTTGATAAACGATCCGGAAATTGTGTTTCTCGATGAACCGATGAGCGGGCTTGACCCGATCGGACGCCGCGAAGTTCGCGAATTGATCGCGGAATTACGCGAAAACGGAACAACAGTTTTTATGTCGACGCATATTTTGTCCGATATCGAAGCGTTGTGCGATAATGTCGCGATCCTGCGCGGCGGAAAGCTTGCCGCATCCGGAAAGCTTGACGATCTTTTAACGCAAAGCGGCGAAATCCAATCGTTTGAGATCAACGTCAAAGGCGTTTCCGCGGAAAGCCTGGCGAGCGAGATCGCGCAGATCGCCGGCGCGTCGATAAATTCAAAACCCAGCGGCGCAAACATTCAAATTTCGGAAGAAAAGGATGTCGAAAGAGTCTTGCAGATCACGCGAAAAGCGGGCGGAAAGCTGGTTTCGATCCAGCCGGTCAAGCAATCGCTCGAAGAACTTTTTGTTGAAGAAACCAAAGACTAATGATCATTTTTCAATCTTGATCGCCGTCACCTTCCATTTTACGCGCGCGCGATCGTCTTCTTTGGAAAAACCTTCGATCGGGACGGTAACCGATAAATTTTCTTTTGGTCCCATTGTCTCGGCGTTTTGTGAAGGCACGACGATCTGCGTTTTTTCCCTGATCACCTTGTCAAACGGATCGACCACACTCACTCTGATTTGCAGTGCCGATAAACGCTTGTCGCTATTGTTGCGGATCGTGCTGCGCGCAAACATCGTGATCGTCCCGAGCCCGGTCGGCGATTCCATCGTGTTTTCGTTGTCATTAAAAATGATTATCTTGTTCGTCAACGCTTCAAATTCAGGCGTTCCTTCAAGATAGGCGCCTTCTAGAACCTGCTTCTTTACTTCCTGCGTCGTCGGTTTTAGGTACAAAAGCCCGAGTATCACGGCAATCACCAAAACCGCAATTCCAACCGCCGCGAGCAGTACTTTATTTGCGCCTTTTTTCTCATTTTGCTGGAGCAACGTTTCCATATTTTTCTTAGACAAATATTTCCCGAAAATGTTCCTTTAGGTTATCATTTAAACCGAAAAGGATAAAAAAATGTTGAATAATGCCGGACAAAAACCCCGCCTTTCAGCCGGCTCGAAAGACTCATTCGTCGAAATCGCGCTTCCGCTTCCGCTGCGCCAAACTTTTACTTACCGTTTGCCTTCGGGATTGCGCGACGACATAAAAATTGGCGCGCGCGTTCTCGTCCCGTTCGGAAACCGTCGGCTTACGGGTTATGCGGTTGGACTGAGCGACGAACTCGATCCGGCACTCGAAATTGAACAGGAAGCGATCAAAGAGATAATCGAACTTCTCGATGAAGAACCGCTTTTGACGGAAGAGATCTTGCAGCTTGCGCGCTGGACCGCAGATTATTACTTGTCTGCATGGGGCGACGTTCTTAAAGCGTCGCTTCCGGCGGGGATAAATACGGGCGTCGAGCAAATCGTTTCAATAACCGACGCCGGACGCGAAGAACTTTCAAAAACCACGGTCGCGAAAACTGTAAAGTCGAGAGTTTTGGGATTTTTAAACGCAGAAGGCGAAGCGTCCTTGAAAAAATTATCAAAGAATTTCGGCTCACCGGCGGCGCAGCGCGTCGTTCGCGAACTCGTAAAAAATGGTTTCGCGGATGTTTTTAATCGCAGCTTGGCAGTGCATGTAAAACCGAAGCGGCTTAAAGCCGTTCGTTTTTTGCATAATGTAACGCCGCCATCTTGGCGGCAGTCGCGTGAGCATCCTGCTCGCGCAGAAAACGATAATGCGGCGGCAGGATGCCGCCACGACAGCCAGCAAGATGCTGGCGCTACATTTAAATTGACCGAGGCGCAGCAACGAATTGTTGACGTTTTGGCTCGCACAAATGGCGAAATGCTTTTTACCGAACTGCTTGGAAAAGCCGACGTCGGCGCGTCGCCGATAAATACGCTCGCAAAACGCCGCATTGTGGAGATTTTCGTAAAGGAAGTAAAACGCGATCCGCTTGCCGATGTTGAGCTGCCTGAAATTCCTGAACTGAAATTAACAGAGGAGCAGAAAACAGCGCTATCCGCGATCGAAATCTCTCTAAAAACCAACGAATATCAAGCGTTTTTGCTTCACGGAATCACCGGCAGCGGCAAGACAGAAATTTATATTCGCGCGATGCAACGCGCTTTGAAAAACGAAAAAGCGTCGCTGATGCTCGTTCCTGAGATCGCGCTCACGCCTGTATTTTCAAAACGTCTGCGGGCAATTTTTGGCGAAGAAGTTGCGATCGTTCATTCAAATCTCTCAAGCGGCGAGCGCTTTGACGAATGGCGAAAAATTCGAAAGGGCGACGCGCGCATCGTCATCGGTACGCGCTCGGCAGTTTTTGCACCGCTCGGAAATTTGGGTTTGATCATCGTTGACGAAGAACACGATTCGTCTTATCGCCAACACGAATCGCCGTTTTACAACGCGCGCGACGTCGCTGTCGTCCGCGCAAATTATGCCGGCGCGGTCGTCGTGCTCGGTTCGGCAACGCCTTCGCTCGAGAGTTTTTACAATGCGAAAAGCGGAAAATATTCCGAGCTGAAACTTCCCTTTCGGATCGCAAATCGCCCGCTCGCAAAAGCCGAAATCGTCGATATGCGTGAGGTTTTCAAAAAAATCGGTAAGGACGCAATTCTTTCAAACGAACTCGCCGAAGCCATCGAAGAAACTCACGCCAAAGGCGAACAGACGATAATTTTGCTGAATCGCCGCGGTTTTTCTCAATTCGTGCTCTGCCGAAATTGCGGCGAAACGATCCATTGCAAGAACTGCGACATCACGCTTACATTTCACAAACGCGCGAATAAGCTCATCTGTCATTACTGCAATTATCGCGAAAATGTGCCGAAATTTTGCCCGCAATGCGAGAGCGAATATCTCTATTTTATGGGCGAAGGCACCGAGCAGATCGAAAATATTTTTACTCGCAGATTCCCCGATCTCGAGATCGAGCGTTTCGACCGCGATCGGATCTCGCGCCGCGGCGAGATGGAAAAAATTCTCGAAAGATTCAGCGCCGGCGATATCGATATGCTCGTCGGCACGCAAATGCTCGCCAAAGGACACGATTATCCGAATGTTACTTTGGTGGGCGTAATTTCTGTCGATACAACACTTGGACTTCCCGATTTTCGTTCCGCAGAGCGAACTTTTCAGCTTTTGACTCAGGTCGCCGGACGCGCCGGACGCGGGCGTTTGCCTGGACGCGTAATTATTCAAACGTATTATCCCGAAAATTACGCAATTCGATACGCAAATACGCAGGATTACGAAGGTTTTTACAACGAAGAGATCGTCTTCCGCAAAAATTTTGGCTTTCCGCCGTTTATCGCTCTCGCGGCGATCTTGATAAAACACACAAATTACGAGTACGCTTTTGAAAACGCGCAAACCTTGAAAAATGCTCTAAATAAAGCGAATAAGGAAAATATGTGCCGCATTTTCGGCGTTGCGCCGGCGCCGCTTTCGCGTCTGAAAGGCGAATATCGTTTGCAAATTTTGATCAAATCAGGCAGCCGCGCAAAGTTGCGCGAAACGCTCGATTTCGCGCTTTACAATGCGCAAAAGTCTGTTGATATGAGGATCGTCAGCGTTGAGATCGATCCCGTGAATTTGCTTTAGCCAAATTTTATTTGCGAATAAATTTCGCTCATTGAGATTTTGCAGTTGATCGAATCGAGTGAGATCACTGAATCGCTGCTGTCGTAAATCTTATAAATCCATTGATTTGCGATTTGCTTCGCATAGTGTTCGACGCGCATTTCTTCTTCTTTCACGAGCAAAATTTCCTTTACGCTGGTGGTCGCGAGGTAACAATCAAGTTTTTCCGTTTTGTCGTAATAGAGCGTGGATTTCGATAAAATTTCGACGATCAAAGTCGGATTCAGTAAAATGTCGAGTTCGTTTCCTTCGAATTTGGGTTCGCCGCTGACGACGATCACATCCGGATAGCAATACGTGTGACCGGAAAGTTTGACGCGCATGTCGTTGACATAAATTTCGCACCTGTTTCCGCGAACGCGGCTTCCGACCGCGATCGTCGTGTTGCTTCCGATCAAATTGTGACGCCGGCTCGAACCCGCACTCGCTAAAATTTTCCCGTTGCTGAATTCGTGCTTTTCAAAGCCGCGGCGCTCAAATTTCAAATAGTCTTCAGCCGTGTATTTTTTCTCGGATTGGGATAGAATTTTCTCGCTCATTATTTTACCTCTTGAATGTTAGAATTTTGGTTGGACTTTTTGGTGATGAATTTTTGCAGCGCGCGCGTTGTCAAAAAATTTCGTCCATGAAGGAAAAAAGTTAATGAATCAATTATAAATGGTTTTGCGGTATTTTTAAACAATTTTTAAAACTTTATGAAATTATCGGAATTAGCTGAGAAAACCTACTCGAAAATCGAAATTGGCGCGCCAGATTTGGAAATAAATTCCGCCGCCGGTTTGGATATCGCCGCCGCCGGCGACGTTTCCTTCCTCGCAAATCCGAAATATACGCCGCAGATCAAAGACACAAAAGCGGGCGCCATATTTTTGAATGAAGGCGTCGAAATTGAGCGAAACGACATTGCCGTTTTGCGCTCAAAAGACGCGTATCTCGCATACACGCGCGCGCTTCGTTTGTTTTTTCCAGATGCGGAAATTTCAGCTTTTATTCATCCGACTGCCGTGATCCATGAATCCGCGAAGGTTGCCGAGGACGTTGAGATCGGCGCAAACGTCGTGATCGGCGCGAATTGCTGCATCGAAAGCGGCGCAAAAATCTTTCCGAACGCAACAATTTACGACGGCGCGAAGATCGGCACAAATTCCGTCATTCATTCAAACGTCTCAGTGCGCGAAAACTGCGAGATCGGCGCAAATTGCATCGTTCATAACAACACAACGATCGGCTCGGACGGCTTTGGCTACGCCAAAGACGAACAAAAACGCTGGCTGAAAATTCCGCAAGTCGGACGCGTCGTGCTCGAAGACGACGTAGAGATCGGCGCAAACACGGCGATCGATTGCGCTTCGGTCGGCGAAACGCGCATCAAACGCGGCGCGAAGATCGACAATCTCGTCCAAATCGGACATTCCTGCACGGTCGGCGAAGACGCGCTCATCTGCTCGCAAACCGGTTTGGCGGGAAGTTCGGTGATCGGCAAACGCGTGATCCTCGCCGGACAGGTCGGCATCGCCGGGCATTTAAGAGTCGGCGACGACGTCGTTATGACGGCAAAATCCGCAACCTCGCACGACGTCGAAGACGGAAAGATTCTTTCGGGCGTTCCGGCATTCGAAAATCGCGATTGGCTGCGTTCGATCGCCGCATTTCAGCGGCTTGGTGGTCTTGTGAAACGTATTCGCGAATTGGAAAAGAAGATCGCCGAGCTCGAAAAGAAATCCTGAGAACAAGCGCCTGCTGCTCGTTCCGCTTTCCAAATCCTTATTTATCTTTCTTCTTCATCGTCGTCCCCTTGTTAAAGGGCAAGTTTTCGGCGAATTCAATAAACGTATCGACGTTCGCGCCGCTTCCGCCGATCGCGGCGAGCTTATTGCCCTTTTGGACATACAGCGGAACCGCACACGTAGCGCCCTGAGAAACTTCGACTCCGTTTTTGTTGAACGAAAAATACATCGGCGTTTCGCCCGATTTGCAGGAATCCGCAAGCTCTTTTCTAAATTCGTCCTTCGCGGTCGCCTCATCCGCATAAACCGTCATCAGGTAAAGCACCGACTCGCCTGTCAATGAATCTTTATAAAGCCCGACAAATTCGGTTTTTGTTCCCCACACGTCGCCTTTCGGCGGATAGCGCGTGTCGAGCTTCATGTCTCCGACGGAATTCGGCAGATCTTCAGTAGAATCCGCCGGGGAAAGATTACGATAAGCGAAAAAACCTAATACCGCGGCGATCAAGATCGCGACGACGAAAACGGCTGCGCAGCCGAGCAGCAAACCCTTCTTGCTTTTCTTCGGAGCCGGTTCGGTTTCAGCGGCGGGCGTTGGCTGAGCCGGTGCGGGTGGCTCCGCGGCTTGCGTTTGCGAACTTGCGTTCGGAAAATAATCGCCTAATTTCCGCCATTCGGTCTCGCCCTGGCGAATTGCCATATCTTGCGATGTGAATTCGCCGGTTTTTAGCATTTCCAGGGCTTTTGCTTCCTCAAAAGGTCCGAGCTGCTGATCATTCTTGTGAACAAAAATCGACATGTTTTTCTCCTTGTTTTGAAATCGGTTTGTGCTAGTATTGCAGAAAACGTGAAGCTCCTGCAAAGGCGGGTGAAAGATTCATATACTCGCCTGCAAGATGGAAAGATTTATGGTTGACGAGACACAAAAACAACTATCCGAAAGCGGCTATGATATTTCGCCGATCGGCGACGAAACGCGGGAAAAATTAGCAGCGGAATTGACTGATGAAGAGCGATACATTTTGCTCGAACACGGCACCGAGCCGGCGTTTTGCGGAACATTGACCGACAACAAACAAGACGGAGTTTATGCCTGCCGTTTGTGCGGCTTGCCGCTTTTTCGCTCCGACGAAAAGTTTAATTCCGGCACCGGATGGGCTTCGTTTTACGCGCCGTTCGACAAAGCGCACATTCGTTATTTGACCGACACAAAATTTGGAATGACGCGAACCGAGATCCGCTGCGCGCGCTGCGACGGGCACCAGGGACACGTTTTTGGAGACGGTCCGCCGCCGACCGGACAGCGTTATTGTCTGAATTCCGCGTCGCTCGAATTCTTCGCAGAAGACGAGGAAATCCCGCAGAAAAGCGACTGAGTTTTCGTTGATAATACGCAGAATTAGCTGTATTATCGAGCGGATGGTGGTAATATTAGGCGTTTCTTGGGGCAACTGACTCTCAGATCTTTTAATCGAATTTGACCGAGATCGTGATTTAATTTATCTGATATGCAAAAAATACACTTTAAATCTCTGTTTATTGCTTTGACGATTATTATCTCTGCAAGCGTTTCATCTTTCGCTCAACAAACGAGTGGCACAGATAAAAAATCTTTAATTTTAGAATTTCGCAATTTAACCGGCGCAAACAACGTCAATCTGAAAATCAATTTTTCGGTTACTGACGTTCAGCAAACGCTTTTGTCGTTAGTCGAGCAAGACGCGGAACTAACGCCTGCACAAAAAACAGAGTTGCAGAAGTCTGCAACAGAAGCCGGCAAGCGTCTTGACAACGAAGTGAAAGTTTTTTTTGCAGACGAATCGAAACTAACTCCATTGTCGGAAGAGGTTATTTTTCAAATTTACGACAAAACTTTTACGGAGAATGAACTGAGAGAATTAGTTGCTTTTTATAAAACTTCCACCGGACAAAAAGCACTTGCGTTTTTACCAACCCTATCTGTTCAAGTTGAGCAAGCTTTTGTTAACGCAGTTGTTCCCTTACTTCAAAACTATATTCAGCCAAAAATAGAAGCAGAAACCGAACAGTTGAAACGAATGGTTAAAGACGCGAAAGTTAAAAAAGACGCAAATTGAGCGAAAAAAAGGAAACAGTATGAACGTCAAAGACATTCTTGCAGCTTTCAAGACACTCGGAAAACCGCAAACGGCGGCGATCTACAAATGCTATGATTCCGGCGACAATGTTTACGGCGTGTTGACCTCAGAAATTGCAAAGATCAAAAAGAAGATCAAGGTCGACCACGCGCTCGCCATGGAACTTTGGAACACGCGAAATGCAGAGGCGCGCATCCTTGCTCTCTTGATCGCCGACCCGGCGAGAATCTCACGTGCCGATGCCGACGCCCTAGTAAAGGACGGATCGGTCCGTTTTCTCGGCTGCTATCTATCCGATCTTTTCGCCCGCTGCTCCGATGCCGACGCGACGATGCGCGCATGGATGAAGTCAAAGGACGAACATTATCGCGAAATGGGTTACGCGATCTTCGGAGTTCGCTTAAAGGACGATCCGGAGGCAATCAGCGATGCGGACGCAGAAAAAATATTGGCGACGATCGAGAAGGAGATTCACCACTCCGGGAATTGGGTGCGCTACGCAATGAACGGCGCCCTCATTTCGATCGGCGTCTTCAAACCAACGCTGCAAACGAAAGCTATCGAAGCGGCAAAACGAGTCGGCAAGGTTGAGGTAGATCACGGCGAGACCTACTGCAAGACGCCGGATGCGGTGTCCTACATCGAGAAAGCGTCAAAGCGGAAGCGATGTCCGTAAATGCGCGGAATTTTTTCGGAGCGCGGGCAGCCTTGCCCGCAATGAACGCAGCGCGTTCAAAAAAATCTCGTTGCTCAGACGCAAGTTAGATCGCTGGCGCGATCTCGGCGGGCAGGCTGCTCGCGTTACGTCTATTTCCTATCCTTGAACTGCTCGAAAAGCTCCGTATGGCGGCTCGTCAGCGGAATCATTCGACCGTTGATGAACAAATATTTTATGTTCGTGCGCGGTTCGAGAATATCGCCGTCGGTGACGACAATGTTCGCGATCTTGCCGACCTCGATCGAGCCGAGTTGGTCTGAAATTCCGAGAATTTGCGCCGGGTAGAGTGTTACGCTTTTTAGCGCATCGTCTTTCGATAAGCCGTAAGCTGCCGCTAAACCGGCGTGATATGGCAAATCGCGAATTTCGCCGCCATCGTTTCCGGTCGCGATGCAGAATTTGATGCCGGCTTGTGCCATTTTCGCAGGCGCTGAGAAAAGATAATCGTAATCGTCGTCGTCCTGAACGGGCAGGTTGTAAATATTTGTATAAATCACCGCGATATTGTTTTTCTTCAAACCGTCGGCAACTTTCCACGCTTCCTGTCCGCCGACGACGATTCCTTTGATCTTCATTTCCTCGACAAATTTAACAATGCCGCGAATGTCGCGATCGCGTTGGGCGGTAAAAATTATCGGTTTTTCGCCACGCGCGTAAGGAATCATGGCTTCGAGTTTCAGATCGATCACCGGCGCCGGAAGAGTCCTGTCCTTTGCGTAGGCGTCCGTCACGCGCCCGTAGTTTTCGGCATCTTTGAAGATCTTTTTCAGATCTTCAAGACGCTGATCGCGGCGTTTTACGGCTTCGTTAAATTCGACCGGCTGCTGCCCAAAACCGCCGAACGTGGTGATGCGCGGGAAATTCACAACTAAGCCAAAAGTCGGAACGAGAGCCATTTCAGCCTGAGTCGAGCCGACGAGATTTATGATCGCCGATTGACCGGAAATGATGCCGCCGCCGGGAGCGGATTGAACGGTTGTGATGCCGTTGACGCGCGTGATGCTGACGTGCGCGCTGTGCGGATGAATCGCGCTGATCGCTTTGGCGTTGGCGTTCATATCACCCGTTTCGTTCACGTCAACCGAACCGGGAACGCCAAGACCGATCTCGACCAAGCCCAAATTCGTTCCCGCATCGATCATTCCCGGATAAACTGATAAACCTCTACCGTCGATTCGCTCTGCGCCGGACGGTATCGAAACGCTCGCGCCGACCGCGGCGATCTTTCCGTCGCGAATGACAATTGTTCCGCTCTCGATAACGGCGCCCGAAACCGTGACAATTCGCGCATTTGTTATCGCAAAAGTTCCGGCGCGCCCGTTGTTATTCTGCTGCGAGCCGTCGTTCTGCCCAAAAGCGGTCAATCCCTGAAGAAAAATCAAACCGCAGAGACACAGAGACGCAGAGAATTTTAGAAAGCGCCGCAATCGATTACCACATATTTGAGTTTCTTCTCTGCGTCTCCGCGTCTCCGCGGTGAAAATTCTTTTGTTCATTATCGATTTCCTCCGTCTGCATCGTCTCGGTGAGCTTCGCGTTTTTCACGCGGAATTGTCGGCTGCGTAGTTGGTCCGCTTCCGGGCGGTTTGTTGACTTCCAGTTTTTCAAGCGCTTCGCGTTCCTTTTTTAATTCCTCGCGTTTTTGCACGTCTTTTGCGATGTCAAAGAAGACTTCGCCTTCGACCAAAGTCATCTCGACGCGCGAATAAACCGAAAACGGATGCGCTGACCAAATGGCGATGTCGGCGTCTTTTCCGACCTCGATCGAGCCCGTTCGCTTGTCGATTCCCATCTGTTTCGCCGCGTTGAGCGTGATCATTTGAAGCGCGTCCTGTTCGGGAACGCCGCCGTATTTCATAACTTTTGCCGCGTCGAGATTCAAACGACGCATGCGTTCGTCCGAATCGGAATTGATCGAAACCGAAACGCCGTTTTTCCAGCAAATATATGCGTTGTAAGGAATCGAATCCCAAGCTTCAAGCTTGTAGCCCCAGCTATCGACAAAAATGGAAACGCCGGCACCGTGTTTCGCAACCTCAGGCGCGATCTTATAGGCTTCGAGCCCATGCTGCAAAACACCGATCTTAAAGCCGATCTCGTCGGCGATAAGCATTAAATTCAGATGTTCGTCCGAGCGATAGCCGTGCGCGTGAACGATGCGCTTACCTTCGAGAACTTCAACAAGCGGCTCTAATTCCAAATCGCGACGCGGTTGAATTTTGGTCTTCCCGGCGCGAAAATCGCTCCAAGCCTGCCGGTAATCCTTGGCGCGCAGAAATGCATCGCGAATTGTTTCCATCACACCCATGCGTGTGCGCGGATACCGAAAAGTCTGTCCCGGTTGCGGCTGAAAATTTGTGCGTTTCGGGTTTTCGCCGAGCGCGAATTTTATTCCCGGAGGCGCGTCGGTCATCAAAAATTCCCCAACCGGACGACCGTATTTGAATTTTACCGTCGAAACCTGCCCGCCGATCGCGTTTGCCGAGCCGTGCATAATATTCGCCGCCGTGACTCCGCCCGCAAGACCGCGATAAACGGAAATATCTTTTGAATCCAAAACGTCCTCGATTCGCACCATCGATGTCACGGAATACGAAAACTCGTTCACCGAGCCATCAACCGCCGAATGCGAATGCGCGTCGATTATTCCCGGCGTTACAAATTTCCCGCTTCCGTCGATTATCTGCGCGTCTGCCGAAGCTCTGAGATTCTTGCCGATCCGGGCGATCTTTCCGTTTTGAATAAGAATGTCGGAATTCTGAAGTGTGCCCTTTGCCGCCGTCAAAATTGTCGCATTGCGGATCAAAACCTCTTTGCCTGACTGCGCCAAAAGGAAAGTCGGCGAGATCAAACTTATCGAAACTATTAATAAAAAACCGATTGCTTTTTTCATATTTAATGGAGCGCCGGCAGCTTGCCGGCAAACGTCGCTTGCGACGTAAAATAAAAATGGATTCTTGAACGCATTCGCGTTCATTGCCGGCAAGCTGCCGGCGTTCCTTTATGGAATCTTCGTTCCTCTAAACGGAATCGCTCCGCCGGGCGTTGAAACTGTTCCCGATATCTCATTGCCGGAAACCTTGCCGTTCACGGTGATGTCGTTTGTATTTCCTTCGAACAAGATCGTCGCCGAAAAACTAAAACCGTCTGCCGTAACTTTTCCGTCTTTTATCTCCACGGTCTGGTTCAAAGTCTGCCACGTTCCCGTCAAGATCGAGCCCTGCTGTATCAAGCTCAGCGTTCCCGGAATCGGCTGACCGGGAATTTCAACCGTAACATTGTAATTTCCGCCGATTTGGGCAACCGAAGAAGTTGTCGTGGTTGGTGTCGCCGTTTTCGGCTTTTCCTTTTGCTCGAACATTTTGCCATCGACAAAAACGTGCGTAACGGTTCTATCTTTCGCAAAAATATCTCCGCGGACGAGAACAAGATTTGCGATCTTTCCGCTTTCGATCGAACCAAGCCGGTTGTCGACGCCGAGAATTTCCGCGGTGCTCAAAGTCATCGCGCGAATCGCTGCGTTTTTGTCCAAACCGTTTTCGATCGCTTTCGCGGCATTGCCGAGAAAGTCGGCGACGCTCGTCATTCCGCCCGTTTGAAAAGCGAATTTCACGCCCGCAGTTTGAAGCCGCGCCGCGCCTTTCGGCGTTTCGGCTCGCAGACGCAAAAGCTCCAGCGGTTCGCCGTCCGCTTCGCTCGAAGCCGCAGCAGTGCGTTTTGGAAAATTCAGCGAAAGCAAAACCGGGACATTTTGTTTTTTCAAACGGTCGGCGACTTTCCAAGCTTCCTGTCCGCCGGCGATAATTCCCTTCAGCTTAAATTCCGCGATCATATCGATCGCGCGATTCATTTCGTTTTCGCTGTTGGCGTTCAAAACAACCGGCATCGTGCCGTTCGCGACCGGAATCAGCGTTTCGAGCGTCGCATCCCGCGGCGGGCGTTTTGTGCCGCGCGGATTCGTTTCATACAATTTTTGCCACGCCTCGAGCCGTTGCGCGTCGAGCAGCATCTGCCGAAGCGCGGTATAACTTCCCATAAGCGACGTCGGAAAAGCGCCGCCTGAAATCGGTCTGAAAGTGACGTGCTCGGCAAAAGGCGCGCGGATTATCATCGCAGAAACCGAATCGCCCGCGAGATTTATCACCGCCGATTGCCCGTTGAGCATTCCGTCACGCCCGACAGTCAGCGCGGTTGTAAAACCGGCGTTCCGAACCGCTTCGAACTGCGCATCGCCCGCTCTCAATATCTCAGTCACGCTTTCCTCGGCTCGCAAACCGTCGGGGTAAGTCGAATTTGAAACCGTTTGCGCCGCCGCTTGAGTTTGTCCCGGCTGAGGCGTCGCTCGCACCGGAATTCCGAGGTTCGAATACGCGTCAAAAAGTCCCGGATAAACCGTTAAACCGGCGCCGTCGATAACGCGCGCGTCAGCCGGAACTTTCACATTCTCGCCGACCGCTTCGATCAAACCGTCGCGCACGACAACCGTTCCCTTCGCGATCGTGGCGCCCGAAACCGTAATGATTTGCGCGTTTATAATTGCAAAAACGTCGGTCCGGTTTTGCGCGTTCACGGAAGAACAAACAGCCGAAAACACAAAAATTGCGAACGAAAAACGCAAAATGAATTTTTTCATAACTTTTACAGGATAAGAAATTTTGAAACTTACGAATTCTTTTACGGCATTTTAACCGATTGGGTTTCAGATTCAAAATCTATCATCTATCATAAAATTATGGGCGCGATCGTTTTGTTCGACGGAGTTTGTAATTTTTGCAACAGCTCGGTGAATTTTATTATCGAGCGCGACGCGGAAGGATTTTTCAAATTCGCTCCAATTCAAACGGAAATCGGGCAAAAGCTTTTGGAAGAATATAAGATCGATAAAGCAAAAACCGATTCGATAATTTTGGTCGAAAACGGTGATGCTTATATACATTCGACCGCCGCATTGCGAATTTCGCGAAAGCTCGGCGGAATTTGGTCTTTGCTTTATGTCTTTATCATTCTGCCGAAGTTTATACGCGATTTTTTCTACAAGCTCTTTGCGAAATATCGCTACAAATTATTCGGCAAAAAAGACGAATGTATGATACCGACGCCGGAAATCCGGCAAAGATTTTTGGAGACAAATTAAATATCGTAAATTTTTGATTTTCTATTCACTATTTACGATTAACGATTTACGAAATATATATGAAAGCAATTTGGAACAACGAAATTTTGGCGGCATCGGATGCGACAGTTGTCGTCGAAGGAAATCATTATTTTCCGCCTGACTCGATAAACACGGAATTTTTTCAGCCGAGCGAAACGCATACGGTTTGCCCTTGGAAAGGCACGGCGAGCTATTACGATATTGTCGCGGGTGGCGAAACAAACAGCGACGCGGCGTGGTTTTATCCCGAAACAAAAGACGCGGCAAAGGAAATCGAAAATTATGTCGCGTTTTGGAAGGGCGTCCAAATTACAGAATAATGAAGAATTTTTCCGCCGAAACCCTCGAGTACGAAAATCTTCTCGCGCTTGTCGCTCGAAATGCGCAGACGCCGATGGGCAGAGCGCGTCTGGAATCTCTGCGACCTTTGACGAGCCGGATCGATCTCGAACGCGATCTAAGCGCCGTATCCGAAACGATTCTTTTGAGCGAAGAAAAACGCGCTTTCTGGTCGTTCAGCGGTTTGGAAGATCCGTCGGACGCGGTTGCGATCCTGAAAATAAAAAACGCAGCGCTTGAACCTTTGACACTGCTCGAGATCACGCGCGTTTGCAGCCAAGCGCTTTTTGCGCGTTCCGCGATTCAGCCTGAAAAAGAAACGGCGCCGGTTTTATGGCAAATTGTCGAAAACATTCCACCGACTCTGCTTGCCGCGATCGAGAAGATAAACAAAAAGCTTCTGCCGAGCGGCGAGATCGACGATTCGGCGTCGCCCGAACTTGCAAAGCTTCGGCGCGAAATAAATCAACAGCGCGGGCGCCTCGAAAAAGCGCTCGAAAGCACAATGCGAAACGCGGGCGACGCAATCCAGGACGCGATCGTTACGGTTCGAAACGAGCGCTACGTCATTCCCGTCAAAGCGGATTTTCGCGGAAAGGTTGGCGGTGTGGCACACGGATTTTCGTCCTCAGGCGCGACCGTTTTTATCGAACCGCTCGAAGCGATCGAGGCAAACAACGAGCTGCAAAATCTAAAAGGCAAAGAAGAACGCGAGATCGCGCGAATTTTATTTTCGCTGACCGAAGATCTGCGCGAACAGCTTCCGGCGATCGAAACCGCCGTCGAAGCCGTCGGCGAGCTTGATTTTATCAAAACGAAAGTTGAGTTTGCTCGAAAATTCAAGGCGATCGTTCCGGCAATTTCAGATGACGAAACTTTGAATCTGGTCGAGGCGCGGCATCCTTTGCTTGAAGAAAACTTGTCAGAACCGCAAGCGGTAGCGCGCGGTTTAACGCCGAGCGATTCGACCGCCAAAGTTAAACCATCCGCTACCGCAGATGGTACTGACATCGTTCCCGTTTCATTTTCTTTAACAAAACAAAATCCTGTAATGATCATCTCCGGCGCGAACGCAGGCGGAAAAACGGTCGTGCTAAAAACCGCCGGATTATTGAGTTTGATGGCGATTTCGGGTTTGCCCGTTCCGGCGAAAACGGCGCAAATTCCCTTTTACAGATCGGTTCTCGCGGACATCGGCGACCGCCAATCGCTCTCCGCAAATCTTTCCACATTTTCGTCGCACATTACAAACATTGCGGAAATGATGAGCGATTGCCAAAAGCCCGCGCTGGTTTTGCTTGACGAAGTCGGCACCGGAACCGATCCGGAAGAAGGCTCGGCGCTCGGCGTGGCGATCGTCGATCATTTTCGCAAAAAAAGCGGCGCGCAGGTCGTCGCCTCGACGCATTATCGCGGCTTGAAAATCTATGCCGCGACGGACGAAAACGTCATAAACGCTTCGGTCGAATTCGACGAAAAAACTTTGCAGCCGACTTATCGTTTGCTTGTCGGCTTGGCGGGCGCGTCGAGCGGAATTGAGATCGCGCGCAGATTTGGAATTCGCGACGACGTTATCAAAAAGGCGCGAAAGAATCTCGACATTTCCGCGCAGGAAGCCGAAAATTATTTGCACACGTTATCGCGCGAAACGCGCCAAGCGACCGATCTGCGCGCCGCGCTTGAAGAAGAACGCGAAGCCGTCGCGCAAAAGTTTGCCACGCTCGACATCGAAGCGCGAAAAAAGGAAAAGCAGCGCCAAAAGGAATTCGAAAAAGAACTGGCAAACACGATCGAAGATTTCGAGCGGCAGTCGAAAGCGTTTGTTCAATCGATCGAAGACAAAGTCTTAAAAAACAAGCTCGACAAAGAGCGGCTGGCGCGAAAAGCCGAATTGAATCGCGCGGTGATGTCGAAAGTCTCGAATGCGAAAGGTGGAATGCGGAAGGCGGATTTGTCAGAACCGCCTGCGTCAGCGGGCGGGTCAATCTCCGTTGGTTCAAGCGTCCGAACTTCTTTCGGAAATATCGGAAAAGTCGAAAAGATCGAGGGCGAAACGGCGGAAGTTTTGGTCGGCGGAATGCGCCTTCGCGAAAAATTGTCAAATCTTCAAGCCGTTGATGAGTCAAAGATCGAAAGTCCAAAATCAAAGATCAAAACACCAAGCACAGCTTTTGATTTTGATCGCGATTCGTCTGCCGAATTAAATTTGATCGGCAAGACGACCGCCGATGCCGAATACGAGATTGACCGGTTTCTTGACGAAGCTTATCTCGCAAGTCTTTCGCGCGTACGAATCATTCACGGCTTCGGAACCGGCGCGCTCAAAAACTTTGTGCATCATTTTCTAAAAGGTCATCCGCACGTTTCCAAGTATTCTTTTGCGCCCTCAAATCAAGGCGGAAACGGTGCTACAATAGCTGAGTTGAAACAATAGTTTATTGACAAAACTATTAATGACGCAGAAAATCACAGTATGAATGGAACGGTAGAACTAATATTACCAGAGAGCGTCGATGTCAGCGATTTTGAGATAAAAATGATCGTTGCCGCCAAGCTTTACGAACTCGGCAAACTGTCCTCCGGACAAGCCGCGGAAATCGCCGGTTTGTCAAAGCGCGCGTTTCTCGAAATCCTGGGCAAATATAACGTTTCGGTTTTCGGCTATGACGAAACGGAATTGGAACATGATTTAAAGAATCTATGACGCGGGAAGCTATCATTGCCGATGCGAGCTGTCTTATTGTTTTGCAAAATATCAGGGAGTTGTCTTTATTGCAGAAGTTATTTGGAACGGTTTCGGTTACGGAAGAAGTCGCCGCGGAATTCGGAGACGATTTGCCGGAATGGATAGCGATTAAAAAAGTTGGGAATAAGATTCAGCAAAACGCGATAAGTTTACTTTTAGATGTTGGCGAGGCAAGCTCGATCGCTTTAGCCTTGGAAACTCAAAACTCGCTGCTGATTATTGACGAAAAAAAGGGTCGCCGAATCGCACGAGAATTCGGTGTAGATATCGTCGGAACGCTCGGCATAATCGTACGGGCAAACGAAAAAGGTCTGATCGATTCTGTCGAAACTTTAGTATCGAGACTGGAAGGCGCCGACTTTAGAATTTCCAAAACCATAAAAGCTAAAATCTTAAAGAATAATTGAGGCGCAAAATAAGAATGCGCTTTTCTTTATTCCGCACGTTTCCAAATTCTCTTTCGCGCCCTCAAATCAAGGCGGAAACGGTGCTACAATAACTGAATTGAAACAGTAACATCGATAAATAAACGGGCGTTGTGCAAAACTTTACTGAGGTTTTTGCGTGAAAATTTTGAGAAGAAATAACAATCGAATATACTTACTTCAAATTTATCCAATAAATAATCTGAGGCTAGTTTTTATGCAAAAGACAAGATACTGGCAATTCGCTTTATTATTGAATCTTTTTTTCTTATTCGGTTGTTTTGTGCCCAATCACATCAGCGCTCAAACCACTGCAACCAAGAAACTCACGCCGCGCGAAATTGCCCAACAAACTCTTCCTTCTACCGTTTTGCTCGTCATGGGTAATAGTGTTACAAAGAAAGCAAAATCCGGAAGCGGTTTTTTTGTTGCCGAAGATATTGTTGTAACCAATTTTCACGTAATCAAAGAAACCACTAAAGGTTATGCAAAAGTTTATGGTCAGGACAAAATATTTGAAGTTTTGGGCGTTGTCGGAATTGATGAAGAAAACGATTTGGCGTTGCTCAAGATTAGAGGAATTAAAGGAAAACCATTAAAATTAAATACGGATGATGCAACAGCGGTTGGCGATGAAGTTTTTGCCGTCGGAAATCCGAAAGGTTTGGAAGGAACTTTTTCACAAGGCATCGTCAGTAGCATCAGAAAAACAGAAAAGAAAAATCTATTACAAATAACGGCTTCAATATCGCCCGGAAGTAGCGGCGGGGCAGTTCTGAATGAAAAAGGTGAAGTTGTAGGCGTTGCCGTTGGAGCTATTGACGGCGGACAATCTTTAAATTTTGCTATTCCGGTTTCACTATTAAGAATTTTGTTATCTTCTCCTAAATCAATTGTTTTGTTAAATAATACGAAATCAATTACCTCAAATTCACAAGGCACTAAAAATAGATATAAGCAATTCAAGGTTTCTGATTTAATAAATGAAAATTTACTCAACAATGTAAAATCTGTAAAAGAATACATATCTCCAGCTGAAATGAAACTTGGTAATATAAAACTTGGAAAACCTACTGAAATTTCAGTAACTGAATATGATTCAGTTGGAAATATAAAATCTCGCATTTTTAATAGGTCTGCTTTATATGCAAAAGATCCGTATTTAGATGATTTTGTTCCGGGCTTAAAACCTGATTATGATAATTCCGCCACAACCTTTAGACACGAATACGATTATGATTATGTAAATAAAACAGTAACTATAAAATATTATGCCAGTATCGGAAATGTAGAAGAGTATAAAGGTTTAACAGTCATTAAATATGAAAATAGTGAAATTACAGAGCGAATCAATTACGATTTAAATAAAAAGCTACTTTCAAAAATAGTTCTACTAAATGACAAAAACAAAAAGAGTGTTGAAATTGAATTTGGTGACGATGAGCAAGAGTGTAAAAGAAAAGAAATCTTCTCATATATCAATGAGAAAAATGAAAAGGTTTCTGATGTTAAATTCAAAAGTAACGGTTGTTATGTAGGAAGCAACTATGTAGAAGTATTAAATCAAGCAAGAAATGAAATAGAAAAAAACTTTCTAGACAAAGCTAATAATCCTTATACTATAATCACGAAAATTCTCGACAATAAGACAAAATTGACCAATCGGGCAATAATAGTTCAAAAGGAAAAAGATTCGTTTATGCCCTACCAAGAGTTCAAATATGAATATCAATTTGATTCAAAAGGTAATTGGATAAATAGAATTGCGTATGAACTAAAGAGTGAGAGTGCTAAAGCATATTTTGAGCCATTTAATGTTATAAAAAGAGAAATCACCTATTATTAGAGATAAACAATTATGCAGCAAACACCGATACAAGTTGGCGAATACAGTTTTACGATTTTGCTTGAGCCGAATGAGCCGGACGGTTATTTGGTAACTTGTCCCGCTTTGCCCGGACTCGTTACCGAAGGCGACACGCTCGACGAAGCCTACAAAATGGCGCAGGACGCGATTCAGGGTTATCTGGAAAGTTTGATAGCGTACGGCGAACCGATTCCGAAAGACAAAATTTCAATGCCCGTGCGCGTGAGAATCGAAAATGAGCCGATTGCCGCGTGAAATCCGTAAGGCAGTTTTTCAATCTTTTCTCACGGCACGCGCTTCAGTT
The DNA here is from genome assembly GCA_041747435.1 of Pyrinomonadaceae bacterium. GTDB lineage: Bacteria > Acidobacteriota > Blastocatellia > Pyrinomonadales > Pyrinomonadaceae > JBGTFE01. Next base: position 6,003 of record JBGTFE010000111.1, on the reverse strand, counting down.
TATTTTTTGCGAATTCCTTAATTAAAAATAATAATGCCGCCGGAACTGTTGTTTTCATCCTTTTTTTCTTCTTTGAGAAAACCTTGCGCGACGAAAAGTTTGACGATTATGCGGGCATCGTTGCGCTGAAATTTGTCCGAAAGTGTAATCATTCTGTTTAAGTCGGCTTTTCCAAGCAGTTGTATTTGCGGAATGTAGCGAAAAAGCATCAAACCGTTGTAAGTATTGCCGTTGACCTTCATCAAAAGTTCGGCTTTTTTAAAATTTCGATCACGTTTGTTATATTTGCTCAAAATCGCCGAAGCCTGCACAAACTCGTTGATTTGGTCAACTATCGGATCGAAAATGCGAAACGCTTCCGCTTCATCAACCGTCGCGTAACCTTTAACAATTTCCATCAAATCATTGAGTTCGTCTTCGTCTTCGGGGTATTCATTCGCTAAAGTTTTCGCGTCCTTCATCAAATTGACGGCGGTTTCGTGGTCTTTTTCCGTCGCTTTCTTCTGAAATTCCGTCGCCAGCGAAACTAATTTTTGAATCTGAGTTTTCTTTTTGCCCAAATTGCCGATCAGTTTTTTCGCTTCGTCAAGTTTGCCGTCTTTTGCCAGACGACTTATTTTTCCCGATTCAAATTTTTCGCTTGCATCGGCGCGAGCCTTTTCGTCCGGGATTTGTTCGATAATTTTTTTCGCCCGCGCTTCGTCGTCCATCTGACTGAGTTTGTTGTTGATAGATTGATAAGCCGAAATCTTTTCGTATTCGTTTAACTTCGGCAGTTCGGCGAGAACGTCTTCGGGCGTGGAATTTTGACTCCAGATTTTTTCCTGCTGCTGAAAACGCTTGACTTCGGGCGGCAGATTTTTCATCGTTTCCGCCTGTTTTTGTTTGAGCATACCGATTTTCTCCGGCACGAATTTTTCCAAGCTCGGCATCGCCTGCGACATTCCCATTGTCATCTCCAGAGAATTTGACGGCTGCAAAAATGTGTCGGCGATTTTATTGGCGAGTTTTCTCAGTTGCGAATCGGTGAACTTAAACGGTTTTTCCTTCGTATCTTTCGGCGCGTTCGGGTTGGTTGCGTATTGCAGAAATCGAATCGCCGCGCTTAAGTCGTCTTTTTTCTTGGTCAAATCCGTGTCAACAATTTTACTAATCACGTCATCGGCTAACTGCGTCGCCTTTTTCTCGTCTTTTTTGTTGAGTTTTTGCAGCAAGGGCAGAACATTCCACGAAATTCCTTTTGCCAAACTGTCTTTTATCAGTTTGATAGCTTTGTCGGGATTTTGTTCGGCGGCAAGCACGGCAAAACTTTGTTCGAGTGCGATTTCCTGCTGAACGCGAAATTTTTCGGGATTAAAATTGAGATAATCGCCATCTTGTTTGGCGTTCGGCTGAGTCGCTTTGGTTAATTCTTCGGCTAATTTTGCAGTGCGCGTCTGCACGAGCATTTCCAACGCTAAATCGGCATCGTGTTTGGCAATCATCGGCAGAATCTGATTGCGAACGTCGTCAAAATCAAAAATATTTGCATACGGATCGTCATTCGATTTTTTGTCTCTTTCGGCTTCGACATTGGCGACCAAAATATCGTTAGCCGAGCTGCGAAATAATTCTCTGGCGCGTTTTTCGTCAAATTTCCAGTATAAATCTCCGGCAATCGCATAAACGATAGCTCGATTTTGCGGTAATCTTAATATCGCGGTATCTCCGACTGCCTGATCGAGCATTTTAAAAACCTGCTCTTCCATCTTTTTCTGCTCTTTTTCCTTTTCGGTTTTCGATTCGGTTGGGGTTACAGCTTGAGCAAAGGTAAATGTAAGCGAAACAATAGTAAAACAAAATAAGCAAAGAAGACGAGAGAGATTCATAGTTGACTCCTTTTGAAGAATTGTGAAATTTTCAAAGTTATCATAGCTTAATATTTTATAAAGTTAAAGACTTTTCGGGATTTACGACGGTTTTTTGATGTTCATTCGAGATAATTTAGCAATTGAACAAATGTTTCGGAGGGTTTTCATTTTGTTCCGAGTTGAAACTTTTCAAAATACCGCAATACATTTGCTCAAGTGCTTACAAAAGTTTTAGAAAAATATTTCAACTGAATCGGCAGACAAAAAAAGAAGCGATGAATTTCACCGCTTCTTTTTCCGATTTCGTTCAGAAATATTACTGACAACCCGAATGTCCGCAATCGCATTTAATTTCGATTATGTCTTGGTCTTCCGCATTTTCGCAGTGTTCACCGCAATAATCTGCATCATCCGCCACCATACAACTGCACGCATCGTGAGCGCATTTGTTATCTTCGTCCATATCTCTAGCCTCCTTGAAAAAATAATTTTGTTGTTTCCAACGCGATTATTATAAATGAGTTGTGCGAAATTTCCAAAGTTTTACGGAAAATTAAGTATTCATCAATTATTGAATGGCAAAGTTATAAATAATGATGCCGGTTACTTTAACTTTCTGTTTTGACAAAAAAGTCGGTGTAAATTTTGAAGATTTGGCGGCAATTTCCGCCGAATCACGCAAAAGCGGATTTCCGGTTATGGCATTTGCCGAAATTACTTTTCCATCTTCGTCAATCGTAACCTGCACTTTAACTTCGCCGCCAACTCTCATTGTTCGCGCCGCCGATGAGTAAACCGGCTTTACCAAATTTATCGCTTTGCTGTTGACCACGCCGCCTGTAACGGGCGGTTTTGATTTTTCGACAACCGATTTTTCGACTTGTTTAATAACGGGCGGTTTTTCTATTTCAATTTTTGGGGACGTTTCTGCCGGTTTAATCGTGTCGGAAAGACTTCTCGTATTTCCGCTGCCGTCATTTTCACCGACGGTGGAAACTGCCTGCATCGGATTTGAGTCGGTTTTACCAAGAGAAAAAATTGATTTTGGACGCGCTTGATATTTATTCTGCGTTACGGAAACCGTATTCGGCGGATTTATCGGCACTTCTTCAATTCTTTGCATATTAACGACACGCGATATAATTTTATCATCAACTTTTTCACTCGGCTGCGGCTTATTGTCCGGTTCGGATGGCGGCGTTTTTTGTTCTTCAAATGCGACGGGCGCAATCAAACTCGACACATCAAAATCCCCGTTGCCCATTGTCAAACTCTGACTAAAAAGGCTGTAAATCAACCCGAATGACAAGACGGCAGCCGCTGTCATAAATGTCGTTGCAAAAAAACCGCCCAGTCTTTTATTTTCTCGTCCTCTGTTTTTCGATTCTACTAATTTATCTAACATTTCTTTCCTCCTGAGTTTTCGGTGCCGATTCGAGCCAAGGATTTACGAAATTTGATGATATAAACCGTCGCTGTCACAGTTTCCTGTTATAAACTTAGACACCGAAGTTTGTTGTTTGTTCCCGGAAAATTGAAAGAATTGAACAAAGGTTGGACAAAGCGGGGAAGTCGGAGATTGTTTACAAGACACAATTTGAAAATTCTTTAAAATCGCTGAAAGCGATAATTTTATCATCTAAAAACAACTGTTTAATCGCCCAGAACCGGTCGCGGATCATAAAAAGCATACATTTCAACAATTTCTCCGTTTACAATACGAAACTTTTCTAACGTCGGAATAAAACCGAAAACGGTATCAACCGCAAAATGTGAAACAACGTATTCGCCTTCGCAAATGTGTCCGTAAATTTCAACGCCGTTAATTGCGGAAACAAAACCTGACAAAAATGCTCTGAGATTTTCCGCCCCGCGATGTTTTTCGGCAATCGGATCTTCAAAATAAATATCATCGGCAAAAGCCGCAAGTGACAAATCTCTTTGTTTCAAAGCGTTTAGATAATCTTCAACGACTTTAATATTCTTATCTTTCACAACTAAAATCTCCTAAAAACTCTTTATCCGCTTGCGGTTTCGTATTTTCACGTTAAAATCAATAAAAAGATGCCGCCCTTTCCAAATCTAATTTCAGATTCTCTGTTAATCAGCGAAACGATTCAACTTCTGCAATCTTTCGGCGGTCACGCTTCCGCCGTCAAGGTCGTTGATTATATAATGAAAATCCGCAAACCCGAACCGAATCTGGCGAAACTTCTGGTCGCTGATTTGGTCGAACAAGACCCGCGTCTTTACTTAAATGATGATATTTTAGAACTTGTTCCGTCAAATGCCGAACAGCGCAAACTTGCCGAAACTGATTTTGTCGTCTTCGATCTGGAAACGACGGGCGCGAAATCGCCGCCGTGCCGCATCACGGAAATCGGCGCGTATCGCGTCAACAAAGGACAGATAACCGCCGAATTTCAAACGCTCGTCAATCCTGACGCGCCGATTCCGTTGTTTATTTCGCAATTGACCGGAATCACGGACAGAATGGTCAAAAACGCACCGCGCTTTTCCGAAATCGCTGCGGATTTCCTAAATTTTATTGGTGATTCGATTCTGGTAGCGCACAACGCGCATTTCGATTTGCGGTTTTTAAATCACGAAATCGGCAGAATGCACAAAGATTATCGTGTCGGAAATTCGCATCTCTGCACGGTCAAAATGTCGCGCAAATTATTGCCTCACATCGAAAATCACCGGCTTAATACAGTCGCCAATTATTACCGAGTTTCGTTAATTAATCATCATCGCGCGACGGACGATGCCCGCGCGACGGCGCATATTTTTGTTAATTTGCTAGACGAATTGCAAAATTTGGGAGTAAATGATTTGGCGGGCGCGAAGAAGTTAAAATTTTGATTTGTTTTGCGCCGTCGAAATTGATTAAAATTTTAACTCAAACAATTTTAGATATTTTTACAAAAATTATTATGTTAGACGAAGTAAATTTACCGCCGACCAACCAACAAAATCTGGACATTCGCTCGACACCGCGCGAAAAAATGGTACTTTTTCCGCTCGACACTTTTAAATACGATTACATCGGACGTGAGATTTGGATTGATTTTGAAATCCCTGAATTTACGGCGATTTGTCCGTTTTCGGATTTTCCCGATTTTGCGGTTATCAAACTGAAATATGTGCCGAATGAACGCTGTATCGAACTGAAAAGTTTAAAACTCTATATCAATTCGTTCCGTGAAATAAAGGTTTTTCACGAACACGTTATCAATATAATTTTAGAAGATTTTATCAAGGCGTGCGATCCGTCAAAAGTCGAAATCGAAGGCGATTTCCACGTTCGCGGCAATATCAAAACCGTCGTGCGGGCGAATTATTCCAAAAAGTAACTTTGGTAAAACAATTATAAATCAAGGATTGTTTCATTTTAAATTTTCTATTTGGAACAATTTTGTTCAAATGTAAAATGACAGAGTAAGGGAGAATTTATGGCAGACAAAAAACCAAACAAAAACAATACAACCACGAGCAAAAAAATCGAGCAGTTATCTAAAAATTTCGAGAACGGAGCAGACGAAGCCTTGACGACCAATCAAGGTTTAAAGATCAGCGATAATCAAAATTCACTAAAGGCGGGCGAGCGCGGCGCAACCTTGCTTGAAGATTTTATAATGCGCGAGAAGATCACGCATTTCGACCACGAACGAATTCCCGAACGCATCGTTCACGCGCGCGGCGCGGGAGCGCACGGCTATTTTGAACTTTCCGAATCAATGGAGAAATACACAAAAGCCGGATTTTTAACCGACACGAGCCGCAAAACTCCGGTTTTTGTCCGCTTTTCAACCGTCGCCGGTTTTCGCGGTTCGACGGATTTGGCGCGTGATGTGCGCGGTTTCGCCGTCAAATTTTACACCGAAGAAGGCAATTATGATCTTGTCGGCAATAATATCCCCGTGTTTTTTATTCAGGACGCAATCAAATTTCCCGATCTGATTCACTCGGTCAAACCCGAACCGCACAACGAAATTCCGCAGGCGGCTTCGGCGCACGATACGTTTTGGGATTTTATTTCATTGATGCCGGAATCATTGCATATGATTATGTGGGTGATGTCGGATCGGGCGATTCCGCGCAGTTATCGGATGATGGAAGGTTTCGGAGTTCACACATTTCGTTTTATCAA
>JBGTFE010000110.1:0-3457 GCA_041747435.1 Pyrinomonadaceae bacterium | reverse complement strand
CCGTCACGTTTGTGCCAATAAAGCGGTGAATTTACTGCGTTTTGATTGACCCAATCCCAACCTTCCGAATGCCAAAGCCGAAAGTCCTGATAGCCGCCATCTTCGATAAATTGCAAAAATTCCGCGTTTGTAACAAGCACGGTGCTGATCGAAAAATCATTGAGCAAGACGGTATGCCGCGCGAGTTCGTTATCAAAACAAAAGCCGTTTCCTTCGAAACCGATGTCGTAATTTCCGCCTTTGATTTCGATAAACTCACTCTGCGCAGATTCAGTTTTTTCGACAAGCGCAAAACCTTCGCGATAAACCGGAAAAAGCGGATTGCGGCTGAAAGTAAACTTCAGATCGGAGAGAAAAAGCTCCTGGTGCTGCTGTTCGTGATTCAAGCCCAAAATCACCAGATCTTGCGCTTCTTCCGGAAGATCGTTTTGCAAAAATTCACGTATCTTTTCATCTATATATTTGCGGTAAGCAAAAACCTCGCGAACGAGCGGGCGCGAAAGATCGCCGCGGTTATCACGCAGAGTTCGCTCGCCGATCGTGTTGTAATAACTGTTGAAAAGAAAGCCGAAATTTTCGTCAAACACTTTGTAAGCAGGCGCGAATTTTTTAAGGATCATTTCCTCAAAAAACCACGTCGTATGCGCAATGTTCCACTTCGGCGGCGAAACGTCAACGATCGGCTGCGGAATGAAATCTTCCGTTTCCAAAGGCTCGCAAAGTTTTTCAGTGGAGGCGCGAACTTCCTGATAAAATTCGAGTAAACTCTGTTCGCCGGATCTTTGAGGAATCGTTGCGTGCATAAATTTATTAAAACAAAAAGATGCGGAAAGGAAAAGATTTATTCGGAAATTTTCTTGAGCGCGTCCTTACATATCTGGGCGAGATAGTAATCCGGGTTCGAAATATTTGCCCGCAAAACCGGCACTGCCGATCGGTTGCCGATCTCGCCGAGCGCAAATGCCGCCTCGCGTTTTAAGTCGGAGGATTTTTTAGGGTCTTGCAGGATTTGGATCAAGATCGCGACGACGGAGTCAAAGCTGGAAATTTTTTCTTTGCCTTGTTTATTCTTCGCGATTTGACCGATCGATCGTATTGCGCTGCGACGCAGGAATTCTTCCTTGTTCGCCGGTTTCTGCAGCAAAACGCGCGTCAACGCATCAATTGCGCGGGCGTCGCCGACCTCGCCGAGCGCGATCACGGCGGCGTTTCGAACTTCCAATGTTTTATCTTTTTGAAGCGTTTCGATCAGCGGATCGAGCGCGGAAACATCGCCGACTTTACCTAAAGCGTATGCGGCTTCACGCCGGACAAGCTCAAATTTATCCCGTAAAAGCGGAACCAGCTCCGAAACTGCCTCATCTTTCGGCAAAAAGATCACGGAAAAAGCGGCGGTTGCGCGGACGATCTCAGAAGGATCGCTAAGCGCGGGTATCGCAGCGCGTGAGCCTTCCGCCGATTCCATATTCCGGATTTCGAGAAGCGCGTCACGTTTTTGTTCGACGTTTCCGCTTCTAATTTTTTCTGCAAGCACACCGACATCTTGCGGAAAGGAATTTCCCGCGAAGACGCAATGCACGCAGAGCAAAAATAAACCGCAAAAAACTTTCATAATTGCGCCTTCTGCCTGCCGAGTTTTTCCCATTCGACAACCTGCCGCGCGCGCTTGTTTTCATGCGCGTCGGAAAGCGAGACAATTAATTCGTCAGTTGGAGTATTCGATCTGGAAAGAAGTCGCGAATTTTTCTCTGTTTGGTTGGATCTATCGGTTTGGCGGGTTGGTTTTTCGTTTGTTCGTTTGACCATCTTCTTTCCTCCTTTTTTAGGAGCAGACAGTCAAAAAACAGCGTTATTTCAAGTTTTGACCGTCAGTAGTAAAATTTTTCTCATAATAAAACTTAAAATACTTTGGAAACTCCTTTACCGTTTAAGGTTTTTTCAGAATAACACGAACAAAATTCCGTCGTAAAGTACAAATTGGACATCAAAATTCGGTTTTTGATAGAATTCATTTATGATTTCGTATCGAAACCTTACGAAACTCCTTCTTAGATAGCCGCACGACGGATCTTCCGGCGCGTGTGGCGATGCCTTCAGTCAATTTCAAATTACGAATTACGAATTACGAATTGTTAGTGGATAGATTTATTCTTATTCGCTAAACTTAGCTTTTTATTAATGTTTATGGATGTGAAATATTTTGCACAAAAGGTAGAGCAGAAATGGCAGCGGCGCTGGACGGCGTTGGGAACCTTTGAAACCGAAGTCGATACCTCGCGCCGGAAGTTCTATTGTCTTGAAATGCTGCCTTATCCATCGGGACGCCTGCATATGGGGCACGTCCGCAATTATTCGATCGGCGACGCCTTGGCTTGGTACAAACGCCTGCAGGGATTTAATGTCCTCCATCCGATTGGCTGGGACAGCTTTGGTCAGCCGGCTGAACAGGCGGCGATCAAAATGGGAGTCAATCCGCACGAGTGGACGGAAGACAATATCAACCAGATGCGCGAGCAATTGCAGCGGCTCGGCATCGGCTACGATTGGCGACGCGAGATCGCCGCGCATCGTCCGGATTACTACAAATGGGATCAATGGTTCTTCTTGAAAATGCTGGAAATGGGCTTGGCTTATAAGAAGATAACCAAGGTCAACTGGTGTCCGCGCGACCAGACCACACTTTCGAACGAGCAGGCGAGCGGCGGTGTTTGCTGGCGCTGCGGCACAAAGGTCGAAAAAAAAGATCTGGCGCAATGGTTTTTGCGGATCACGGCGTACGCCGAAGAATTGCTCAGCGGATTGTCCGAGATCGAAAAAGGCTGGGCGGAACGCGTTTTGACGATGCAGAAAAACTGGATCGGTCGCAGCGAAGGCGCATATGTCGAGTTCAAGGTTCAAAGTAAACAGTTCAAAGTTTCTGACGAAGAATCTATTCGCGTTTTTACGACACGGATTGATACGATTTACGGCGCGAATGCGATTGTCGTCGCGGCGGAGCATCCGATTATCGAAGCGAGTTTGGACAATTTCTCTGACGACGTGAAGGCGAAAATCGAAGAAATTAAAATTGAAAAAGCCAAGCCGACTGATTATGGAGAAGAAGTCGAAAAGGACGGTATTGATACAGGTTTGAAAGCGATAAATCCGTTTAGCAGTGAAGAATTGCCCTTATGGGTCGGTAATTACGTGATGATGGAATACGGCACGGGCGCGGTGATGAGCGTTCCGGCGCACGACGAACGCGATTTTGAATTCGCTCGGAAATTCGACTTGCCGATCCATGAAGTAGTCCAAACTCAAGAAAACAAAGGACAAGGGACAAACGGCAAAGGACAAATTGAAGAAGCCTTTACAGATTACGGCGTTTTGGTCAATTCAGGTGAATGGACAGGAAAACTATCAGAAGATGCGAAAAAGGAAATGACCGAATTTGCTGAAGAAAACAATTTCGGCGAAG
>JBGTFE010000109.1:0-2414 GCA_041747435.1 Pyrinomonadaceae bacterium | reverse complement strand
TATCGCCTGCGCCTGCGCTCCGCCCATTTCGCCTAAACCTGCGGTCAAAACGAATTTTCCTTTTAAATCGCCCCAATTATTTTGTCTTGCCAGCGAACCGAAAGTTTCATAAGTTCCCTGCAAAATCCCCTGCGTGCCGATATAAATCCAGCTTCCGGCGGTCATCTGTCCATACATCATCAAGCCTTCGCGCTCGTATCTGTCGAACTGTTCCTGCGTCGCCCAATGCGGGACGATGTTCGTATTGGCGATCAAAACCTTCGGCGCGTCCGTGTGCGTTTTGAAAACGGCGACAGGTTTGCCCGATTGTACAAGCAAAGTTTCATCCGCTTCGAGATTCTTCAACGATTCCAAAATCGCATCATAACTTTCCCAATTCCTCGCAGCTTTCCCGCGTCCGCCATAGACGATCAGATTTGCCGGATCAAACGCGACTTCCGCGTCGAGATTATTTTGGATCATTCGATACGCGGCTTCGATGAGCCAGTTTTTGCAGGTCAATTCCGTTCCGGTCGGCGCTTTTATGCTTCGTTTCATATTAATTATTTTGTTTGAAAGCAACCATAATATATTCTAGAAGTTGTATTCGACAAATTGCATCGAGTTTTAGCTCGGAATAAGCTTGCGCAAACGGATATGGAAGATATTTAACCACGAAATAACACGAAAAAACACTAAACAAAAATGAATTCTTTTTCGTGTCGTTTGGTGTATTTCGTGGTTCATGATTTTTTTAATATTATTTGCGCAAAGCCGGAGGAATAATGAAAGTCTTTATAAAATTAATTCATTTGACGATTGTAATATTTGCCTTTTCGCTATGCGTCCTTGCTCAAACCGACAAAAAATCCGATCCGCCGAAAACAAATTCGAATTACGACGCCGAAGCCGCGAAAAAGGTCGGCGCGGATGAATACGGGATGAAGCAGTTTGTTCTTGTGTTTTTGAAAACCGGACCGACGAAGATCGACGACAACGCGAAGACGCAGGAATTATTCAACGGTCATCTGAAAAATATCATTCGGCTTTCGGATGAAGGCAAACTCGTCCTCGCCGGACCGTTTGTCGAAGGCGGAACAATGCGCGGGCTTTTTGTTTTCGATGTAAGAACGATCGAAGAAGCGAAGGAACTTGTGAAGACCGATCCGGCTGTCGCCGCGGGAATTCTCGACGCCGAATACATTAAATGGTACGGCTCGGCGGCGCTTTTGAATCTGACCGATATGCACAAGAAAATTCAGAAAACTTCGATCGTTGATTGATTAAAAACGGATTTAACCACTAAATACACGAAAGAACACCAAATTAATTGATTTCGTTTTCGTGTTGTTTAGTGTGTTTCGTGGTTAAAGTTTTATTCTTTTCATTAAAATTATGAATAACTCCATTTTCAACGCAACAATTAAACCCAGTGCCGATCTATTTTTCAAACGCGGCGATGTGAACGATCCGCGGCTTGGCGAAATTGTTCCCGAAATGAGCTATGAAGAAGCGGACATCCTTATCTTGGGCTGTCCGACCGATGAAGGCGTTACGCGTCGCGGGGGTCGCACAGGCGCGGCTTCAGCGCCGGAAGCAATTCGACGAGAATTTTATAAACTTACGCCGTTTGGAATTCACGCAAAAGTTTTTGATTGCGGCGACGTAAAGATTGGCGCCGATCTCGAAGAAACACATGAAACGCATTACAACTTGGTGACTCAGTTTCTGAAGGATCATAAAAAAGTAATCGTTCTCGGCGGCGGAAACGATGTTTCATATCCCGATGGCTGCGCGATGGCGGAAGTTTTCGGGGATGATAATTGGCTTGCGATCAATATCGATTCGCATTTCGACGTCCGCGATGAAAGCCCTCGAAACAGCGGCACGCCGTATCGACAGCTTCTTGATGAAAAACATCTGCGTCCCGATTATTTTTACGAAGTCGCTTTTCAGCCGCATTACGCATCGCCGGTTTACTATCGATACCTTCAAGATCTGGGCGTAAATTTGGTGAGCCTCGATTTGCTTCGCTCGCGCGAGGCTGCCGATACCGAAGTCCGCGAAATGGTACGCGAAAAATTTATCAATCACAGCTCGTCTTTAAATACATTTTTCGGTTTCGATCTCGACGCGGGTCGCGCCTCGGACGCGCCCGGCGTTTCCGCTCCTAGCCCGATCGGTCTGCGCGGCGGCGAGTTTCTGACGCTCGTAGATTTTGCGGCAAAATTGGTCAACACGCGGATCATCGAATTTTCGGAAGTCAATCCGGAAGTTGATGTCGACGCCCGAACGGCAAAGCTCGTCGCCGTCGCGATGCATCGATTTTGCAGTTCGATGACGAGATTGGCGATTTGAGCGGCAAATCCACTTGAGGACTCTTTGGGTAGTAACCACCGCAGAGACGCAGAGAATTCGCCGAGTATCGCAGAGAA
>JBGTFE010000108.1:0-43335 GCA_041747435.1 Pyrinomonadaceae bacterium | reverse complement strand
AAATAAACGCGCCCGACGGGCTAATAAAGCCGTCGATCATTTGATCTTTTCCGCGATTTCGCTTCGTGAAAGAGTTTCCTGCGCGCCGCTTTTCATGTTTTTGAGCGTAACTTTATTCTCCGCAAGTTCGCTTTCGCCGAGAACGCAGACAAAAGAAATCTTCATCGAATCGGCGTATTTGAATTGCTTCGCAAGCTTGTCGGCTTCGGGATAAACAAGAACGCGCAAGCCTTTTTCGCGCAACTCGCTCGCGAGTTTCAGGCTTTCGCCGATAGATTCTTCGTTCCAGATCGTGACCATCACGTCCGCGGCGGCAGAATTCTGCAAATGTTCGGGAAACATTCCGCGTTCTTCCATTACGACGAGAATTCGTTCGAGTCCGAGCGAAAAACCGCACGCCGGAATTTCTTCTTTGCCAAACATCCCGATCAAACCGTCATAACGTCCGCCGCCGCCGAGGCTTCCGGTGAATCCGAATAATTCGATTTCAAAAATTGCGCCCGTGTAGTAAGAAAGACCTCGAGCAAGACTCGGGTCAATATCAATTTTTTCCACCTTCTGTATTTTCGTGAATCTTAGAATCTCTTTTATTTCCGCGATTCCCCGATTGCTTTCAGGGTGGTTTGAAATTAGGGCTTCTAAAGCTTCGAAGGTGTCGTTATTTATGTCTTCGAGTAATTCTTTCGGAACGCGTTCCTTTTCCAAAACGATTTTGTTTTTTCTCTCAAAAATCTGATAAAAAAATTTCGCGAGTTTTATGCCTTGGCTTCGAAGACCACTTTTTTCAAACTCCTGTATAGTGGCTTCGCCTCCAATTTTCAACGCCTTATCTAGAATAATTAGTGCGGCTGTGTGTTTTTCTTGAGGAACCTCGCACACGTCGAGTAATGAGGTCAAAATTTTTCTGTGATTCAAATTAACCTTATAATCCTCAAATCCCAACCTCTCCAAAATCTCGCAGACCGCCGAGATCTGTTCCGCTTCGACGAGCATCGATCTCGAACCGATCGTATCGACATCGCATTGGTAAAATTCTCGAAAGCGTCCGCGAGCCGGGCGGTCTGCGCGCCAGACGGGCTGAATTTGATAACGTTTGAAAAATTTCGGAAGGTCGTTTTTGTAATTTGCGACGACTCGCGCGAGCGGAACCGTCAGATCGTAGCGCAAAGCTAAATCACAAAAATCATTCTCAATCTCTGGTGGGTAAAGAGGGTTGTTGTCGTCATAGAATTCTTCTTTGACGTTATCAACAAAGTGCTCCAACTCGTCCTCGAAACTGTTTCTTCGTTTGAGAATTTTGAAAATGAGTTGATTACCGTCTTCGCCGTATTTTCCGGTGAGAGTTTCGAGATTTTCGACCGCGGGAGTTTCGAGCGGTTCAAAGCCGTAGGATTCGTAGACTTCCTTGATAATTCCGATGACGTATTCGCGTTTTCTGACATCGACGGGCAGAAAATCGCGCATTCCGCGCGCCGGATTTGTGCTTTGTGATGCCATTTCTGTTTTCGAAAATACGCTTACTGCGCGCGCGTTTCTGTAGTTACCATTTTTTGAACGTGTAGCCGAAAAAGAACATATTGTGGTCAAAACCGGGATTGATATTGCCTCGGGAATTGTTCGAAATATGCTGGAACCGGTAGCCGACGATGTAGCTTCTGCCCGAATCGGTGGCGAATTCGATTCCCGCCGAGCCTTGCGGCGTAAAGTTCAGTTTTGTGCCGAACGCCTGCGGCTGGAGCGCGCTTCTATCGTCGGGAATCGATTTATTAAAGATCAACAAACCGAGATTTCCCGAAACAAACGGCTGCACCTTGCTCTTCCGGCGGAAATTGACTTGCAGCCCGAAAGGCGTAATTCCGAACGCGTAAGCTTGCGTCGAAGACCGCTGAAATGTAAAAGTGTTCGGCGCGATCTGGACGATCTGCACGCGGTCGTAGCCGATTACCGCGAGCGGAATCGCGTCAAACGTGTATTTCAGCGCGACGCCGCCGCCGGTTGCAAGCCGCCGCGAATATCGAAATGCAACTTGTGCGAAATTGGATTCGCGCAAGCCGCTCAGAGCCTTCGGCGCAAATCCGCCCCAAACTGTGAGCTCATTTTTCTTGTTGAAATTGTCCGAATCATCGTCATCTTTCGGCAAAGCCGCGCTTGTTTCGGCTGGTGAATTATTTATCGCCGTTTCCTGCGCAAAAGTAAACGAAACGTAGGCAAAAATAAATGTAAAAAGACAAAGAATACGAATAAAACCGGTAACAGACCTTCGCATGTAAAATTTCTCCCTGATTTTTTTGAATAAACCGCGCGCTGACGCGTTTTAAGAATAAACCAAATTGCGTGAAATGAAAATTTTAACGGCGCATGTTTTGATAAATTTCGGCGAGCCGGATGTAATTTTGCCAAAACTTTTTGAGACCTTCGATCTCATCCTGCGTGAGTTCGCGTTTCACGCGCGCGGGGCTTCCCATCACAAGCGAACGCGGCGGAATTTGCGTTCCGGGTGTTACGAGGCTGCCCGCGGCGACGAGCGAATCGTGCCCAACGCGAACGCCGTCAAGAAGGATCGCGCCGATTCCGATCAGACAATTTTTTTCGACATAACAGCCGTGCAGCGTGACGCGATGCCCGACAGTGATCTCGTCTTCAAGAATCGTTGGATTTGTTTTTGAAGAAACGTGGATCACGCTCGCGTCCTGAATGTTTGTGCGCGCGCCGATGCGAATGTAATTTACGTCGCCTCGTAGAATCGAACCGTACCAAACGCTCGATCGTTCGCCGATCTCAACGTCGCCGATAACGACCGCGTCTTCGGCAATAAAAGCCGTTTCGTGAATTTTCGGTGTCGTATTTTGAAAAGTTCTGATCATTTTTGACTTATTATTTTAACGCAAAGGCGCGAAGACGCGAAGATGCAAAGGAAACCGGGAAAAAATACAAATTATTTTAGATCCTTTGCGCCTCTGCGACTTTGCGCCTTTGCGTTGAAAAAAGTGATAAGAATTGGAGTTCCATACGAAATCGTGTCAAACTTTTAATAAAGACTATGAACCAAAAAGGGCTTGACCGCGCATTTCTATTTCCGCCATTACCGCTCGTGGAATGGAAGGCGACAAAAAACACGCTGCATCTTTATCTGCAAATTGTCGGAAAAATCCGGCTTTCACTTTTTCCGCGACAAAATCACTGGTGGCATGTTCCGTTTTATGTTTCGACGCGCGGTTTGACGACGCGCCCGATTCCATACGGCAACGGAAATTTTGAGATCGAATTCGACTTTCTCGAACACAAGCTGAAAATTTCGACGAGCTCGGGCGAGCGGCGCGGTTTCGATCTGCGCGGCGGTTTGACGGTCGCCGAATTTTACCGAAACGTGTTTGAAAATCTGTCCGCGCTCGGCATCGAAACAAAAATTTGGGCTATTCCGTATGAAGCTCCGTCAAAAACGCCATTCGCGAAAGACACGGAAAACAAAGCTTACGACACGAAATATATCGAGCGTTTTCACCAAATTCTGGTCGGCGTCAACGATATTTTTGAAGAATTTCGCGGCAAATTTTCGGGTAAATCTACGCCGGTTCACCTTTTCTGGCACAGTTTTGATCTCGCGCTGACGCGCTTTTCGGGAAAAGAAGCGCAGGTAAGAGCCGACGCCGGAAATGTTGAGCGCGAAGCGTATTCGCACGAAGTAATAAGTTTCGGTTTTTGGGCTGGCGACGACAATGTTCCGGCGCCGGCGTTTTATTCGTACACCGCGCCCGCGCCGAATGATTTGACGGATGAACCGCTCGCGCCCGACAAGGCTTTCTGGGACACGACAAAAGGCGCGATGGCGATTTTGATGTATGACGACGCGCGAAATTCGGACGATCCGCGAAAATCGGTTTTAGAATTTTTGGAAAGCGCCTATCGCGCCGGAGCAAAACGCGCGGGTTGGGAAACGGAGAAGTTTAAGCTAAGTTGATCTACGAAAGACATATTCCAAATTTCCCGCTGAATCAATTCGTTGATTTCTTTATCTATTACGAAGCGCCGTCGACGATGAGCTCGATCTACCGATTTTTGCCTGACGGAAATGTCGAAATTCTCATCGATATGAACGACACGCCGCAATATATTTACGACAACGCGACGCTTAAGGAAATTCAGGCGTGTCATCACGTTTGGGCTTCCGGCGTGAGAACCGAACCGATCTCGATACCTTCGGGAAAAGACGCGTCAATGTTCATTATTTCCTGCAAAAAGGGAATGGCTTACCCGTTTTTTCCTGTTCCGATGAACGAGATTTCCGACTGCGTCGTCGACGCCGATCTGCTTTGGGGAAGCGATTTTAATTTGCTGCGCGAGCGTATTTTGGAAAACCGACATTCGCCGCGAAAATTTCAGATCGCTGAGGATTTTCTGTCGAAAAAGTTTTTATCAAAAATGATCTTGAATCCGTGCGTTGAGTTCGCAATCGACGAAATTGTGCAAAAACCGGATCAAATCAGTCTCGGCAATCTAAATCAGAAGATCGGCTATTCGCAAAAACATTTTATCGATCTTTTCAAGCGCCACGTCGGAGTCACACCGAAAGCTTATTTGAAAATTATGCGTTTTCAAAAAGCTGTCAGCGAGATCGAATCGCATAAAAAGATCGATTGGACGGGCATTTCGCTCGATTGCGGCTTTTACGACCAATCGCATTTTATAAACGATTTCAAGCTTTTTTCCGGTTTCACGCCCGAAGAATACACCAACCGAGCGATCGAATTCCCGAATTACATCGCGGTCGCATAAAGTAAAATTTTTCCAATACTCTCGCGTCGCGGCTAAGATAAACTCGATCCAAATCAAAAAAAGGAGAAAACTATGGCACAAAAAACCTCGGGTGAAATCGAAAAGGAATTTATCGACGATCTCAAAAAAAATAGCGGCAAAGATTTGAACGGCTGGATCGCTGAGCTGAATTCTTTTGCGAGCAAAAAGCGCAACGACATCATCGGCGCTCTAAAAACCGAACATAATTTCGGGCATATGAACGCATCTTTGCTCGCGGGAATTTTTTTAAACGGCGGGAAACCCGTTTATGGCAGCACGACCGAGCTTTTGGACAATCAGTTTGCCAAAGCCGAATCGATGCGCCCGCTTTTTGACGCTTTACTCGATTTTGTAAAGAAAAACTTTCCGGATTCAAGCGTTTTACCGAAAAAGACTTACGTTTCGATTTTAGAAAAGCGCGAGTTCGCGGCAATAAATATCAAACCGGCGGAATTGCGTATCGGCTTTGACCTTGGCGACAAACCTTTTACCGAAAGCGTCGGAAAATCCAAATTAAGCGGACCGATGCCGCGCATTTCACATATGATTGTTGTAACTGACGCGAACCAGTTGAACTCAGATATTACGGCGCTTTTGAAGGAATCATATTCGCGCTCGCATTAGGAATTTATGAAAAAGTTAACGCTAATTTTCGTGCTTTTGATCGTTGCCGTTTCGGCGCCGGCTCAATACAAGATCGCTTACAACGTCATGACCGACGGCAAAAACGACAATTACGATGTTTTTGTGATGAACGCGGACGGTACCGGCAAAAAGAACATTACAAACAACCCGGATGTCGCGTGGGTTTACTACGCCTATAAAGAAAAAATTTATTTTATTAGCGATCGGGACGCTTGCAAACGCTGCTATTTTCTTTATGAAATGACAGCCGACGGGAAAAACCTAAGGAAAGTTTTTGATCAAAGACTCGAAGACAGTTGGATGGGAACGCGAAATAAGGGGCGCGAAATCATCGTTAAGCCGCGAATCCTAAATGAACAGAAATTTTTTATCGTCGAAGTTGCGACCGGCAAGATCATAGCCGAACTTGCGCCGCCGCTGGTTCAGATCAACGATCCGATCTTTTCGCCAAACGGAAAACAGATCGTCTTTCGCGGCTCGACCGAAAAGCGCTCGAAAGAGAGCAAAACATTTGACGAGCTTTATATTATGAACTCTGACGGCTCAGGTCTAAAGCAGCTCACGTTTTATCCGAAAGACGACAAAACCGCGAAATGGCACAATTATCACGCCGGTCCGCCGCGTTGGAATAAAAAGGGGAATTTCATTACGTATCAATCCAGGCAAAACGGCAAAAGTTCTTTATTCGCCGTAACCCCCGACGGCAAAAAGGTTTGGCAGCTTACCGACAATAAACTTAACGAAGGCTGGCATGATTGGTCGCCGGACGGAAAATGGATCGCGATCGAGATGTTTGATGAGGCGAACACCGAATTCGGAATCTATCTGATGAATTACAAGACGAAAGAAGTGAAAAAACTGACCGATCGCGCGGATTCAAAACTTCAGCAAGCGCCGGTTTTTGTTGAGATAAAATAATCGAAAATCGAGGCGGAAAAAAGCCCGCATTTTAGTAAGAGAGCAGAAAGACCATCGCAAAGACACCCTTACTAACGTGCGGGTTTCTGCCTTTTAATTTAGAATGTTTAACGTGATCGACCTCCGAAGCGATACCGTTACAAAACCGACCGACGCGATGCGCAAAGCGATGGCTGCGGCGGAAGTCGGCGACGACGTTTTTGGTGAAGACCCGACCGTAAATCGCCTTCAGGAACGCGCCGCCGAAATTTTCGGGAAAGAAGCTGCGATTTTTGTCCCAACCGGCTCGATGGGAAACCAGATCGCCGTCAAACTTCACACCAAACCGGGAAACGAACTCATCATTGAAGAACGCGGGCACATCTATAATTACGAGATGGCGACGCCTTCAGTTGTTTCCGGCGTCTTGGTTCGCCCGGTAAAAAGCGCGGACGGAAGCGGAATGCTCAAATGGGACGAGATCGCGCCCGTTTTGCACGTCGATCAACCGTATTACGCCTGCCCGACGGGCTTAATCGCGCTCGAAAATACGCATAATTTTGCCGGCGGAAGCGTGATGAACGCCGCGCATTGCGCCGAAATTTGCGAGAAAGCGCATGAATTGAAAATTCCGGTTCACATGGACGGCGCGCGAATTTTCAACGCTTCGGTCGCGCTGAGAGAATCGGTTGCGGAGCTAACAAAACATTGTGATTCGGTTCAGTTTTGCTTATCAAAAGCGCTCGGCGCGCCGGCTGGCTCGATGCTTCTCGGCAAAAAAGAGTTTATCGACGAAGCGCGCACGTGGCGCAAACGGCTAGGCGGCGGAATGCGTCAGGTCGGAATTCTCGCGGCGGCGGGTTTTATTGCGCTCGAAGAATCGCCGAAGACTTTGTACATTGATCATGAAAATGCGCGATTTTTGGCGGAAGGCGTCGCAAATCTGAAAGGCGTTTCGGTCGATCTCGCGAGAATTGTGACAAACATCGTGATTTTTGATGTTTCAGAAACCGGAAAACATTCCGATGAAATTTGCGCCAGACTTAAAGCTGAGAGAATTTTGGCGATCGGTTTCGGAAATATGATAAGAATGGTCACGCATTGCGACGTTTCGCGCGCAGATATGGAAAAAACGGTGAAAGTTTTGAGAGAAATTTTGGCGGCGATTTAAGGAACAAAAACTCCCCTCCTTTCGAAGGAGGGGAAGCATCCCGGAGGATGCGGGGTGGTTGCCGTGCAACCTACGTTCAGATCACCACACGCCTGAAGGCGCACCCCTCCTTTCGAAGTAGGGGTGTTAAAGGTCGCGAAGGAAATTATATGAATATCGAGGAGCTGCGCGCGTTTTGTCTTTCGCTTCCGCACGCGACCGAAGACGTAAAATGGGGAAACGATCTGACGTTTTGCGTCGGCAAAAAAATGTTCGCCGTGACCGGACTTGAAACCGCCGTGCAGAGTCTTTCCTTCAAATGCACGCCCGAAAAGTTCGCCGAATTGATCGAGATCGACGGGATTATTCCGGCGCACTATGTAGCGCGTTATCACTGGGTAACGATCGAAAAACTCGACGCTATAAGAACGGACGAATTAAAAGATTTGATCACAAATTCATACAAAATGGTTTGGGAAAAGCTTCCCAACAAATTAAAAAATCAATTAAATTCACAATGATCATCGCCATTGACGGACCTTCGGGCGCGGGAAAATCCACGCTCGGAAAAATGCTTGCAAAAAAGGTCGACTTGCTTTATCTCGACACCGGCGCGATGTATCGAGCCGTCGGTTTGGCGGTCTTGATTCGCGGCGCGAACTTTGAAGACAAAGCAAAAGCAGCCGAAATCGCGGAAAATGCAAAGATCGAACTGGTCGGCGAGCCGGGAAATTTGCAGATCTTTCTTAACGGAAAGAATGTTTCCGAGCAAATTCGCACGCAGGAAGTTGCTGAAGCCGCTTCGATCGTTTCGACGATCTCCGAAGTTCGAAAAATTCTCGTCCATCATCAGCGAACGCTCGGGAAAAACGCGGCGAACGGCTGCGTTCTCGACGGGCGCGATATCGGCAGCGTGGTTTTTCCAAATGCGGACGTAAAATTTTTCCTGACCGCAAAACCCGAAGCGCGCGCGCAAAGACGCTTTCTTGAAGATACGACGCGCGGTCGCGCGACAACGTATGAAGAAACGCTCGCGGAGATTAATCTGCGCGACGAACGCGATGTTTCGCGCGAAGATTCGCCCTTGATGATCGCCGACGATGCCGTCGTGATCGACACTAGCGAACTCGATCTGAGCGAAGTTTTTGAGCAAATGCTTGCAGTAATCGGCACAAACCCAAAATAAACGGCTCAGCGAAATTATTAGAATCAACGATTGCCTTCCAAGATTAAAAATTTGACTTCGAAGCATCGAATAGTTACCATTTCTATTCGCTCTTTTGTGCTCCCGTAGCTCAGCCGGATAGAGCAACAGCCTTCTAAGCTGTGGGTCGCACGTTCGAGTCGTGCCGGGGGCGCCAACATTTTTGGATTTGGGATTTTAGATTTTCGATTGGTAAGATACATTTGGTTTTTAGATCCAAAATCGGCAATCTAAAAACCAAAATCAACTTATGGCGGCTATAGTTCAGTTGGTTAGAACGCTTGATTGTGGTTCAAGAGGTCGTGGGTTCGAGCCCCACTAGCCGCCCCATTTATCCCTCAATAACTTGTGTTTCCATCGATGTCAAAACTATAATTGACGGATAATTTTGTGTATTTATTCGTTTCATCCGAACACTGTATAGATCACGCGTCGTCCAAAGGATTATGAAAACTGTCAATGCATTTCTATGTATCTTCTTGATTTCGGTTGCCGCCGTGTCCGGCGCCGCGCAGTTTTCACAGAAGGCTTACGTTGAAGGTGAATTGCTCATAAAATTTAAAGACGGGGCGGCTTCCAGTTCGGCTGCGCGGGCAAATGGCGAGATCGGCGCGCGCGTTTTGGAAAGATTTACCGACTTGAAATGGCAGAGAGTCGCGCTTCCGAAAGGCATTTCTGTCGAGGGCGCGATCGCACGATATTCGAGCCTTCCGGAAGTAGAATTCGCGCAGCCAAACTTTTATTATTACTTGCAGGCGACGCCAAACGATCCTTCTTTCGGCAGTCTTTGGGGAATGGCAAAGATTTCCGCAGCAGCCGCCTGGGATTTGACGACCGGAAGCCCGGACGTCGTTGTCGCGAACATCGACACCGGAATCAGATACACTCATCAGGATCTTGCAGCGAATATGTGGACGAACCCCGGAGAGATAAACGGAAACGGCATTGACGATGACGGTAATGGATTTATCGACGATTTTTACGGTTGGGATTTTCGTTTCAACGTTTCAGATCCGCTCGATCAAAACGGTCACGGAACACATACCGCGGGTACGATCGGCGCGGTCGGAAACAATGGTTTGGGTGTGGTCGGAGTAAATTGGAACGTTAAACTAATGGCGATCAAGATCTACAGCTCGAGTGGAACCGATTCGACCTCTGCGATGGTTATTAACGCATATAACTACATTAGGATGATGAAAGACCGCGGCATCAACATCCGTGTAACGAATAATTCATATGGCGGGTGTCCCGAAACCTGCGGTTACGATCAGGCGACCAAAGATGCGCTCGACGCAATGGGCAACTCGGGAATTTTGAACGTTTTCGCGGCTGGAAATTCGGGAACGAACAATGACCTTGCGCCGTTTTATCCGGCGAGCTATACTTCGCCGCATATTCTGGCGGTTGCGGGTTCGAATTCGGGCGATAATAATGTGTTCAATTTCGGATTAACGAGCGTCGACCTAGCTGCGCCGGGCGTTGGGATTTTGAGTACGTATAACATTTCGAACTCAAGCTACGCTACTTTGCAGGGCACATCTATGGCTACGCCGCACGCTGCCGGCGCCGCGGCGCTGCTCTCGGCAGATAACCCGAATCTTTCGGTGGCTTCATTGAAAGCGACATTGATGAACTCGGTCGATTTGCTGCCGGCGTGGACGACATTGGTAAAAAGCGGCGGGCGGCTGAATGTCAATCGCGCCTTGCGAAATCAGACGGTCTGCAGTTTTAATTTATCGCAGCCTTCCGTGCAGGCAATTACGAAGGGTGGTTTTTACTCGGTCAATGTTACCGCCGCGCAAAACTGCGACTATTCGGCAAAGAGCAATGCGAATTGGATCGTCTTGACCGGCGCAAACACTTTTAGCGGGAACGGTACGGTGACTTTTCGGGTCACCGTCAACCCGACGATTCAGCGTTCGGGTTCGATCACGATCGGCGGACAAACTTTTAATGTCATCCAATCCAGATCTTAGACGCTATTTTGACAATTTTTATACGGCTTGCGACATTCAAAAAACTATAGTCGGTCGCAAATTTACAAAGTTTTGGACGTTATTAAACTTTTTTTTAGAATAGAGCGTCTAATGTTCGTAGAAACTGCAAATATTTTGACAAAAACAACTCTTGAAACAAGAAAATTCAAGAAGAATTTCTTGCATCCAAGAGCTTTTAAGTAGTATATTTAAGTTTCTCGTTTAAATCGGTGCGAGGCGCGTGCAAGCGTCTTAGAAAGAATTATCACAAAGAAGGTTTACAAAAAATGAAAAATATTTTAACCAAGAGCGGCAAATTTTACGTTGTTTTTGCCTGTGTTTTGATTTTGGCGGTCGCCGCGGCGGCGCAGCTGAAATTGCGGACGGCAATGAATTACGATAACGACAACAAAGCTGATCTAACCATTTTTCGTCCGAGCAATAATGTTTGGTATATCAACAAGAGCGATGGCGGATTTGTGTTTCAACAGTTTGGTCTTTCCAATTTAGATTATCCGACACCGGGTGATTACGACGGAGACGGTATAGGTGATATTTCCGTTTGGCGTGACACGGACGGCGTTTGGTATCGTCTGAACAGCTCGAACGGAACGTTTGTCGCAATTGGTTGGGGAATTACCGGCGACGAGCCCGTCGGACGAGATTATGACGGCGATAATAAAACGGATCTTGCGGTAGTTCGGCGAACGGGCGGAGCGATGATCTGGTATGTTTTAAGGAGTTCCGACAATGGTTTCTCCGCCTTCCAATTTGGGTTTTCGACCGATTTCACGGCACCCGGTGATTACGACGGCGACGGAAAATTCGATTTCGCGGTACAGCGTCCCGGCGCCACAACAACGTCACAGGCGCTTTTCTACATTCAAGGAAGCACCGACGGATTCTTTGTTATTCCGTGGGGTTGGAGTAACGATTTGGTGGTCCCGGGCGATTATGACGGCGACAACAAAACCGATATTGCGGTTGTGCGCGAAGGTGCCACGCCAACGTCAAATTTAGTTTGGTATATCCGTAAAAGCACAGACGGCAGCTTATTTGCACTAACCTTCGGAACTACCGGCACGGATTTGAATGTCCAGAACGACTACGACGGTGACGGAAAATGCGACATTGCGATCTGGCGCGATACAAACGGCGCGTTTTATATTTTTTCCAGTCTCACGAGCACTATGACGGTAACCCAATGGGGAAGCCCAAGTGATTATCCGGTCGCCAGTTACGACACGCACTAGTTTCGCCAAACGGTTAAAACTCGGGGTTGAAGGCTTTAACCTAAGTCTTCAACCTTTTTATTTATCAAAATGGCAAACCTTTCAGACGATATCGGCGCAAAATTTCCGGGCAAAAAGATCGTGATCGTTGGCGATCTCGTTGCAGACCAATTCTTGCGCGGAACGATCGCGCGCGTATCGCGTGAAGCGCCGGTTTTTATTCTGCGCCATGACGAGACCGAAACTTTGGCGGGCGCGGCGGCAAACGCGGCGGTAAATGTGGCGTCGCTGGGAGCGAAAGCCGTTTTGGTGGGCGCGGTCGGAAACGATTTGAACGGAAGATCGCTTCTCGAAAAGCTTAGGGTTTCAAAAGTTAACTGCGATTTTGTCGCCACTTCCGAAATCCTCCACACCACGACAAAAGTTCGCGTTCTCGCCGGTCAGCATTATGCGCCTCGGCAGCAGGTGATTCGCATTGATTATGAAGACGGCGTCGCATCCGCCGATCTGCGTCATGAAATTCAGAAAAATTTTATAGCAGCCGCTCAAAATTCCGATGCGATAATTATTTCCGATTACAATTACGGCGTCGTGGATAACGATATTTTTGAATCGGCAAAAACGATCGCGACTGAGCAAAATATTCCGCTTGTCGTCGATTCCCGCTTTCGGCTCAAAGATTTTCCGAATGCGACGACAGCAACGCCGAATCAAGACGAGGTCGAACAGATACTCGGTACCAATTTTGACGAAAATAGCTGCGCGCAGTTGTGCCGCGATCTCGGTTACAAAGCGCTGCTCGTAACACGCGGAAACGACGGTATGCTTTTGATCGAAAACTGGAAAGCACCGGTTCGTCTCGACGCCGTTGGCTCAAAGCAGCCGGTCGATGTGACCGGCGCGGGCGACACCGTGATCGCAGCTTATGCACTCGGATTGGCGTCAGGTCTTAACTTTGCGGAATCGGCGATTGTCGCAAATCACGCCGGCGGGATCGTGGTCATGAAACGCGGCACGGCTTCGGTCGATCTCGACGAGCTGCGTTCGTCGATCGAAAAAAATTACGGCAAAAACAAGTCGGCAGACGCGGCGGATTTTAGCGCCTAGCAATCTTTTATGGATCCAAGTTTCGCACCGGTTTTAGACCGAAATCGCCTCATCGCGCGGGTCGCGATCGAGCGGCGCGACGGCAAGAGAATAGTTCTTGCAAATGGCTGTTTCGATCTTGTTCACGCAGGTCACATTCGATACCTTGCCGGCGCAAAAGCTCTTGGCGAATGTCTGATCGTCGGCATTAATTCCGACGAACAGGTTCGACAGATCAAAGGCGAAAATCGCCCGTTTATCTCGGAAACAGAGCGAGCGGAAATCGTCTCCGCGATAAGATTTGTCGATATCGTGACGATTTTCCCCGAGCCGACGGTCGAAGATTTGATTCGCGCGATTCGTCCCGATTTTCACGCGAAAGGCACGGATTACACCACCGAAACGGTTCCCGAACGCGAAATTGTCCGCGAATGCGGTGGGCAGGTCGCGATCGTCGGCGACCCGAAAGATCATTCATCGACCGATTTAATTAAAATCGTATGTGGAAATCGCGCACAAAATCGGATCTGATCATTGAAGTTTGGGAAGCGCTCGACTGCGAATCGGTCGGCGCCGAGGAAATCGAAGCGATCGACGAAGCTGTGCGCGCTCGTTTCGGCGAAGGCGCGGGTGAGTCCGCGATGACGATCGCGAGAATCGTCGCGGACGAAGGTGCCGAGCTTAGACATTCGGAAATTATGGAGCTTTACGTTGCGCGCGCGAGCGCTTCGCCCTACGACGCGATGTTTTTGAACATTTTGAAGCTTTCAGACCTCAAACAAACACTTTCTTCGATACGAAATCTCGAAAATTTGCGCAAAAAATTCGCGTCGGAAAATGACCGTCAGGGGCTTCGGCTTGTTCGTGAAACCGCGTTGAAAGCGAAACGCAGCGCGCGTTCCAGCGCAGGAAACGAAAAACTCGAACGCGCGAAACGCGACGAAAATACCGAAATTGCCGACTGGTTCACGATTTGGATGCAGACGCCCGAAATTTTTGAAAACTGGGTCGAACTGCGGCAAAATTCAAAAGAATTTAAGAACAAATTCGGATAGCGAGATTTTATGCGAAGATTTTATGCACCGCCGGAAAATTTCCGCGACAAAGCCGTTTTTTTATCCGTCGAAGAAACGCGTCATTTGCGCGATGTGCTTCGGTTGCGCGAAGGCGAAACCGCACAGGTTTTTGACGGTAACGGACGTGAATTTTCATGTCGAATTGAGAAGATCGAAAAGAGCAACACTGTTCTGGAAATTCTACAAGAAATTGCGCCGACTGCAACGGCGTCAAATTTATGTTTGACGCTGGCTGCAGCGCTTTTAAAAGGTGAAAAATTTGATCTCGTCATTCAAAAAGCGGTCGAATTGGGCGTGTCGAAATTTATTCCCGTGACGACAAAGCGTACCGATGTAAAGCCAAAAGATTCAGACAAACGCCCCGCGCGATGGCAAAAGATCGCGCTCGAAGCCGCTAAGCAATGCGGACGCGCGGATTTGATGAAAATTGCAAAACCTGCCGGTTTCGAGCAACTTTTGTCGATCGCGGAAGGAACAAAAATTCTCTTTGCGGAAAAGGACGGTGACGGATTTTCCAAAATACAAAAAGACAAAAAAATAACCGCCGTCGTTGGTCCGGAAGGCGGTTGGGAAGATTCGGAGATCGAAGCGGCAAAAAATTCCGGGTTTCAGATCGTGACTTTTGGCGGAAGGATCCTGCGTGCCGAAACGGCAGCAATTTCCATCGCGGCGATCTTGCAGCATCGCTTCGGCGATGTCAGTTAATATTCGTCGATCACGATTTGCGAGCGCGGGCGATAATAAGCGTCGCCGCGTTGTGTAAGCTTAGCCTTGTTGCCGAGCGTTTGAATAACGGAATCGAGAAGCTCGTCAGTATCGATCAAAAAGCTTGTCGTTCCGGCTGCATCGACGTCCGGATCATTAAACTGAATAGCCAGATAGTGCTTTTTCTTTTTCATAAGAGATCCGGCAAGTCCGGCGCCCGGAACGGGAATCGCACCAACTCCGGTTCCTGTTCCCGACTGCACTTTTTTCTGACTCGGGTAAACCACTAGTATCGTTTTGTAAGGAATGTGAAATTTTTCCTTGTTGTCTTTTCCAAAAAAAACGAGCCGCGAGCCGGCGTCGTCAAAACGCAGCGTGCCTTCTTCCTTTCTTGAAAAGCCGAACATCCCGCCTTCATATTTCGCCACAAACGAAACCGGCGCCGTCTTTTTCACAATATTTTCCGATTTCGGCTGCTCTACCGGATGCACTTGCCCGAAAGCCGCCCAAGAAAAGGCGCCTAAAAGCGTCGTAAGTGTTATTAATTTTTTATTCATAAAAATCTCCAAAATCTTGGACGTCCGCGCTTCGATCTTTGCTGAAAAATTTTGAGTCCGAGGTTATAGACGCATTCCGCCGAGAGTTCGTTGCCACGTGAGCGTTTGTTTCAAAACATCGAGACGGCGGCGTTCGGTTTCCGGGCAATCGATCGAAAGCTGCGCGATGATCGCTTCTAATAGCGGACCGGCGAAAGCGCTCGCGTGCGCAACGATTTCTGAATAATAATGAAGCTGTAAAGAGCCGTTTGCATCGGTGTGAAATTTTTTCACCTCGTCAGCCTCGATCTTATGAACATACGCTCCGGCGGGCACGACGCCGCGCGGAATTCCGTGCCGCGTTGTTTCACCGACTGTTCCGAGCAGTAAAAGTCCTATCAAAATTCCCTGTTCATTGAGATAATCCGGGCTGAAATTCGCAAGTTCCGGCGCGGGACTAAGACGCGGACCGTAATTGGCATATTCGGGGTTAACCAACATCGAATTATAGATCACGCCGATCATTTCATTCACTCGCACAAACTGTGCAAAACCGTAATCTTCCGCTGACGGCGGCTCAGCCGAGTCCAGCTTATCGATCACTCGACCGACATAGTCTATATGTGAATTTGAACTTACGATCTTTGCAATTTTCATAAGAGTCGCGGCGCCTAAATTCTGCCTAACTCGGGAATAATATAAAGCAGTTTCCACAAAAAGATTTGCAACGCCAGAACGACAAAACTTAAGCCGACGCAAATCAAACCGAGCTTTCTGCCTCCAAGATGCGGGCGTCGAACCGCGACAAAATAACCAAATCCGCCAGCAAAAAAAGCCAACGGCACAAACAGAATTCCAAGATATGGCACAAATGAATAAACCAAACACGCCCAAGCCGTCTGCGACGCCTGATTTTCATTTGTCTCAAAAAGATTTGAATCCGGCAGCGATCTTTCGATCCGAAAAGCCTTTCCCTGCAAGCGATAAGACGAACGCAGAGCATCGAGCGGCTCATAATCTTCGCGCAATATCTTCCCGCACGTAAGGCAGAATTTCGCGTTTCCGCGCCGCGCCGTCGCGCCGCATGCGCTGCAATTCAAAATTCGGATTTGTTCCTCAGTCGCTGCTTTCATTACCTTCGCCGTCGTTTGCTCGCGGTTTTGCCCGACATCCTAAAATCAAGGTTATGCTCTTTGGTAAAAGCTTGTAAAGCGCGGAAAAATGTCTCGCGGTCGCGCGCCGTTATCATCGCGATCTGGTCGGCGGTTTCAAGCGCGTACGGATAACCTAAACCTATGATGCATTCGGCGCGAACGACGTCCACAACCTCGTTCAGAAGATCCTTCTCGTAGATCCACGAAGGAACATCTAGCCGTGCCGGCACGGCTTCGCCGGACGTCTTCAAATATACAAAACCGACCAAAGACTTTCCGGTTTCCGGATCGATGAACGCCGAAAGAGCGCGTCGCATGGAATAGCAAAAAGGCGTGCGTTCTCCCCAATTTGTCAGCGCTGCGGCATTGAGAAGCGAAACGTCGTCGATCGTTTTGCCGGCGTTTTTCTCGCCGTCAAACGCATCGAGCATCGTTATCAAATCGCGCGCGTAGCTTCGATCGACGTAGCCGATCAGCGGAACTTCGCACTCGCGCGACAACTTCACAAGCCCGATCAATTTGTCGAGAAATTCCGACCGAAAATCTTTTTCAGGTAGCGCAACCGAAAGCAAAAGCGTGTTGTCGTAAAACGCCAAAGGCATACGCTCATTTCGGGCGCGCCAGCCTTGTTGCTCGCGCAAAAATTCTGAGACTTTTTCGATTTCCGCCTCCAAGCGCCGCTGTCCGACGAGTGTTTCGCGCAAAAACGGTTCTTCGGGCGACAAAAGCAGGCTTGGCGAAAGCACGGAAAATTCGGCGTTCTTTTTGTAAGGTTTTGCCCCGTCGTGCGGATTTTCAAACCAACCGATTTGCACCGCGCCGACCGGAAATGAAGCTTCGCGCTCGATAAAAATTTGGCTTCCGTCCGCCGCGAAAGTCGTGCGTTTTTTGAGGATTTCCGCCGCCCAGCCGCGCGCTTCGTCGTGGTTTTTCCATTTTTTGGGAAACGCAATTGAGAAATTCTTCGCCGCGTCAACTTCCGCCGAAGGCAGAGCGCCGAAATCGTTCTTGTTCAAGAATCTTGCCGAAACTTCCGCATGCGACAGTTCCGACAACGAAGCGAGTTTCCGCAAATATCCCTTCAAATCCTGTCTTTGCGAGTAACCGAAAGCGATGAATTCCTGGCTTTGTTTTTTTAATTCTTCCGTTAATAGTCCGCGAAAAAGCATAGATGAATTTATTTTACACGAGTTTTTCGGCGCCGCGGAAATTCCGCACGATATTGTCCGTTCGCAACCGATATCGTGTCCATAACCGCAATCAGAAGTTCAATATGCGGCGTAAGTGGTTGAAAACAAGTGATCTCCTATTGCTGGCACGGCGGTTGCGATTACGTAAGACCAAACGAAGGTTTCGATCTTCAAATAAGATAAGGGAGAAAAATCATGAGAAAATTAATAGCAACATTTATAATGGCAGCAATGATGGCGATGATCGCAATTGCATTGCCGACCACTGCGGACGCTCAGAAGCGTTATTATAGAAACCGCACAAACAACTCACGCGTTGTCAACAGACCGAGCTTTTATAGACGCCACCGTAATTTGGTCAATATCGGGATCGGAACCGGTGCCGGTGCATTACTCGGCGCACTGATCGGCGGTAAAAAGGGCGCGGCTTGGGGCGCAGTTGCCGGAGCAGGCAGTTCGGCTCTTTACACTTACAAAATTAAGCCGAAACAACGTAGATATTATCGAGCCTACAGATAATAAGTTCTGTTTTACTTCAAAGAAAAAAGCCGCGGCGAGTTTAAAAGGACTCGCCGCGGCTTTATTGTTCGATTTATGTTTTGGAAAATCAAAAGCTATATGTATTCGCCGCGATCAGCCTTTCGGCAATCCTTTGCCGCGCCGCAATCGTATTCACCGGCGAATTATTTTTTGTAAAACGCTTGAGCGCGACAAGAAGCGTCCGCATTTCGTCGCCTTCCGCGAGCGCAGCGATGGTGTTTTTCGCTGTTGCTTCGACGCGCTGAATTGCATCGTTACAATAAACCGACGCCATATCGATCTGCCGTTCGGCATCGCCCTTTTCGGCAAGTTTTTGCGCGCGGAGAATTGCGGTTTCCATCGAATAGGCTTCGATGATTATGTCCGCCGCGTTGAGCAAAACTTCCTGCTGCTCGGCGAGCGCCATCATATATTTCTGCGCCGCCGTTCCAAGAATCATAAGTGCGATCTTTTTCGCATTCTGTGCGAGCTTCATTTCAGTCAGCAAAACACCTTCTTCTTCATCAAAAGAAGGCATTTGCGGATTCAATATTTCGTCCTGCAAAGCTTTCGCCGCCGGAATAATTCCGAGCTGACCTTTCATCGCGCGTTTCATCAATTGTCCCGGGATGAGCATTCGATTGATCTCGTTCGTGCCTTCGAAAATGCGGTTGATGCGTGAATCACGATACGCTTTTTCCGCCGGATATTCCGCCGAATAACCGTAGCCGCCGTAGATCTGCACCATTTCGTCAACGACATAATCGAGGGCTTCGGAACACGCGACTTTGTTGATCGAAGATTCGACCGCGTATTCTTCGATCGAGCGCAGTTTTTTCTCGTTGTCCGCGCCGTCGCCGATCAGCGCATCGATCATTCCGACCGTGCGGTAGGTGATGCTTTCGGCAACCCACGTGCGAATCGCCATTTCGGCAAGCTTGTGTTTGATCGCGCCGAAAGAGGAGATCGGTTTGCCGAATTGATGACGTTCGTTGGCGTATTTTATCGCATCGGTCAAAGCCAATTTCGCGCCGCCCGTAACGGATGCGCCGAGTTTGAAGCGTCCGACATTCAAAATGTTAAAAGCGATCTTCGCGCCGTCGCCGACATTTCCCAAAAGATTTCCGACCGGAATTCGCGCGTCCGACAAGATAAGCGGCGTGGTCGAGGAAGATTTAATGCCCATTTTGTGTTCTTCATTTCCCGGACGGCAGTTTTCACTGCGCTCGACGACGAAGGCGGAAAACTGTTTCTTTTCGCCGTCAACTTTTGCAAAAACGATAAAGACATCGGCAAAACCGCCGTTGGAAATCCACATTTTCTCGCCGTTCAGAATATATTCCGAGCCGTCTTCGCTCAGAACCGCATTGCATTTCGCGCCGAGCGCGTCCGAACCCGAACCGGCTTCCGACAGACAATAAGCCGTAACGATTTCGCCCGCGACGATTGGCGGAATCCATTTTTGTTTTAATTCTTCGCTTCCGAAATATAGGATCGGCAGAAGTCCGATCGAGGTTTGCGCTCCGAAGGTCGTGCCGAAACCGCCGCCGCGCCCGACCGCTTCGGCGATGATCACGCCCGACACCTGATCGAGTTCCGCACCGCCGTATTCTTCGGGAATGCTCGCGCCCAAAAGTCCGAGTTGTCCGGCTTCGTGAACCAAACGCCGCGCCGTTTCCCAATCGTGCTGTTCCATTTCGGGAATAGCGGGGCGAACCTCGTTGTCCACAAATTCGCGGATCGTTTCGCCAATCATTTTATGTTCGTCCGAAAAATCTTCGGGCGTAAAAATCTCGGCTGCCTCGCGGTCTTCGATCAAAAACGCGCCGCCTTTCATAAATTCTTTTTCCATTTTTGCATCCATAATGTTCTCCCAAATTACTTGTATAAATCTTCGCTTTTTATCTCCAGCGCGTGATTAAACCTTGCGCGATAATTTTCATAGGCGATGCTCGCCGATAATTCGACGATCTGCGTATCGCTAAAATATTCTTTCAATCTCTCAAACAGTTCGTCTGAAACGCGAACCGGAGTTTTCGACATTTCCTCGGCATATTCAATAGCCGTTCGCTCGCTCGCGCTCAAGATTTTGCTGTGTTCCCAATTCGCAACTTCGCTCAATTCTTCGTCCGTAACCAAATTTTTCTGTCTGCCGACCGCAGATCCGATGTCCATTCAGAAAGGACATTCGACGACCTGCGCCGCGCGAAGCTGTACCAAAACGTGAATTCGTTCTTCGACCTTTTTTGGAATCGCAAGCCCTAGCAAATTACCGAACCATGCGACCGAGGGGCGAAGCGCCTGAACCTTCAACGGCTCGACAACCTTGCCGACCATTTTCTTCGAACCGATATAAAGCGGTTTCACGACGAGCGGTGCTTTGTCCAATCCTTTTATTCTTTTGCTCATAATAAACTCCCCTCCTTATCAAAAAGGAGGCGCGGCGCTTAAGCGCCCGGGTGGTTCCTAAATTCTTTCAAAAATTCCCGCCGCGCCCATTCCGCCGCCGACGCACATTGTGACCATTCCGTAACGCGCATTGCGGCGTTTCATTTCCTGCAGGATAGTTGCGGTCAGTTTCGCGCCGGTGCAGCCCAAAGGATGTCCGAGCGCGATCGCGCCGCCGTTGACGTTGACTTTTTCGGGGTTCATTTCGAGCAGTTTCATCACCGACAATCCTTGCGCGGCAAACGCTTCGTTAAGCTCGATCAGATCAATATCTTCCAATGTCAAACCAGCCATTTTCAAAGCCTTCGGAATCGCATAAACCGGACCGACACCCATTTCTTCGGGCAGACATCCGGCTGTGGCATAACTGACAAAACGCGCAATCGGTTTCAAGCCCAACTCTTCCGCTTTTTCCAAACTCATCACGACCGCCGCCGCCGCGCCGTCCGACATCTGCGACGAATTGCCCGCCGTTACCGTCCCTTTCGCGTGAAAAACAGGGCGGAGTTTGGCGAGACCTTCGATATTCGCGTCATAGCGCACGCCTTCGTCGGTGTCGAACACGATTTCTTTTCTTCGAACGCGACCTTTTTCGTCCAATTCGTCAACCAAAACCGTGAACGGCACGATCTCGTCTTTGAAATTTCCCGCCTTGATCGCCGCCGCCGCTTTTTGGTGCGACGAGAGCGAAAATTCGTCCGCCTGTTCACGGGTGATCTCGTATTTTTTGGCGAGATTTTCGGCGGTCAAACCCATATTCAGATAATAATCGGGATATGTTTCCGCCAGATTCGGATTCGGGCGAAACGTATTGCCGCCCATCGGGATCATTGACATCGTTTCCAGCCCGCCCGCGACGATTATCTCCGCGCCGCCGGTCTTGATCCGGTCAGCCGCCAGCGCGATGGTCTGCAAACCCGACGAGCAATAACGATTGACCGTCATCGCCGAAACTTCCGGCGGAATTCCCGCCAAGATCGCCGCCGTCCGCGCGACATTCATCCCTTGCTGAGCTTCGGGAAACGCGCATCCCATAATCACATCGTCAATCTGCGATGCTTCCAAACCTCCGACCTTTCCGACTGCTTCCTTGATCGCCGCCGCGCCCAGATCATCCGGTCGCGTGTTTTTCAAAGTCCCTTTCGGTGCTTTCCCGACTGCTGTTCTGACAGCCGATACGATAACTGCTTCTTTCATAATTTTTTACCTAGTTTCTACTGTTTTTATCAATTCTAACTTTCTGCCGCTTCCGTTTTTCCGTCCGGTAATTGCCCCAATTTGCTCAAAAGTGGAGTCATCGTCAGACCTTGCGCAAAAACTGAAAACGCTACGACGCCGAATGTGACGGTCACGATTTCCTGTCGAAATGGCACGGATTCGGGAATTCCTAACGCCAGCGCGAGCGCGAGCGCACCCCGCAAACCACCCCAAAACATTATGTGCTGATGCTCGGAAGCGATCCGCCAACGCGATTTTGCAAAAAACGAAGACAGCGGATAGATCGCCAACGCTCTGCCTATAATAACTGCGGCGATCGCCACGCCGATCGGTAATAGCATATTTGCAAAATTCTGATACGCTTCGTTAATTCCCAAGATAATAAAGACGACGGAATTTACGACAAACGCGGCGTATTCCCAGAAAGATTCGATCGATTCTTCGCCTTTCGCGGAAATAAATCCGAGCGAAGTCGTGTTGCCGACCATCAATCCGGCGGTCATCGTCGCCAAAACGCCCGACCAGTGAAAATATTCCGCGAGCCAAAATGAGCCGAACGCAGCAATAGTTGTCAAAGAAAGTTCGACGAGATGATCGCGCGTGCGTCCGGCGATCAGCAAAACGCCGCCGCCGACAATCAACCCGCTGCCGATGCCGCCGATAACCGAAAGAACCATCGTTCCGATGGCGGATTCCACCGTCATTGTTTGTCCCATCGCAAAGGCGAGCGCGACCGTAAACGCAACTGCGGCGGTTGAGTCGTTAAAAAGCGATTCGGCTTCGACAAGAAGGCGCAATCTGCCTTCGACCTTTGCTTCTTTGAAAGTCGCGATCACCGAAACCGGATCGGTCGCCGCGATCAAAACGCCAAACAAAATCGCCGCTTGCCACGTCCAACCGACGACGTATACCATAAAGAGCGCGGTAATTCCCGCCGAAAGCAAAACGCCGACAGTCGCAAATGTAACAACCGGTAAAAGGTCTTGCTTGAGCTCCTTCCAATGAATATAAAGCGCGGCTTCAAAGATCAAAGGGGGCAATAATACCTTGAAAAGCAGTTCTTTGCTGAACGGAACTTCAATGCCGAGCGGAACAAATGCCAAAATAATTCCCGCGATTACCAAACCGACCGTGTATGGAACTCTCAAACGGCGAGCGATGATCGCCACGATCGCGCCGATCAGCAGAATCAGTTCGAGCTGTTCTATTTTGATTCCTTCCATAACAAGAATTTTACGGAAATCTTTTTCCGACCACTATCTGTTTATTTTGATTTTGACTTTTCAAATAACTCAATAGCTTTTTTCAGCCTTGCGCTTTATCAGCTTTAGCATTTCCAGTCTGGTCAAACCGCTGAATGGCTGAATAAAAGTCCAGTAAAATCCAAAACGCCGATGGCTTTTCTCGCCAAAACATTTAATGCGCGTCTCGGTCGTCAAACTCGTCTCGCCGTTGCTTTCGACGAGCGAAAAATTGCAAACGGCTTTGGCAAAACCTATTTCCTTAAATTCCCGGAAATTGTTTGAATCAACTTTCTTCAGACTGCCCATCACCGTCCAAAATCTACCCGCCAAACCCAGTAAAATTTCTTTATTCTCACTTTCGCCCAAAGTTTCAAAACGCATTTTTTGCATGTCGCGCAAAGTCAATTTCCCTGTCGGCAATCCGCGCAGAAAAAAAAGCGTGCGGATGATCCATGAATCGTTCATATCGGTTTCATTCAAAGCGCGAAAAACATCCGCCGCCCGCGCGCGAATTTTAATGTCGTGCGTTTCGCTAAAGTCGTAACGCGGCATAAAATCATCGATCAGCATCTGCTTTTTCCGCCTCTTTTTTGTCCATTTCATGGGATCCGCTAAGCGGGCGGCTTGCCATCTTGGCGGATGACCAATCCGTATTGTCTTTTGCCGATTCCACTTTCTTGGAGTTCATCAACTTGACGCTCAAAAGCCAAAGCTCGTCCATCAACTTCAATCTTTCGGTAACGGCTTTTGGCGACATATCAACTTTCATTTTCAACCTCACGCAATTTTTTTATATCGAGCAAATCCTGTTCGCGTCCGCTGATCGTTTTCAGCAGGATCAATCCTTCACGTGAAACTGTCCAAGTTTTTCCGCCTTCCCATTCAATAAATTCGCGCTTTCCCCAAACTTCTTTCAGCGCATCGGTAACGAGCAGAAAATCGATCGTAAAAAGTCTTTTCGATTCTTTATCAACTTTAGAAATCCGCCGAATTTCAATAACTCCTTCGTGAAAATGAAGCGGCAAACCTTCGATCTCGTAACCCAGAGTTTGCGCTGTTTTCCAGATCTTTTCGAAGTCTTCGGCTAAAACCAGCAGATCAATATCGATTGTCGCCCGCGGCAACCCGTGAATTGCCATCGCCCAACCGCCGCAGACCGCATAATCGATATCTTCGCGGTTAAGAAGTTCGGTTAAGTTTATAAATTCATCTAGTAAACTCGACATCCTAATTTATTTTCTCATATCGAAAACAATCGACCGTATGA
The DNA here is from genome assembly GCA_041747435.1 of Pyrinomonadaceae bacterium. Taxonomy (GTDB): domain Bacteria; phylum Acidobacteriota; class Blastocatellia; order Pyrinomonadales; family Pyrinomonadaceae; genus JBGTFE01. The sequence goes on along the minus strand of JBGTFE010000108.1, from coordinate 18,991 downwards.
TCGTTGACCAAACCGCAAGCCTGCATAAACGCATACATTATGGTCGAGCCGACAAAATTAAATCCGCGGTTTTTCAAGTCTTTGCTCATCGCGTCGGAAATTTCGGTTTTCGCCGGAACTTCCGACATGTTTTTACGCGCATTTTTTACCGGCTTTCCGCCGACAAAACTCCAAATATATTTATCGAACGAGCCGAATTCATCCTGAATTTTCAAAAAGCTTTTTGCATTTGATATAGCAGAAGCGATCTTTAAACGGTTACGAATTATTCCTTCATTTTGAAGAAGCTCCGCGACTTTTTCCGCGTCGTAACGCGCGATTTTCGTAAAGTCAAAATTATCAAAAGCCGCGCGATAATTTTCTCGTTTTCGCAAAATTGTGTCCCAGCTCAAACCGGCTTGCGCGCCTTCGAGTATCAAAAACTCAAACAGCGTTCGGTCGTCGTGCTGCGGCGCGCCCCATTCCGCGTCGTGATACGCAACCGCCAAATCATTTTTTGCCCAGCCGCAGCGGTTCATTGCTTTTCGATCTTTTTGACAGTCAAAAAACAGCCCGCCGATTTATCGGTCTGGCTCGGCGGAAGATCGAGAACGTCCACATCCGCTGTGATCTTCACCTTTTGCACGTTCTCGACAAATTCGCTTTTGTCGTCGCGGATCTTCAAGCCTTTTTCTTCCGGATTATCGATCGAGCTGGCGCCGCTTCCTTTATCGATATACGCGCGGATCGCGATCTTTTCCGAATTTGGAGCGTCGCGAAAGTCGATCGGACATCGCATCGGCTCGTTCCCGCTTTTCGAACACATCGCGCTGCCGGTGTTGTTAAAAAATCCGACAACCTCGACGCGTTTGTCGTCGTTCGCCTTGTCGCAAGTATTTCCAAACTCGACCGGAACACCCGTCGTGCTGCAGCTCGCCGCCAAAAAACATACGATCATTAAAAAGAAATATTTTTTCATAATTTTCCATCCTGCGATTAATTCAGCTTTCGCTTGAAATACAGAACGGCTTTTCTGTCAACCGCCTGCAGCTACTTCGGAAACCCTTCCGTTTGCGTCACTCGCTGCGCCTGGCGAAAATGCCGTTTTGTGTGTTCAAGACCAATTTCGAGCGCCATATCGAGCCGATAGGTCATAAATTTCATAAACGGCGACGTAACAATAGTGTTGTGCCAATCGACGTGATCGAGGGCTCGCATGCTCTTAATAATTTCGTGCTGCTGCGCGACGAATTTCTCAACAATATCCGCCGGTATATCGCTCGGCGGAACTATATCTTTGGTCGGCGCTTTATATTTCTTCGCGTCGTTTTTCAGAGATTTCAAAAGAAGATTGCCAAAAAATCCGGTCAAAGGCGAATACTTTTCCCAAAACGAATGTGTTTTCTCGCCCGAAACGAGTTTTTCAACCTGCGGCTTAAAAGCGTCGTTGGATTTGATCAAATGATCGAGACATTGTCCGACGCTCCAACCTTCCGCCGACGGTTTCCAGTTGATCTGCTCCGGTGGAAGACTGCCGAAAATCATCCGCACTTCGTTGCTGATCGTTTCAAAACCGGATGTTATATTTTCGATTCCTTCATTCATATTTTCCTCATGCGTAACGCCAGCATCTTGCTGGCTGTACCGGTGGCATCTTGCCGCCGATGTGACGGCAGGATGCCGTCACGACAGCCGCCAGGATGGCGGCGTTACGTTTTAATTTCTGAGCGGCTTGCCCGTTTTGAGCATCGCCGCAATTCTTTCCTGCGTTTTGCGCTCGCCGCAAAGCGATAAAAACGCTTCGCGTTCCAGATCCAACAAATAGCGTTCGGAGACAAAAGTTTGATGATTCATATCGCCGCCGCTTAAGATCTTCGCTAGCCTTTTGCCGATCAGTTCGTCGTGCTCTGAAACAAAACCGCCGCGTTTCATCATATGCAGCGCAAGTTTCATCGCCGCCTGCGCAGCTTCGCCAAGCGCGAGAATGTCCGTTCGCTCGACCGGCTGAACATAGCCCGAAGCCGCGAGATTCAAAACTTCCTGCTTTGCGTCGGCGATCAAACGATCTTTGTTCATCGAGATCGTGTCCCAAGGTCGCAGCAATCCAAAGCTGCGCGCTTCCTGCGCTGAAGTCGCAACTTTACCCATTCCGATCAGCTCGAAAGTCTTTTTCAAAAACGCGAGCGGATCGGCGTCCGTCGCACTTTTCGCGGCGTCCATCGCGCGCATTGTCATTTCCTTTGTGCCGCCGCCCGCGGGAATCAAACCGACGCCGACCTCGACCATTCCGATATAAGTTTCCGCCGCAGCGCGAACTCTATCGCCGTGGATCGCGATCTCGCAGCCGCCGCCGAACGCAAATCCGAACGGCGCCGTCACGACCGGCTTTGCCGAATAACGCAAACGCATCACAGCATTTTGCAGCGAGCGGATCATCAAATTTATGTCGTCCCATTCTTCTTCCTGCGCCGCCAGCAGCAAAAGCATCAAATTCGCGCCGACCGAAAAATTCGTGCCTTGGTTGCCGACGACCAAGCCTTTGAAACTCTTCTCGACTTCGTCGATCGCGAAATTCATCATCTGGACGGTGTCGCCGCCGATCGAATTCATCTTCGAATGAAATTCGAGACACGCGACGCCGTCGCCGAGATCGATCAAAGACGCGCCGGAATTTTTCTTGATCACGCCTTCTCGATCTTTCACCGATTTTAAAATAATTACGCCCGCTTTCGGCGGAATTTCCCTGTAACCGTACGGCTCCCCTCCTGTTTTAGGAGGGGTGGCAGCCGTTTCGGCTGACGGGGTGGTCGCAAAATCAAAATAGAATCGCTGTCCGCTTTCTTCTTTATAAAAGCTCGCCGCTCCCGACTCCAGCATTTTTTCAACGTTTGCCGGAATTTTTTGTCCTTCGGCGCGCATTTTTTCGACCGATTCTTTTACGCCGATTGCGTCCCACGTTTCAAAAACGCCGATCTCCCAGCCGAAGCCCCACATTATCGCTTCGTCGATCTCGACGATCGTGTCGGCGATCTCGGGAATTCGATTCGCCGCGTAGATAAACGTCCGCGTCATTGTTTTCCACAAAAATTCGCCAACTTTATCCGTGCCCCAAGCGAGCGTTTTTATTCGCGCCGGCAGATCTTCGATCTGTTTTGCCGCGTCAAGACTCGGAAATTTCGTTTTTTCTTGCGGCTTATATTCGAAAGTTGCAAGATCGAGCTCAAAGATCACGCGCTTTCCTTCCGCGTCTTTCGATTTTTTGTAAAATCCGCCGCCGGTTTTGTCTCCCAAGATGTTCTTCTCGAGCATTTGATTTAGAAAATCGGGCATTTGAAAAACGTCGCGGTCTTCGTCCTCCGGAATCGCGGGATAAAGATTTTTATTGACGTGCGCGAGAACATCCAAGCCGACCAAATCAGCCGTGCGAAAGGTCGCCGATGACGCGTGCCCGATCGCCTTTCCCGTGATCTGATCAACTTCGGTCGGCGTCAAACCCAATTCCGACATCGCGTGCACGGTCGCCATCATTCCGAACGTCCCGACGCGGTTTGCGATAAAATTCGGCTCGTCCTTTGCCGCGACGACGCCTTTGCCGAGCCGCTCGTCCAGAAATCCGAACATCGAGCACGCGATCTCGCCCCGCGTCCATTCCGTCGGGATGACCTCGACCAATTTCATATAGCGCGGCGGATTAAAAAAATGGATGCCGAGAAAATGCTGCTTGAAATCGTCCGAAAAAGGCTCGGCGATAGATCTGATCGGAATGCCGCTCGTGTTCGAAGCGATGACCGAGCCCGGCTTTCGATGTTTTTCGACTTCGGCAAAAACCTTATGTTTGATGTCGAGATTCTCAACGACGGCTTCGATTACGAGATCGCAATCTTTTATCTTCGCCATGTCGTCTTCAAAATTTCCGGTCGCGATGAGTGAGGCATTTTCTGCCAGCATAAATGGCGCCGGCTTTAATTTTTTCGCCGCGTCAAACAGCGAATTGACAATGCGATAACGCACCGCGGGCGCATCGAGCGCGAGTCCCTTTGCCTCGTCTTCGGCAGACAATTCGCGCGGCGCGATGTCCAAAAGCAGCGTCGGCACGCCCGCATTCGCCAAATGCGCCGCTATTCCCGCGCCCATTGTTCCCGCGCCCAAAACCGCGGCTTTTCCGATTCTTAACATAAATTATTTCTTTTGCGTGACTATTGAATTTATGGAAAAAGTATAACTGAATGACCATTCATTCAGCAAAGACAGATTCGTAAAATTTATTGACTTCCGTTTCAATTACAAATAAACTCGAATCGTTCGCAGCTGGACAAGCCGACAGTATTTTTATGAAAAGTTTATTTTCGATTCTATTTCTGTTTTTCGTTTTTATAGTTACCGCTCAATCAACCTATTCGCAAGGATTTCCTTATCATTTGTATAACACGCGCACGATGGCGGAGTTGGTCGAACTAAATTCCGGTGCAAAGAAACTGGAAGCCGGAGGCACAAAGCAAATCATGATTAGCGCGAAGCCTTTCTATTCGGCAGTAAGATTGGAATATGCCGGAGAATCCAGAAAACTTTCGAAGGAAAAAATAGGATTATTCAAGATTTGGATGGAAAGTTTGAATATTAAAGGTTCGAACTCCGCGAGCGCTCCTCTTGATTTGTTAGATAAGGAGTATTTATTCAAGGAATGTGAAAAAGAGTATTGGATACCCGTTCAAATCCCTGCAGCAAACGATTTCCCGAAGGATATGAAAAAAGGAGATAGAGTTACGCTATTTTTAATGATGGTCGGCGGAATTGAAGATAAGGGAAAATGGGATTTTATATTTTTCACGAATTCCTTCAAAATCTATTAAATAAATTACATCTGCTCTACACAATATAACCCTCTAGTATCTTAACGATTAACTACGCTAGATTCTCGATCGCTTGTGGCGACAAAAAAGAATTTTTGCGTAAGGTAAAGGTAGAAATATTCATAAACAAATCACCCGAAATTTGAAGAAAATTTTCGCCGGTATTTTTGAATTAGAAATTCGAATTCTTCACCGCGTAACAAACGCGTCAAATACCCAACCGGTGTATCCGCCGTAGCTTGTATAACACCATCGACCGCGCCGTCTGTCCGCAACTTCGAAGTAGTCTTTGCACGTTCCGAGTGCGAGTCTTGTCCGGTGCGGAATCTTAATAAGCGTTGATCCGCACGGCGCGACGCACGGCTCGCTCTTCAAAGCTAGATAGCCGTCGCGCGGAGAATTTACCGTAACAACCGGATAATCGGTCTGCTGCGCGGAGTTCGGCGGCGGAGACGGCGGCGGCGGAACGGGCGTTGATTCGACGCGCGCCGAACGCGGCGTTTCGGTAGGTTTGTTCGCTTCCCGATTCTCCGTGTTTGTCTGCGCTGTCGCGTTCCTGTCAGACGGCGCATCTTTAAAAAATGCAAAAAAGCCAAAGACGACAACGAGCCCGCAAAGAATGCCGACGACCGGGAATATCCATTTAGCGGAACTTGCCGCGGCGACCGGCGGCGGCGTTTGGAATTGCGTTATCGGCGGGCGAGGAATAATCACCGTGGGTGTCTCTTGCGACGACGCCGACCTGCCGGAATCCGCAAAAATAAGCAGCGCTCCATCCGACAAACAATAATCAAAACTGTCATCGGGATAGGTTTGACCGCATTGTGAACATCGTTTCATCCGATTGCTCCGACCGAAACAGATAAATACGAGCTAATAATAATAACGTTATATGTGGAAATATTTATACAGCAAATTTGGCGATTATGCAATAAAAAATTATTTACTGAACCAAGTTTGCGGTATGACAGGAACACGGTGTCTTAGACGCCGCGCGTTTGAATCGAATCGGGCGTCAGACGGCTATGGGCGTAAGCGTGAAAACCCTGCCGTGGCGTGCCGCGAATTTGACGTCACCCCGACGGAGCGCATCTCTGACATCGTCAAGTTTGTACGAGTCGTCGAGCGATAGATACGGCGACCATTCGTCTTCAGTCTCCAACAGCTCCACGTCAACTTCGGCGGCATAATTTCCTTCATGTACAAGCTTGGTGCGAACTCGCTTCTTCATTTCTTTCTCCTCAAAAAACCTTCTTCCCACAAATCCGGGTCAGGTCGATATGCAGTCACGAGAACCGCCGGACTTATCTCGCCCTTCGGTTTTCCCCATACAACATGGATGAGTTGGTTTCGGTTGTCCTTTTCCAAAACCAGAACGCAAGGACCCTTTGAATATTCCGGGTAGTCTTCAACGACAACCGCATCGGTAATTCCCACAATTGCGTCGCGAACAAAGATAGCATCTGCCGACAATTCATCATAGCCATGTTCCGATACACGCACCACGCCTTCCGAAACCAACCGCCGAATGCGTTCAAATGTGCTGCTCAACTTTGTCCCTTTCGCTTATCTTAGCAAGTTGTCTGATTATACAACAAAAAAGTTTCTGGGCTGCAAAACGACTCTTCTTAGAACGCGGACTCACGTTCGCAAAGACCTTAAAAACGGATCATCCGTCGATGTTTAGCGCGTTTCCACGCTTTAGCGGACGAGGGCGTCCGCGCTCGGCATATTTAGCGACTGGCATTTTGTTGAATAATTTTCTCAGATTCATCAAAAAAAATCTTGACAAAATTTGCTTTTGGATTATACTGCGGTTATCAAAAAATAAAACTGTTCTTGGAAAAAGGCATCTTTTTTGCTCTCTTTCTCCCGTTTTATTTTTTGATCAATTAACAAAAATTAAACAATTCAAAGGAGAATACTATGAAAAACCTACTTTTTATTGCTTCCGTAATTTTCTTTGTATGCGGAACAATCAACGCACAAACGACCCCGACAACGACTTCGAGTCCTTCGGCAACCACGGAAAAGGTTAAAAAACCGATCTTTCGTGCCAACAAGGATCAAATCACGCAGGCGCAGAAAATGTTGAAAGAGAAGAATCTTTACGAAGGCGAGGCTGACGGTAAAATGAACGACCCGTTTCGCGTCTCGATCAAGAGTTTTCAAAAAGACAGCAAGCTCAAACAAACCGGCACTTTAAACCGCGCGACGCTGGAAGCGATGGGAATAGCTTTGACCGACAAACAAAAGGAAATTCCCGTCAATCCGAACTCTCTTGATGCGGGCGACTCAAAGACTTCGACGACGAAAAGACCGCCGGTATTTCGCTCGACCAAAGAGCAAATTATGTCGGCGCAAAAAATATTGAAGGATCGCGGAATGTATAGCGGCGAGCAAACCGGAACGCTGGACGACGCCACGCGCGAAGGATTGAAAAAATTCCAGGAGGCGAACGGTTTGAAAGTTACGGGAACCCTAAATCAGGTCACGCTCGAAAAAATGGGCGTTCCGCTTACGGACAAACAAAAAGAAAACGCAGCAGCTAAGACACAGTAAAACGTGGTGTGATATCAATCCTGTTCAAAATTGACGGAATTTTTAATTTCGGCAATGTATTACAATTGTGCTTGAAAGCTTTGAAGCTGATCGGACCCTTGCGATTATTGTTGCCTTTTTTTTATAAAAGAGCTATAAAATAATCTTATTTTCATTCTGAAAAAACTCAATGAAAAGCCATTTTCTCGCTTGATCTAGCGAATCAAGTTTTTGGAGGGTAAAATCTGATGTCAGCCGGATTCGATTCTTATCGCCGATTGCGCCTTTTGACGCGCTTCGGCGTTTTTTTGTGTTTCTTTTTGGCGGGAGGCGCGGCTGTTCGGGCAAATCCGCTGCCTGAAGACGCGCCCGTTCTTATGAGCCAGCCTGATTCCACAATTGCTTTGGCTGGAATTCGGACAAAAAGAGGGTTCGATACCTCGGTGCGGGTTTTTCCGCCGGGCGCGGGAACGACTATTACGGTTTTTGTTACGAATCTCGCTTTGCTTGACAACGAAGGCGCAAACGCTTTTAGAGCCGAGATGGCGGACGCGCGGCATTACCGCTACCCGCTCGAAATCGTTTCCTTGGAGCGGTCGAACATCAGCAAATTAGTTTACGCTTTGACCGTTCGATTGAATAACGGAATCGGAGACGTCGGTGACGTTTTGATGCGTGTGACCTGGCGCGGAATGACGAGCAATCGCGTTCGGCTTTCGATCGGACACGAAGGCGGAAAACTCGAAGACGATCCGGGCTCGGTTCCAACGCCAAATCCCGTAGAACCGACACCGACAGACTGGTCGCAAAATCGAGACGACGAACAAAATCGCATTGCGCTGCCGTGGACGGGCGACCGCGTTCGTTTTATGGAACAAGCGTCGTTCGGCGTAACTTCGGCGCTCGAGTTTAGATTGCGGCGCATCGGCTACAGCACTTGGCTGGAAGAGCAATTTCAAGAAAAGCAGGGAATCATTCGTTATTCGACCTTTGCGTATCCGGGCGTTGTGCCGGTTTCAGTTGTTGTCAACACAGCCTGTCCAGATCCGCCGAAACGAACATCGTGTACGCGCGAGAATTATTCGATGTATCCGCTGCAAAACTGGTTTTTCCGCGAGGCGCTTTACGGTGAGGACCAGCAGTTGAGACGTCGGGTTTCATGGGCGCTGAGTCAAATTTTGGTTGTCAGCGGACGCGAAACCGTCCAATCTGGTCGAATGCTCCCGTATATCCAAACCCTCGATAAAAATGCTTTTGGCAATTATCGCCAACTACTAAAGGAAATGACGCTGAATCCCGCAATGGGCAACTATCTGGATATGGCAATCAGTACGCGAACCAATCCCAACGAAAATTACGCGCGGGAAATCTTGCAATTGTTCAGCATCGGTGTTGATATGCTGAACCAGGATGGAACTCCGATGCTTGATGGGCAAGGCAATCGCGTTCCGACTTACAACCAGGAAACGATCAATAACTTTACCAAGGTCTTTACCGGCTGGACATTTTGTCAGAATTCCGATTTGGCGGTTTGTCCGAATGTCGCCGTTGGGATCGTCAATTATGTCGATCCGATGATCGTAAACCCGGCAAATCACGATACGTCGGAAAAGACGCTGCTAAATTATCCGGGTGCAAATCCGGTAATTCCCGCCGGACAAACTCCGAGCTATGACCTTGACGCCGCGATCTCAAATATTTTCAATCATCCAAACGTCGCTCCGTTTATTAGTAAATTATTGATTCAGCAACTCGTGACGAGCAACCCGACTCCCGCCTATGTCGGACGCGCCGCGGCAGTTTTTAATAGTGACGCACTCGGCAATCGCGGAAATTTGAGAGCCGTCATTCGTGCTATTCTGCTCGATCCCGAAGCGCGCGGAAACGCCAAAACCGATCCGGATTATGGCAAACTGCGTGAACCGGTGCTTTTTATCACCAGTTTTCTTCGACCGTTTAATCCGCAGTCGCAGGCGATCGCTTCAACCATAGTTCCGTGCAACGGTCAAAGCGATGGCATTATTAACGGCAGCACCTTGGTGCTCGACCAAGACGTTTTCAATCCGCCGACGGTTTTTAATTATTATCCGATGGATTACATTATTCCGAACACGCCCTTGGCGGGACCCGAATTCGGAATTTTCTCGACCGGAACGGCGCTCAAACGTCCGAATTTTGTCAATCTATTTGCGTCGCCGCTCAGTACGACGGCTGGCGGAATTCCCGTTTTGAATCAAAACAACACGGAAGCCGCAGGTGGGTTTATTCCATGCGGAACGCGTATAGACGTGTCGCGCCTGCAGACGCTTGCATCGAACGATCTGACCGGCGAACAGCTTTTGGACACGCTTAACCGTGAAATAATGCACGGCTCGATGTCGGCGGCGATGCGAAACCAAATCTTAACGGCAGTTCAAGCGGTTTCGGCGGCGAACCCGTTGAAACGCGCGCGAACGGCACTTTATTTAACGGCGACTTCGTCGCAATTTCAGGTGCAAAGGTAAGGAGGAAATATGAAAGAGAACAGACGAGACTTTTTGAAAACATCCTGCCGCGCCTTGAGTATGGCGGCGCTGGCGACGCAAATGCGGCATTTCGGATTGATAAACGTTTTGGCGCAGGAAAAGATCGAAGCCGAAGAAAACTCGGCGGTTGAGCCCTACAAGGCGCTGGTTTGCGTGTTTCTTTCGGGCGGTAATGACAGCAACAATACCGTCATTCCGAATTACACCGAGGGTTACAATCAATACGCGACGGCTCGCCAGTCGCAGGGTTTGGCAATTCCGCAAGCAAACCTGCTGCCGGTAACCCCGCCAAGTATGGGTGGACAGGTTTACGGCTTTCATCCGTCTTTGACCGAGCTGCGTACCCTTTGGACGCAGGGAAAACTCGCGACCGTCTGTAATGTCGGAACGCTTGTTCAGCCAATGACACGAGCGCAGTATCAGGCGAACTCGGTGCCGAAACCGTATCAGCTTTTCTCGCATTCTGATCAGGTCGAACAGTTCCGCACCGCGATTTCCAGTTATAAATCAACAACCGGCTGGGGCGGTCGCACAGCCGATCGAACGCTTCCGATAAACGCCGGCGCCGCGATTCCGACAATTACGTCGATCGCGGGAACTACGGTTTTCAGCACCGGAAATAATACGGCGCCTCTGATCGTTTCTCCCGCGCCGACGCCGCTAAATCAGGTTTTAGCTTTAGACGGTTTTGGTACCGCCGCAGACGAGTTCGCGCGGCGAACCGCAATGGACAACATTCGCGGACAGGATTTGAATTTCACGATGATCCAGAATGCGAGTATTGAAACGCAGCGCGCGATCAACGTCAGTTTGCAGCTTAGTCAGGATCCGGTTTTGACCGTAACATTCCCAAATACAACTTTAGGCAATCAGCTTCGCCAGGTGGCAAAGCTGATGAAATTTAGAACTGAGCTCAGTATGAGCCGGCAGATCTTTTACGTTCAACTTGGCGGTTTTGACACGCACAGCGGTCAGCTCAATAATCAGGCAGCTCTTTTGACGCAAGTGAGCCAGGCGATGAAGGCTTTTTACGATGAAACGGTCGCGCAGGGAATCGCTTCGCAGGTGACGACGTTCACGATGTCCGATTTTAACAGAACCTTCAATCCGGCGAGTTCCGGCGCAAACGTCGGTTCGGATCACGCCTGGGCTGGACATCATTTTGTGATGGGCGGCGCAGTTCTCGGCGGTGATTTTTACGGCAGACCGACGTCAAACGGCACATATTTCCCGACGCTCATTAACGGAACCGACGACGATTCGGAAAGCCGCGGACGCTTTATACCGTCCGTTGCAACCGAGCAGTATGCGGCGACTCTTGCGCGCTGGTTCGGCATTTCGGATCTGGATGTTCCACTCGTTTTTCCGAATATCAATAATTTTCCGTCGGGCTATAATCTGGGCTTTATGATTCCTTAAATTAAAAGCCAGATAAATAAAAAAGCGGTTGGTGAACATCATCAATCGCTTTTCTCTGGCTTTTTGACTATATTTTTTAAAATCCAAAGATCATGCAGGAAACAAACGTCTATTTTTATCTAACGCCGATCGCATTGGTCTTTATTCTTTTGGAAATCGCCGCGTGTTTTGTCTTCAAACGCAAATTGATCACTTTTTCCGAGGCGGTCGCAAATTTCGGGACGGCTCTCGGAAATCAAACGACGAATGTTTTGGTCGCAGTCGGCGTTTATCTGATTTATGGTTTTTTGTGGGAAAATTACCGGATTTTTACAATTGAATTAAACTGGTGGACATTTATTTTGTTGCTTCTCGGTATAGATTTTATCTTTTATTGGGTTCATCGTTGGGGTCACGAGATAAATATTATGTGGGCAGCGCATTCGCCGCATCATTCGGCGGAAGAGATGAATTTTTTCGTCGCGCTGCGGGCGAGCGTTACGCAGAGATTTTGCTCGTTTTTGTTCTTTTTTCCGCTGACGATCATCGGTTTCAAGCCTTTGCATATCTATATGATGGCGGGAATTCATCTTTTTATCGCTTTTCTGCATCACACAGAATTCATCCCGAAACTTTGGCGACCGATCGAATTGATTTTTACCACGCCTTCGCATCATCGCGTTCATCACGGCGTAAATCGGCAATATCTGGATAAAAACTTCGGCGAATTTTTGATTATTTGGGACAGAATTTTCGGGACTTTTGCGGAAGAAAAGGAAAAGATCGCTTACGGAATTCTCGACCATCCGAAAACCTGGAATCCGATCTACATCAATTTTCATTTCTATATTGTTTTGTGGAAATATGCCGTCGCCGCGCCTTTTTGGTGGGACAAGATCCGCATCTGGTTTATGCCGGCGGGTTGGACTCCGCGCGGATTACCGAAACCGGAAAAACCGAATGTCACGGTTGAAAACCAAATCAAATTTCGCTCCGCAATGTTTGCCAATTCAAAAATTTATCTGATTTTGCAGGTCGTTTTGGGCATCGCTCTGATGATCGGCGTAATTTCAAATCTTTACGGTTGGACAACGGGCGAAAAATGGCTCGGCGCATTTCTTTTGTGGTGGCAAATCGTCAATTGGGGCGGAATTTTGGAAGCGCGGAATTGGATCTGGATTTCGGAAAATCTGCGTGTTATTGCGACCGCTTTCGCCGTCATAGTTTTCAGCGAGATTTATCAACCTTCCGCGCTGCTTTTCGTTCTATTGGCGACCGCAATCTTTTCGATATTTTGGACATTCGCCTATTTTCGTCCAAACAGCCCAAAACTGATTATCGTTTAGCCTGTTTTTCTGTATAATCAAGCCAATTTATGAAGTTTGTTTTTTCCCGCCGATTTTATCTTTTGCTGGCGATCGGCTTTGTTCCGCTGTCGCTTTCGTGGTCGGTTCCGGCGCTGCGCTACGCTGTCTTGGCTTTTGACATTCTGCTGATCGCTCTCGCCTTAATTGATTATTTGACCAGTCACAAGCTTCCTGACGATCTAACTATTCGCCGCGAATTCAACCGGAAATTTGCCATCGGCGACGAAACGGAAGTAAAACTCCGCGTCGAAAACGCCTCAGGAAGAGATTTTCACTTAAAAATCAAGGACGAATTTCCGCCCGCGATGCGTTTGAATGAATCGCGCGAAGCGGAATTTACTGTCGAGGCTCAAGGCTTCGCCGAGTTCGTTTACGGTTTGACGCCGCCGAAACGCGGGAATTACAAATTCGGCAAAACGGCTGTGCGTTTTTTATCAAAGCTCGGCTTAGTTTGGTGTCAAACGGATCTCGGAAAACCCGAAAGCGTAAAGGTTTACCCGAATATGCGCCGCGCGCGCGAGATGGAGCTCAAAGCGCTTGGCGCACATTCTTTTCTCGCAGTTCAGCGGAAAGCCGTTTTGCGCGGCGAAGGTCGCGAATTTGAATCGATGCGCGATTATGTTCGCGGCGACGAACTTCGCCACATTTCGTGGACGACGACGGCGCGGCGCGGAAAATTAACAACGCGGCAATATCAGATCGAACGCGAGCAAACAGTGACGATCGCGATCGACGCCGGGCGTTTGATGACCGGACGCATCGGCGACGAAACAAAATTCGATACGGCGATCCATGCTTCGCTCGCGCTCATGTCGGCGGCGATGCGCGGCGGCGACAATTGCGGTATGGTCGTTTTCGGTCGAAAGGTGCGAAAATTTTTGCCGCCGAAAAAAGGCGTCGATCACATCGATGCGGTTTTAGAATCGCTTTACGATCTCGAACCGGAATTGATCGAGCCGTCATACGCGCGCGCTTTTCAATTTATCGCCTCAAACACCAAAAAGCGTTCGTTTATCGTGATTCTCACTGATCTTGTCGATAAGGAAAGCTCAAAGGAATTGATAACATCGCTCAAATTACTGCGTCCGCGCCATCTGCCGCTTGTCGTCACCATCGGCGACCGCGATCTGAACGCAACCGTCAGCGAAAAACCCGGCGACATAAAAGACGTCTTTACACAATCCGCTGCAGAAGAAATCATCCACCAACGCGAATCGGCGCTGAGATTGGTCGAAACGCTCGGCGGCTTGGCGCTCGACGTTACGACAAACACGCTCGCGCCGCGGCTCTTGGAGGCATATTTGAGAGTAAAGGAGAGAGGGCTTTTATAGACTAACGCAAAATAAAATGACGCAGAGTAACTTTAAATTTTTTGAGCTGATCTGTTTGTTTTTATCTGCACTAATTCTCGGTGGCTGTCAGCCGAGCTCTCCTTTTGAACGGCGTCCCGGTCTATTCAAAAAACCGCATCAGGAAGAAAAATTAGGAAGAATTCATTTTCGGACTTATATTCAAAGCGGCTTTGCCAGCAGATATCCGTTCTCGATTCTTGAGATAGACGGGCGGGAAATATCTTTGAGAGAGGCTCACATCCGTTATCCGGTCATCTGTACGGAATGTGTGAAAATCGGGCGCGAAGCGGTTGCGTTTCAGCTATTTTCAAGTAATGAAAATCTTCGCGGCGTTTGGGTTCTGCAAATAATAAACAATGAGCAAAAGTTTTTTCATCTATGTTCAACCTACGCCGGAATGCGTCCCTGGGAAATCATGAATTATTCGTGCGGGACAACATTCAATGCGGAAACGGGAGAATGCGCTCCGAACGAGTGTAAGTCGTACTCATCTTTGATCGAATAGGTAAATCGGTTCGAACTCTGCGGTCTGGCACCGGACGTTACGACAAATTCGCTCGCGCCGCACCTTTTGAAAGCTTATTTGAGATTCAAGGAAAGAGGTTTTTTTAAGTGTCAAGCGGACTCTTCCATTGACCAACAAAACTTTCAAAAACTCCGTCATCTCATTCGTGCCTATTTCATTCGGATGACGTCTATTATGAAATAAGATAAGTCTCTTAATGAAATTATGATAAGTATTTTCCGAGAGATGCCTGACGTGTCCCGCCCCCCGCAACGGCGCGAACCTGATTAAGTAGTTTTACCTTTCTGCTCATAAATATTTTCGGTTGAAATTCGCAAAAATCGTAGTATAATCAATCCGCATATTAAGAGGCTTATGCCGAATCGTTCTGCATAATACGCAAAAAATGGTGATTGCTCGGAATGGTTCGGGTCAATCATAAGTTCGGCGACTGCAACCCTTCCAGCGGCGCATTCGTATCAACCGAGTAACCTGAACGATTTTAACTTTATTGGAGGTTTAAAATGAACAAAACAAGTCGAACGATTGTTACTTTAGCCGTCGTTTTGGCGGGCGCGATGTTGGCTTCAGCCTTGATGCTGCAATTCACTCCTGATGATTCGTGGCTGGCGTTTATCGGATGGATAGTTTTCTTTGTTGCCATCCAAACTCCGTTTCTATTTATTCAGTCCGCACAAAACGGTTGCACGGCGTGGCTGGCTCGTTTCCGAAGAGAAGAATAAAGCTATGAGGAAAGTATCAATTCATTACTGTGCGGTTTGACCGATCAAGCAAATGATGGCTTCCCGTGTGGCAGCCCGACTGCAAAAAGAAAACGGCGTAGCGGCGGAAACGGTCAGAGGCGGACTTGGCGAGTTTAGTGTTTATCTTGACGAGGAGAAGGTTATTGACACAAATCGCTTTTGGTATCCGACCACAAACAAAGTTGTCAAGAAAATACAAACACTGCTCGGGGCGTAGCACTCCTAAGTCCACACGTCGCCGAACAAGTTATTGGACGTGAGGACGAAACAGCGGCTTTTATTTGGCGTTCTTCGGTGAACTCAAACTTGCGCGTAATCGGTTTCGCCCCACGTCATCTCAGCCGTTAGAAATCGATATATCTTTTCTCTTTTTTATTTCAACTTCAAATCAACAGACTTTACTCACTTTTTGGTGACTGAAAAATCTTTCTTAAGTATGACCGGATATTCAGGAACGCCATTGGCGAAGAAGCTCGGCATCAAGGCGGATCATAGAATTTATCTTCAAGACGCGCCGGAAAATTACGTTGAACTGCTCGGCGAGTTGCCGGAAAATGTAGTATTTCTTGATTCTTTAGCAGAAAAACCGGATATGATCCACATTTTTGCGACGCGAGCCGCGGATTTAGAAAACGCGCTCCTTTCTTTAAAGGAGAAGATAGTAGAAAACGGCGCGATCTGGGTTTCCTGGTATAAAAAAGCGGCGAAAATTCCGACAGATATTACCGAAGACGTCGTGCGCGAAAAGGCTTTGCCGCTCGGTTTGGTCGATATAAAAGTATGCGCCGTTGACGAAAAATGGTCGGGACTTAAACTTGTAATTCGCGTTGAAAATCGAAAAGAAAAATAAGAACATTTTGTGTCGAATGATCGGGTTCCGATGGTTCGTGTTTTTTTGTCATAAAATGCACTACCGGCGGTGTTTTTCTAATTTAGGGGAAGTGTAGGAGCGTCTGCGATTTTTGTGAAATTGTTGATCCGTTCGCACTCGAAACGCTCCAAAATCCGCGAAATTTTCATCAGTCTTGCGAAGTATTTTTATGACCCATTCTAGCGGTAATTTTAAGATGTTTTTGCTGACGGTGCTATTGGCAATTTATAACATTTTGTTCGGCTGGCGGACGTAAATTACAAGGAGAAACCAGATTAACTTGTCTTGCGAGCCGCCGAATTCAGCTGACGTTAGGACAATGCGACTTTCAACAAAAGGTCTGTGAATGACACGATTGTGCCGGCTTAACCCACGTTCTCAAGCGTTTTGCGCTCCGCGGTAAACGATAGCTTGCTTTCATTCTAAAGAAATAAATAAACTCGAATCAGAATGAAATTCAGTAACACAATTATTTATCTTATTGGAATTCCCGCCGTCGGGAAATACACAACCGCCAAAGAGATCGGACGGCTGACGGGTGCGAAAGTCGTTGACAATCAACTTATCAATCTGCCCGTTTTCACCGTCGTCGGCTATGACGGAACGGATGCTTTTCCGTTTCCGAAAGGCGCAGGAGCGCATATCGAAAAAATTCACCGAGCGGTTTTAGCGGTTATCCGCGATTTCTGCCCGCCGGAAGACAGCTTTGTTTTTACAAATGTTTTGGACGCGAACACGCCTTCGGACCTCGCTTGGTATCGCCGGATCGAGCGGGTGGCGAAACGGAGGAGAGCTGAATTTTTTCCCGTATGGTTGACGTGCGAAACTGAAAAGATCTATCAGCGCAAGAATACGCCGGAACGCAAAGCGCGGTTGAAAGAAACCGATCTAGCTTCGATTCAATGGTGGTCTGAAGAATTTGAAGTTCTGCGAGTTCCGCACCCAAACGCACTGACGTTGGATACAACAGACTCCCAACCCGAACAAACCGCTCAACGTATTTTGGAGCACGTGGAGGAAACTTGCGGCAAAGATGTTTGAATGATTGAAACGCGCATCAAGATCAATGGACGCGAGGACTCCTTCTTATCGAGTAGGTTTTGATTTGGAAAAATCACCCGATTGTCGCGTTGCGAGACGACATCTCTTTACTCTCACGGATGATTTGTTGGAAAGTGGCACGGCCTACCCCGCGGTTGGTATTGAATCTGCATACTATATGTGGCAACAGATTGCGACAATAATTTGCGAACGGCATCGCACTTCTTACACCACGTTGCAACGCGCATCAGAGGGCGAGAACATTATCTTTTTTGTTGATGACCGTTTTGTAATTAAGATTTTCTTGCCACTTCGAGATGGATTCTCCCGAGAGCACGCGGCCCTTGAGTTTGCTGACGGAAACATCGCGATAGATATTCCGAAGATTATACACACAGGCGAAATCGAAGGTTCGTCATATATCGTGATGACGCAACTTGTCGGCATTCCTGCAAAAGATGTTTGGGCGAAAATAGAGAGGCACGATCGAATTGAAATTATTTCGCGTCTTGGCATTGCTCTCAAAAGTCTACATTCGCATCGTGCTCCCTTGTCCGAAAAGGCGTTGAATCGGGGTTGGCGACGATTCATCGAGCAACAAGCGCAACGAAGCGTTGAGCGACAGCGAGCTTGCGGAGCAAACGCCGAATGGCTGAAAAGTCTGCCCGATTACATTTCTGAAAGACTTTCGTTATTGACCGAAGAAGAACTTGTGATGCTTCACGGCGACGTACATTTTGGAAATTTACTTTTGTCGCAGCAGAACGGGCGTTGGCAAATTTCAGGTTTGTTCGACTTCGGCGATTCAATGTGCGGTTTTCACGAATACGATTTTGTTGCGCCCGGAGTTCTGATGGTTCAAGGCAACCGCGAATTGCAGAGAGTTCTATTGTCTGCTTACGGCTATAGAGAGGAGCAGCTTGACGCAAAGTTACGCGCCCGTTTAATGTTGCTAACTGTTTTGTATGAATGTAGTGACTTGCGAAAGTATGCTATGCGCCTTAGGCCGGACGCTGTCAATTTAACCCTTAACGAACTAGAGCAAGCAATATGGACGTTTGTATAAAATCCGGCAATCAACGGAGCGGGCTGACCCGATTAAACCGGATGAAGCTCAAGAGGCTGGCTACCTCGCAGAGGAAAAAAGATGCCTGGTGATCCCAGGGCGGCATCAGGATTTCGCGAGAATTTGTCGGTAGTTTGCAATCGCCGGCGCGGTCGGAGTTCACGGATTTTGGTTCGTATCCGGGAAAATTAAAACCGCCAGCTCCCGCGTCGGTTTTCTAATTTATGGCTTCGTTTTCGTCAATTATTGGGCGTTTTTCGATTTTCTTTCCCAGGAAGTCTTGTCATCGAACTGGACTTGCCCGATTGTCACGTAAAAATTCGACGGGTCTGTGAATTCAAGCCAGTAGTATTCCGAAAACATAGGATGATTGTCCTTAAAACTAACCGTGAATGTCTGACCGGGAGCTATTGAGAGCGGATTTTGTGGAGTCGAGCTGATCGAATGCCGCCGGGTTTTCCCGTCCCGCGCGGTTTCGGGTCCACAACAGCTAGGTCTAATCCCGTAATTGTCTTCCCCGAATCATTCACCATGGTAACCAACGGCACGCCAAAGACGTTCGGGAAAACGGCTTTCCCATCACCTCCGTTAGTGTCGGCCGCCTTACCAGTCAATCTTGTGTATAGCGAATTAGTAATCTCTTGTCCCGTGGCCTTCGTTATCTTCAAGGGACTATCGGCTGGGGTCGCGTGAAACCACATTAATAAAACTGATAATAGTCGGAGTAGGCAA
>JBGTFE010000107.1:0-12335 GCA_041747435.1 Pyrinomonadaceae bacterium | reverse complement strand
GGAATCGAAGAAGACCGCGCAAACGCTTCGGAAACTATCAAAGCGATCAAACAAATCAAAGAAGAAATGCCCGACGCGAATATAATTTTGGGCGTTTCAAACATCTCGTTCGGCTTAAATCCGGCGGCGCGTGTTGTTTTGAATTCCGTGTTTTTGCACGAATGCGTCGAAGCCGGAATGAATTCGGCAATTGTCAATGCGTCGAAAATCCTGCCGTTAAATCGTTTTAACGAACACGAAATTGATGTCGCGCTCGATTTGATTTATGACCGACGAAAATTTGACGGCGACATCGTAACTTACGATCCGCTCGGCGAATTTACTACGATGTTTGAAGGCAAAACGACGAAATCAATGAAAAAAGATATTTCGAGTCTGCCGATTGAAGAGCGTCTGAAAGAACACATTATCGAAGGCGAAAAAATCGGCTTAGAGGACAATCTGAAACTCGCGCTCGAAAAATATCCGGCTCTGGAAATTATCAACACGATTCTGTTGGGCGGAATGAAAGTCGTCGGCGAACTTTTTGGTTCGGGACAAATGCAGTTGCCGTTCGTTCTCCAATCTGCCGAAGCGATGAAAGCGGCGGTGAAATTCCTCGAACCGTTTATGGATAAAGTCGAAGGCGAATCAAACAAAGGCGTGATGGTTCTGGCGACCGTCAAAGGCGACGTTCACGACATCGGCAAAAATCTGGTTGATATTATTCTGACTAACAACGGCTATAAAGTAGTAAATCTCGGCATTAAACAACACGTTGACGCTATTCTCGATTCAGCCGCCGAACATAACGCCGATGCGATTGGAATGTCCGGTTTGCTGGTGAAATCTACGCTTGTAATGCGCGACAATCTCGAAATTATGAACGAGCGTAATCTAAACACGCCCGTTGTTTTAGGCGGCGCGGCATTAAATCGAAGATATGTTGACAACGATCTCGTGCCGCTTTTTGAAGGCAGATTATTTTACGCGCGTGATGCCTTTGATGGTTTGAACGCGATGGATTTATTAACCACGAAGGACGCGAATGGTGCAAAGGAAAAAACAAAATCCGCTGTTGTCGGAAATGGCAAGTCAGAACCATCTGCGGTAGCGGATGATTTAACTGACCAAATCGAAACCGTTACAGATGAAGAGGATTTAGTCGGCGAAGATGCCAAACTCGGCAAACAAGCCGCGAGAGTTTCCGCCAAACAAACAGGCGACACAACGCACACGACAAAATCAAATGTCCAACCGCTTGAAACAATGCCGACTGCACCGTTCTACGGTTCAAAAGTCGTCGAGATCAAAGATTTAACAAAAGTTTTCGCATTCATCAATTCCACCGCGCTTTTCAAAGGTCAATGGCAATACAAACAAGGAAGAAAATCGCCCGAAGAATATCAAAAAATTCTCGAAGAAACCGTCTATCCGAAATTCGCCGAAATCAAAGCGCAGGCGATCCGCGAAAAACTTTTGGAAGCAAAACTCGTTTACGGCTATTTCCCGTGTCAGTCGGAAGGCAACGATTTAATCATTTACGAAGACGACGAACGCACCGAAAAAATGCGTTTCACATTCCCGCGCCAACCAATCGAACAACGCGGCAGTCAAAACTTGTGTCTGGCGGATTTCTTCACCTCAAAAGATTCCGGCAAAATTGATGTCGTGCCGTTTCACCTTGTAACAATGGGCAGACGAGCGAGCGAACATTCGGCAAAACTTTTTGCAAATGACAATTACACCGATTATCTACTGTTTCACGGTCTGTCCGTCGAATCGGCGGAAGCCCTCGCCGAAATGTGGCACAAACGCATCCGCGAAGAACTCGACATTGCAGGGGACGACGCAAAAGATTTGAAAAAACTTTTCCATCAAGGCTACCAAGGCTCGCGCTACAGCTTCGGCTATCCCGCGTGTCCGCACATCGAAGACCAAACAAAACTCTTCGAATTGCTAAAACCCGATAGAATAGAAGTTGCCCTAACCGACGAATTTATGCTCGACCCCGAACAATCAACTTCGGCGATCATCATTCATCACCCGGAAGCGAAGTATTTTAATATTGATTAGTTTTGCCTGACAGTTATTCTCAAACTTCCTTGTCATATTTATTCCGATAATCAAACCGTGTCATTTCGGTGAACTCTTTGAAAGTTTCCGCCGAAGGCTTTTCTGTCATATTCGCCTCTCTTTCACATTCAAAATCGAAGAAGTATAATTTATTTAGAAAAAACAAAATTTATCTTAAAGAACGATTATCAGGAGGCAAAATAATGGCAGTAATAAATCCATACATAACATTTAACGGCAACGCCGGAGAGGCATTTAATTTTTATAAATCGGTTTTCGGCGGCGAATTTCCGGCGGTGATGCGCTTTGGCGAAATGCCCGGCTGCGAGGAAATGCAGCTTTCCGATGGCGACAAAAACAAGATAATGCATATCGCGCTGCCGATCAGTGACGGAAATGTTTTGATGGCGAGCGATCATATGTCGGGAATGGGACCGGACTACGCCGCCGGAAACAATTGGGGAGTTGCGATCGGCGCGAAAAGCAAGGAGGAAGCCGATCGGCTGTTTAACGGACTTTCCGCGGGCGGAACGGTCACAATGCCGATGGCTGACGCGTTTTGGGGCGCGTATTTCGGTATGTTTACGGATAAATTCGGCATTCAATGGATGGTCAATCACACCTACGCTCAGAATCAGTAAAAACGGGAGTATTATTTTATGACCGATGAAAATGAAGAACAAAAAGGCGCAAAGGAAAACCTCAAAGCGGTCGGGCAGATCATTGTTGGCGAGATCGAAACGATAGGCGGAATTTTGACCGCCGATCCGATCGCGCAAGCGGAAGGCGAGCTGATCGTGGAAGCGGGCACCCGGCACCTTGAAAGCAGCGAAGCTCTGGCTGATGCCGACGAAGCGGAAAAATCCGATCAAGCATGCTAGTCACGTCGTTTGCGGCGTGGAACAAAAATTGCGAATGGTGAGGGCGCTTTAGAGTCCTTTTTTACGCTTTAGCGTTGAGCTCGGTGAGAAAGGACGTAAAAACGCCCTCATTTTTGATTTCGAACATCTACCGCGACGTAAACGACACGGCGATTTTAAAACCGAAACATTCGGCACCTGTGCTAAAATTTCCGCGATGGAACTCAAACTCCAAACCCCGTTGATCGAACTTTACAATCTCGGCATCGCGAATCTTTCTCAGCCGATGTCGCGCAAACTTGCCGTCGCAATTGCCAGTTTTTCTTACAAATCCAACGTAAACGAAGCGACGGTTGAAGACTTGCTCAATTATTTCCCAATGCGCTACGAAGATCGCTCGAATTTGATCCAGATCGATGAATTGACCGACAATTCCGAAGCTGCGGTCGAGCTTTACACACGCGTTTCGGGCGGTTATCAGGTCGGCAAAAACCGCTCGCAGAAAGCGCCGCCTCTTTACATCTTCGAAATTAGCGGCGGTGACGCCGCCAGAACACGCAAACCGGTCGTCGTCTGGTGGTTCGTCTCGGGAAAACAGTCGACACGCATCATAAATTATTACAAATCGCGTTTCGATCGCGGCACCCGTTTCGTCGCTTACGGCAAATGGGAATGGGATTCACGACGCAATACCTTTGCGCTGCGTTTGAGTAAGCCGGACGAACTGGAGATTTTGCCAACTGAAAGTGGGAACCGCGACTTCGGATTGTTAAAAGGTCTTTCAGACGCGGAAGAAATTCAAGCCAAAGACCAAGGACCAAAAACCAGAGACGAATTCGGCGACGACGAATTGTTAGAAGACACGGAAAACCCCGAGTTCGCGATGATCCACACCGCGCGGCGCGTACCGGTTTATCGAAAGCTCGGGCAGTTTCAAACAAAACGGCTGCGCGAGATAATTTTCAGCGTTCTCGAAAATCTTGATAAAACGTCAATTAGGGAAACTCTGCCGGAAGATCTGCTGAAGCGGCAAAATTTGATCCCGCACGCACAGGCGATAGCAGAAATTCATTTTCCGCCGGAAGATTCGCTCATTTCAGAATATGAAATGTTTCGCAGCAAAGCGCATCATCGTTTAATTTTTGAAGAATTTTTCCGTGTAACATTTGCGCTGCAATTGCGCCGCGGTGAGCGAAAAAAGGAACCGAAAGGTGCGATCATCGAAATTTCCGATACGACCTTTGAACGGATGAAGTCCTTTTTACCGTTTGATCTAACCGCCGCGCAGAAAAAAGTCATAAAGAAAATTTTCGAAGATATGCAGTCGGATGCCCCGATGAATCGCCTCGTGCAAGGCGACGTCGGCAGCGGAAAAACGATCGTCGCGTTTTTGGCGATGTTCGCCGCGATGGAAAACGGCTATCAAACCGCGCTGATGGCACCCACGGAAATTCTCGCCGAACAACATCTGCGAAATGCTAAAAAGATCTTTGAAGGCTCGTCGTACAAAGTCGATCTCCTTATCGGCAGCCTAAAAGCGGCTGAGAAACGAAAAGTTCAAGGCGCGATCGCGAGCGGTGAAATTCACGCGGTCGTCGGAACGCACGCGATCATTCAGGATGCAGTAGAATTCGAAAATCTGGGACTCGCGGTCGTTGACGAGCAGCATCGCTTCGGCGTTCTCCAGCGCGCCGAGCTGCGAGAACACGGTCTCAATCCGGACATTCTCGTGATGACAGCAACGCCGATCCCGCGCTCATTGGCGATGACGGTTTACGGCGATCTTGATGTTTCCATTATTGACGAGCTTCCGCCCGGCAGAACTCCGATCAAAACCGTTGTTTTGGGCGAAGACCAGCGCGCGGGTGTTTATAAAGGCATCGAAAGGGAAGTCAGCCTCGGACGACAAGTTTACATAGTTTATCCGTTGATCGAAGAATCGGAAAAGATGGATCTGAAGGCGGCGACAAAAATGTTCGAAGAGCTGCGCGATAATATTTTTCCGCACCTAAAAGTCGGGCTTTTACACGGCAAAATGAAAGGCGTCGATAAAGAATCGATCATGCGCGACTTTGAAAATGGAAACTTAAATATTTTGGTTTCAACCACGGTTATAGAAGTCGGCGTCGATGTTCCGAACGCTTCCTTAATGGTCATCGAACACGCCGAAAGATTCGGTCTTTCGCAGCTTCACCAGCTTCGCGGTCGCGTCGGGCGCGGCGCGGAACAATCGTTTTGCGTGCTGCTTACGGGCGACAAACAGACTTCAGTCGCAAAAGAAAGACTCGGAATCATGGAAGAAACTTCGGACGGTTTTATCATCGCGCAAAAGGATCTTGAAATTCGCGGGCAGGGCGAAATACTGGGAACGCGGCAGTCAGGCGTGCAGACGTTTAAGATCGGAAATATCATTCGTGATCTTGAAATTCTTGAGAGATCTCGCAGCGAAGCCGAATTTTATTTGACGAAAAAGCGCCTGAGCAATGAGACCGGCAAACTTATCGAGCTCATCAAAACGGATGCGCGGTTTCATCTCGCCGGAATCGGCTAGGAATCCAATCCCGAGAATTGATATTTCGTAAAAATTCCTTTAAATTTCAATATAGTCACTCAGACTCATAGAAACTTTTTTTGGATTTGATAGTTCGCGCGGTGATCGATTTGGGAACGGACGATCTTTCACGTTTGTTTATTTTTCCGATAATTTCTCGCAATTTATTGATCGATTTATGAGTCTGAATTGAAGGCAAATGCCGGCGCGAAATATTTAATGCTCAGGAAAAAAGTAAATGGATACCCGACGACCGCCATCAAACGCATCGAAATCCTTTCCTCGTAAAAACTATTTCAAGAAAGATGGTGACCGCAACCAGCACTTGCGAAACGAACGGTTTCAGGATCGAGACAATCGTTTTCAGAAAGGCGACGGGAAATTTCACGGCGGACGCGATCGGTACCAATCAAACCGGCGGTTTCAGTCAAAAAACAGGAACTCAAAACCGTGGGAACGAACAA
This sequence comes from Pyrinomonadaceae bacterium, assembly GCA_041747435.1. Classification (GTDB taxonomy): domain Bacteria; phylum Acidobacteriota; class Blastocatellia; order Pyrinomonadales; family Pyrinomonadaceae; genus JBGTFE01. Next base: position 6,405 of record JBGTFE010000107.1, on the reverse strand, counting down.
ATCAACCGCGCATAATCTCTGAAATGCAGATAACCGACGGCAAACACCGCGGAAAATATCTGCAAAACACATTGTCTCCAAAAGTACAGCTAACCTCGCGCCGAATTCGCGAAATAATGTTCAAAATAATGTTTCGGCGCGTTCGCGCGGGCAGATTTTTGGATCTCTGCGCGGGTTCGGGAATGGTCGGGATCGAGGCGATCTCGCGCGGCGCCTTGCTCGGAACTTTTGTGGAACGCTCGGCAAAAATGTGCAGTTTTATCCGCAAAAATCTCACCTCATGCGGCATAAAGGACGGACACGGAGAAATTATCGAAATGGAAGCCGAGCCGTTTTTGAAGAAAATGTCGCACCGCCGACGATTTTGGGACGTGATCTTTTTCGATCCGCCGTATAATTCTAATTATGACGAAGCGATTAAATATTTTAGCCGCGGCGCCGGTATCAAACCGAAAGGCGTTTTGGTTATCGAACATCATTCCGATATGTTTTTTCCCGAGCATATCGGCGTAATGAAACGCTGGCGCGTTATCATTCAGGGCGAATCAGCGATAAGTTTTTACGAGAGAAAGTAATTCAAGGCAGTTCAAGGTTCAAAGTTCAAGGTTCAAAGTGTGTTCGCGAACCTTGAACTTTGAACTTTGAACTTTGAACACAAATGCGTATTATTGCCGGCAAATTTCGTGGGCGAATTTTGAAAAGTCCTTCCGGCAGCAAGACGCGTCCGACTTCCGACCGTCTGCGCGAAACATTGTTCAATATTCTGAATCCTAAAATTAACAATCAGACTCGATTTCTCGATCTCTGCGCCGGAACGGGCGCGATCGGGATTGAAGCGCTTTCGCGCGGCGCGGAATTCGCCGCTTTTGTGGATAAATCGCGCCGGGCATGCGGGCTTATCGAGGAAAACCTCGATCTTTTGGAAATTCCCCAAGATCAAACGAAAGTTTTTTGCAATACGACGGAGAATTTCGTGCAGCGCGTGCCCGAAAAACCTTTTGACATAATTTTTTACGATCCGCCTTATCAAAGCAATTACGCAAGTGTTCTTCACGCATTTGATGAAAATTCTGCGAATTTATTGAGCGAAAAGGCGATCTTGATCGCCGAGCATCATTCGAAAAGTGGGTTGCCGGATCTTGTCGGCGAGCTGCGCCGATGGCGGATCTTAAAACAAGGCGAAACTAGTCTGAGTTTTTATGAAAGAAATTAACGGAGCGCCGGCTTCCAGCCGGCATGAACGCGATGCGTTCAACAAGGTCGGGTTAGAAAATTAGTGAGATTGCCCGGGGGCAATCTCTGCGGGCAAGCTGCCCGCGCTCCATAAAATGAAAATTCTCGTTTGGCTCATACTTTGTCTGATCTGGGGAACGACTTGGTTTTTTATCGCGGTCGGCTTGAAATTCCTGCCACCGCTGACCTTTTCGGCGGCGAGATTTCTGCTTGCGATTTTGATCTTAGCAGTCGTAATTTTTCTAAAAAAAATTCCATTGCCGAAAACTTCCAAGGAATGGAAATTGATCATTCTCACCGGTTTCTTACAGTTTTCGGTCAATTACAGCACGGTTTTTTGGGGCGAACAGTATATTTCTTCCGGGCTTGCGGCGGTTTTGCAGGCGATGATCACCGTTTTCGGTTTGGCTCTGGCGTGGATCCATCTTCCGAACGAGCGAATCACAAAGCTGAAAATTTTTGCGGTGTTACTCGGCGTCATCGGCGTTGCCGTTATTTTTGTCGAACAGCTTCAGATCGATAATTGGCTCGCATTCACCGGCTGTGCGGCGATCGTCGTCGGCGCATACGCTGCCGCGCAGGCTTCCATTTTGATCAAGGCGAAAGGCGGCGGAATTCATCCGGCAAGCCTTGTTTTTTCACAAATGTCTTTTGGCGTGTTACCCGTGATCGCGTTGGCGCTTATCAGAGAAGGAAATCCGCTTTCATTTAACTGGACGTGGACGGCTATCGCGTGCATTCTTTATTTGACGATACTCGGAACGATTGCGGCTTTTTGGCTTTATTATTGGCTTTTGAGTAAAATCGAATCGACAAAAGCGATGATGATATCGCTCGTTACGCCGTTGATCGCGGTAATCATCGGCGCGGTCTTTTTGGACGAAACACTTCCGCCGCAAACGTTCTTCGGCGGTTTATTGATCCTCTCGGGCGTCGGCTTGATCGCTTTTCGAAAGCGGTCAAGGGAAACACAAAAATTAGCGGGTTGAACTTTATGTTTTTCAAATTCACAACTGCCGGAGAATCGCACGGACGCGCGTTAGTGGCGATCGTCGAAGGTCTGCCCGCCGGACTTGAGATCGATGTCGCGAAGATAGATCACGAACTTTGGCGCCGGCAGCAGGGCTACGGTCGCGGCGGTCGACAAAAGATCGAAAAAGACGAAATTCAAATCCTTTCCGGCGTTCGTCACGGCAAAACTCTCGGCTCGCCGATCGCTTTTATTATTGAAAATAAAGATTTTGTTCATTGGGAAGAAACTATGTCGAGCGAAAAATTAGACGCCGAGCCGAAAAATGCGCGTCTCGTAAAGCGTCCGCGTCCCGGACACGCCGACCTCGCAGGCGGACAAAAATTCGGGGCGCGCGATCTGCGTGACATTCTCGAACGCGCTTCAGCGCGTGAAACCGCCGCGCGCGTCGCCTGCGGGGCGTTTGCGCAGGAGCTTCTTGAACATTTTGGGATCGAAGTTAAAAGTCACGTCATCAAGCTCGGAAGCGTTCCCGAAAAACCGCTTGAAAAAACTTTTGCGGAAATCTCTGCTATCGACGAAAATTCGCCTTTGCGCTGCGCAGATACTGCGATCGAGAGTCAGATGATCAAATTGATCGACGAAGCAAAGGAAAAAGGCGACACGCTAGGCGGAATTTTCGAAGTCGCGGCGAAAAACGTAGTTCCCGGCTTGGGTTCACATGTCTCTTGGAGCGAAAAATTGGATGGCGCGATCGCTCAGGCATTTATGTCAATTCCGGCTGTAAAAGCGGTAGAAATCGGCACCGGTGTCGAAAACGCGGGAAAATTCGGTTCGGCAGTTCACGACGACATCTTTTACGATGAAAATACCTTCATAAGAAAAACGAATCGAGCCGGCGGACTTGAAGGCGGAATTACGAACGGCGAAGAATTGCGGGTGCGCGGCTACATGAAGCCGCTTTCAACGCTGCGAAAGCCTCTCCATTCGGTCGACATCGACACAAAAACAGAGGACCTTGCGGCATTCGAACGCTCCGACATCACTGCGCTTACGGCGGCGGGCGTCGTCGGCGAAGCAATGCTCGCCATCGTTTTGGCAAACGCGATGCGCGAGAAATTCGGCGGCGATTCTGTCTCGGAAATGCTGGATAACTATGAGAATTATACGAAAAAGCTGGAGATTTATTAGGATTCCGCAATTCCAAGTGCTTCGTTGTAATTTACGACTGCGTTCGCATCTTTTTGCAGCGCGGCTTGAAATTTGTCGTTGAAAGCCTCTTCTTCATCCTCAAAATTTAGCAAATTTTTCGCTTCGGTTAGAAGAGCACGCGCTTCGATTTCATTTGCCGGACGGCGAATCGAAACAGCTTCATCGATCAACGCAATAAGAGACGAGATCTTCCGAAGCCACGCAAAATGCGGATCGTCCAAAACGAGTTGAAGATACTGATTCACGCTCGCGATGGCGCCGTTTTTTGCCTCGTATTCAACTTTCGCCGAATCAAGCAGCGACTTGTGCAAACGCAAAAGAGCTTTGCTCAATTCCTTTAATTTTTGCCGCGTTTCGTCGGTCAAATTTCCGGTATTCATTATTATTCAAATTTTTTCAACCGCAGTCTGAGCGCATTTAATTTTATAAAGCCTTCGGCGTCGTGCTGGTCGTAAGCTCCGGCGTCGTCTTCAAAGGTCGCTATTTCCGGTCGATATAGCGAATACGGCGAGCGGCGACCGGTAACTAACACGTTTCCTTTGTAAAGTTTCACGCGCACTTCGCCCGAAACGTTTTTCTGCGTTTCGTTTACGAGGTTTTTCATCAGCTCGAATTCGGGTGAAAACCAAAAACCGTAATAGATCGATTCGGCGATCTTTACTCCGAGCGAATCCCGCAGGCGGACGACTTCGCGGTCGAGCGTGATCGATTCCAAAGCACGGTGCGCCGCATGTAGAATTGTCACGTCGGGCGTTTCGTAAACGCCGCGCGATTTCATCCCGACGAAACGATTTTCCACCAGATCGACGCGACCGATCCCGTGTTCGCCGCCGAGAAAATTTAATTTCTCGAGCAGATCGACCGCGCCGAACTGTTCGCCGTTTATTGCCGTCGGTTCACCCTTTTCAAACATTAAAACGAGCTCTTCGGCTTTGTCATTTGCGTTTTCCGGCGATCTAGTCAGTTGAAAAATATCTTCAGGCGGCGCGATCCACGGATCTTCCAAAATTCCGCCCTCGTAGGAAACGTGCATCAAATTTCTGTCTGTCGAGTAAGGTTTTTCGGCTGTTGCCGTTACGTCAATTCGGTGTTTCGAGCAGTATGCGATCAGATCGGAGCGACCTTTGAAATCCCATTCGCGCCACGGGGCGACGACTTTAATGTCAGGCTGAAGCGCGTAGTATGTCAGCTCAAAACGGACCTGATCGTTGCCTTTTCCGGTCGCGCCGTGCGCCACAGCGTCAGCGCCGACTTCTCTCGCAATTTCGATCTGTTTTTTTGCGATCACGGGGCGCGCGAGCGCAGTTCCCAGAAGATAAACACCTTCGTAAAGCGCGTTGGCTTTTACCGCCAACCAAATGAAATCTTTTACAAATTCCTCTCGCAGGTCTTCGATGTATAGTTTGCTTGCGCCGGTTTTCAGGGCTTTTTGTTCCAAACCTTCAAGCTCTTCGCCTTGCCCGACGTCCGCGGAATAGCAAACAACCTCGCAATCGTAGGTTTCCTTTAGCCACAGCAGCATCGCCGAAGTATCGAGCCCGCCGGAATATGCCAAAACGATCTTTCCGATTTTTCGCATCACATCAATTTTATAATCGCCGCGCGCTATTTTATCAAAATGAAAATCCCGCTTGTTTCAGCTTTCGGTTATAATTCAAAAAAATGACGGACACGAAAAATCTTTGGGGCGGAAGATTTCGCGAAAAAACGGACGAAACTTTTGCGGAATTTAACAGCTCTTTTCGCTTCGATAAACGACTATTCGCTGCCGATATTCGCTGCTCTATCGCTTACGCGGATGGGCTCGCGCGCGCCGGAGTTTTATCGACCGCAGAAGCGGAGCAGATCAAAAACGGGCTCGCGGAGCTTTTTCGTCAAGCCGCCGAAAATACAGAGTTTTTTGATATTGAAGCCGAAGATGTTCATTCTTTCATAGAAGTAAAGCTGACCGCGCTGGTCGGCGACGTGGGCGCGAAGCTTCACACCGGAAGAAGCCGTAATGATCAGGTCGCGACGGCGTTTCGGTTTTGGCTGCGCGATGAGATCGATGAAATTTCTCAAATTAAAAAAGACTTTCAAAAGGCGTTGATCGAATCAGCCGAATCAAATAAAGACGCTGTTTTGCCGGGCTACACGCATCTTCAGCGCGCGCAGCCGATCCTTTGGGCGCATTGGTGCCTCGCGTATTTTGAGATGTTTTCGCGCGATCGCGAACGTTTGACCGAAATTCGGCGCCGCGTAAACATTTTACCGCTCGGCGCGGCGGCGCTTGCCGGGACGAGTTATGAAATCGATCGTGAAGCCGTTGCAAAAGATCTCGGTTTTGATGGCGTTTCGGCAAATAGCATCGACGCGGTTTCGGATCGTGATTTTGCGGTCGAATTCGCCGGCGTATGTGCGCTCATAATGGTTCATCTTTCGCGTTTTGCGGAAGATCTGATCCTTTACGCGTCGAGCGAATTTCACTTTATCGAACTCGGCGACGCCGTTTCGACCGGCTCGTCATTAATGCCGCAAAAGAAAAATCCCGATGCGCTTGAACTTATCCGCGGAAAAGCCGGACGAGTTTTCGGTCATCACGCGGCGCTTCTCGCGATGCTGAAAGGCTTGCCGCTTGCCTACAACAAGGATCTGCAGGAAGACAAAGAAGCCGTTTTTGATTGTTGCGATACGGTTAGATCGTGCTTCACGGTTGGAGCGATCGTGCTGAGGAATTTAAAAATAAACGGGGAAAAAATGCTTCGCGCTGCGAGCGAAGGCTATCTCAACGCAACCGAATTGGCTGATTATCTCGTTCGCAAAGGCGTTTCGTTTCGCGCGGCTCACGAGATCGTCTCAAAGATCGTACTTTTCGCGATTTCGAAAGGCGCGGAACTTAACGAATTGAGTTTGGAGGATTTCGGGCGATTTTCTGGTCAGATCGAAGCAGATGTTTTTCACGCGTTAAGTTTGGAGCAAACTCTCGCGAGCAAAAAACAGCGCGGCGGAAC
>JBGTFE010000106.1:0-20765 GCA_041747435.1 Pyrinomonadaceae bacterium | reverse complement strand
CCGTCAATCCGAATCGCCGGAAAACCCTGAAGCGACGGATCTGATGCAGTCGGAAGTCCGCTGATGCCGAGCAGAGAAACATAATTCTGATCACGGTTTTCACCCAGATTTTGGCTGTTTTGTGTAAAAATCCCGAAACGCACTTCATTGATGACGTTTGAAGAAAAAATATGCGTATCGCTGAACGCCGTATTTCTATACTTCTGCGTCGTATCGCGCCCGAACGTCGGATAGAAATTGCGGTTTGACGGGAACGGATCGAAACCGTCACCCGACTGCTGTGAAAAGCGGAACGAGAAATTGTTTCGGTCATTTATTTTATGATCGATCTTTGTCAAAAATTGATCACGGTTCGTAATGCCGTTGAGCGTTACCAAATAGCCGAACGGATTATTTACAGTAATGACATTTGCCGCCGGAATTCTCTGCAAAATCTGCTGCGAGATCGGATTGATCCCTAAAATCGTTACGCCGCCAACGACGATGTTGCTTTGCGGAATTACATTCGGTGTCGGACAGACGACTCGCGCGCCAGTCGAAGTCAGACAGCGGATTTGATTTGAACCCGCCACATCGTCTCCCGTTCCCAAGATCAAATCCGGTCCCGCACCGAGAACGTCGCGGAAATCACCTTGCAACCAACTCGCACGCGGCGCGGAATTTAAAGTAGATTCCGAACGCCTCTGGCGCGTGCCTTCATACGAAACAAAGAAAAATGTGCGGTCTTTGCCGTTCGTAAAAACGGGACCGCCTTCGCCGAAATGTAAAAAAGGAAGCGGTCCGCCTAAGCTCGCGCCGAACTGATTTCGCAAAAGCGATTTTTTATCATCCGCTCCGGTAAAAAAGTTGTTCGCGTCAAAGACGTTGTTGCGGTGATATTCAAACAACGTGCCGTGAAATCTGTTCGTCCCGGATTTTGAAACGACATTGATCTGAGCTCCGGCATTCCGCCCGTATTCCGCCGTGTAGGTCGATGTTTCGACTTTAAATTCCCGGATCGATTCGATCGAAGTGTTTACGCCGACCGAACCGTTGCGGTCGGATTTATTGACCACGCCGTCGAGAATAAAATTCGATGCGTCGGTACGCGTTCCGGCAGTTGCCAAACCTTCGCCCTGATCGTCATCCGCCGGACGCGGATAAACACCGGGCGTAAGCAATGCCAAACTCGTAAAATCGCGCCCGTTCAAAGGCAGATCCGAAACTTGTTTTTGCGTAATAACTTCGCCTTTGGAAGAGGTTTCGGTATTTACGACCGCAGGTTCAGCCGTAACGATGACTTGTTCACTGACGTTTCCAGCTTCCAAAACGACGTTAAAACGCGTGCTTTGACCCGTTTCCAAAGTCAAATCTTTACTAATGGAAGTTTTAAAATTTGCCGCTTCGATCTTGACCGAATAAATGCCCGGATCAAGCTGTGCAATAATGTAATTTCCTTCTTCATTGGAAGTTACAGTCTGTTTTTGATTGGTTGTTTGTTCGGTAATTGTTATCGTTGCACTCGGCACAACCGCACCATTTTGGTCGGTAACTTGTCCGACTAGCGTAGCTTTAAAAGTCTGACCGTTCGCCAACGAAACAAACACCAAAATACTAAAAACTGAACTTAAAATTCGTGTTGTTTTTTTGTTTAAATTTCTCATTTCTTTTTCCTCAAATTTTGTCCTTAGTCCATTAACATTCCGCCGTTTATTTCTATGGTTTCACCACATAAATAAGCCGACGCGTCCGATGCCAAAAACGCGATCGTTTTCGCAACTTCTTCCGACATTCCTACTCGTCCCATCGGGATCATATTCTTAAAATTCTGCATTGCTTCGGGCGTGGAAAATGTTTCGTGAAACGGCGTATCAATCACACCGGGCGAAACCGCGTTGATATGAATTCCTTGCGCGGCAAATTCTTTTGCCAAACCTTTGGTCATCGTGATCATCGCGCCTTTTGCAGCCGAATAATGAATCGAACCGAGCGCTCCGCCGTTGCGTCCGGCGACCGATGTGACATTAATAATCACACCTGCGCCTTTTTCGAGCATTTTTGGAATTACCGCTTGCGCGGCAAAAAAAGCCGATTTCGTGTTCAAACTGAAAACTTCGTCCCAACGCGCTTCCGTCAGTTCCGCCGTTCGTAATCTTTCCACCAGCGAACCGGCACAATTGACAAGAATGTCGATCGCACCCAAGTTTTCGTCGACTTCCTTGATCATTCGTCTGATTTCCGAAAGTTTTGTCACATCAGCCTGAACCGCAATTGCTTTTTTGCCGGATTCAACTGAAGTAGTTCCTGTTCCGCCGGACGCGACAGCCCGACTTGCACTTGTCTCGATAACAGCGACCGCGGCTTCCGCTCCCTTTTGATTACTGTGATAATTGACAGCGACCTTTGCGCCGCATTTACCAAAAAACTCCGCCGTCGCCCGTCCGATGCCGCTTGATGCACCTGTCACGAGAACGACTTTTCCTGTAAAATCAAAAAAATTCTGCATATTTTTCTCTCCTTTAATTTTGTAGTGAAACTTTCTTTATTTTTCCCGCCAGCGCGAAAAGAACGATCGTTCCGATCGGCGCAAGCAGTCCTGCTGCCACCAATATCGGAGTGTATGATTCCGTAGCATCAACAACCCACCCCGTCGAATATGTAAAAAGTCCTGCACCGATTCCCGCACCGACTCCGCCTAAGCCTGCAACCGAACCGACCGAAGACGATGGGAAGAAATCCGAAGGCAAGGTCTGAACATTGTTTATCCAAACCTGGAAACCGAACAAAACAAGACTTATCATCGCTAACGCAACCATCGAATCATTCGTATAAGCCGCAACAATTCCGGCGGGCATCAACAAACTCGACAATCCGATGATAGTTTTTCGCGCTTTATTGACTGACCAACCTTTTCCAATTAGAAATCTAGCCAGCCAACCGCCTGCCAAACTTCCCAAACCCGCCGCAACAAACGGAAACCAGGCGAACATCCCGATCTGTGTAAGATTAAAACCGCGTTCGGCAGACAAATACTTCGGAAGCCAAATGATATAAAGCCACCAAACGGGATCAACCAGAAAACGCGCCAAAACGATTGACCATGTTTCTTTGTATTTCAATAGATCAGTGTAAGAAATTGATTTCGCACTAGCGGCTTCTTGTATTTCGCCCGATTCGATATATTCGTTTTCTTCCGCGGTTATCCATTTATGCTCTTTGCGTGGATAGTAAAAAAGCATCCAAAAAATGAGCCAGACAAAGCCTAGTGCTCCCGTCGCAATAAATGTAATTTTCCATCCATACATCAATTGCAGCCAGACGATTAAAGGCGGAGCGACGATTGAACCGAGTGCCACACCGCTGTTAAAAATCCCTTGTGCCAATGCCCGATCTTTTTGCGGAAACCATTCCGCCGCAACCTTTGCCGCACCCGGAAAATTTCCCGCTTCGCCGACTCCGAGCAAAAACCGAAACGCACTCAAACTTGTTATTCCGGTCGCAAAGGCGTGCAGCATCGCCGCCACCGACCAAACCACAACCGAAAAAACAAAGCCGAGTTTTGTCCCGAAGCGGTCAAAGACTTTTCCCGAAATGCCTTGGCTTAATGTGTAGGCGATCAAGAAAAAAACCGAGATCGTTCCAAATTCGGTGTTCGATAAACCAAGATCGCTCGTAATTACATCGCCGAGAACCGAGATCGTCTGGCGGTCAATGTAATTTATCACTGTGATAACAAACACCAAGCCGATGATCAGCCAACGCAAACCGCTCATCTTAAATCCGGTCGTTCCATTCATATGAGTCTCTTTTTCGGTTGTTCCCATTTATTTCACTTTAGAAAAAATTATTTTCGGCAATGTTTTTCCGCTTCGGCGTTGCTCGATAAATCGCTCGCTACTTCGCAGATCAATATTGTCTTCGTCGCCGTTTGCCCAAATAATTTTCAAGCCGTTGGCAGTCTGTTCGATTTTCGGCGCGGGCGTTTTGTCCGCCGTCAAAATCGGCTGCAAAAAGTGCAAAAATTCAAATTTCTTTTGTTTGTCTGCAGAAACGGTTTGCAGCTGAATGCCGCGCTGTTCGGTGTCGCCCTTGTCAACGCTTCCGGGCAAACCTCGCGCCTGAATCATCTGCGGAACAATCTTTGAAATTGCATCATCGGGCGAAATCCGCACGACACGCAGAGCCACATTTTCATTGATTAATTCGGCAACATTGCCGTCCAATTTGATCTCGCGGTCAGCGTTTAGCATAAACGTAAATTCGCTTGGCTTGTCGGTTTCGAGTTCGTCCCAAACGATGAAATAACCGGGCGCGACGTAAAGAAAATTTCGGTCGAATTTCTTTAATTTCAAATCGTCGTAATAAGCACTTGCCGCTTCTCCGCGAATGTAAAAATAATCCTTTGTTCCCGAAATTTCGGCGATCCGAATGTCGTCCAATTTTTCGTTCGGAACTTCTTTGAACATTTCATAAACGCCGTCGTTCGCCTGCCCGCGTCCATTGACCAAAATCGTATTGTGATCGTCCGTGTTTTTTATGCCGAGATAACCCGTATCGCCCGTTAAATACTTGCCTTTGCCGTAAATAATAAAAGAATTTGCATCGGGATGTGCGTGTCCTGTATTTTCGCGCCAATCGGGAATGAACTTGCCAAGTCGGGTGGCATTGTGACCTTCGGGTGGCGCACAGCGAAACGCAAAAGCCGTCGCCTTTTTTGACCAATCTGAACGCCAGAAAACCGTTCCGTTGTCGCTAAAATGAATTGCTGTCGGAATGTCGGAAAGCGGTGCGGGTTTCAAATTCGCGTCGTCATTAATAAACGCCCACATTGGTTCGCGTGTGTCCAATTTCGTTTCCGTGCGGATAAAATCAGCAATAGTTTGTGCCTGATTGTCCTGATAAATTCCTGCAAAACGATAAAGAATATCGTATTCACCGTAAAGTTTTTCGCGCTTGGAAATATTATTTCGATTCAACGCGCCGTCGCCAATATCCGCAAAATCAAAGACATTTTCGCGGTCGGGCAAGATCGAGTGCATAGCAAAATATTTCATCTTCTCGAATTTCGGCTTCATCGGTTCATACAAATTTTCGCCCGTAACTTGTTTGTGAACATCGAAATAGCGAATCATCCAGCGAAACGCGAAGCCGTAATAATGAAAACTTTCGTAAAAATAACCGTCCGTTCCAAAGGTCAGCATCGTCCGGTCAAAAACGGCGCGTGAAAGTCGCGCCCAATCTTTCGCTTCATCGGTTTCATCCATCAGAGCGTAAGCCGCAATCGCCAAACCAGCCATCGGAATCCATGTGTGATTTTGGCTGTAAGTGTATCTTTTCTTCTCTTTATATTTGAAATAGTCATACATCAAACGCGCCTGTTTGATGAGTTTGTTTTTGATAATTTCCCTTTCGCTTTTGGTCAATTTGTCGAACAAAACATCGTACGCAAATGCAACCGCATAAAGCAGATGCGCGGGCGGCAGATCAACGTTCGGTTTATTCGTTTTGTAACCCCAAAACGGCATTTCGCAAGTTGCCAGCGTCAGTTTTTTTGCCAGATCGAGATATTTTTCATTGCCGGTGATCGTGTATGCAAAACTTGCTTGCGAAATCCGAAAGGCGAGCGAATATTGCGTCATCACGCCTTTTTTGCGTTCGGCGAGTCCGCTTTTATACAAATCTTCGTCCGCCGGATCGGGAATATTCGTGCCGAAAGATTCGACTTCTTTCAAAACTTCCTGCCAGAGTTCTTTGTCGGCACCTTTGGCTCTTTCTCGCAATTTCGGCAAATCTTCAGCGGTGAAAAAAAGGCGCGGATGAATATTTTTCAATTCGGGGCGTAAATTAACATGGCGTTCCAATAGTTCGGAAAAAATCGGGATCTTTTGATTGTTTGTTTGATTTTTGGTTTGAGCCTTGAGAATTGAAACGGGTTGAGCAAAAATTTGAAGAATCGCCATCAAAATAGAAAAATGGGTAGCGAAAAACTTATATTTGTTTGGTGTGTTAACGATACCAGAGTAATTCATAAAAAACCTTACATCTTAAAGTCGATGCAATTCACACGATTACCTTCTTCTCAAACCCGTTGACTCACGGACGATTAATTCGCAGTTCAAAATACGTTCCCGTCGGGAAATTTTTTCTTTGCTTTCGATTCGTTCAAGCAACATTTCAGCGGCGATCTGTCCTTCAAGTCGCATCGGTTGACGCACAGTTGTCAGAGGAGGCGAAGTCCTAACAGCCAACGAAATATCATCAAATCCAACAATCGCAATGTCTTCGGGGATTCTCAATCCAGCTTCCTTGATCGCACTTATCGCACCGATTGCCGTAAAATCATTCCGTGCAAAAATTGCTGTCGGCGGATTCGGTAGCGTAAGAAGACGCTTCATGCCTTCAAAGCCGATTTCTTCGGTCGAATAACCCGGAACCTCCGAAATATCTTCATTTCGCCCGGTAACAAGCCTTTCATCAACCGGGATATTATGTTGCTCAAGCGCTTTTAAATATCCTTGCAATCTCTTTAAACCGGTACCGCTTTTTAGGTTTGCACCGATAAATCCGATTCTTTTATGTCCCAAATCTATCAAGTGCTGAGTCGCTTCAAAACCGCCTTTTAAATTTTCGGGCGACACAAAATCAACGTCTTCATGCTGAAAATCGCGTCCGATGACAACGACCGGAATGTTGGCTTCGACAATTCCGCGCAGATATTTATCGCCACTTTCGTTTGATCTTGTAGCCACAATAATTCCGTCAACACTATGGTTTGCAAGCGATTCAAAAGCCAGAATATCTTCCTTGGCGCTGTGTTCGCTGATACATATAAAGAGGCTATAGCCTTGATTTATCAAAGTTTCCCGAACTGCACGGGCTAACTCCGTCGAATACGGGTTTGAAATGTCGCCTAATACCAATCCAACCGTTTCCGTATACTGCCGCTTCAAGTTCCGCGCCAAACCGTTACGGCGATAGTTCAATTCCTTGACCGCCTGCAGAACTTTCTCGCGCGTTTCGTCGCTGACATAACCACTGCCGTTAATAACCCGCGAAACTGTCATCGGCGCAACTCCGACCGTTGCTGCAATATCGCTTAAAGTTGCAGGCTTTTTTCGTGCCATATTAATAAATTTCTTCCGAGCGAAATGTTATCGTTAACATTATTGACACATATTTCATTCTTGTGCAAGCGAGAATCAACGCACAAGGTCAAATAATTCCACTCGAAAAGAAATCCTCATGCGTTTGGGGCAGGAAAAATCGGCGTAATACAACAATATCTAGAAAACTGTTTTGAGATACATGCGGCAGAAATACTTTGAGCGGAAACGGGCAACATTGTGAATTTATGTCCGCAAACCGTTAAAATATATTTTTGATTGCCGTCAAACTCATTGAGGAAGTTTTCAATAATTCTAAAACTCTATCCAATCGGTCGGCTGTTTATGATGGGAAACCGTGATCTTTGTATCGGTTTGAAACAGCGGAGCGCGCTGTTTTAGTGCCATTTCAGCCATCAGGCGAGCAAGATGCGGCTCGTTTGCGCGCTGCGAAAGATGCGCTAAAACGATGTGACGCGCGGCGCCGTCAAACTCGACCGCGAGCCAGTCGGAAAGATCTTCATTCGATAAATGTCCGGTGCGCGATAAAATTCGCTGCTTCAGCGCCCAACTGTACATCGGGCAAGCGCGCAGCATGTCGCGGCTGTGATTTGATTCGATAAAGATCGCATCGCAGTTTTTGAGTTTTTCTTTGATCAGCGTCGTAAAGCAGCCGAAATCCGTCAACGCCGCGATCTTTATTCCCTGAAATTTCGCGACAAAACCAAAATTATCGACCGCGTCGTGCGGCACCGTAAAAGGTTCGAAATCAATGTCGCCGATGCGGAAATTCCGGTTCGATTCGATCTCGACAGTTCTATCCTTTATCGCGTCAGAGCGCTTTTCCGTTTCGCCGTTTTGGCGATAAGTATCGCGCAGATATGCTTCCTTCGTTTCGCCGGAAATATAAACCGGACACGCCACGGATTTTACCAAAACGCGCAAACCGCCGACGTGATCGCTGTGTTCGTGCGTGATTATGATCCCGTGGAGCTTTGACGGGTCTTCGCCCACCTCAGCCAATCGACGCAATGTTTCCTTTGCGCTCAAACCTGCGTCGATCAAAACTCTTGTTTTTTCGGTGCGAATCAGGAGAGAATTTCCGCTCGAACCGCTGCCGAGAGTTGTAAATTTCATTTATTTTTCTCGATTTTCGGACGCAGCGTGTTTCCGATCACGCGCGTTACCAAAAAATTTGGCACGAGCGTTCCCAAAACCGCGGCGATATAATTTGACCAACCGGAAACGACCTTGGCTTTTCCTTGTTTGACGGCTTTTAGCGCTGTTTCGACAACTTCTTCCGGTGTCTGCATTCCTTTGACCATGATCGGATCTTTGATCTTTGCGACGTCAAAAAAGCGCGTTTCCGTCGCGCCCGGACAAAGCGCGAGAACTTTTATGCCGTGCGTGCGATTTTCCTCGGCGAGTGCTTCGGAAAACGACGTGACAAAAGATTTCGTCGCCGCGTAGGTCGCCATAAAAGGAATCGGCTGAAAGCCCGCTGCGGACGAAACATTGATTATCACGCCGCTTTTTCGCTCCCGCATTTTTTTGAGATAGCGATGCGTTAAAGCTACGAGTACGCGAATATTGAGATCGATCATTCCGATTTCCTTTTCATATTCAAGCGCGGAAAAATCGCCCATCGAACCGAATCCGGCGTTGTTGATCAGCCAATCGACTTCCATTCCGTGTTTTTCGGTTTCTTCAAAAAGCGTCAAGTCGGCGTCCGCTTCGGTCAGATCGAGCGCGACGTAATGCGCGGTGATCTTATGTTGAAGCATCAGCTCATCGCACAATTCGTGAAGCTTTGTTTCGGAACGCGCAACAAGCACGAGGTCGTGTTTTTCCGCCGCGAGCCGCCGCGCAAATACTTCGCCGATTCCGCTCGAGGCGCCCGTAATGAGTGTAACTTTCATCTTCAAAGCAGCTTTTTGTCAGCCACAAATTTCTTGACGGCTTCGTTAAATTCTCTTGGTTTTTCCATCATCAAAAAATGGCTTACACCGTCCCACATTTGAAAATCCAGGTCAGACGCGATCGATCCGAAAAATTCCTTTTCGTCCTCTTTCCACCAAACCGCTTTTGCTAAAATCGCAAGCACCGGAACATTTATCTTATCATTCGTCCAAATTTTTTCATCCACCATGCCTTCCATCGCGCTCAAGCCGACGTAATCAGGAGTAGCAAGCATCGCAGTTCGAATTTCCTGCTTGAGTTTTTCGTCCGGAATCGGCTGAAGCATTCCGTCAACAAATTCAACGGAGTTTGCCTTGTAATTTGTTCGAAGCGGCGATATAAACATCTCAACTTCTTCTTTGGTCCCGGTACGAAGCGCGCCGTCGACAATCACTAAACCAAGAGTCTGCTTCGGAAAAAGCCGATAAAACTGTCGAATCACCGGCGTTCCCATACTGTGTCCGGCAAGAACCGCCTTTTTGATTTTGGCGTCCTTCATTACGGCTTCGATCGATCTCGCGAAATATTCTATCGAATACGCCGTCCGCGGCTTATCGCTTTTACCGTGTCCCGGCAAGTCCATCGCGATAACGCGGTATTCCGGAAATTCGTTGACGCTCTTAGACCAAAAATCCGCATTACACGTCCAGCCGTGAACAAAAATGAGCGCATTTTTACCTTTTCCGATGTCGTTGTAACGCAGTTTTACGCCGTCGAAATCGGCGAATTTTTCCTTTACCTGCGCGTTGAACGACAGAACAAAAACCAAAATCAGTAACCAAACAAACGATATTTTTTTCATTTCTTAAATTCCTCTTTTGAGATCGCGTAAAAAACGCATTCGACGCCGTAATGCTCTTCCGTTTTCTCATAACGCATTCCGAGTTTTTCCATTATCCGCCACGAACCCGTATTTTCGGGATAGGCAACTGCGACGATCCTTTCAAGTCCGGCTTGGTCAAAACCGAATTCAAGCCAAGCTTTTGCGCATTCGTATCCGATCCCGCGGCGCCAAAATTCTTTAGCCATACCGTATCCGACCTCGATCTCGCCCGTTTCTTCGAGCGGCTGCAGCCCGCTCCAGCCGATCATACGGCGCGTTTCCTTCCAGTGCATCGCGCACGATCCAAAACCGTATTTTCCGTAGCAATCGATATAAAACTGTAAACGCGTACGAAGCGCGACCGGATTTTGCATACGCGTTCCACCGAGATATTTATAAACTTCCGGATCGGAGCGCAGCTCGATAAGTTTCGGCAAATCGTCCGACGTAAATTTTCGCATAAAAAGCCTTTCGGTTTCGAGCATACGCCGACAGTTTATTATATTTCCAAAAGTTTTTGGAAGAAAAATGCGCGGCGGGGCGTCTAAATTATCAACGAATTGAAAAGGCAGAAACCCGCGCGTCAGCAAGGGTGCAAAAAGGAGCTAATAAAAAATGAACCAATTAACCGAAAACCGGAGAGATTTTCTGAAACGCGCATCGCTTGCAGCGATCGCATTTCCGATTTTGATCAATTGTAAAAGCGACGCGACTGCACAGAAATCAACGGAGTCGCTTTTGGATTTGATCCGAAAAAACGCGATCGGACGAGACGGACCGGGTGAATGGAGCGGGGCAAAGGACGCGCCTGCAGACGTTTCATGGAAAACGACGATGGCAAAGGAAACGGACGAAGGAGAACCGATGATCATTTCCGGAACCGTTTTTGAAAGAGACGGAAAAACCGCCGCGCCGAACATTCTGATCTATCTCTATCACACAGATATGTACGGTATTTACGGGCGAAAGGGTGATGCGCACCGGCATGGAAAATTCCGCGGCTGGATGCTAACGGATGAGCGCGGAAAGTACGAATTTCGGTCGATAAAACCGGCGTCTTATCCGGATACGACCTTTGCGGCGCACGTTCATATGACCGTAACCGGAAAGGATTTTAGAGAAGATTGGATCGATTCGATCCTCTTTGAAGGCGACCGATTTATTACGCAGCGTGAAAGAGATGAGGCAGGGAAAAAAGGCGGCTTCCAGCCGATCGTAAAACTTGAAAAAGGTGCGGACGGCATGTTGCTCGGTGTGCGCGATATTCAACTTTGGAAAGCATAGAAAGGAGAAAAGGAATGTCGAAGCTAAATGTGATTTTAGCGATTATTGTTTTGAGTTTGTCCGTTTCGGCTTGCACAAAAAGCGCGGCAAAACCGGGCAAATATGTTTGGCAGAATGTAACGGCAAAAGCCGAATTTCCTCAAGGCTATAATTATCCGGTTTTTGTATTCGACGATAAAATGCTTGCGTTGAACAACGGTGGCTGGATTTCAAAAGACGGCAGGAATTGGACGAAAACCAATTTGCCCGAAAGCGGTTTGAATTCGGCATATCAAAAATTTGTGCAGTTTAACGGCGCGATTTACGCGCTCGGTGCGATGCGTGGAAACTATTTGGATTTTACGATTTCAACAAAAATTTCGCGCACACGCGACGGTAAATCTTGGGAAACCGTCGCGGAAAAATCGAATTTGCCGACGCGGGTTTTTTACGGCGCAACTGTTTTCAAAGATAAAATCTGGCTCATCGGCGGCTTTGACGGAAAGAAATATTACAACGATGTTTGGAATTCCTCAGACACCGTTAATTGGACGCGCGTTACCGAAAAAAACGCTTGGTCGGTGCGCAATATTTCAAAAATTATCGTTTTCAAAGATAAAATTTGGATCATCGGCGGCGGCGTAATCGATGGTGATAAAGTAAACAATCCGAATTCCGAAGGTGAAATCTGGTCATCCGACGACGGAATAAATTGGAAGGAACATAAAACCAATGCCACCAACAAAATCGGTGGAACGCCCGTTGTTTTTGATAACAAATTATGGCTCGTCGGCGCAAACCGCAACGACGGTTTTGCGAGCGGCGTTCTGTTTTCCGAAGACGGCGAATCCTGGCACGAAATGGACGCGCCGTGGTCGCCGCGCGGCGCAACGGCTGTTTGGATTTTCGCCGACAAACTTTTTATGACCGGCGGAAAATATTCTTACAGCGAACCAAACGGCGAAATAAAATTTGTGTATAGCAACGACGTTTGGGCAATGAGCAAAAAAACGGAGTAGAATCTTTGAAAACCAATTATGGAGAGCGCCGCGCGGATGACCGAAAAGAGAACCGAACAAGACTTGCTTGCCGAATGCAAAAACGGCAGCCGCAAGGCGTTTGAAGCTCTTTTCACAATGCATCAAAGGCGTGTTTTTTCAGTCGCGCTGAACTTTTTTGGTGGCAAACACGATTTGGCGGAAGACGTAACGCAGCAGGTTTTTTTGAAAATTTATCAAAGGATCGGCGATTTTCGAGCCGAGGCGCAATTTACGACGTGGCTTTATCGCATCACGGTAAATTGCTGTTTGGACGAACAGCGAAAGACGCGAAAGTTTTTTTCGATCGAGGAATTTTTCAGCGAATTTAAGGTGAAAAAAACACAGGAAAATAAGGTTTTTCGAAAGGAGATCGCGGACGAAGTGCAAAAAGCGATCGCGACAATGAACCCAAAATTTCGTTTACCGATCTTGCTGAAATATTCGGAAGATCTGAGTTACAACGAGATCGCCGCAGTTTTGGAATGTTCGCCCGGCACCGTCGCATCGCGTTTGAATCGCGGACACAAAATGCTTGCGCAAAAGTTAAAGCATTTACGAAATGAAATTTAGGTAGTAAAAAATGAGCGAAAAGCATTACAGGGAAAAACTCTCGGAATTCGTAAATCACGAATTGTCGAACGACTCGCGGCAAGAGATCGCTGAACATCTCTTGGTCTGTGCCGATTGCCGCGCGGAACACGACGAAATTAAACTGGGCGCCGCGCTTGCCGCTAATTTGGAGCGCGCCGACGCGCCTGAAAACCTTTGGAATAAGATAGAAAACGCTTTGGACGCCGGAGAGGAAAAGCGCGTCTTTGTGTTTCCGATCTTCACTTTCTTTCGCTCGCGCGCTTTTGCCGCGGCAGTCGGCGTTTTCTTGATTTTCGGCTTGATCGCCATAATTTATTTTCGTTCGAATCAAACAGAAAGCCCGGAAATCGCGGTAAAAGTGCAGCCGATCAACATCGAAAATGCTGAAATTCCGCAAGCTATTTCAACGCCGGATCAGGCACCGACGAATGAAAATCCTAATTCGGAGAATTCCGACACAGTTGATTCCTCGATTGAAGCTGCGGCGCCGGACTCAAATAACAATTTCCCGAAGATCGTTCCGCGCGTTCCGAATGAGAATCGTGTAAAACAAAATGAATCGCCGTCATGGAACGTCGAAACGCTCGCCGGCTCGCCTAAGATCGGAAATTCGTTTGAAAGCGGAAAGCTCGCGGTCGGCGAATTTCTCGAAACCGACGCGAATTCGCGCGCGCGTGTTCAGGTTGCCGACATAGGGCAGGTTGAAATTCAGCCGAATTCGCGCATACAGCTCGTAAGAACGCTTTCGACGGAGCATCGTCTTTCGCTCGAAAAAGGCGAACTGCACGCGAAAATTCTCGCGCCGCCGAGACTTTTTATCGTCGATACGCCGTCAGCCGTCGCCGTCGATCTCGGCTGTGAATACACGCTCGAAGTCGATAAAGATGGAAACAGCAAACTGCACGTAACGAGCGGTTATGTTGCGCTCGAGAATGACGCTCGTGACGTGATTGTTCCCGCCGGAGCGATAGCGTTCACAAGAAAAAACAAAGGAATCGGAACACCGTTTTCCGTAGATGCGTCGGAAACTTTTCAAAACGCCTTAATGAGATTTGATTTCGAAAATGGCGGCAGCGGCGCTTTGCAGACGATACTTAAAGAATCCGGCTTTTATGACACGATCTCGCTCTGGCATCTACTTCCAAGAACGAGCAAAACGGATCGCGAAGACGTTTTTGACGTTCTCTCAAAATTTGTGAAGCCGCCCGCGGGAACGACGCGCGCAGGCATTTTGAAATTGGATAAAAAGATGCTCGACCGATGGTGGACGGAAATCGAAAACGTCTGGTTTGAGTAGCAAGTTTAATTAAAGAAAACACAAAGCTTAACGGAAAATCGAGAGATTTTCGACAGTCCTTTTGTGTCAAAGGATAAGGAGAAAAACTATGAAAAGCATACTTGTAACACTAACTATCGCGGCATTTTTCGCGTTGTCTTTTACACTCGTCGACTTTGACGCGACAAACAAAACCGAGGCGAAAAAACCTGTCGATCTCGTTGTTCACGAATGGGGAACGTTTACGTCAATCGCGGGAAAAACCGGCACAGCGATCGACTGGCGACCGTTGAGCGGCGCTTCCGATCTACCGAAATTTGTTTATACGGAAGCCGGAAACAATGGTTTTCGCGGAACTTACGGACGGCGGGGCAAAGGCGAAGTCGCCCGCGTGCGAATGGAAACGCCGGTGATCTATTTTTATACGCCGCGCGAGATGGAAGTTAACGTAAAAGTCGATTTTCCGGACGGCAAAATTACCGAATGGTATCCGCAGGCAAGCGCCGTAAACGCTGAATTTGCGCCGAATCAAACCGGAAAATTTTCGAGCGGCATTAATTGGGGAACGATCAAACTTCTGCCAAATGAAAAGCCCGATTTTTTGCGCGAAATATCTTACAGCCACTATTATCCTGCGCGCGAAACCGATGCGGTTCCGATCCAAATTTGCAACGCCGACCGGACAAAGATCGAAACTGAAAAGTTTTTGTTTTACCGCGGCATCGGCAATTTCGGACTTCCACTTTCGGTGAAAATCGACGGCAAAAATCTGTTGCTGAAAGATTTGGGAACGGACGAAGTAAAAAACATCATCGTTTTTGAAAATCGCGGCGGAAGGATCGGATTTAAGTTCATCGATTCTATCTCCAAGGAAACCGTCGTCGAGCGCCCCGAAACGACGCAAGATCTCGATGATTTTATCGGCAAATTGACGACGACTCTCACGGGTGAAGGACTTTACCCGCGTGAAGCCAAAGCAATGATAAATACGTGGCGCGATTCGTGGTTCGAAGAAGGTTTGCGCGTTTTTTATGTTCTGACGCGCAAAACGACCGATAAACTTCTTCCGTTAACGGTCACGCCGCAGCCGAAGGAAGTTGTTCGCGTTCTGATCGGACGCGCCGAAGTGATCACGCCGGAAATGGAACAGAACGTAAAACGACAGGTCAGTCTTTTGCGATCTTCGTCGGCGAAAGTTCGCGAGCAGGCGCGCCAAAATCTGCTAAAACGCGGCAGATTTTACGAGCCGATCCTGAAAAGCATTTTAGAAACCGAAACGAACGAAAAGGTTCGCGAGCAAATCCAAAAATTGATTGATCTAACCTAAGATCTAGCCACGAACAAACACGAAAGACACGAAAGGAATTTGTTTTTTACGTTTCGTGTTCTTTCGCGTATTTCGCGGGAAAATGTTCTAAATCAGATGAACAAGCAAACCGTCTTTCAGTTTCGGCTCAAACCATGTTGATTTCGGCGGCATGATTTCGCCCATATCGGAAACGGCGAAAAGATCGTCCATCGTCGTCGGGAAAAGCGAAAAAGCGAGTTTTGCGACGCCTTCGTCAACAACCTTTTCAAGCTCTTCGGTTCCGCGCGCGCCGCCGATAAATCCGATGCGTCGATTCGTTCGCGGATCGTCGATGCCAAGGATCGGCGCGAGCACGAAATCCTGCAAAATACTTACATCCAGCCGCTCGATCGGATCGGGCTCGCGAATGTAATTAACGGCGAAACGAAGTAAATACCATTTACCGTTCAAATACATGCAAAATTCGCCATGCTCGGAAGGTCTTTTTTTATCGGTTTCGCTGACGATGAAGCTCGTAGCGACCTGCGCAAAAAATTCATCTTCCGATAGTCCGTTCAGATCTTTTACCACACGGTTGTAGGCTAGAATTTGCAGATCTTCGGCGGGAAACATCCCGGCGACAACAAAATTGTAATCTTCCGCGCCGGTGTGATTCGCATTTTGTTCACTCAAAGTTTTTCTCGCGAGCTTCGCGCTTTCGATGCGATGATGCCCGTCGGCAATATAAAGCTCAGGAACTTCGCCAAACGCCTCGACAAATTCTGCGGGCAAAGCAACGCGCCAGATTGTTTGTTTGATTCCGTCCGGGCAATGAAAATTGTAGATCGGTTTTGTCTCGACTGCCTCGGCGATCAACGATTTGATCTTTTCCGTATTGCGAAAGGCAAGAAAGATCAAGCCCGTCTGCGCTTCAAGCGCAAGCATATGCGCGGTGCGGTCTTCGACTTTGTCCGGGCGCACATTTTCGTGTTTTACGATCTTTTCCTGCTCATATTCATCCAGCGAACAGCAAGCGACAACGCCGGTTTGCGCCTGCGTTTCCGACCCAAGCCGGTAAACATAAACCGCAGGTTCCGTTTCCTTGGAAAATATCCCTTCGTCAATAAACCGCTGCAAATTAACGCGGGCTCGCGCAAAAACTTCCTCGACCGGCGGATTCGAGTTTTCAGGAAAGTCGGCTTCCGAGCGCGTTACGCGAAGAAAGCTCAGCGGATTTTTTTCAATAAACGCGCGAACTTCCGATTCGTAAACTACGTCGTAAGGCACGCAGGAAACCTGCTTTGCTTTTTCGAATGTGGGGCGCAAAGCGCGAAAAGGTCTTATTACTGCCACTCGGTTCTCCTTGAAAAAATTATTTGTTTGCCGGGTTTTTTAAATTATTACTTTCGGAATTCGGTTCCCGATTCATTTCTTCGAGCATCCTTTTCTGAACTTCTTCACTGTATCTATCGAGCGCAACCTTCCATTCGCCATTTTCTTTTACCAACGGAATTTTTTCGTTTTCGGTTCTTGTTTCCGATTTAACTTCGACAGTTGCCGTGTCACCTTCGATCTTTTCTCCGGAAATTTCGGGCAGTTCGCTAAACGGCGCGTCGTCGTCCCACTGTCTTCTCAAAAGCTCATCGGAGGAAATCTCTTCCCGCGCGGCATTTTTTTCAAGAAGCGCAAGCGTTCCTTTTGAAAGTAAGTTTTTGATCGCTTCGGTGTCCTTTTTCTTCGAAGCCTCATTCAAAGCGCGCAGCGTATCGGATGGAGATCTTTCGGTTTTAATCGTTCCGCCGCAACCGGAAATGAAAACTGCGAGAATAATGATCGTAATTACGATGTAATTCTTCATAAAATATTAAGGTATTCTGCCTTCATTACCGATTTCGTCGAGCTGCTTGTTTTTCATCTCAAAATCCTCAAGCATTTTATTCGCCATCGCCTGCTTGTCGATCTTCCAAATCCCTTCCTCAAGCACAAAAGGCACCGTATCCCAGGCGCCGGACGGATTTTCCACTTCGATCGTCGCGCGGTCGCCTTCGATCTTTTCGTTTCGGTATCTGAGCGTGTCCTGGCTTTCGGTAAAAAGCGTTTCTTCTTTTACAACGTCGTCGACCGTCGCATTTTGCGCGCGAGCCTGCAGTTCAGCCATTTTCAGCGATGCATCTGAAAGCAGAAGCTTCATCGCGGTTGTATCCTTTTTTTTGATCGCCACGGTGTAAGCTTTGAGCGTGTCCAGCGGCGCGGAAGGTTTTTGCTCGCCAACCCGCGTACACGCGGTGATCGCGACGAGAAAAATCATTAAGCAGAAAATAGTTAACCAGGAACGCATTTTGAACAAACCTTTTTCCAGCGGCTATACTTGAAAGAAAAAGTATAGCTTAAATATTGGAGAAGCAAAAAATGGAACGAAAAAAATTATCGGAGAGCGAAATCGAAAATGCCATTGCCGATTTGCCCGGCTGGAGCGCCGAAAACGATCGACTGAAAAAGCGCTTCACCTTTTCGAATTTTGCCGCGGCGCTCGCTTTTGTAAATAAAGCCGGCGAGATAGCCGAAAAGTACGATCATCATCCCGACATTTCCTTTGGTTGGGGCTACGCCGAATTTTTTATCACAACGCACGATCGCGGCGGAATTACCGATTGCGACGTGGCGCTTGCGAAGGAGATTGACCAAATCATAAATAACAAGTAATTTAACAAAAGAAAAATGCGGCTTAAACAATTAAAAATAAAAAATTTTAAATCGCTTAAAAAGATTAGCTTCACACCATCGGGATTTAGCGCGATTGTTGGAGCAAATGCCTCTGGTAAAACAAATTTTGCAAAGGCATTGAGCTTTTTGTCCGAGGTTTATGAAATAGGTCTAGAGCGAGCAATATTAAACGCTGGAGGTTATGAAAATATTGCTCTTCGTAAACAGAGACGTTCTAAAGCGGCTTTAGAATTTGAAATCATTTTGACATTTGAACAAGACGATTTGCGGAATTCCCCCGGGATGGGTAGAAGTGTAATTCTAAACCAAACAGAGATCTCTCATAAATTTTCGCTTATTGCTGTTGGCGGTGGTATAAGAGCGGATTTTAAAATTACGTTTGAGGAACTAAAGATAATCGATTTGAGTGAATCCCAAAACGGGACAATTCTCCTGCATTTTACCCGAGACGATTTAGGCAAGATTGAACTTAAGAAGGTAGATAACAAGATTAAAGAACGATATGAACAATCCCCTTATTTTCTTTTATCAAAAAGAAGTAAAGGAAAAAGAAACCAACAAAAACTTTTTGATTTTCAAGAGGAAATTACACCTGAACAAGATTTAGTTTTGTTGAATCTTCCTATCGATCTTAGATATTTAGCTAGATATTCCGGTATTGAGAACGCGATTTCCTTGTTCCACGGAACAGTAGCGAGATTCAAAGTCTTTCAATTATCTCCGTTTCTGGCTAGAAAGAACTCTCCGCCAATTCCAAATCCTTTCTTAACGCCAACAGGTGAAAATTTACCCACGACGGTTGATTTGCTTAAGAGAACTTCTCCTAAGCAGTGGCAACTAATTATTGAAAAAATGAAAGAGATAGTGCCTAGTTTGAATGATGTATCAACTGATTACGTTTATACCAGAGAACTAGCACTCTTCTTTGAGGAAGAAGGAGTGGGGAGACCCTGGCGAGCAGAAGAAGTTTCAGACGGTACAATTTTAGCTTTGGCTTTATTAGTGGCAGCTTTTGAGCGACGTACTACTTTGACTTTTTTTGATGAAGTTGAAAACTCGTTGCATCCTTGGATTTTGAGAACTGTCATAGAGACACTTCGAGACGTCAGTAAGAATAAGAATGTAATTCTTACAACTCACTCGCCGATTCTGGTCGATTTGCTTAGTCCTGATGAATTATGGATTATTTATCGCAAAAATGGCGAATCGCATCTTCGAAAGTTAACAGAAATTGATACTCAAATAGAAGCCGACTGGAAAGATGGAAAATATAAGCTGTCAACTTATCTCGATTCTGGCTACATCGGTCAATATGTTCCGGGAGGTGTTTTTTGAAAATAGGAATTATTGTTGATGGCGATGCTGAATCGCAAGCATTGTTTAATCTTACACAAAATATTTCGATTTCAGGTGTCCAGATTCTACGACCGATCTATACTGATATTCAGCCAAAAGCATCTGCCGAACAAATTGCTAAAAAAGCCCTGGATAGGATTAATTTTTTGCTAAGTAAGGGGGCTGATAGAATTATCGTCTTAATCGATAGAGAGGACGCGCAGGACTGCCCAACAGACCTTAAAAATGGGTTAGAATGTGGCTTTGTCAAAATCGGTTGTGGGGAAATTTCGGTGGTTATCAAAAACAGAAAATTTGAAAATTGGTTAGTCTCGGATTTAGACGCTTTACGACAAATGCCGCGAAGATTCTCGTTAAGCAAAGCCTTTCAAAATGCTATAAACCCTAACAAAGCTGACCAGATTGTAGATGCCGAACATCTTTTAAACACAATTGTGACTTCTAGAGGTCCCCAATATCACAAGAGAAAGGACGCGCAAAACATTACTGCAAAGCAGAACCCGCTGAGAATTGCCTGTAATTCTCGTTCGTTTCGCCGATTTCTACACTTGCTAGCCCATCCTAAATATTCAAATCAAAGTAAGAAGCCGGATAACGATTGTCCCAAACGTTAATTGTTTTGGGAAAGGTTTTTATGAACTTTGAACGTAAAACTTACGTTCCGTCCACAATTGTGTTCAGCGTGGCAGAAGGTCTCATCGCGGCGTAGGTCTTTTCGGAATTCGGATGATAATAACCGCTGACATCTTGTGATTTTCCTTGTGCCGCGATCAATTCTTCATTAATTTTTGCTTCGTTTTCTTGCATTACTTTGGCGACGGGAGCGAATTTTGCGGCGATTTCCGCATCCGTAGTTTGATTCGCCAGCGCTTCCGCCCAATACATTGCCAAATAGAAATGCGAACCGCGATTATCAATTTGCCCGACTTCTCTTGCCGGAGATTTGTCGGTCGCTAAAAATTTCTCATTCGCTTCGTCCAAAGCATCCGCCAAAATTTGCGCTCTTTTATTGTTTTCAGTTTGAGCCAAATGCTCGAAGCTTGCCTGGAGCGCTGAAAACTCTCCGAGAGAATCCCAACGCAAGTATCCTACTTTCAAAAATTGTTCGATGTGTTTCGGAGCAGAACCGCCGGCACCGGTTTCAAACAAACCGCCACCATTCATCAGCGGAACAATTGAAAGCATTTTTGCAGACGTGCCGAGTTCCAGGATCGGGAATAAATCCGTCAGATAATCTCTCAAAACATTGCCTGAAACCGAAATCGTGTCTTTGCCCATCCGGGCACGTCTCAAAGTTTCGAGCATCGCGTCTTCCACATCCATAATTCTGATTTCGAGACCGGTCAAATCGTGATCTTGCAGA
>JBGTFE010000105.1:0-4110 GCA_041747435.1 Pyrinomonadaceae bacterium | reverse complement strand
GGACGATCTGCGTCGCCGCGCACAGCGAAGGTTTGCAGTTTCAGGACGAAGATTTTCGCGTTACGGCAAATTGGGGCTACGGCGGAAAAGGCGGAATCACGATGCCGGGAAAAGGCAAAACAAATGAGCGCGATTACACGGAAAAGGAAAAGGCAGCTTTTGCCGCCGACGGCGATGCGGCAGAAACAATAAAATGTCTGGGCGAACGGACGTTTGACGTTTATCTGAACGATGCCGCCTTATGGCGAAATGTTCCCGAACGCGCGTGGAATTATTACATCGGCGGTTATCAGGTGTTGAAAAAATGGCTGAGTTACAGGGAATACAATTTGCTCGGTCGCGCTTTGAAACTCGAAGAAATCAGCGAAGTGACAAATATGATTCAGCGCATTTCCGCGATTCTTTTACTCGAACCGCATTTGAACGAAAATTATCGTAAAATTAAAACGGATTATTATAAATCATGACATTACAAGAAAAAATCGAAGAATTATTTACAAAGACGGAATTTGAAATGGACGATCACGAAGCTTTCAATCAGTTTAAAGCCGAACTGCGCGAGGGCAGACTTCGCGCCGCCGAAAAAGATGAAAGCGGAAACTGGCAGACAAATACCTGGGTAAAAAAGGGGATTTTGCTCGGTTTTAAAATGGGCAATATGGTCAATATGTCTTTCAGCGGTGAGAGCTTTCAGTTTTTCGACAAAGACACATATCCTCTGCGCCCGATGAATCTCGATGACAAGGTTCGCATCGTTCCCGGCGGTTCGACGATTCGTGACGGCAGTTATGTCGCGCCGGGAGTTGTCTGTATGCCGCCGATGTATATCAATGTCGGCGCGTATGTGGACGAAAACACGATGATTGATTCGCACGCGCTGGTCGGTTCGTGCGCGCAAATCGGCAAGCGCGTTCACATTTCGGCGGCGGCGCAGATCGGCGGCGTTCTCGAACCCGTCGGCGCAAATCCCGTTATCATCGAAGACGATTGTTTGATCGGCGGCAACACCGGCGTTTACGAAGGCGTGATCGTCCGCGAAAGAGTCGTGCTGGCATCGGGCGTGATCCTGACGCGCTCGACTCCGGTTTTCGATCTGACCAATGAGAAAATTTACAAATCAGACGGCACAAAACCACTGGAAATTCCGGCAGGCGCGGTCGTCGTGCAAGGTTCGCGCGCAATTACCAGCGGTTTCGGCAAGGAAAACGGTCTTTCATTATATGCACCGATCATCGTCAAATACAGAGATGAAAGAACGGACGCGGCGACGAAATTAGAAGATTACTTGCGATAGAATTTTGTGTATAATTTGATTATGAATACGGAAATTTTACAAATTAGCGTCGAGGATTTGCGCCAACTGGTTAATAAAATGGTTGAGGAAAAATTAGCGGTTTTATTCAAAGATGCAGAAGACGATTTAGAATTTACCGATGAATTTAAAAAAATCCTTGCCCGTCAAGATGAGCGGATCAAAAACGGCGACCGCGGCGAAAACTTGGAAAATGTGCTTGCACGGCTCGGTTTGGACTAAGTTTCTATGTATGAAATCCGTTTGTTTGAAGAAGCAGAGAGAAATCTTGAAAGGCTTGATAAAACAATTGCCCGCCGGATTTTAAGAAAATTGCATTGGTTGGCGGAAAATGCGGAAATTATAGAGCCGAAAGGTCTGAAAAAAAATCTTTCCGGCTTTGCCAAACTCCGCGAAGGCGATTACCGTGTAATTTATCAGATTTCCCACGAAGAGCAAATTGTATTTATCCGTTTTGTCGGACATCGCCGGGAAATATACAAAAACAAGTAACAGTAAATCGTTAATTGATTATGAATACGAAATTTGTAGTCTGCATAAATAACAAAGGCTTTGAAGCATCGCTCGAAGCCTGTTAATTTTCCTTCTAACTTTCTTAAACCGACATTCCGCCGTCAACGATTATTGTTTGTCCGGTGATGTAGCTCGAAGCGTCGGACGCGAGAAAGACGGCTGTGCCTTTGAGTTCGCCTTCGTCGCCGATGCGCGGGATGACATTGTTTTCCTGAATCGAGCGTTCATAAAGATCAATTACGGCATCGGCAAGGCGCGAATGAAAAAATCCGGGCGCGATGGCGTTGACGCGGATTCCACGACGACCCCAACTCGCCGCGAGTTCGCGCGTCAGACCGATCAGACCGGCTTTGCTCGCCGCATATCCCGAATAAAACGGACCGTTCGCGCTTGATGTAATTCCCGCAATCGAAGCGATATTGATGATCGAACCGCTGTTATTTTTGAGCATCTCGCGCCCGCAAGCCTGCGCCATCAGAAAACAGCCTGTCAGATTAACATCCAAAACCTTCTGCCATTTTTCGAGCGGCATATCTTCGGGCATCGCACCCCAAGAAATTCCGGCGTTGTTGATTAAAATATCAACTTTGCCGAATTTATTTATCGTTTCATCAACAACTGCTTGAACGTCGTCCGCTTTTGCCACATCGCAGGTCTTGCCTTCCGCCTGAAAGCCGCGACCGCGAAATTCGTCGAGCGTTTCCGTTAGCCATTCTTCGCGTCTGGCACAGAGCATCACCGACGCGCCCGCTTCCGCCAAGCCTTCCGCCATCTCTTTCCCAAGTCCGCGCGAACCGCCTGTAACGATTGCAGTTTTTCCCGTCAAATCAAAAAGTTGCTGGATAGTTTTTGTCATAGTTAAATAAAATAGGCAGATGCCCGCACAGAAGCAAGCGCAAATTGTAATTTTTAAAACATCGTTTGCTTTTAAAAAGCCTTTCGTTTATCTTTGCTCAAATAATTCTTTGTCCTAATTTAAAAAAATAACTTTGCAGGAGGAAATTTACAGAATGTTTCGATTCTATGTAAAAAATAAAAACGTCCGGTTGGCAGTTTATTGTGTTTTGGTGATGGGAATTATTTCATCCGCAACGCTCACTGTTAAAGCTCAACAGGATTTCAACGGGCGCGAGTTGTTAGCTATAACCCGCGTCGCGCAAGGCGGAGAGGAATATCGGGGATTGCAGTTTTTAACGGCTAAATCCCGGGGCTTTGTCAATGTCGCGCCGATTGTCGGAGCCGGTCTCGGCACGGGTAGTGCGGCATCGAGCGTCGAAGTCAAATTCAATATGACCGATTATCAGGACAAAAATTCGCGCCGCCGACTCGATGTAACGCTGATGGGACCGATGGTCGGACCTACTTTTTTGGTCTATACGGGAAATTCGGGCGGCGGAATGTATATGGGCAACGAATTTCGCGTCAGCGAAGCGGCGGCTTCACGGCACTGGGGCTTGATGGGATTCGGCACGCTTAATCAGGCAATTGACGGACAGCTTAAAACCGACCGTCTCAAGGATAATGACAATAATTATGTAATTGAAGTCAAATTTAATTCGACCGACTCCTTGCGCTACTACATTGATAAAAGAACTTTTCTTACAAACAAAGTCGTTTCATATTACAACGGCAAAGTGCTGGTCGAAGAAGAACGCAGCGACTATCGCAAAGCAAACTGTATGATGCTTCCATTCCGCATTGTGACAAAACTCGGCGGACAGCGCGTTTCGGATTTGGATATTGAAAGTTATGATCTGAAAACGATCGTGCCGGAGGCGCGTTTTACGATCTCAGTATCTGAATAATAATCAAAAGCGAAAATAAAAGACGGCACGAAAATCACAGTTTTCGCGTCGTCTTTTTTTGTGAAACCGGAAGTCATCTCATAAAAAGCCGGTAGATTATTTATGAGACAGCTATTAAATGTTTTGAGATAATCAGTCTTATTTTAACTTTCTCGCCTGCGACTGTACCGCCGTGATCGCTACCGCGCCAACGATGTCTTCCTTTTTAATTTGTTTAAATTTGACAGCAGAAAAAATCAAGCAGTTTCCAAAGCTATCTCTTTTTTTATTTTTGCTTCGGCTTCTTTTAAGGTTGGTCCGGGAAGATAAGCATTATCACAGTTTGGGCAAACTTCCGCATTGATGTCTTTCAGCAAAAATTCTCTGCCGAAACGCTTGAGCGTGTAATCAATAATCTTCGTTTGTGTGATTCCGTCGCAAAAATCGCAATGAAGATGTTTTTTAGTATAAGTCGGCATAGCAAGTAATGATGATAACATA
>JBGTFE010000104.1:0-3024 GCA_041747435.1 Pyrinomonadaceae bacterium | reverse complement strand
AGGTGCGGCGATATTATAAACCAATTTTTTTCTATTGTTAAGGAATTTTGAAACCAAACCGCGTGCAACCGCGTTTTTCATTCGTGCGTCTGATTATTTATAATTTATACAAATATGCGGCTTTATAAATTTTTCGCTTTTCTACTAATAACAATTTCCTGTTTTTTCTCGGTTTCCGCTCAAACGGATGAGGAGATCAGCATTGATACTTCGATTGTCCGTCTGAATGTCGGCGCGGTTTCGCGTTCCGGTCAGCCGATAAAAAATCTGACAAAGGAAAATTTTTCGATCTACGAAGACGGCGTAAAACAGGAAATCACGCGCTTTGAACCGACAACCGCACCGTTCAGTCTGGTGATGATTCTCGATATGAGCGGCTCGACGCTCGGATTTCGTCAGACGATAGAGATGTCGGCGTATCGGTTTGTAGATTCGCTCGCTGCGGATGACCGCGTTGCCGTCATCGAATTCTACGACAAAGTAAATCTGCTGAACGATTTTACGACCAATCGTAAAATCATCGGTCATTCGATCAGCGTCGCCAACGGTCGCGGAAAAACTCAACTTTACAAAGCTCTCGGTCTCGCGCTTCAAAAACTGGCGGGCGAGGGAAACCGCCGCAAAGCGATCATCGTTTTAACCGACGGCGTTGATACCGAAGTCCGCGAATCCGACCGGAGCATTCTCGCAAAAGCCGCCGAAAACGAAGTGGCAACGGCGATCAAACCGGAAACGAATTCCGAACTAAACAATATTCTGACGCGGGCTGATGTGCAGGGCGTAACGATCTATCCGCTCGCACTACCGACCGGCGATCCTTCAAAAATAGCCGACCCGTCGCCCGTTCAATTCGCGTGGTATAGCGCGGCACGCGAGCGGCTCGACATTTTGGCAAAACGAACCGGCGGAACTTTGAACGCCATCAACCGGCTCGAAGAGATGGGCAGATTTTACGCCGAAGTCGCCGCCGATATTCGCGCTCTCTACACTGTCGAATATCAACCCGCAAACGAAAAACGCGACGGCAAATGGCGCGAAATAAAAATCGAAGTCAATCGCCCCGAACTTATCACGCGAACTCGTCCCGGCTATTACGCCAAATAATTTTTTTCGTCATACTTGACAACCGAAGCGTAAGATTTGTAGTCTAATGATTCGCTTTATGCACCCGTAGCTCAGCTGGATAGAGTGCATGACTACGAATCATGAGGTCAGAAGTTCGAATCTTCTCGGGTGTATTTCAATTTTCAAAGGGTTGTCAAACGACAGCCCTTTTTAATTTTTCATTCAAATTTTTTCCCCAAATATGAACGAAAATAAAAAAATTTGTTCACAATGCCGTAAAACAAAATCAATCGAAGAATTCAATTTTCGCAATAAAAAATTGAATATAAAACATTCGTATTGCAGTGAATGCGGTAAAGTTTTCACTCGAAATCATTATAAAAATAATAAGACTCAATATCTTAAAAGAAATCTGAGAGCATATAAAAAACGGCGGGACTTCGTTCATCAATCGAAATCCAAACCCTGTGCCGATTGCGGTGTTCAGTATCCCTTTTATGTAATGGATTTCGATCATCGGGAGGATGAAATCAAAGAACATCAACTCAATCAGATTGCCCGTAAAAAGATGAAAACCATTGAAAACGAAATTGCCAAATGCGATGTCGTCTGTTCAAATTGTCATCGCGAACGAACTTTTCAGAGGCTCAATCGAAAATTACAAAACACAAATAATAAAGAGCGTGCCGATGATTGATTCAACGACACGCTCTTTAAAATTTAGTTTCAATTTTTGGTAGTGAACTAAAAGAAATGCTTTGAAATTATTTGTCCCGCAGGGACAAGGCGTTAATAGCCCCGCGATTTATCGCGGGGAATAATTGAAAATTTAGTTAAAGTCCCGAAGGGACGACAGACATCTGCCGTCCCTTCGGGACTGGAAATCTCTTTCAAATCAACCCCGCGATAAATCGCGGGGCTATTGACAAAAGCTCCTACGGAGCAAAAAAACATCCGGCATTACTTTTAGTTCACTACCCAATTTTTTATTTTTCCAAACCCGAAACCTCGCAAAAAACCTTGATCGCGCCTTTTGCCGTAGTCAGTTTTTCAAAAAGTTCTTCATAATTTTCCAGACCTTGGACGGGATGAGTTAAAAGTTTGTCGAGCCAATCGCCGTATTCGAGTTTTGCCTGCGACAAATCTTTCACGCCGGATTCAAAATATTCGCGGTTGGCGTTGACCGTGCCGAGCATTACTTTGTTACCGAGAACGAAATCGAGATTTATTTTATCAGCCGGAATTTCTACCCGTTTATCGCCGCCGGTAACGGATGAAAGAATCAAAATGCCGTTTTTGGCAAGTGCCTGCATCGCGTCGAAAACAATCGGCGAAAATCCGGTCGCTTCAAAAATAATGTCGAAACCGCCGTTTTCTTCGGCGTATTCGTGAACTGAAATGTCTTCGGTCGAAATATATTCCGCGCCTAATTCTTCGATCAAATCAGAATTTAAGTAAGGTTTCGGCGTTCTGCCGAATGTTACAACTTCCATTCCTTTTAATTTAAAAACGAGTGTTGCCAGCAGACCGATTGTTCCCGCGCCCAATACCGCCGCCCGTTTCGGTTTCCAGACTTTTAAACGTCTCTGCGTTTCAAAAGCCTGCATAATTCCCTTCTGCACGACCGTCATCGGTTCGAGCAAAACGCCGACTTTTTTCAAACCGCGCGGAACTTTAACGATAAATTCGGCATCGTCAACGTAAAATTCCGACAAAAATCCGTGCCGCAGATTTATTCCGCGCTCGAAATATGTGTCGTCGGTCGTCATATCGTTCGTGCCGATCAGATCGTAAATCGAACTTCCCGGACGGCGCACAGTGGCGACGACATAATCGCCTTTTTTGAGTTCGTGAACATTTTCGCCGACCGCCTCGACGATGCCGAAACCTTCGTGTCCGATGACGAGAAAACCGTCACCGTTCGGCGACGCGCCATATTCCGCATTGTTGATTTCCTTA
>JBGTFE010000103.1:0-16690 GCA_041747435.1 Pyrinomonadaceae bacterium | reverse complement strand
GCGTTCGATTGACCACAGCATCAATTCTTTGCCGATGCCGCAACCGCGATGTTTTTCGTCAACTCTCACCGATTCGACGGTGGCGCGTTTGCCGCCTTGAAAACTGATTGACGGCGTAAATGTGATTTGCAGCATTCCGACGATAGTTTTGTCAGAATCGTCTGCCGTAGCAGATGGGTTTTCTTCAGCCTCCGAGATGTCTACGTTTAACCCGCCCGCTACCGCAGACGGTTCTGACAAGAATGCAACGATCAACTCATTATTTTTATCGGCTTCGATTTCCTCAAACGCTTTGACATAACTTTCCGGTAAAGGATTTTCGTATCGTTCGCGCTGTTTGCCGAGAAAATCGTCGGCGAGCATTCGGACAAGTTCGGGCAAATCTTCGCGTTTTGCTTGACGGTATTTGAGATTTTTAATTGCTAGTTCATCCAAATCTATTTTGAATTCTTTCAAAACTTTCGATAAGTTGAACAAATAATCATCTAGGTAATTAAGTTTGAAATATTTATTTATTATTTTTTTTGCATCTAAAAGATTTTGTTTGTCTAAACCAGTTTCCTTTATATGACAGCAAACGAGCATTTCCTCAACCTTCATCCGCAACAAATCTCTGGCATTAATATTAAATCCATCCTCATCAACAATAGAAAATTGATATTCAGCTTCTTTATAGTCGTTTAAATCATATAAACAATGTCCATAATAAAGTCTTGCGTAAGACTCATCAGGATTTAATTCGAGTGTTTTTTGAAAATTATTTTTCGCTTGAGAAATATCTGAAGGCTCTTTCATATAATAAATAAAACCTTTTAAGTAAAAATACTCGTCGTTTTGTTCATCTTCAGAAATATCTTCAAGTTCAGCCAAAATTTTCTGTAAAGCAAACTTTTCTTCACTTTCCGGCAAAAGAACCGCTTTATCATATTTTGACCAAATTTTTGAAAAGATTTTCTGCATATGATTTATTCCACAACCAATCCATCATAACCAAACTGCACATTATCGGGAAGCAATTTAGAATCGCGTTCATACATAATATCGTGATTCAGATGCGTCAGAAAAGCGCGTTTCGGTTTGATTTGTTCGATGTATTCGAGTGCTTCGTTTAAGCCGAGATGCGTCGAATGAGGTTTGATTCGCACACAGTCAAGCACCAAAACTTCAAGATCACGAAGTCCGTCTATTGATTCGTCCGAAATAAAATTCAAATCGGTGGCATACGCAAAATCGTTAAAACGGTAAGCGATGACGGGCAATTTTCCGTGAATAACTTCAAGCGGCGTGACAACCAGATCTTCTGCCAAACAAAACGGGGAATTATGTTCGATCGTGTGCGGAATTAGCTGCGGCAAACCGCCGCCAAAATGCGTAGGCTGAAAAATATATTGAAAAATGCGGCGCAGGTCTTTCCACGCGATCTCGTTGGCATAAACGCCCATCGCGCCGTATCGGAAATTAAGCGGGCGAATGTCATCAAGCCCGAAGACGTGATCGACGTGGCAATGCGTAATCAAAACAGCGTCAAGATAATTGATATTTGCGCGCAGCGCCTGTTGGCGGAAGTCGGAAGAAGTATCGACGAGAATTTTTTTGCCGGCGTGCTCAATGAGAATTGAAACGCGCAGGCGCTTATCTTTCGGATTATCGGAAAGACAAGTTTCGCAGTCACAGGCGATCGAGGGAACGCCGGTCGAAGTTCCCGTTCCTAAAAAGGTTAATTTCATTTCTTGCCGAGGATGTCATTAGCCGAAAACTTTTGCGCCGCCTGTTGTTTTAGCTTTTCTTCGGTGGCTCTTACAAGCGCGACGTACTGCATCTGCAGATCGGAAAGCAGCGTATCGAGCAGACGCTTTTCCTGAACGTGAAGATTATTTGCGGTTTTATCGCGGAGCATTGTCAGAACGTCTATCCAATATTTGCCGGTTTCGAGATCGACCCCTCGCTGTCCTGTCGCCGGATGCGGCATCGCACCCAAAGCTGCGGCGGCGTTGGTTGCTAAAGTCGTAAGAAAATTCACGAAACTTGCAGGATCGTCAACGCCGGGGATTTCTTCGTCGTCCGCCATTTCCTCGGTTTCCGTTGAAATTTCGGGATGCTGATCTTCAACTTTCGGCAAATCTGCCGGTTGCACCACAGGAGTTTTTTCTTTCGTTTTAGGCATTTCCGGTTCGATGACAACGCCATCGCGCACACTTCCGTCCGGATTAAATTTGCGTCTGTCAGTAACCTTTAGCGCGGGTAGTTCTTCGCTGTTTTCATCTTTTCCGATCATTTTTTTATCGACAAACATCTAAAAATTTTCGCATTTCGATAGTAGCATTTCGGCAAAAGAAAGTTCAAAATTGGGTTTTTATGTCAAAAGCATTTGATGAATTGATCGCGGTGATGTCGCGCTTGCGCGCGCCGGGCGGCTGTCCTTGGGATCGGGAACAAACTTACGCATCGCTCGCGCAATATCTTCTGGAAGAAGCTTACGAAACTTTTGACGCAATCCAGGAAGCCGAACAAACCGGCGACACGCGCAATTTGCGCGAGGAGCTCGGCGATATTCTTCTGCAAGTCGTCTTTCATTCGACGATCGCGGCGGAGAAAGGCGATTTCACCGCAGATGAAGTCGCGGATGGCGTCACGCAAAAGCTCGTTTTGCGTCATCCGCACGTTTTTGGCGACGCGAATCTGGAAACCGCGAGCGATGTTTTGAATAACTGGGATACGCTCAAAGCCAATGAACGAAAGGCTTCGGGAAAAAAGGAAAAAGATGCCGATTCGATTCTCGACGACGTTCCGATACATTTTCCGGCTCTGCTTGAGGCATTAAAACTCACAAAAAAAGCAGCGAAAGTCGGCTTTGATTGGGAAAACACCGCTCAGATATTCGAAAAATTAGACGAAGAAATAGAGGAACTCAGAAACGCTATCAGCGAAAATGATTCGAACCATATAGATGAAGAGATCGGCGATCTCCTTTTTGTCATCGTCAATTTGGCGAGGAAATTTGAAGTTGAGCCTGAAACGGCTCTGAAAAAGACGAATCGAAAGTTTCGACGGCGTTTTCGATTTATCGAAAAGAACCTTGAAAAGCAAGGCAAAAGCTTGGAAGCCGCGAATTTATTGGAAATGGACGAGTTGTGGAATAGATCGAAGCTATGAGATCGGTCGCTGAAAAAGCCCGCGTTTTTAGGCTTAAAATGAGTTTTCGACGAATTGTTACGAATCAATAATTTATTGCTCTACTATCGATTTTGCAAATTTTTTCGATGAAAACTTTGACTTTCCATTTGTTTAGGGGTAAAGTGAATCAATAAATTTCATTAAATTTAACTAAAAGAGAGGGTCAGGTAATGAATAAAAATGAAAGGGCAGGCGGAGTTCGAAATGTGATTGCGGTCTGCTTAATGGTCACTGTATTTGTCAGTACGTCCATGATTGCTTTAGCAGTCCCGGGAGCATCATTAGCGGGCGAAATCATTGTTTCAGGTCACGGTGTTAACGGTGTCGCGCCTACGGTTCTACTTAACGGCGAGCGCGCATTCAGCGGACGCACGTTTTTTAACGCCGGCGAAATTACTACGTCGGAAAACGCTTCTGCGACCGTTAAGTTAGGAAAATTGGGTTATTTGAACCTGGCTCCTAATTCGGTTTTGAGTTTGAGTTTTAATGAAAACACCATTTCCGGAAGACTTACCGCCGGAGACGTTAAGGTATTTAATAATGAAGGTGTCGTTGTAAATATTGACAACGCAATGACGAATCTTCCGGTTAAATCCGCGCGACAGGATGACGACGATGATGACGATAATAGTATCTTAGTTCCGCTCCTTATTTTCGGGGCTGCCGTCGGCGTTGCAGTTGTATATATTATGACAAATAACGACGACCGTCCGATTGTTAGCCCGGCAAGATAATTCTTGATTCAGATGTCGAGTCAAAAAAAGCATGAGCGATCGGCTCGTGCTTTTTTTGCTGTTTAAAAATAATGATAGAAACCGAAAGATTAAAGCTCATAGCCTGCACCGCAGCCCATCTTGACGCCTTGCTCGAAAACGAAAAGAGCTTTTCAGATTTGCTGGGCGCCGGCTTGGCGGATAATTGGCTCGCGTTTCCCGAAGCCGTTTCCGGCGCGAAAAAGATGCTAGAAAAAGACTCCTCGGCTTTGACGTGGGGAATGCGCGTAATTCTTTTTAAACCCGAAAATAAAATAATCGGAACCGGTGGTTTTAAAGGAGCGCCTGATGAGATCGGTATGGTTGAGATCGGCTATGCGATCGCACCCCAATATCAGTATCGCGGACTTGCCACTGAAGCCGCGAAAGGAATGATCGATTTCTCGTTCTCACACAACGTTGTGAAAATCGTAGATGCGCATACGCTAGCGGAAGAAAATGCCTCTGGCAAAGTCTTGCTAAAATGCGGAATGACAAAGATCGGTGAGACTTTCGACGAGGAAGATGGTCACATTTGGCACTGGCGGATCTTGCGCGCCGAATATGAAAATAGGTAATCGTTACTTCATTTCATTTTGAATAATTCCTGCAAAAACTCTTTGGTTTGCGAATAAATTTCCGCATCTTCCGACGCCCGGGCGCCGGCAACGTTCAGCGTGTTACCTTCAATTGATTCGAGCCATTTTCTCACCTTTTTCACCGCACCGCTTATTTTCAAAACTGAAAAATCGACATGAAGAAAAGGCTTTCCGCATTTTTCGGCAAATTCCGCCGTCCGTTTTGAGCCGCCCTTTAGTTCGCCGTTGGACAAAATCAATGTAGCGTCCGAATATTTTACGTTCAGTTTGGTTCTTTCTATCGGGTCGATCGTGTCCGTTTCTTTTAAATTGTTGTATTTTTTGGGAATTCTGCCGTCTTCAGCTAGACGATTTTTGGGAACGAATCCGCCTATCTCGATCTTATTCGCAAGTGCGAAATCAAAAGCCGCACGGTCTGCTCCCGTTTGCCCGCCTGAGAGTATCTTTTTCAATTTGAACATTGCTAATCGGCAAACATTTCGCGCAATGTCTCGAGAACTTTGATCCGGGCTGCATCGTCGATCTCGCCGATTTTTTTGACAAGTCTTACTTTATCAACCGTCCGAATCTGATCAAGAACGATCATTCGGTCCTTACCCAACAACTCGAACGCTATACGCGTCGGAGAAGCCGCGTTTGCCGAGGCGATCGGCGCGATGATCACCGATTGAATATGACGATTCATTTCGTCAGGCGAGATGATCAAGCCCGGGCGCGTATTCTTTGCCTGATCCGGCGAGGTATCGTCGCGATTGATAAGATATATTTCGAAACGCTTTACCATTGCCATTTTTTTCGGTCAAACGATGAAGGAATGTCCTCATCCGGCATTTCGTCATCGTCGCTCTCGCTCACTGATTTGAATTCGGCGTCCCAGCCGTCGCGCGTCCTTTTTGCGGGGCGGATCAAGATTCCTTCGCTGCAAACTTCAAGTTCTACCTCGCTTTGAAGGCTGCTCTGTTCAAGTAAAATTTTTGGAATTCTGATGCCTTGTGAATTACCGATCGTCACGATCTGCGTTTTCATAACTACATCGTAATTACAAAAACGCAATTCGTCAACCGATCTTCTCCAAACCGTTCATGTAAGACTGGAGGACTTCAGGAATCAGTATGGAGCCGTCCTTTTCCTGGTAGTTTTCGAGGATCGCGATCCACGTTCTGCCGACGGCGAGACCCGAACCGTTCAGTGTATGAACAAATTCCGGTTTCGCGCCGCCTGCGCGTCTGAATCTGAGATTCATCCGCCGGGCTTGAAAATCACCACAGTTAGAACAGCTTGAAATCTCGCGGTAAGTGTTTTGCGACGGGATCCAAACTTCAATGTCGTAGGTTTTCATCGCGCCGAATCCCATATCTCCCGTTGAAAGCACCACGGTGCGATACGGCAAACCGAGAAGCTGCAAAATTCGCTCGGCATTTGCCGTCAATTTTTCGTGCTCTTCGGTGGAATTTTC
Organism: Pyrinomonadaceae bacterium; assembly: GCA_041747435.1. Classification (GTDB taxonomy): domain Bacteria; phylum Acidobacteriota; class Blastocatellia; order Pyrinomonadales; family Pyrinomonadaceae; genus JBGTFE01. The sequence goes on along the minus strand of JBGTFE010000103.1, from coordinate 10,709 downwards.
CGGCAACGAGAATTTTACCAGTTCGACTTTATCAAACTGGTGCTGACGAATAAGCCCGCGCGTGTCTTTTCCATAGCTTCCGGCTTCGCTGCGGAAACACGGTGTGTACGCGGTGTAATACTTCGGAAGATCGCTCGCGTCCAGAATCTCTTCGGCATGATAATTTGTCACCGGAACTTCCGCGGTTGGGATCAAAGCAAAACCACGCTCGTCCTTTATATGAAAAAGATCTTCTTCAAATTTCGGAAGTTGGTTGGTTCCGAAAAGTGTTTTGCGGTTCACCAAAAACGGCGGCAGCGTTTCCGTATAGCCGTGATCTGTGGTGTGAACATCGAGCATGAAATTGATAAGCGCTCTTTCGAGCCGCGCGCCCGCACCGTTTAGGATCGCAAAGCGCGAGCCGGCGATCTTTGTCGCGCGCTCCAAATCAAGAATGCCAAGAGCTTCGCCCAGATCAACGTGATCTTTTACTTCAAAATCGAAATCTTTCGGTTCACTCCAGCGGCGAATTTCTTTGTTTGCCTCTTCATCCACTCCGACCGGAACATCGTCTGCGGGAAGATTCGGCAAACCTGCAAGAAGCTCATGCATCGCAAGTTCGGATTCGTCACGTAATTTTTCAAATTCGGTTTGCTTTGCCTTCAAACCCGCAACTTCCGCCTTCTTTGCTTCGGCTTCATCCTTTTTTCCGCTTTGCATCAGCACCCCGATCTCTTTGCTCGATGCGTTTCTCAGCTGATTGATCTTGTCAGCTTCACCGATAACGCGGCGGCGCTCGATGTCGAGCTCGGCGAATTTTTCGAGTGAATCGGTCGGAAAATTGCGATCGATCAGCGCGTTTCGGACTTTTTCTAAATTTGATCTGACAAAATTAAGATCTAACATTTTGCTTTATTTATTACGCCGCATTTGCTCTCCAGACGCACGTCAAAGATTTGTTTCTCAGCCATTTTTCACCTACAATTTCTTATTTGTTTCAAACAGAAAATTTAACAAACCTTTTATGACAAACAAAGTTCGCAAAGCAGTTTTTCCCGCCGCCGGACTCGGCACGCGATTCTTGCCAGCCACCAAAGCTTCGCCAAAAGAAATGCTGCCGCTTGTCGACAAACCTCTGATCCAATATTCGGTCGAAGAAGCCGTCGCCTGCGGAATTGAGTCGATTTTGATCATCACCGGGCGCGACAAAAGCGCGATCGAAAATCATTTCGACATTTCCTTTGAGCTTGAAAATCTTCTTAAGGAAAAAGGCAAAGAAGAAATGTTCGAACAGGTCAGAGCAATTTCGGAAATCGCGCGAATCAGCTACACGCGGCAAAAACAGGCGTTGGGTTTGGGACACGCGATCCTTCAGGCAAAGGATTTTGTCGGAAACGAACCTTTCGCGGTTTTGCTTGCGGATGACGTTGTCGACGCCGAAACTCCGGCGCTCGGGCAGATGATCAAAGTTTTCGAAAAATATAACGCGCCCGTCATTGCAACGATGCGGATCGAGGGCGAAGCGATCTCGCGCTTCGGTGTGATCGACGCCGACGAGGTTGAGCCGAACGTTTTTAAGATCAAAGATATGGTCGAAAAACCGAAATTCGCTGACGCGCCTTCCGATCTGGCGATCATCGGTCGATACATTTTGACGCCTGATATTTTTGACGCGATCGAATCGACGGGAAAAGGTTCGGGCGGCGAAATTCAAATCACGGACGCAATGCGCGATCTTTTGAAAACGCGCGACTTTTATGCTGTAAAGCTTGACGGAATAAGACACGACGCGGGCGATAAGCTGGGTTTTTTGATCGCTACGGTCGAATTTGCTCTCAAACGCGACGATCTCGGTGCGGAATTTCGCGAATACTTAAAATCGCTTGAATTATAAACACGATCAAAATCGATTTTTTGTTTTTGACTCGGCAAAAGACTATGTGCCGTGGCTTTTGATTTTCGGAAGCACGATTCTTTCGATCTTTCTGCTCCGGATGCTTGGCAGAGTTTGGTGGTGCCAACAAGGCGATTACGCGCCGTGGTCGTGGGAAGTTTTGAGCGCGCATAATTCGCAGCACGTTATCGATCCGTACACTTTCACGCACATTCTTCACGGCATTTTATTTTTCTGGATAGCGTCTTTGCTCTTTCGGAAAATACCGCTCGCTTGGCGACTTTTGATCGCAATTTCCGTCGAATCAGCTTGGGAAGTCGTGGAAAACACGAGCGCAATCATCGAACGCTATCGCGAAGCAACGATCTCACTTGATTATTACGGCGATTCGATCATCAACTCGCTCGGCGACATCGCTAGCTTCGGTTTCGGTTTTTGGTTCGCTTACAAAATTAGATTTTGGCTTTCACTTGCGTTCTTCGTGCTGGTTGAAATAATTCTTCTTTTCTGGATTCGTGACAGTCTCATTCTCAATATCATAATGCTGATCTATCCGCTCGAGTGGATAAAACACTGGCAAATGAATCCTTAGCTATCTCTCGCCGCGCGATTCTTCCGTTTCCGTTTCCAGATCGACGGCTAATTTTCTCGCGCCCGGCTGATCGAACGTTTCGATCCAGCGCAGAGACTCGTCCAAAACACGCAGTTGATATTCCTTCCAATTCGGTTTTCCGGCGACGCAGCCGAACTCGCCTTTGTAATAAGCAGTGCGCGGCGCGCGAACATTTTCTGACAAATTTTTATCAACAGAGATCAGCATCGTCGGAATACCGCGGCGCTCAATTTCTCTCGCCGCGATCGCCAAAGTTTGATGGCAAAGCCGCGAAGCGGGAATCAAAAGCGCGGCTTGCACTTCATATTTCATCAATCTTTCGGCTAATTTTGGTGCGAGTTCGTTCGCAACCAGCGCGGAATTCGGAATCCAGCTGCTCAAACTCCACCAGACGTGATTGAGTCTGCCGATCACGGCGTTCGCTTCGTATTCGAGCAAACGATCGATCGGAATTTGCGCGTTTCGGTCTTGTTTGACATCGGTTGTATCATAGCCGCGCACCGCGTAAAGCAAATCCGTCGCGCCGACTTCGATCGGAATTTCGCGAAAATTTATGTCGCCGTCTTTCGCGTTAGTGTCGAACGGTTCGGTGCCGTCGATGTAAGCTCCGGCTGAAGAAATCAGCGCCAGATTCAGCATCGGAAGCGCGCGGCGCATCGGCGTAAACGGCGCGTTCGTGTTTGAAATAAAAGGATAATTGTCTAATTTGTCGTTCGGCTGCCAATCCTTAAAACGCCTCGAAAATTGGGCGAGATTTTCAACATTCGCGGTATTTTTTGCCGGTTTTACCCGCTCGATTCCCAAGCGGCGTTCAATATTTTCTCTGATCGTATTCAACATTTTTGTGTCTTAAATTTCAAATTCGTTCTTATTTTCCGATACTAAATTTTTGCTCGAACTTTTTCCAATCAAAAAGAACAAAATGAGCGCGATTATCATTGTCCCCGCAATTATCCAGACCGAATATTGATGCAGATTATTAAACTGCATCCTGAGCGGATCTTCCGCCGCAAGTTCTTCGATCGCTCTTCCGGCTTGCGTTCGCAAAAGGCGAAGCCAGACGGCAACGACAAACTCGCCGACGGCTAAAGCAAGCGTAAATAGAATGAGCAAAAATCTTTCCGCCCAAATCCAAAACGCGGCAATCGTCTGACGTTTAATAAACGAGCTTGCGAGCAGAATTAAGCCGAGCGCCAGACCGCTCAAATTAACGATCATCAATGTTCTTGAAACGACCGCGCCGGCTAGCTCGCGATTTTCCAGAACCGAAAACGCGCTCGGCGCCACCGCAAAACTAAAAAAACACGCCGCTCCGAGCCATACAGCGATCAATAAAAGTCTGACGTTCGAAACAAATTTCATAACAAGATTCGAGTCAGTCAATTATGAAGTTTTTCGTGGAAAAGGACAAACTAAGGCGAAATTCCGCGCAAAATTTCCGCAAAATTCGAGAAGTCCGCCCATTCGCAACTTCCCTTTTTGTCTGGATTTACCAAAATTATCGCTTGCTTTTGAGACAAAACATATAGCATAATATTTGTGGTAAACATTGTTTACACCTTTCCGATTAGCCGGTTTTGTTAGCCTTTCACGATCACGCAAAATTTTCGATATGAAAAAATCCGATTTACACGGTGTACTAACATCGCTGATCCTCTCTGTTTTTATCATCGGGGCGGTTTCGCTCGTATGGAGTTTGGGCGACGAATTTGTTGAGCTTGTTGTCCCGAGGGACGTCGTTTTTTCGTGGTGGAAAATGGTCATGGCGATTTCGATCGGTGTCTATTTCGGTTTTCTGGCGGAAACTTACAGCATTAAAAAAATCGTTCCGTACGCGGTCGGGTTTTTGATAATTTGGTTTTGTTTTAGCGTCTTAGCCAATAAATATTTCGATACCGGGTTAATGTTTATACCGGTCTTCCTGATCGTTACGCTCACGCTTTGCGTGATCCAACTCAAAAAAATATGGCTGATCGATTCGGAATTGACTGACAAGCTCGTTGTGCTCGCATCAACCGGGCATCTTTTGGAAGGAAAATCCGCCGGATTGCGCATCGAAAGCGGTTTAATGCTGCTTGAAACGGTTTTGCCCCTTTCCGAAGCTATCGTTTTTCGATCTGATGCGGTCGGCGATTTGACGCCAATAGGACGCGCGCGAACCGTCGGGTCGGAAGATTCGCTTATTTCCAGGCAGGCAGAGTGGCGCGAAAACGTAGAGCTTTGCGAGCAGGCGCTTACGTCCAGACAGACTGTCGTGCAGGCGGATGAGAATAGTCAAAGCTCGGCGCGCATCGCTCTTCCTTTGATCTATGACGGCACGGTCGTCGGTGTTTTATACGTCAACATTCGTCAGAATTTCGAACTTGCTGATAAGAACCTGCTCGAATCCTTTAGCGGACAGCTCGCGCGAAATTTTCAGCGCCAGGAGTTGAGTAAAAAAAGTCTGCCGCATAAATTTTGGTGGAGCTTTTTTTCCACACATTCTGCCGAAAACCGTGTCGATATCATAAAGCTGATCCAAAGCGTTATGAAGGAGCAGAGCTTCGGCGCGCTCGCCAGCTCATACCTTCGCGAAGCGCACGCGATCGCTTATCTCGATGGCACGCTGGCTTACTTGAATCGCAAGATGCGTCATCTGGCAAACTTTGATTCCGATCAAATTTACAACTTGGATCTTTTCAGCCTGCTCGAACATTTTAAGACCGAAGTTTTTAATGAGCCGCGTCTCGCTATCCGACGTATTCTTCAAACCGGTGAAAATTACGAGGCGGAGCTATTCTTTGCCGAGCGCGCCAAAACGCTTAAACTCCAAATTTCGCTGGTTAAAGTTCCGTCCGATGAACAATCGATCCACGAAACCAGCGCGGCGATGCTCCCGGCGTGTTTTTTGATTACTTTCCGCGATATTACTGCCGTCAAGGAAAATGAAAAGCTGCGCAGCGATATGGCGTCGCTGATGTCGCACGAACTTCGAACGCCGATCACAAGTATCGGCGGTTTTGCGCAATTGCTTTTGATGGACGAAAAAATTCCGGAAGAATCACGAGAGTTTCTGGAAATAATCGGGAACGAATCACAGCGTCTTTCGAAGATGGTTTCGACGTTTCTTTCGGTTTCAAATCTCGAACAATCAGACAAGCAGGATGTAAGAAAGACACCAGTAAAGCTCGACACGATCGTTCAGGAAGCGGTCGAAGATCTGCGCGAAGCCGCGAAAAAGAAACGCATCCGCCTCGTGGAACAGGCAAACGCACATCTTCCGCCGGTCGCCGCCGACCGCGGATTGATCACGCGCGCCATATCAAATTTGATCGACAACGCCATTAAATACAGCCCGGAACGCACATCCGTGATCATTTCGACAATTTTGGAAGCGGATTTTCTGCGCGTCGTCGTCGAAGACCGCGGCTACGGCGTTCCAAAAGGCGAGCAGGAAAAGATCTGGCAAAAATTTTATCGCGTCGCGCGCGAAGGTCAGGACAAAGAAGAAGAATCGACCGGACTCGGGCTTTCGCTTGTCAAAGAAATCGCTGAACAGCATGGCGGCGAAGTGAGCGTTGAATCCGAGGTCGGACACGGTTCGAAATTTTCGCTGAAACTTCCGAGATTGTAAAAAATCGAAAATAAATTCAGAATCTACACGGACGAGACGTAATGTTTTTCCGATTTTTGGCTGATGAATTTTGATTTCGAACAAATCTACGACGAACTTTTCGCTTACTGCCGGACTGAAAACTTTTCGGGCTATGACCCGTTTGAAGGTTTGAACAGCCCGTTCATTCAACTCACGCCGCTCAAATATTTCGCTCTCGTAAGGCTCGCGTGGCTTCAGATGGTCAAACGCTCGCCCGTGAACTTACGCCCGTTTCTAAAAATTGAAAAAGGCGTAAACGCAAAAGGCATCGCGCTTTTCGCACTCGCCGAACTCTCGCGCTTTCGCACAGATCAAAAAAGCGTTCACGCCGACAATGCCAAAAAATTTCTAAACCAACTTCTCGAACTAAAAATTCAAAACTCAAAACTCAAAACCCAAAACTCAAAAACCGCTTTCGGCTACAATTTCGATTGGCAATCCCGCGCTTTTTTCGCGCCCGTCGGAACGCCGACGATTGTTCCGACGGCTTTCGCCGCGCAAAGTTTTATCGAGGCTTACAAACTTTTCGGCGATGAAATTTATCTCGAAACCACACGAGAAATTTGCGAATTTATCCTAAATGATCTGAACCGCAGTTTTGAGACGGAAGACGAAATTTGTTTCAGCTACACGCCGCTCGATAAAAGCGTGATCTTCAACGCAAGTCTTTTGGCGGGCGAAACGCTGGCAAATACGGGCGCGATTCTCGAAAACGAATTTTATCTCGAAACCGCCGCCAAAACCGTTCGCTTTGTGATAAATCGCCAAAAAGAAAACGGCGCGTGGTCTTACGGCTCGAAACTCCGGCATAAATGGATTGACAATTTTCACACGGCTTATATTTTGCTGTCGCTTTATCGCATTTCAAATCTGATTCCTGAAATTAAAAATGAAACGGAAAATTCATTGAAAACCGGCTTGGATTTCTGGCTGGAAAATTTTTTTCTCGCCGACGGAACGCCGAAATATTTCGACAAAAGCGTGTATCCGGTTGATATTCATTCGGCTTCGGCGGCAATCGCCGCGCTTTCGGAATTAAACCAAATAGACAAAAGATGTCTGCCGCAAGCCGAAAAAACATTGCGCTGGACAATCGAAAACATGCGCGATGCGCGAGGCTTTTTCTATTATCAAAAACAAAAAAAACGAACGAACAAAATCCCTTTCATCCGTTGGGGACAAGCGTGGACGGCTTACGCGCTGGCGCGTTTTCTCGAAATAAAAAAAAACGAAAAGTAATTGAAAAACTCTTCACCGGATTTACTTTTCACCTTTTACCTTTTACCTTTTACCTTTTATGCGTATCTGGATCGATCTGGGAAATTCGCCGCACGTTCCGTTTTTCAGCGTGTTGGCAAAAGAGTTTGAGCGGCGCGGGCATTCCATTTTGTGGACGGCACGCGATTACGCGCAGACGGTCGAGCTCGCGCAGACAGCCGGAATTTCGGCGGAAGTTTTCGGCACGCACGGCGGGAAAAACGTGTTTCAAAAAGGCGGGAAATTTGTCGGCAGAATTTGGAATTTACTGCGCTGGGCGCGTGGAAAAAAAATCGATCTGGTCGTTTCGCATAATTCTCAAGAGCCGCTTGTTGTTGCCCGAATTTTGCGAAAAAAAAGCGTGAATCTGATGGATTACGAACATCATCCCGCCAATCATTTATCGTTTCGGACGGCAAAAAAAGTGATCGTTCCCGAAAGTTTCCCGGCGGAATTCCTGCGTAAATTCGGAGCATCGGAAAAAAAAGTCCGGCGGTTTAGCGGAATTAAAGAAGACGTTTATCTATCGGATTTCGAGCCGGATAAAACCTTTCAAAACGAACTCGAAAAGCTCGGCGTTTTTCGGGAAAACATTCTCGTCGTCATCCGTCCGCACGCGCCGGAAGCTCTCTATCATCGCCAATTTTCCAACAAAATTTTAGACGAATTGCTCGACAAATTTTCGTTGGATGAAAATGTCCGAATAATTCTTCTGCCGCGAAAAAATTATCAGGGCGCGGAACTTCGCCGCAAACATCCGCACGCCAATATCATCATTCCCGAACGGGTTTTGGACGGCGCAAACTTGCTCGCGGCGGCTGATCTGGTCATTTCCGGCGGCGGCACGATGAACCGCGAGGCGGCGGCTCTCGGCGTTCCGACAGCGAGCGTTTTTGCCGGACGCGCCGCCGCGATTGACGAATATCTTTTCAATGAAAATCGCTTACAAAAGATCGAATCGGCGGAAGATTTGGCAAAAATAAAACTCGAAAAGAAAAAAAATCTGAATCTTCGCGGCGAGAAAAATGTGCGCGAACAGATCGTCAATTTTATTTTGGAAGATTAGAGAGCAAAAGTTTTTAGATTGAAACCACAGATCATTTTTGATTTATCCGTGTGTATCTGTGTAAATCCGTGGTTGCAAATTTCGTTCCGAAATTTTATGAAAGTTCTTCATTTTTTAGACAGCCTAAATCGCGGCGGCGCGGAAACCATCGCGCTCGATGTTTGCCGGAATGCCGCCGCGTTCGGAATTGATCTGACAATTGTAACGACAAAAGGCGGAACGATGCTCGACGAATTTGCCGCATCGGGCGCGGAATTTATCAAACTCGAACGCCGTTTTCCGGTTGATTTCAAATTGGTAAAAAATCTGCGCCGAATCATCAACGAGCGCGAAATTAAAATCACGCAAGGCTATCAGGCGGTCGAATGTCTGCATCTTTATCTCGCCGCCCGCAAATTAAAAAACGTTAAAGTCGTGATGAGTCATCAAGGTTTTATCGTCGGCAAAAAAAATCACCTGACCGCACGTTTTCTCGCGCCGCGAATTGACGCGAATATAACGGTCAGCAAAGGTTTATTGCCGTGGCTCGAAACCGAACTCGGCATTGATCCGGGCAAAAATTTTCATTTGATTTACAACTGCGCCGACGAAAAAAGGCTCGCGCCTTCCGGCAATTCGATCAAAAAAGAATTGGATTTGGATAAAAACTTTTTGCTTCTTGGAATGGTCGCCAATTTTCACGCCGCGCCGACGAAAGACCCTTTGACCGTCTGCCGCGCACTCGTCAAAGTTTTTGCCGAACATAAAAATTCGCATTTCCTGTTTGTCGGAAAAGTGATGGCGGGCGGCGAAAAAAGATTCGAAGAATGCCGCAGATTTTGCCGCGCAAACGGAATCGGCGAAAGAGTTCATTTCCTTGGCGCGAGAACCGATGTTGCGGACATTTTAAATGAACTCGATCTGTTCGTTTTTTCATCGCTGGCGGAAGGTTTACCGATCTCGATTGCCGAAGCGATGTTGACGAAAACGCCCGTCATCGCGTCAAATATTCCGCCGCTCGTCGAAGCGTCAGGCAACGGCGAATATGCTGAAATTTTTGAAGTTAAAAATGCGGACGACCTCGCGGAAAACATTTTAAAACTCTTAAATGATAAAAATTTGCGCGATAATTTAGCGGAAAAAGCATATTTTTTCGCGCAGGAAAATTACAGCATCGAAGCGCATTTGAAAAAATTGAAAACGCTTTACGAAAAATTGTTGAACGAATAAACCGCTTTCGCGCTTGTCCGCAAACCGTTTCATTGTTTTAATTTACACGGGATGAAAATTCTTTTCGGAATGCCTGCCAAAGATTCGTGGGGCGGACCGGCTTCGAGCGAGCCGCCGTTTGTCGAGGCTGTGCGAAAATTAAATCCCGACATCAAGGAAGCGATTTACGTTTTCGGTGACAAGGAAAAACCGACACCGTTTTTTGAAAGATTGCGGCGCGTCGTCAAAACCGCTTTTCATTTTCGCGGGATTTTGAAAAAGCAAAATTTCGACATCATACATCTCAATACGGCTTTCGATTTGAAAACGATTCTTCGTGATTCGTTTTCGCTGTTCGTGATGAATCCGAAACAGACAAAAGTTTTTATGAAACTGCACGGCTCGGAAGCGCAGGATTTTCGGGAAACAAATTTTTTCGTGAGATTTTTGATAAGATACATCAGCCGTAAAGCTGACGGTTTCGGGATTCATACGAGCGACGAACTGGAAAATTTCAAGGCGTTGGGAGTTGATAAAAACAAATTTTATTTTGTCAAAAATGCCGTTACGATTCATGAAAATTTGCTGAACGATTTTGAGCGAAAGCATAAACAAAAAGATGAAATTTTCGAGCTTTTATTTGTGGCGCGGTATGTTCCGAAAAAATGTCTGATCGAAACCATCGAGGCGTGTAAAATAATAAAAGACAGAGGTTGTAGGTTTGTTATATACTGCATCGGCGACGGCGAAACGCGAAACGAAGCGGAAAATCTTGTCAAGAAATACGATTTGGAAAAACAGGTAATTTTTACAGGCTACATTCCCGAACAAGAAGTTTCCGCGCATTTTTTCGAGCGCGATATTTTGCTCTTTCCGACCAAATACGGCGAAGGTTTTCCGAATGTTTTTTTTAAAGCCGTCGCCGTCGGGATGCCGATTGTTTCGACAAAATTTCGTGCGGCGAGAGATTTTCTCGAAGAAGAAAAAAACTATCTCGCCTGCACGAGTGAGCCGGAAAGCATCGCCGAAAAGATAATTGAACTAATCGAAGATGAAAATTTGAGACAAACGATGAGTG
>JBGTFE010000102.1:0-4603 GCA_041747435.1 Pyrinomonadaceae bacterium | reverse complement strand
CGATACATTCCGCGATGTGCGCGGTTGATCGAATTATTATCGTCGAGTCCGCCGACGGCAATCGCCGACGGCGCGGACGCGGGCGGAAAAACGGGATGCGTCGGCAGATGTCCGGCATTGCCGACCGCGCAGACAATGGTGATACCTTCAGCGACGCATTTTTCAACCGTCTGCGAAAGCGAATCGGTCAGATAACTTTGCTCGTCATCGCCGCCCGCCGAAATATTTACGATTTTAATTTCATATTTTTCGCGGTTTTCCAAAATCCACTTTAAACCGTTCTCGATATTTTGTTCGGTGATTCTTCCGGTTCGCGCTAATTTGACCAGAACGACGTTGGCATCCGGCGCGATGCCGCGATAAAAACCGTTCGACAAGCTCCCGTTTCCGGCGGCGACAACCGAGGTCATCATTCCGTGCCAGCTTGCGACATCGGGCTGAAACAGCGTTGCGAAATCGCCGTCGGTTTCGGTCATATTCCGATAACCGATAATGCGGTTGTCCGGCGTGGTCAGATCAACGTGCGGGTAAAATCCCGAATCGAGAAACGCGATGGTTATATTTTTCCCCGTAAAGCGTTCGTCCGCATCGAGTCGTAAAGGGGTCGAGAGAACAAACGAGCCGTCCTTATTCATTGCCGCGTCATTTAAAATTTGTTCCTGAGCGCGTTCGAAAAGTAAAGTGCATCTTGCACAGACGGCTTCAAATTCGCGCGTGTCAGGCGCGTTGGCGCGAATCAATTGGGCAAGTTCCTCGCTCATTGCAACGAGCGGAACAAATTCGTGCTTGACTTCGCGCGAACACACGGGACAAACCTGTTCACCCGCCGCGATGTCGGCGGTCGTTTTATGTCTCGAAAATGAAAGCGAAATTTGCAAAACAGTCATTGAGCGGATTTAAGTTTTCCATAAACAAAAGTTAAAATCAATCTGATCGGGTTTCAAGTTTAAGGTTTCAGGTTTCAAGTTAATTGATTTTGAATTTTAAACATTAACCGAGAATTATTTTTACACTAATAGTTCAAGTTGAATAACTTTAAACCTTAAACTTGAAACCTTAAACTCATAATGGTTATGGAAAGAAAAAAAATCGGCATTGCATTGAGTGGCGGCGCGGCTCGCGGGTTCGCGCATCTCGGCGTTTTAAAAGTTTTAGCCGAACACGATATTCCGATTGATTATATTGCCGGAACGAGCGCGGGTTCGATTGTCGGCGCGGGTGTCGCCTGCGGTCTTTCGATTGAAGAATCAATCGCCATCGGAAAAAAAATGAGCTGGTTTCGGATGACCGGATTTTCTTATTCGGCAAAAGGCATTCTGTCAAACGCTTCGATGGGCGATTTTCTGATAAAAAATTTCCCGTATAAAAATATCGAAGACCTGCCGATTCCGTTTGCGGCGGTCGCCTGCGATCTGGAAACCGGAAAGGAAGTCGTCTTCAAGGAAAAAGGCGATCTGGCGACGGCGATTCGCGCAAGCTGTGCGATTCCCGGCGTTTTCGCGCCCGTCGAATCCGACGGAAAACTCCTGATTGACGGCGGCGTGGTCGCGCTCGTGCCGACAAAAGCGGTCAAAAATCTCGGTGCGGATATTGTTATCGCCGTTGATGTCAACGCCTGCGGCGCATCGTATTGGGGAACGCCTTCGACCTTCCTCGGCGTATTTTTTCAATCGGCGATGATGCTTTTAAGAACCGCCGGAAAAGCCCAACATTACCGCGCCGATGCGGTCATCATTCCCGACATCGCGCACCTCAGACCGGATGAGATCGGCAAAATGAGCGAATTTATCGAAGCCGGAGAAAAAGCCGCCCGAGAGAAAATTGACGAAATAAAAAAATTGATCGAAACGGCGAATAAAACAGAGTAAATACTCTGTAAATTAAGTTTTTTAACAAAATTCAAGCGTTTTGAGTCCCGCCTTTAGGCGGCGTATGGCTAACAAAATGCCTGCTAAAGCAGGGACTCAAAACTTTAAGAAATTTATTTTACAGAGTACTAAATAGATTCTCGATATTTAAAGTTTTGTATTTATCGGGCGAAAGATTTTCATATTTTCAAAAATTATAGAAATCTTTGATGTAAGATTTCAATAATTTTTGTCATATCAATATGAAAGAGAAATTTTTCAACATCAAAAATTAGGAGAAAATTGATATGGCAAGTGAAAATATTGGTTTTACCGCATTCAATTCGGAAAAACTTTCGGATTTTAATAAAGCTAAAAGCGAATGGTCGCAAAAATATTTGAGCGACAGTTTGGTTTCATTCAGTGCGTCCAACACGAAAAACAAAATAGTTACGCCAAAACCGAGTCAAAACGTAGTCGGTGTCGGCATCGGCGAGAAAGTAACGGATGGCGCGGTCGAAGGAATTCTCGCTTTGAAATTTTTCGTCCGCGTAAAATATCCTAAAGATCAACTTTCTAAAGCCGATCTTTTGCCGGAAACGATTGACGGCTTGCCCGTGGACGTAGAAGAAACCGGAACTTTCAGAGCGTTGGCGATGCCGAACCCGCGACAAAAAATTCGTCCGGCACAACCGGGCTGTTCGGTCGGATTTGCCGATCCTGCCGGACAATTTTTTATGGCTGGAACTTTCGGCGCACTGGTTAAAGACAGCAAAAACAACTTCTACATTTTGAGTAACAATCACGTTATCGCCGACGAAAACCGGCTTCCGGACGGTTCGGATATTTTTCAGCCGGGACTTCTCGATAACGGAAATGTTTCAAAAGATAAGATCGCAAAATTATCTAAAGCTATCCAGATGGTGCCGCTCGGCTTTAATAAAGTTGATGCCGCGATTGCCAAGGTTAATAAAAAGAGTGAGGTTACTAACTCGATTTTGTTTATAGGTCCGCCGAAAGGCAGTAAAAAAGCCGCGCTCGATATGCAGGTTCACAAATTCGGGCGGACAACCAGCTATACTGCCGGCAGAGTGGTTAGCATCAATACCGACGTAAAAGTCGCTTATGATACGGGAGAGTTTAATTTTTCTCAGCAAATCATAATAGTCGGAGACGGCAATACATCATTTAGCGATTCGGGCGATTCGGGTTCGCTTATTTTAGAACGCAGTTCGCAGAAAGCCGTCGGATTGCTTTTTGCCGGCTCGAAGACGCACACCATCGCTAATCATATTTCCGATGTTTTCAGCGCATTAAAAGTAAAATTGGTTTGAGATTCTTAGCCGCCGTAATATAATAGTTACGGAGGTCTGTATGACGAGCGAAAGAAAAATCAATGAACTTAAACGGCGTTATTCTCTCGATTTGCTAAATCAAAAGGGAGTATCCGGCATCGGCGTAGAAAAGGACGACAATGAAAATTTCGTTTTAACAATTCACTTAAATAACAGTTCGCCGGAAGCAATAAATCTTCCGAGTGAACTTGAAAAATATCCCGTCAGATTTATAGATCAAGGCGAAGGCTTTCGTAAATTGACGGCGGGAGGGAAAGTTAAAAGCTAAAACCGGAAAATAACGACAAGATTCAAAAGGCGGATTGGAAATGTAAGTTTGAATATTTTATGTTTCTGATTCGTCTTTTTGTCTTTCGACAAATTTCAAGTTAAATTTTACTTTCATATATTTTTAAAAATTTATTTCAGGAGTTTTTTATAAAAATGAGTTTAATCGAAGAAATTTGGGCGCGGGAGATTTTGGATTCGCGCGGAAATCCGACGGTCGAGGCGGAAGTAATTTTAGAGGACGGAACGCGCGGTCGAGCCGCCGTGCCAAGCGGCGCATCAACCGGTGAAAACGAAGCGGTCGAACTGCGCGACGGCGACGACGCGCGATATTTGGGCAAAGGCGTTTTAAAAGCGGTCGAAAATATCAACGAAAAAATCGCCTATGAACTCGAAGGACTTGACGCGCTCGATCAGATATTGATTGACGAAACGATGATCGCTCTCGACGGCAGCGAAAATAAATCCAACCTGGGCGCGAATGCTATTTTAGCCGTTTCGATGGCAACCGCGAGAGCGGCGGCGGCGTTTCAGGAAATGCCGCTTTACCGCTATATCGGCGGCACGAATGCGAAAACTCTGCCCGTGCCGATGATGAATATTATCAACGGCGGCGCACACGCCGACAACAATGTGGATTTTCAGGAATTTATGATTATGCCCGTCGGCGCGGAAAGTTTCTCGGAAGCATTACGCGCGGGCGCGGAGATTTTTCACAATTTAAAATCGGTTTTAAAAGGACGCGGTTACGCAACGAGCGTCGGCGATGAAGGCGGTTTCGCGCCGAATCTGAAATCGAACGAGGAAGCGATTGAAACGATTCTCGAAGCGATTGACGAAGCCGGATACACGGCGGGCGAAAACATTATGATCGCGCTCGATCCGGCTTCGAGCGAATTTTTTTCGGGCGGAAAATACATTTTCAAAAAGAGCGACAAACGCGAATTGACGAGCGAAGAAATGGCTGATTACTGGATTTCGTGGACGGAAAAATATCCGATCATTTCCATCGAAGACGGAATGGGCGAATCGGATTGGGACGGCTGGAAATATTTAACGGAAAAGATCGGCAAACGGGTTCAACTCGTCGGCGATGATCTTTTCGTCACGAATACGAAATTTCTGCAAAAAGGA
>JBGTFE010000101.1:0-3202 GCA_041747435.1 Pyrinomonadaceae bacterium | reverse complement strand
GTTTTCCCGATCTTTTTATCGCTAATGATTACGGCATTTCCGAATTATTTCTGAATCAAAACGGCGAAAAATTTATTGACGCAAGCGAAAAAAGCGGTGTCGGTTTCGCGCCGAAAAGCGGGATGAATGCGGCGTTCGGCGATGTTTTAAACGACGGGCGGCTTTCGATTTACGAATCGAATATTTCCGAAGAAGGAATTCTTTTGCAGGGAAATAATCTCTGGATGCCGAAGCTGAATACTTCGGGCGAAAATATTCAATTTGAAAATCAAGCGGGAAATTTCGGTGTCGAACTCGGCGGCTGGAGTTGGGGCAGTCAGTTCGGCGATCTGAACAACGACGGCTTGCTGGATATTTTTCTGACCAACGGCTATGTTTCCGCCGAAAAAAATACGAGTTACTGGTATGATTTTTCAAAAGTTACGGTCGGCAATAATACGATCATCGGCGACGCGGCAAATTGGGCGGCGATGGACGGAAGAAGTCTCGCCGGATTTCAACAGAAAAAAGTTTGGATCAATGACGGCGCGGGAAAATTTAACGAGGTCGCTCTATCGGTCGGCATAACGGAAACTTTCGACGGTCGCGCCGTCGCGGTTGCCGATCTCTGGAATCGCGGCGTTTTAGATGTAATCGTCGCCAATCAAAACGCGCCGGTTTTGATCTATAAAAACATCGTCAGTGCGGAAAATAACTGGATTGATTTTGAACTCGAAGGAACTCAAAGCAATAAATCGGCAATCGGAACGCAGGTCAAAATTTTCTGGAACAGCTTTCAGCAAACACAGGAAATTCACGGCAGCATCGGTTTTTGTTCGCAAAACCAAAGACGCTTGCATTTCGGTTTAGGAAAAAATGCGAAAGTCGAGAAAGTTGAAATCCGCTGGGCTTCGGGTAAAATACAAGTAATCGAAAATCTTGAATTGAACAAGATTCATAAGATCAGGGAAGAGAATTAACAGGATGAAGAGGATAAAATGGATTTTTAAATAATTATTTTATCCTTTTTATCCTTTGTATCCTTTGTATCCCCGTTTTATTAAACTATGAGCGCAAAGACTGCCGAAACAAAGCCGTCACCGGCAAACGATGCCGTGCCGAAGAAAATGTTTGGCTTGGACACGCGCTTTATTCCGCCGATCCTGATTACGTTAATCTTACTCGCTGGGCAGCTTTCTTACGGAATTCTGGAAAGTTATCCGCAAACGCTTTTGGCGATTTTCACGGCGATCGTCTTTGAGATCGCACTTTCCAAATTTGTCACGGGAAAATATCCGCATCTTGCAAGTGCTTACATTACAGGAATTAGTGTCGGAATTTTGATTCGCTCGCCGGATTTTTGGACGTTTGCGCTGTGCGCGGCGATCTCTATCACTTCAAAATATATTCTTCGCTACAAGAATCGGCATTTGTGGAATCCTTCGAATTTCGGTGTCAGTTTCATGCTTTTTTTCGCGCCGTTTGCCGTTGCGGGTTTGAGCATTCAATGGGGAAATAATATTTGGGCGCTGCTTCTGATCTGGCTGCTTGGCTCGATCATAATTTTCCGGCTCAAACGTTTTCATATCACGATAACTTATGTTCTGAGTTTCCTTTTTTTCGGCTTGATTCGCAGCTATTTTACCGGTCATCCTTTTCTCGCAGAAGCGGCGCCGATCACCAGCGCAATGTATCAGCTATTTATCTTTTTTATGATCACCGATCCGAAAACGACCGTGCGTTCATCTAAACGGGCGCAAATTCTGGTCGCATTTTTGGTGGCGTTCGTCGAGATGCTTCTGCGTTTAACGGAAAGCATTCACGCGCCATATTACGCGTTGTTTATCGTCGGTCCGATCGCGAATTTTATCGAAATTCGCTTGTCGCACGCAAAAAGGGAATCCAGATAGAAACCCGCTACATTGCCGAAACGCATTTGCTTTTGGGCGGAAAAATGCGAAAATAGCCGTTTGAATTTTGCGAAATGATCCAGACCGATTTGCTTGAAAAACTTTTTGCCGGCGAGGCGCGAACCGTTGCGCGCGCTATTTCGATGGTTGAAAACGGCGCGGATGATGCGGCTGATCTGATGAAAGCCGTTTTTCCGAAAACGGGAAATGCTTTGATAATTGGAATTACGGGTTCGCCCGGCGCGGGAAAATCTTCGCTCGTTGATAAATTAGCTTTTCATTATCGCGATAATGGCGACCGCATTGGAATTGTTTGCGTCGATCCCTCGAGCCCGTTTTCCGGCGGCGCTATTCTCGGCGATCGGATCCGAATGCAGACGCTCGGACTTGATAAAAATGTATTTATTCGCTCGATGGCGACGCGCGGAAACCTCGGCGGCTTGGCGCGCGCAACGGTCGACGCGGTTGCGATTTTGGACGCGGCGGGATTTGATAAAGTGATCGTCGAAACGGTCGGCGTCGGGCAAGACGAAGTCGAGATCGTCAAAGCGGCGGACGTTTCGGTCGTCATTCTCGTTCCCGGAATGGGCGACGATATTCAGGCGATAAAGGCGGGAATTATGGAGATCGGCGATGTTTTCGTCATCAATAAAGCCGACCGCGAAGGCGTTTTGCGAACCGAAAAAGAACTCGAAGCACTTTTGAGTTTGGCACATCGTCCTGATTTTTGGAATCCGCCGATTGTCAAAACCATCGCCACCGAAAACAAAGGCATCGAAGATTTATCAAAAGCCATCGAAAGCTACAACGAATTTCAAAAAACGGGTGAAAATATGGAACGCCGAACAGCGATTGCCAAATGGCGTTTACTCGAATTATTGCAGGAAAAACTTTTGTCGGATGTTTTGAATAAAAACGGAACGAGCGAAAAGCTCGAAAGATTAGCGCAGGAAATAGCGGAAAAGAAAACCAATCCGTATTCGGCGATTGAAGAAATTTTGAAATAATTTTATGAAGTCGGTAATTTTGTTTTTGTGTTTAATGAGTTTCGCGCCGTTCGTCGTTCAGGCGCAATGGCATCGGCATAAATCGGAAGATAAAATCGCGCAGATGACACCATCACAGCGCGTTGACGAATTTGTTAACGAAGAGGTGCATCATAGATTTGAGTTTTCGGACGATCAAAGTGCTTTAATTAGAAAATACATAGAAAAGGACGGCTTAAAAGCCTTGCCGCGCCTGATTGAAAATATTAATGAATATGATCCGACGCGATTTCGTGAAGGTAAAGGAAAAAGAGGCGGGCGTTTTGA
>JBGTFE010000100.1:0-13811 GCA_041747435.1 Pyrinomonadaceae bacterium | reverse complement strand
CGGCGTTACGCGCAAGTATGGTTTTATTTCGTTCCAGCCTTTCGGGAATTTTTCCTTTGCTTCTTCGTTGGAAATGGACGGAACGATAATACAATCGTCGCCGTCTTTCCAATTTACGGGCGTGGCGACGCTGTGTGTTGCGGTTAGTTGTAGTGAATCAATGACGCGCAGAATCTCGTCGAAATTTCTGCCCGTGCTTGCCGGATAGGTTAAAGTCAATTTAACTTTTTTGTCCGGTCCGATAACAAAGACCGAACGCACTGTAAAAGTGTCGCTGGCATTTGGATGGATCATATCGTAAAGATCGGAAACTTTTTTGTTGGCGTCCGCGATCATAGGAAAGTTCACCGCCGCACCCTGCGTTTCCTCAATGTCTTTTGCCCAGCCTTTGTGCGCGTCGAGCGGATCGACGCTCAAGCCCATCAATTTGACATTTCTTTTATCAAATTCGGGTTTGAGTTTCGCAGCCATTCCGAGCTCAGTCGTGCAAACGGGCGTGTAATCCTTCGGATGCGAAAACAAAACGCCCCAACCGTCGCCCAAATATTCATGAAAGTCGATCGTTCCCATCGTAGTTTCCGCCGTAAAATTCGGCGCGTCGTCGCCAAGTCTAATAGCCATAATGTTTTCTCCTTTTTCGAATTATATGAAATATCTTACGCCGAATTGTGCAAAGTGAAAAGCAACGCCGTGCAACCAGTAAGCTTTAAGCGATCATTTCCGATGGCGGCTTTTTGAGGCGCAGAAGACGAATTTTTTTCTCGTCGGCGCGTAGAATTTCGACCTCGAGCCCGCGAACATTCAACTTTTCGCCAACTTGCGGTACGTATCCCGCTTCGCTTGTTACAAGTCCGGCGATCGTCGTAAAATCTTCGTCCTCGATGTCGAGATCGAAAAGGCGCTCGATCTTGTCGATTTCGGTCGAGCCGAGCACGTCGTAATAGCTTTTATCCGCGCCTTCGAAGATCTCAATGATCTCTTCGCCTTCAATATCTTCGTCCTCGATCTCGCCAACTATTTCTTCGAGGATATCTTCCACTGTAACAAGTCCGGCGACGCCGCCGTATTCATCAATGACGACCGCGAGCTGAACGTGCGTTAGCTGCATACTTTTCAAAAGCTCCGACGCCGGTTTTGTTTCAGGAACAAAAAAGGCAGGACGCAGGAGCTTTTCTATCGGCTCGGTTTCATTGCCGTCAGCCCAGGCGTTGAGCAGATCGCGAACGTAGATCATTCCTTCGATATTGTCGATCGAATCACGATAAACGGGCAGCCGCGAATATTTATCACTGATTATCAGATCACGCGCCTGCTTCACCGTGGCGTTGACCGGAAGCGCACAAATTTCGGTGCGCGGCGTCATGATCTCGCCCGCGCGCGTGTCGCCGAATTCGACCATCGTCTCGATCAGCTCGCGTTCTCCTTCTTCGATTATGCCTTCGGCTTCTCCCATTTCGATCAACGCCTGAATGCCGTCATCGTTGTCCTCATCCTTTTCTTCGTCCCGATTTGCCTCGTCCAGGGTTTGTTCGACTGGTTTCCGTTCGCGCAGAAATCGCTCAAAAGGATCGGCGGCAAAAGACATGAGCCCATAAACCGGACGAACGAATGGAAGCAGAAAAAGCAGTTTATCTTTGGGATTGCGCCAGGTTAGAAAACGCGGGATCATTTGACGGAAAATGCCGGAAAGAAACAGCGCGATGCCGAGCGAAAAAAGCAGTAGCTTAAGGGATTCTTCTTTGAAAAAGTCATAAATAATCAGCGTCGTCAAAACCGAGAAGATGATCAAAAGAATTTGTATCGTTGCCGAAAGCGCAAAGCGAAAACGCGGTCGGTTTGAAAGGATCTCGCGCATAAACGGCGTGTTCACACGCGGATCTTCTTCGGTATCGCTTGTTAAAAGCCGCAGCGTGACGTCCGAAAGCTGCGAAAACGCCATATCGATCGTCGCCAAAAAAGTAAGGACGACGAGGATCAGAAGGGCGACAACAATCTCAATTTCCATAAATTAACTAACGATCAATAGTAATTTGAATGTTTTCCCTATTGCAAGAGCCGCGCGGCTTCGGCATCAACGAGCCAAAGCAAATTTCCGTTCGTTGGCTTAACTTTCTGCGCCGGAAATTTTTCCGGGTTGTATTCGCCTTCGAGAACTTCTTTGAGCGTCTCGGCTTTTTCAGCGCCGGTTATGAGAAAGATTATGTTCGCTGCGTTATTTATAACCGGAAATGTCATTGTAAACCTCGTTTCACCTAATTTTTCGACGTAGTTTACCGCGACGGTCGACCGCCCGCTTACGCAGCCGGTTTTGACAGCTTCCGTAAACGGAAAAAGAGAAGCTGTGTGACCGTCCGTGCCCATACCGAGCAGAATAAGGTCGAAACGCGGAGATTTCTTGTCAGAACCGCCTGCGTGAGCGGGCGGCTTGACGTCCAGCTCAAAAAAATTCTCGATTCTTTGTTCATAGTCGGCGGCGATTTTGCCCGCGTTTCCGAGTTCCGTCTGCCATCGAAAAATATTTTCGTCGGGAATTCTCAGCAGTTGGAAAAAATTTTCGTTCGCCATTCGAAAATTACTTTCTTCGTCGTCAGGCGGAACACGGCGCTCGTCGCCGAAAAAGAAAAAAACTTTCGTCCAATCGATTTTATTTTTGAATGATTCGCTTGCCAGTAATTGATAAAGCGCTTTTGGTGTCGAACCGCCTGAAAGCGCAACCGCGAACCAGCCTTTTTCTTCGATCGCGCGGCTGCCTATTTCAACGAAGCTTTCCGCAGCGAAACGGGTTAAATTTGCGATGTCGGAAAATATTTTGAACTTCATTTAGTTTTAAATGGAGCGCAAGCATCCTGCTTACATTGAACGCGTTAGCGCGAAGAGCGATCAAAGTTTCACGCCGCGCCGGCGACGTTGGCAAGCTGGAAGCTTGCGCTCCAGTCTATACAACCGAATTTTTCCAAACTCTTCCGTCGTTTTTCAGAAGTTTGTCCGATTCCTTCGGTCCCCAGCTTCCTGCTGCGTAATTCGGAATTTTACCGGCGAGGTTTTCCTTCCAAGCTTTCAATATGGGCGTGACAACTTCCCAACTTGCTTCGACCATATCCGCGCGTTGAAAAAGCGTTGCATCGCCCATCATACAATCGAAAAGCAGCCGCTCGTAGCCGGTCGCAATATGCTCGCCAAAATGCTCCTCGTAATCAAAATCCATATCTACGGCGCCCACGTTAAGCAGCGGTCCGGGAATTTTTGCACCAAAATGAAGCGTGATGCCTTCGTCGGGCTGGATGTGAATGACGATCCAATTGCGCCGCAGACGCTCGACCGTCGTATTGCGAAAAAGCATGAACGGAGTTTTTTTAAATTGAATGACAATTTCAGAATGTTTTGCCGCCATGCGCTTGCCGGTGCGCACGTAAAACGGCACGTCAGCCCAGCGCCAATTATCGATTTCGAGCTTGAGCGCGGCAAATGTTTCTGTATTGGAATCGGGCGCGACGTCCGCCTCTTTATGATACGCCGCAACCTTTTGCTTGTTGATCGTGCCCGCGCCGTATTGTCCGCGAGCCGTTTTTTGCAAAACGTCTTTGGGCGAAAACTGCTGTATCGCGGCGAGAATTTTTGCCTGTTCGTCACGAACCGCGTCAGCTTCGAAAGAAACCGGCGGCTCCATAGCGGTCAATGTTACAAGCTGGAAAATATGATTCGGTATCATATCGCGCAGCGCGCCCGCTTTTTCGTAGTAACCGCCGCGTTTTTCGACGCCGAGTTCTTCGGCGACCGTAATTTGGACGTGATCGATAAAATTGCGATTCCAGATCGGTTCGAAAATCGCGTTTCCGAAGCGGAAGATCAAAATATTTTGAACGGTTTCTTTGCCCAGATAATGATCGATGCGATAGATCTGTGATTCTTTCAGCATTTTTCGCAGCGTCGAATTCAATTTTTTTGCGCTTGCTAGGTCGCGCCCGAAAGGTTTTTCGTAGATAAAGCGCCGCCAACCATCGGTTTGGTCGCCGAGTCCGATTTTGCAGGCGTTTTCCGTAACCGGCGCGAAAAGATCAGGCGGCACGGCGAGATAGAAAAGATGATTCCGCGGAATATCGAACTTTTTGCTGAGCTCTTTTAGCTGCGAGTCCAAATCTTCAAATGTCTTTGTCTCGCTAAAATCACCGCCTGTAAAATGCGTTCGTTTTTCAAACCATTTCAATAGATCTTTATCGACCGATTCACCAACGAATGTTGTCAGATCGTTCTTGATCTTTGAACGAAAAGCGGCGGTTGACATTTCCTGCCGCCCGACGCCGACGATTGCGAAATTTTCCGGCAGAAATTTATCTTTTGCGAGATTATAGAGCGCGGGAAAAAGCATCCGTTTGGTAAGATCGCCGGTCGCGCCGAAAATTATCATTGTGCAGGCGTCGGCGCGTTTATTTGTATCGCTCATACGATTCCAAGTTTATCACGAAGCGCGAGCTCGAGCGCGTTCATTTCGCCCGCGTCGGTTTCGTGATCGTAGCCGCAGAGATGCAAAATGCCGTGGACGATCAATTGCTTTACTTCGGTTTCTAAATCCAGTTCGTTTTCTTTTGATTGACGCACCGCTTGTTCGAGAGAAATGACGATGTCGCCGAGAAAGTAATCATTGTCGTCGGTCGATTTGTCAGAACCGGCTGTGGTAGCGGATGGTTGAACCTTAGCGTACCGATCTACTACGTTCAACCGGCGCGCTACCGCTTGCGGTTCTGACAAAAAAGCATCGGCTTCAAAGGGAAAAGAAAGCACGTCCGTCGAAGAATCTTTGCCGCGAAAAGTTTTATTCAGCTCGCGCATTTTGCGGTCGGAAACAAAGGCGATCGTTGCACTTTTGCTTTTTGCTGCGGGGATTGTATCAACTGCGTCTTCGGCAAACGTTTGGAAGATTTGCCGGTCGAGTTTGATCTTGCGTTGATTGTTGACGATCTCGATCATTCTTCGCGCCGCGGGTTCTCGTCTGTTTGCGTTTCATACGCTTCGACGATCAACTGTACGAGTCGATGACGGACGACGTCGCGCTTGTCGAAATATACAAATTCGATCTCGGGAATATCTTTTAAAACTCGTTCCGCTTCTTTGAGTCCGCTGCGCTGCCCGCGCGGCAGATCGATCTGCGTAACGTCGCCGGTAACGACGACTTTTGAGCCGAATCCGATACGCGTCAAAAACATTTTCATCTGCTCGCCGGTCGTGTTTTGCGCTTCGTCGAGAATAATAAAAGCGTCGTTAAGCGTGCGTCCGCGCATAAATGCGAGCGGCGCAATCTCGATGATTCGTTTTTCGAGCATTTTTGTAACGCGTTCGGTGTCCACGAGATCAAAAAGCGCGTCGTATAGCGGACGCAGATAAGGATCGACCTTGTCCTGCAGATCGCCGGGTAGGAATCCTAATCTTTCTCCGGCTTCGACCGCCGGACGCGTCAAAATTATTCGGTTGACTTGCTTTAAGAACAAAGCCTGAACAGCCATCGCAACCGCGAGAAAACTTTTTCCGGTTCCGGCGGGACCGATCCCGAATGTCAGATCTTTGTCCTGGATGGCGTCGAGATATTTTCGCTGGTTTGCCGTCTTTGGCGCGACCTGTTTTTTTCCCGAAGGATTAAAGCGGGCGCGCGTGAAATAATCTTTGAGCGAATATGCGCGGTCTTCGGCGATCTGCTTGAACGCGTCTCGCAGCTCCTTGTCCGAGAATCGATTGCCTTCGTCAAAAAGCTCGCTGAAATCGCGCAAAATTTGCTCTACGGTTTCGATATCGCGGGCGTCGCCGTCGAGCATCAGCTCGTTTCCGCGCGCGCCGATATTTACGTCGAGAAGCGTTTCGAGATATTTAATGTTCTGGTCCTGAACGCCGAAGAGAGTGTTTAAGCCTTGCGGCGGAAGTTCGATTTTTTTTAGATTGCTCAAATTCTGCAAGAAATCCTCAAAGAAGTTCGTAATAATTTTGAGGCTACTAAAACACAGTTCGGCTGTCAATCCGTTTTTCGGATGCAATTGGCACGATGATTGCAGAAACGTATTTCAAAGGTTAGGAGAATCAATTCAATACGTTTTTTCACGACCGACCCTTTAATTTTTTGCTTTGAGGTATAAACAAATGATTGAAAGTGAAGTAAAAGTTTTTGACAGCAAGATCGATCTGCAGCCGATCGATGCGCGGAAGGCAGATATCGAGTTGAGTTCGTTTGAGAAAGTGGACATAACTTCAACGAACGAAGAAGTCCGGCGAAACGACCAGACGCCGTTTGTAAGAGGACGAAAGATAAGAAGGATGAAATCAGCAGGTATTTTTTAGAGGAGGTGCTCCAAATGCCGAGAGGAGACAAGGACAAATATACGGACAAACAAAAACGTCAGGCTGAACATATAGAAGAAAGCTACAAAAAGGAAGGTGTATCCGCGAAGGAAGCCGAAGAACGCGCGTGGCGAACGGTAAATAAACAAGACGGCGGCGGGAAGAAAAGCGGCTCCGGACGCAAAAACCACCCTAGTTCAAAGAGTTAGGTAAAAAAGAAAGTTGGCAAAGGAAGACGCGGATCTCAGTACGCGGCTTCCTTTTACCATTTGGGCATCGGAAAATTAAAAGCGGAAAACCCATATGTTTGGCGATGTCGATCAAACTCCATCAATCGAATTCGCTCCGACACAGCAGCTACATTTTTAAAAACATAGATTTCATTCGCAAAAAAAAGTAAAAAAAAGGCTTCGCTTTTTTACGAGCGAAAGCCTTTTCGTTTAATTTCAAAAAATTGAAATTACGGTATATAGACGGACGGAAGGGGAATGTCGCCCGCTATTCCGAACGGCTGGACAAAATAACCGGCGGTAGATCTGTTGACATACCAGGTTGATTCTGACGGGCGGAAAACCGCCGCGTCAAATCTGCCGTCACCGTCGTAATCGCCGGGTACCGGTGTGTCCGTAGATATGCCGAACGGGAAAGCAAAAAAGCTGAAATCCTCGCTTCTTAGGACAAACCATTCTGCACTCGCAGGTCGGAAGAATGCCATGTCGGCTTTTCCGTCACCGGTGTAATCGCCGGGCGTTGGTTTGTCGCCGCTTGAGCCGAACTGCGCCGCAAACAACCCAGCCATGCTTCGCAACAGCCACCATTCCGAACCCGACGGGCGAAAGATGGCGATGTCGCTTTTACCGTCTCCGTCGTAATCGGCAACGACGGGTAGATCACCCGTTATGCCAAAGCCTTGAATCGTTATTCCGCCGCCAGATTTCTGGATATACCAGGTTGATTCCGACGGGCGGAAAATCGCCGCGTCTGCTTTACCGTCGCCGTCATAATCGCCCGGAACGGGAATGTCACCCATCGTGCCCCACGGGAATGCGAAATAGCTAAAATCCTCGCTTCTGAGAACAAACCATTCACCGGTCGAAGGTCGCCAAAATGCGAGGTCGGCTTTTGCGTCGCCCGTAAAATCTGCGGGAACGGGTTTGTCCGTCCCGGCACCGAATTGGAAGGCTGGAACTCCGTGGTCGGATGATCGTTCATACCACCATTGCCCGACCGACGGGCGAAAGATCGAGACATCGGTTTTGTTGTCGCCGTCAAAATCGAACGGCGCGCGATTTCCCGGCGCGACCGTCTGGTTGACCGTAAAATTCGCGTCCGAGATGTCGAAAAAAATATTTCCGACCGCTTCGACCTTGATTCGCGCCGTCGAGGTTTGAACGTTCGGAATCGTTACATTCGCGCTCCCGTTATTCGGAGTCGAACCGGCAAGTGTGAACGGGAAAGTTTGTCCGCCATCGGTCGAAAGCGAGATTTTTACGTGAGTGGTATTGATCGGAGCAGAGGTTGTGTTCGCATTGTTCCACGTAATGGTCTGCTGGGAATTGCCCGGGAACGTAACGCCCGTATTCGGCGCGGTAAGGGCGAACGGTCCCGAATTTCCGTCAACATTCACCGTAGCCGTTGCCGTATTAATTCCTCCCGCATTCGCGCGATTATCACGCGCAATAACCTGAAAGGTCATCGCACGGGTAATTGCCGGAAGCAGTTCGCCTGTCAAACAAGTAAAGCCGTCGCAGTTGTAAGTCGAAGGCGGAACATTGGCGTTAGCCAAAATATATTGAAGCGAAGGGAAACAGCGCGTCGGGCTGACGGTCGGCAGATACGGGCGAAAGATCGGGCGAGCGTTGCCGTCCGAGTCGGTATTCGGCACCGCCGTCGTAGATGCGCCGAGATCGTATTCCTGCCAATCGTATGTGATCGCATCGTTTTCCGCGTCGCTTCCGGTTGCCGTCAGTGCAAAAGGCGTTTGTTTCGGAATATTGAACGTTGTTCCGCCGACGACAGAAACCGCAGGAGGTGTGTTACCACTCGCCGTCGCGGCGGCACAGGGGTTTCCGTTTCCGGTTTGGCTGAAAGCAACAATTACTTCGAGACTTCTGACGTGAAATGTGTCAATACTGTTATTTGCCAAATCCTGATTTCCGCAAATTCCGGCATAAGCCATGATCGTAATCCCGCTTCCGGTTTCATAAGCATTTGCCGCGCTTCGATTGCCGCCGCTGCAATTGCCCGTCGCACCGTTAAAAGTATGATTCGCACCCCATTGATGTCCCATTTCGTGGGCGACGAAATCGATCGAAAACGGATCGCCGACCGGATTCGGCAAGCCCGTAACGCCGCGCGCTTTACTGCCCCCGCACGGACCGTTCAGAGTTGCAACACCGCCGCCGCCCGTCGAAAAAACATGCCCGATGTCGTAATTCGCCGACCCTATTACGGTGTCTAAATTGGTTTGGTTTTGACCAAGCATCGTAACGCCGTTGGTGTTAGCATAGGGATCGTTCGCGCCCGTACAGGGATTACCGCCGCACATCTGATCGCCGGCATAGGCGATCAAATTGTTATTCGCGATCACAACCATTCGAAGAGCTAAATCGCGTTCATAAACACCATTGACACGATTCATTATCACAACCTGTGCAGCAAGGGTTCCGGCAATCGTATTACCGCCAACTGCAACCGCGTATTCATTCGTTGCCGCCAACGCAAGGCGGTAAGTTCTCAAAGTTCCGCCGCTAATCACATTCGGAGCCGCAATATCGCCGAAGGCACTCGTTTCTTTGGTTTCGAGTAACTTTTGAAAATCGCCGGTTTCTGCAAAATGGCAAATAAAGTCATTGGTTCGGGCTACAGTGCGTTTGTTGTAACTTACGTAATTTTCCGTGTCGCCGCTCTTAAAATAAGGATCGACCAAAACCGTGCCTCGGGTGGAAAGAATCTGGGAATGAAATTTGTTGCCGATTAAATCGAACCGAACGGTTGTCGTCGGGTCGTCAACTCCTTGTCCGCTGTAGGTTATTAATTCGGGAAATTTTGCCGCGAGTCCCGGTTCGACAATTGGCGATTCGACGATGCGGAAACGCTGAAACGAGCCATCCGGCATTGGCAAAGCCAGAACAACTTCGCTCGCTTGAGCCGCAGTGGTAAACTCCATCGGCGCTTGTTTCAAGATCGCTTCCAACGCCGTTCGGTTCAAGCGAAATGTTCTATACGAATTCGGTACAACGAGACGTTCGGAAGGTCTCCGGTTCAACGCCGAATCATCTATCTCCTGCCAAACGTCACCCGCAACAACAGGCGTACCGAAAAAAACTACCAATAGAAACACGAAAATTCCCAGATAACTTTTCTTAAACATAAAAACTCCTTTTTTGAAATAAAATTTTCTTGAACCTTTCAACGAATGTTGACGCTAAGAATGATGTTGATCACGCGACGATTTTACAAACAAAGTTTTCGGGGTTACTTAGAATTGAAAAAATATCATATACAAAAAATCGATTTGTGTCTATAAAAAGGCAAAATTAGGGAAACGAAAAACGATTTATGTGAAAGGCAATCGCCGCGGAAAAATCCCCACGAAAAACAGCTTATGACATTTTTCACAACCGCTTTTTGCGTTTCGCGGAAAAAATTGATAATCTTTTTCCTTTGTAATTATAGCTTTTGATCAGTCTTTATAAGGAGCAAACATAAAAAATGGCTAATAGCGAAAACGGGCAACACATCGGACAGGTCGTGCAGATCATTGGTCCGGTTGTTGACGTGGAATTTTCAGATAGTTATTTACCGCCTATCTATCAGGCGCTGCGCGTAACGAGCGAAGGTTTTGACGTCGAGACAACGGTCGATGTTGTGGCGGAAGTTCAGCAGCATTTAGGCGAAGGTCGCGTGCGCGCGGTTTCGATGCTGCCGACGGACGGAATGATCCGCGGAATGAAGGCGATCGATCTCGGCGGACCGATCACGGTTCCGGTCGGAAACGCGACTTTGGGACGCGTGATGAACGTCATCGGCGATCCGGTTGACGAACTCGGCGCGGTCGAATCCGACACGCGATATTCGATCCATCGGCACGCCCCGGCGTTTGACGAACAGGCGACCGAGCTTGAAATGTTCGAAACCGGAATTAAAGTTATCGACCTCGTTCAGCCGTTTCTTCGCGGCGGAAAGATCGGTCTTTTCGGCGGCGCAGGCGTTGGCAAAACGGTTCTCATCATGGAACTTATCAATAACGTCGCCAAAGGACGCGAAGGCTTTTCGGTTTTTGCGGGCGTTGGCGAGAGAACGCGCGAAGGCAACGATCTTTTGCGCGAAATGGTCGAATCGAAAGTTATCACTTACGGTGATAAATTTACCGCGGCTTTTGAAAAAACGGGCGCATTCGATATGACGAAAGTCGATATGGAAGCGATCAAGAATTCGAAAGTGTCGCTCGTCTACGGGCAGATGACCGAACCGCCGGGAGCGCGTCTGCGCGTTGCTTTGAGCGGTTTGACCGTCGCCGAATATTTCCGAGATCAGGGAAACGACGTGCTTTTCTTTGTCGATAACATTTTCCGCTTTACGCAAGCCGGTTCGGAAGTTTCCGCGCTGCTTGGGCGTATGCCGTCGGCGGTTGGTTATCAGCCGAATCTGGCGACGGACATGGGCGAAATGCAGGAACGCATTACTTCTACGAAAACCGGCGCGATCACATCGATCCAAGCCGTATATGTTCCTGCGGACGATTACACCGATCCGGCGCCGGCGACGACATTTGCGCACCTCGACGCTGTTACCGCGCTTTCGCGGCAAATTGTCGAGCTAGGAATTTATCCGGCGGTCGATCCCTTGGCGTCAAACTCGCGTATTCTCGATCCGCAGATCGTCGGCGACGAGCATTACAATGCGGCGCAGGAAGTCAAACGAATTCTGCAGCGCTACAAGGATTTGCAGGACATTATCGCGATCCTCGGTCTTGACGAATTGAGCGAAGACGATAAGCTGACCGTTTCTCGCGCGCGTAAGATTCAGCGTTTCTTCTCGCAGCCCTTTACGGTCGGCGAGCAGTTTACCGGTCTCAAAGGCGAATACGTCAAGGTCGAAGACACGATCAAAGGCTTTAAGGAAATCCTTGAAGGAAAATGCGACGATATGCCCGAACAGGCTTTCTATATGGTCGGCACGATGGAACAGGCGCGCGAAAAAGCGCAGAAGATGGCAGCAGGAGCATAAACGTAATACGCAATACGTAATACGCAAATATGTTTTCGCCGTATTACGTATCGCGTATAACGCATAACGAAAATTATGTTGAATTTAGAAATCGTAACTCCGGAAAGAAAGGTCTTGAGCGAGCCGGTCGATTCCGTAACCGTTCCGACGGCGAGCGGCGAGATCGGCATTTTGACGAATCATGCGCCGCTGATTTCGAGTTTGAGACCCGGCATTTTGTCTTACAGCAAAGG
Source organism: Pyrinomonadaceae bacterium (assembly GCA_041747435.1). Classification (GTDB taxonomy): domain Bacteria; phylum Acidobacteriota; class Blastocatellia; order Pyrinomonadales; family Pyrinomonadaceae; genus JBGTFE01. Next base: position 2,025 of record JBGTFE010000100.1, on the reverse strand, counting down.
CGGAACAAGCGCGAAGTTGGTAATATCGGGCGGTTTTGTCGAGGTGAGCGCGAACAACGTCTCGATCCTTGCCGATATCGCGGAAGACGCGGCTGAGATCGATACCGCCGCGGCGCGTGTCGAACGCGAAGCCGCCGAAAAGATCGTTGCCGGATGGAATGGAACCGAAGAAGAATTTGAAGACGAGCTTGAAAAGCTGGAGCGCGCAAACGCCAGACTGCATCTCGCTTCCGGAAAATAAGGACCATTTTCCGTAATGAAAAAGAAAGCCGTCAGAAGATTCGATCTTCCGACGGCTTTTTGTTAATGAGTTCCAGCCTCTTTTCTACTTGTATTCAAACCAGAAATCCTGCGTCGCAAGATGTTGGAGCGGATCGCCGTTTTGGTAAAGAACGTCGATATCCATTTGCAGATTATGCGTCCCGCTCGGTAAAACCGATTTCATTTGCGAATATGGGATAAAAACAAATGCGTCGTTATAATCCGTCATATCGAAAGCCGGACGTATAGAAAGTAGCCCGACCATCTCGCCGGCGCGTTTGCCGCTCGCAAGCCGATAATTGCTGTTGCTGGAATAAAGCGGCGTGCTGTCTCGTTTCTGAATGAATACCGCGAGTTTACCGTCCGTATCTTTCATATCGCTCGTGGAGAATTTTACGTGAACGCGCATTCCTTTTACTCCGCCTTCGCGAACGTCGTAATCGACCCACGCGCGCGAAAATGTCGCGCTTGGATTCTTTTTGACCGTCGTATTGCCCTGTTTATAAACGAAATCGAACGCCGGAAATATGCCGATCGCGCCGCCCTGTTTATAGAGAACCTGCGGCAAAACCCGCAGATCGTAATTGCCGTCCGGCAGGTCCAATTCCGCGTACGGCATAAAAAGCGCGAGATCCTGATAATAAGTGGTCGGGTTGCAGCACGGGCTTAGGTCGGAATAAACGGCGACCTCGCCCGTAACGCTGTAAAATTTTTTATTCTTGTCGCGCAGAAAAGTATTGTTCCGATATTGGAAATACAGCGCGAGCACGCCCGCGACGCCCTTCATACTGTGGACATCAAACTCGGTATGGATCCGCATACCTTTTTGCCCGCTTTCGGTTACATCGTAATCGATCCACATTCTTTTGAACGTGGCGCTCTGTGCATTTGCCGTCGCCGACAGGATAATTAATCCGAGTGCCGCGAGGAGAAAAACTCTGTTCACCTTGTTCGTTATTTGCCGGAAATTTAACGCTGATCTCATCTCTGCTCCTTAAAATTTTGATTTTGAATTAATAAACTATTCGCTGAAGTCCGAATGATAAAAAGTTACCCCAAAACGGCTTCTTTGACAAATAGCGAGCTTTTTTTTTCGCGAAAATGCCGACGCGGACGAATCTTCCGGAAGCATTGATCCGGTGAGAATTTTTATACTTCACATCGCGGCGGATGAAACGACGGATTGCCTTGCGAAAAAGCCTCAATAATTGTATATTCAGTTACAAGCAGTTAGAAAAAGAATTTTGAATTATATCTCCCAGGTGACATTCGAAGAAATCGTTTTACGCGTCGCGGTAAAATTTTCAATGGCGAATCCGCCGGCGTTCACTCGTCACCGACTCGTTTGAAGTTACTAATTTTGAAAGATTTACAGGACTTTCCTGTTGAATACGTTGGAGGAGAGAAAAAGATGAAGCGCTTTAACACGACTTTGGTAAAAGGAATTTTAGGTGCCTGTATTATTCTGGTCTTCGTACTGATCAGCCAGCACACCACGTCTCAGGATTTGAAGTCAATTGATACAACCGGCGGCGAAAAAGAGTTCGTCGTTGACGATCTAAAGCGGGCTCAAATGGAGTCGGGCTCGGTGGATATTATCACGATCCCCGGTATGAAGCCGCAGTCAAAAGCCGCGATAAAAAAATCGGCGGTCGCCTTGCGTCCGCAGGTCGGCACCGATTTGGGTAATGAATCAGAGCCCAACAACACTTTTATGACGGCGGATGTTTTGACCGGCAGTGAAGTCAAGATCAGGGGCGATGT
>JBGTFE010000099.1:0-32650 GCA_041747435.1 Pyrinomonadaceae bacterium | reverse complement strand
CCGCCATCGAAGCGCGGTCAACTTTCGTCAGAATATCTTCCGCCATATAAAAATTGATGTCGAGAAACTGCATTTTTTCAATTTCATTTTCAGCATCGGTAATTTTCAATAAATCCTTCGCGCCTCTATAAATGTCGTTTGAAGTATTTTCTAAAACATCTTTTGATAATAAATTGCTTTGCTCATCAATCGAAAACGACCCGAACCACGAATGATGACGCGTTACTAAATCGTATTTTGAAGCCGCGACAAAGCGTTTCGCCTTGTAATCGAACGAAAGATTCTTTGTCGAAACGGGCAGATTTCTGACAATCGGCTCGATCAAACCGGAACGCAAAAAACGCGGAATTGCGCCGTAAAGATTCGCCATTTTATGACCGAAATACATCGGATAACCTGCAAAGATCTCGTCGCCGCCGTCGCCGCCCAATGCAACGGTAACGTGCTTTCGGACAAACCGCGAAAGCAAAAACGTCGGCAAAAGCGAGCCGTCCGACATCGGTTCGTCAAGCCACGTTCCGATCTCCGAAATAAGATCAGCCGCCGTTTCGACGCTCAATTTGTCTTCGTAATGTTCGGTGTCGAGATGCGCCGCAACCTGCCGCGCAAACTTCGATTCGTCAAACGAATCTTCTTCAAAACCGATGGAAAAAGTTTTTACTTTTTCGCTCGAAAATTGTTGGGCAAAAGCCGCGACGGTCGAAGAATCAACGCCGCCCGAAAGTAAAATTCCGAGCGGAACATCCGATACAAGCCGCATCCTGACGGCATCGCCGAGCAATTCGCGCAAATCTTCCGCCGCTTTTTCAAAGGTTGAATTTCCATTGCGTTCTTGCTTCTGCCACGAAAGATTCCAATACCGGCGCGTTTTTACTTCGCCGTTTTCAACCGTCAAAAGATGTGCGGCGGGAAGTTTTGAAATTCCCCGATAGATCGAAAGCGGCGCGGGAACATAATCGAACGAGAGATAATGTCTGAGCGCGTCGGTGTTGATCTCGGCTTTGACCGACGGATGTTCCAGAAGCACTTTCGGCTCGGAAGCAAAGATAAATTTTCCGTCAAACACGCCGTAATAAAGCGGCTTTTCGCCGAACCGATCACGCGCGATCAGCAATTTCTTTTTTGTTTTGTCCCACAAGGCGAAAGCAAACATTCCGTTGATCTGTTCGATCATCGCGTCGCCGTATTCTTCATACAGATGCGGCAAAATTTCGGTGTCGGTATTCGTTTCAAATTTATGCCCGCGTTTTTCCAAGTCTTTTCGAACCTCGCGGAAATTATAAAGCTCGCCGTTCATCACGACGACGACGGATTTGTCTTCGTTATAAACCGGCTGTTCGCCGGTGTGCAGATCAATGATCGAAAGCCGCCGCATCCCGAGCGCGACTTCATTCTCAAGCCACAAACCTTCCGAATCCGGTCCGCGATGCCTCATCCGTTCACACATCGCGTGCAAAACGGCTTTACCATTTTGTGAAGTTTTATTTTCTAAATTTATCCAACCTGCTATTCCGCACATTAGTCTTCAAACCCGATTTTTTCGCGTACGGCGTAGATAGTTTTGTCCTGCGATTCGTGGTAGGTTCGGACGAGCATTTCGGCTAATAAACCCATTAAAAAAAACTGCATCGAGATTGCCAGCAGGACGATGGCGATGACGGGCAGAGGCGTTAAGATAAACGAAACGCCGTTCACATATTTTAAAAAGAAAGCCCAGAGTCCGGCAAAGATCGAAAGCAAAAATGCGATCAAACCGAATGTGCCGAAAACGTAGATCGGTTTCGTGTGATACGAAGCCATAAATTTTATCGTCATCAGATCGAAAACTACTTTTACGGTGCGGGAAATTCCGTATTTCGATTTGCCACGCGTCCGCGCGTGATGGTCAACCGGAATTTCCGTTACACGCGCTCCCGCCCAACTCGCGTAGATCGGGATAAAACGGTGCATTTCGCCGTAAAGTTTTACGTCCTGCAAAACGTCGCGGCGATACGCTTTCAAACTGCAGCCGTAATCGTGAAGCGGAACGCCGCCGATCCAGGACACGATCCGGTTAGCGATTTTTGACGGGATTTTGCGCGAAATCAGTTTGTCTTGTCGGTTTTTGCGCCAGCCGGAAACGACATCGTAGCCTTCGTTCAATTTCTCCAAAAGCCGCGCAATATCTTTCGGATCATTTTGCAGATCGGCATCCATCGGAATCAGAATATGCCCGCGCGCCGCGTCAATTCCCGCGCTCATCGCGGCGGTTTGCCCGTAATTTCTTCGAAGCGAAATTACGCGAACGCTATTATCTTCAGCCGCAATTTCGCGCAGAATTTCCAACGATTTATCCGTCGAACCGTCGTCAACATAGATCACTTCCGCCGTTTTGCCGAGTTCGTTCAAGGCTTCGCGGATCTTCGCGTGCATCGGGCGCAGATTTTCTTCTTCGTCTAAAACGGGCAAAAAAAGCGAAAGCTCGGGCGCGGGTTGCGCTTCGGGCAAATTTACGGATCGTGGCTGTGCTGAATTCATTTTTGCAAAGGTCTTAATTTAAAACTTTTCGCCGAAAAAATACAGTTTAGCGGTTTTTTGGTAAAATTGCTTCAAATTAGTCAAAGGGAGAAATTATGTTAGATCGACGCAGATTTTTGCAGTTTTCGTTTTTAAGTTTGCCATTGATTTCGGCTCGCAACGCTTTTGCTCAGGCGTTTGAAAGAATATCGATGATGAAGGTAAAAAATCCTGTCGTCGTTTCAACATGGGACAGCGGAATCCGTGCAAACGCCGCGGCTTGGCAGGTTTTGGAGAAAAAGGGTCGCGCGCTCGACGCGGTCGAGCAGGCAGCGCGTTCCGCCGAAGACGAGATCAATTGCTGTGTCGGCTTAGGCGCAAATCCCGACCGCGACGGGCGCGTAACGCTCGATGCGTGCATAATGGATGACCTTTCAAACTGCGGATCGGTCGCCTTTCTCGAGCGCATAAAAAATCCGATCTCGGTCGCCCGGAAATTGATGGAAACCACGCCGCACGTGATGCTTGTCGGCGCGGGCGCGCAGCAATTTGCGCTCGAAAACGGCTTTAAGCTCGAATCGGACAAGCTTTCTCCTGACGCCGAGAAGGAATACCGGAAGTGGTTGAAAGATTCAAAATACGAGCCGGTCATTAACATCGAAAATATAAAAAAGAACGGGCAAACTTCGCAATTCGCGCCGAATTTTTTTGAAGACGGCAGCCTAAACCACGATACGATGGGCACGATCGCGCTCGATGCAAACAGCAACCTTTCGGGCGCGTGCACAACGAGCGGATTGGGTTTCAAAATGCGCGGGCGCGTCGGCGATTCGCCGATAATCGGCGCCGGGCTTTTTGTCGATAACGAGATCGGCGCGGCAACGTCTTCGGGCGTCGGCGAAGAAGTTATTCGCATTTGCGGCACGCACACGGTAATCGAGCTAATGCGCAACGGCTACACACCAGAAAAAGCTTGTGAGGAAGCGGTAAAACGCATCGTCAAACGCAATCCGGAAAAAGCAAAAACGCTTCAGGTCGGCTTTATCGCGCTCTCGAAAAAAGGCGAAGTCGGAGCGTTTGCCGTCGCGAAAGCTTTTTCATATTCGGTAACGAACGCCGATTTTCCGAAAGGTAAAACCTTCGAGGCGAAGAGCTATTTCTAAGTCCGGATACGTTCGCCCAAGCCATCGGTAGTCTTGCCATTGGTGAAAAGCACGCCCGTCGCTCCGGCGAATCTGCCGGTGCTGGTGTTCGGATTGATACGCCCGATTTCGCTAGCCACTCCGGTCACAAAATCGAAAATTCCCACATCGCCGGACTTCAACTGCCCTTGATTTGTTGTGAGGACGAAGTCAGCAGAGTAGGAAATAGTATTAGGGTCGGGGGTAGAAAGAGGACCAACGTGGTTTAGTAATTCGTACGTGCCATTGAGGATTCCCCCATTGGTGAGTGTTCCTATCACGCCGTTAGGAGTACTAACGTCACTTAGATTGCCTTTGACTTTATGGCAATTGCTTTGCGCTGATACTGTTTGTTCCAAAGATAACAAACAAAAGGTCAGCACAAGGGCTGTAAGCGTCATAAATTTTCTGGTTTTTGTATTCATTTTCTTCTCCTATTTTGAATTTTTTCTCGAAGGCTCGTTTTGCGCCTTCATCTATAAGGGCGACAAAAACGGGGAAACCGTCTCAAAAAATTTTCCGATACTCTCCCGTAAATGACATTGACTAAAGATTTCGGCGGGTATATTCTCACAGGTAATTACGGAAAATCGGGTGTGAGGCTTGCAATGGAACATTCTCATCAAATAACCGGGTTGTTGCGCGAATGGAGCGACGGAAACCGCGGTGCTTTTGATGAATTGATGCCGTTGGTTTACACCGAATTGCACAAACAAGCCGCCCGATATTTGAGAAACGAACGCCCCGGTCATACGCTTCAAACTACTGCGCTGATTCACGAAGCTTACATTCGTCTGGTTGACCAAACCGAAATTGACTGGCAAAGCCGAAGGCAGTTTTTCGCCGTTGCCGCACAAGTAATGCGTCATATTTTGGTTGACCACGCTCGCGCCAAACACCGTGAAAAACGCGGCGGTGAAGCAGTGAAAATATCTTTGGAAGAAGCCGGAGAAATTACGATTGACGAGCAGAATGTGGATTTGATTGCGCTGGACGAGGCTTTAAATCGCCTGGCGGAGATAGACGAGCAGCAAGTGCGTCTGGTTGAGCTTCGCTATTTTAGCGGTTTGAGCTTGGAAGCGTCCGCCGAAGCCCTAAAAATCTCGCGGGCAACCGCCGCGCGGGATTGGAACGTAGCGCGGGCTTGGCTGCACCGCGAATTAACGCGGTAGAAAGTTCCAAGTTCCAAGTTCCAAGTTCCAAGTTCCAAGTTAGGACTCAGTTTTACAAACTTGGAACTTAAAACTTGAGATTTGAGACTTGGAACCTGGAACTTGGAACTCAAAAAGAAATGCCAAACGAAAAATGGCAACAAATCAAAGAAATTTTCGATGCCGCTTTGGGGCACAAACCCGATGCGCGTTCGCAATTTATCAAGGAAGTTTCCAACGGCGATGAAACCGTGCGCCGCGAGGTCGAATCGCTCTTATCCTCGTTTGAACGCGCCGATGACTTTATGCAAAAGCCGATTGTCGGCGAGATTGCCGAAAGCGTGGCGGCGATTGAAGAAAACGTCTTCGCTAAAGGTCATTTTTTAGGGCATTACGAAATTGTCTCGAAACTGGGCGCGGGCGGAATGGGAGAGATTTATCTCGCGCGGGACACGCGCCTCGACCGCAAAGTCGCGCTTAAGGTTCTGCCTGCCGCGTCAGCTTCCGACAAGGAAGCCAACCGTCGTTTGTGGCGCGAAGCGCGGGCGGCGGCAACGCTCGAGCATCCGCATATTTGCGCGATTCATGAGATTGTCGAAACCGACGGCTGTAATTTTATTGTGATGCAATACGTCGAAGGTGAAACGCTTGCCGAACGGCTCAAACGCAAAAAATTAAGTTTTCGGGAAATTCTAAACGCTGCCGTTCAAGTCGCCGACGCTCTGGCAGAAGCCCACGCTCACGGTATCATTCACCGCGACATCAAGCCGGCGAATATCATTGTCGAAAAGGGAAGCGCAAAAGTGCTTGATTTTGGCTTGGCGAAATTTGCGGCGGAAAAGACAGAAGCGAAAAACAAAGTTTCTACCGCCAATCTGACGAGCAAATCAGGCGCGATAATGGGGACAGTTCCGTATATGTCGCCCGAACAAGTGCGCGGCAAACCGCTTGATGTGCGAACGGATATTTTTAGCTTCGGCGCGATGTTTTACGAAATGGTTTGCATGCGAACGCCCTTTAATGGTGAAACTGACGCGGAAACGATTTCCGCGATTTTGCGCGATGAACCGGATTGGGCGGAAATTCCCGAATCGCTTCAGCCGATTGTCCAAAAATCTTTGATGAAAAACCCGGACGAGCGTTATCAAACGGCGGCGGATTTATTGACGGATTTGAAAAAATTGTCAGAACCGCCGGTTTTGAGGGATGAGGGCGGAGGGATGAAGGATGAATTTAAAGCAGCTTCTTCCTTCATCCCTCATGTTGGCGCATCCCTCATCCCTCAAAACGCGCCCGCTACCGCAGACGGTTCTGACAAAGCGCGTCAAACGGCATCAAGCGCGGAATACATTTTTACCGGAATCAAACGCCACAAATTTGCTGCGTCAGCCATTTTGATTGTTTTGCTGACGGCGACAATCGCTCTCGTTTCATTAAATTATCTGCGTCAGCCGGCAGCCGAAAAAACGCCTCCGAAATCAATCGCCGTACTGCCTTTCAAATCGCTCAACCCGGAAGCGGGCGACCAGTATCTCGGCTTGGGCATTGCCGATTCGATAATTGCTAAAACCAGCCGGATTGACGGATTGACGGTGCGCCCGACGAGTGCGGTGCGCCGTTATCTCGACACGGAAACGGATTCGCTCGAAGCCGCCCGCGAGCAGAAGGTTGACGCGGTGCTGGACGGCACGATTCAGCAGTCGGGCGAGCGGCTGCGCGTCAGCGTCAATTTGCTTAACGCTGCCGACGGCGCATCGCTCTGGGCGGAAACTTTTGATTTAAATTTTAACGATATTTTTAAGATGCAGGACGAAATTTCGCGGCAAATCGCGGCGCGTCTGCGTTTGAGGCTCGCCGAGTCGAAGATGGCGCGGCACGATTCTGCCAACCCGGAAGCCTACAAGTATTTTGCCAAAGGAATGTATCATTTCATCAATACCAACGCCTATCTAAGCAGCCGCCCGGAAGCCGATTTAGCGGTTGACCTTTTCAAAAAAGCGATTGAACTCGACCCTGACTATGCGCTGGCGCACGCCCAGCTTGGCTATACCTACACGAAAATCGCCGTCTTTCTGGAAGAAAATCCGGCGTGGATTGAACAAGCCAAACAGGAACTTGCCATTGCCGAACGCCTCAATCCGCAACTTGCCGAAGTCCACGCGGCGCGTTATTTTATCGCCTTTAGTCAATACGAAGGCTGGCGGGTTGAAACCGCTTTCCGCGAATTGCGGCTGGCGCAGGAGATTGACCCGAACGTGGCGCACACTGAGTTAGGCGACCTGGGCAATCACGTCGGTTTGGAAGACAAGGCAATCGAAGAGTTTGAAACGGCTCTCCGAATAGACCCGAACAACGATTACATCAAAGGCGGATATATTCAGGAATTTATGCAGCAAAATCGTCCCGATTTTGCTTTGGAGTTAAGTAAAAGATTTTATAACCGCGGTCCCGACAGCCAATATTATCTGGAAAAAATGATGGCAAAGGAAGCCGAACCGCTCATCGCGCAGCAGTTGCAAAAAAATCCCGTCCCCGAATTTGTCCGCATCGAGCAGATTCTATTACTGGCTTTGCAAGGCAAACACGACGAGGCGCAAGCGGCGGCAACCGATTTTATCGGAAAAGTGCGAAAAAATCGCGGCTATCATCACTTTACATACTACGTCGCCCGCGTTTTCGCGCAAGGCGGCAAAAGCGCGGAAGCCTTAAAATATCTGCGTTATACGGCTGAAAACGGTTTCCCGTGCTATCCGCTTTTCGAACGCGACCCGTATCTCGATCCGATTCGCAAAGATGCGGAATTTGTCAAATTTTTAGCCGAAATGAAAGAAAGATGGGAAGGCTATCGGCGCAGTTTCGGGTGATGCGTTTTATTTATTCCCTTTCCTCAATCGGAAATTCTTCGCTAAAATCATAACTCATCCGATTGTGATTTTTTCGCGACGATCACGATCGAAACGCCGAACGGGAAATTGAAATTCTTGAGCCAGAATCTTTCCGCGCCGAAAAGCTTGCCGAAAACCCCGTTGAGTGCGGAAATGTTGACATTGTTTTCCGATTCGGGTTTGATTCCGGTTAGTTTCATCAAAGTTCTGCCCGCCAGAATCGGCGCGAAAAACGTCCAATTGGCGTAAGTTGCGCGCTCGATCTCAAAACCGGCGAGTTTCAGTCTTTCGACAATTTGTTTCTTGGTGTAGCGAATGCGGTGATTTGAAATGTCGTCTTGCACGCCCCAGAGCCACATAAACGCCGGGACAAAGATCAAAGCGCTGCCGTCTTTTTTGAGAACGCGATTCATTTCTCTAAGTCCGGCAACATCGTCGTCCAAGTGTTCGACAACATCGAGCGCCGTAACAAGATCGAAACTCTCGTCTTCAAACGGCAGTTTTTCCGCCAAGCCTTTATGCGCCTTCAAGCCTTTCAGTTTGCAAAATTCGAGCGCGTCGTCGGAAACATCGACGCCCTCGGCTTCGCCAAAATTTGCGAGCATTTCCAGATTGGCGCCCGTTCCGCAGCCGACGTCGAGAATCTTTGGATTTTGGATTTTAGATTTTGGATTTTGGATTATTTGGCGTAGAAATTCTTCAAGAATCGCGCGCCGCCCGACAAACCACCAATGCGAATCCTCGACGCGATTCATGATCTCGTATGTGTGCTGCTGCATTTCCTGCGGAAGTGTTGTATTCATAATCTGCTAAATTACTAAAAAAACCTCTAGTTCATTTATTAAATCTCTAAAATTATAACCTTCAGAAACATATATTAATTTACAATTATTTTCTTTACACAAGCGCCTTTTTCTCTCATCTCGCTCTTTTTGGTTTTCAAATGCTTTTTGTCCGCCAAAATACTCAACAGGTCTTTGATGTTGAAGTCCTTGATATTCAATTCCAATATTTTTTTCCGGGAAATAAATATCTAAATGTTGTGGAGCAAGCCAAACAGGTTTTGCGTGATGGACTATTCTTTCATCGGAAAAATATTCTCGAAGTTTATAGAGAAGTTCTGTTTCGGCAATCCAACCCTCTCCAATTCTTGGCACAGACATTTCTTCACGAAGAGTATTTTCGCATTCTCTAATCAGGCGTTTAGATTCATTTTCTATTGCCTTTAATATAATTGATGGAATTGGTTCATAATTAATAGAAGGAGGATAATTTACAGCACTATTAAATAACTTACGTTGAAATCTTTCGCTATATTTTTCTCTTTTAAGATAATATCTTCTTTCAAAAAGTTCATAAGTTCTTTCCAAGAAAATAAAATCTTTCTCAGTATCAAAAAATTCTCTTAACCTCAAAAAATCTTTACCACCTAAGGCAGCAAAATCGTACTGCTGACATAAATATTCTATAAAGTTCTTTCCGTGTCGCGTGTGGAAAGTATTAAGGTTTATAGAAACTATTTTTAATAGTGATTCAAGATTATTCTTACCAAAGGCAGTTAAGCCACTTTCAGAATAAATTTTAGAACCAAATGTGCTAATTAAATCTTTACCATCAATAAAAGTTTCTTTACATTTTGCTCGAATATTAATTATATCTTGCATGCTGATGAATCTTTGCCGCATAAAAACCCACGCATTATCAAAATCATTTAAATAAAGAAACGCATCAGCATTCCAAGTCAAAAGGCTATATTTTATTTCACGAAAATCACCATAAACCTGTCTAATTTCTTCAAATCTTTCCAGTAATCTGTTTATATTTTTGTCAGATATAAATTGTTCGACAACGGAGCGTAGGTAAAGAACGATATAATAGAATTCCCCTTCTATATTTACAAAATTACCCTTAGAAATTTCTTCAACCAAATAATGATAAAACTTTCTTATTTGAGGAGGTGCAAATTCGACTTCGTGGTAGTAATTTTCATTCCAAGAGGGAACTGGAATAGAAGACTTAATTATATCCATAAAACTTCACTTCTGTAGTTCTCCAAAGCCACACCAACTATTTTGATTATGCCAGATAATCTCCACGTTTTCCGCGCCGATATCCGTCCACCAATCTTCAAATTCGTCGCGCGAAATATAAAATGCCGTCGGCGCGACCAAGTGATCAAAGACAATATTGTGCTGTTCGCGCCAGCCGAAACGCGAGATGTAATAAAGATAATCGTTGTAAAAAAGCTTTTCGGCGATCGGTTTTGCGCCCATATTCATTGGTTTGTAAACCAATTTTGTTGCGAGAAAAACGCCCAGCGCGGGCAATTTTGAAAGTTGATAAAGCGCCGGCTGTGAAAGGCGCGAGGTAAAACTCTCGCGCATCGGCGAAACATAATTTGTGATCCATTCGTTGTTTTCCGAGCCGTAAACCCAAGCGGAAAGCGCGCCGCCTTTTGTAACTTTTCCGGCAAGCGAAACAAATGCTTTTTTCGGATCGGGCGTGTGATGCAGAACGCCGACCGAGAAGGCGTAATCGAAGGATTTCTTAAAAGGAAGCTTGTAAATATCGGCTTGAACGATATGGACGTTCGGCAGATTGCGCGTGACTCCGTAAGCAGTTTCGACCGCCGCGCTCAAATCGATGCCGACGACTTCTTTTGCGCCCCATTCCGCCGCCAGACGCGTGTGTCTTCCTTTGCCGCAGCCGCCTTCAAGCACGATCTTGTCTTGAAAAAACTCGGGCGCAACGGGCTGCAGCCAACCAAGAAATTGCTCGTTGTATTTTTCGTCTTCCTGCGTAAAATGCGTCCACTGCCAACCGAAATTTTCGGCGGTTTCCGCTTTTTCTTCTTCGATTTTGGAAAGATCAGCAAAGCGCGGAACGCCGCGCGAGACTTTGTATTCGCGCGAGCATTTTTTGCACGTCAAAACGGCGTCGATAATTTCGCGATCTTCGTATTTGCTCGCATACGCCAGCAAAATGTCGCCGCCGCAGCTCGGGCAAGCTAAAAGATCTAACAGTTTTTCTTTCATTCCGGTTACCGTTCCCAAAAGAGAAAAATTTATGGTAACTTTAAGAAGAAAATTCCACAAATTACAATGCGGCAATATCACGAACTTTTACGCCATATTCTGGATGAAGGCACGCGCCACGAAGACCGAACGGGCGTCGGCACAATTTCGGTCTTCGGTTATCAAACGCGATACGATCTGCGAGAAGGTTTCCCGATCGTTACTACAAAACGAGTTCCGTTCAGATGGGTCGCCGAAGAATTGTTTTGGTTTTTGTCGGGCGATACGAACGAGAAAAACTTGAATGCGCGGGGCGTCGATATTTGGGCAGAATGGGCAACGCCCGAACAGACCGCAAAATTCAATCGGAAAGGAGGCGATCTCGGCGAAGTTTACGGCTATCTTTGGCGGAGCTTTGGCGGCGATTATCCAAAAATGAACGGTGTCGACCAGATCGCGCGCTTGATAAAAGAAATCGAAACGAACCCGAATTCGCGCCGTCTGATAGTCACAGGCTGGAATCCCGAAACGTGCGATAACGTTGCGCTTCCGCCGTGTCATACATTGTTTCAGTTTAAGGTCGAAAACGAAAAGATCCTGCACTGCCAACTTTATCAGCGCAGCGCCGACGCCTTTCTCGGAGTTCCTTTTAATATTTCTTCTTACGCGCTTTTGACGCATATGATCGCACACGTTTGCGATCTGGAAGCCGGCGATTTTGTCCACACTTTCGGCGATCTTCACATCTATTCAAACCATCTCGAACAGGTAAAACTCCAATTGTCGCGCGAGCCGTTTCCTTTGCCAAAATTGGTTATGCATCGCAAACCGGACTCGGTCTTTGATTACCGCTTCGAAGATTTTGAGCTGTCAAATTATCAATCGCATTCCCCAATAAAAGCCGCCGTCGCTGTGTAGATTCCGACGGAGTAAAATTGACGGTTCCATACTTGTTTCAAACATAAATTCTTTAGTTTTTCAAAAAATTATTGACATCCGATTTTAACCTGTGTTAGCTTAAGTTCACCGAGGACATAAGGCTTTAAGGAAATATTCGACGGGGAAAAGAGTATTTCCGTAAGAAGACAGGCTAGAACTAAATTCAACGCGGTGTTGAAAAAAAAGGGCTTTTAGGTTGTGGAATCTGCGACTTAAATTTTCAGTTTAGTTAAAGCTTTAATTGATTTGATCTATCAAATCGAAGAGGCAGATATGTTGGGAATCTTCCGCAACTTAAGAACGGAATTTAGTAAGAGGATTTGAAGCTGAATATCAAAAGATATTCGGCTTTTTGCGTTTTGAAAACCACCGAGACGTGCCAATAAACCATTTCGCGCTTGCGGTAGACTCGGGCTGAAAATTTAGGATTTTTTTATGAACAATATCGAATTTGACGCGGTTATCATCGGATCGGGTTTCGGCGGTTCGGTTATGGCTTACAGATTAGCCGAAGCGGGTTTGCGGGTTTGCCTTCTGGAACGCGGCAAAGCTTATCCGCCTTTTTCATTTCCGCGCGCGCCTTTTGAATTAAGGAACAATTTTTGGGAACCCGACAAAGGGTTATTCGGAATGTACAACCTTTGGTCGTTCAAGGGTTCGGGCGCGCTCGTATCAAGCGGGCTCGGCGGCGGTTCGCTTATTTACGCAAACATCATCATTCGCAAAGATGCAAAATGGTTTGTCCGCGACCTTGAAAAAGGCGGTTACGAGAACTGGGTTGTGACGCGAGACGATCTCGAACCGCATTACGACAACGTCGACCGCATGATGAACGCGCAAAAATATCCGCTCGGTGTTCCGCGATTTCCTGAGCCGCCTAAGACTTTGGCGATGATCGAGGCAGCCGCGAAATTAAAAGAAAAATGTAAGCACGATACGGTCGAATGGATACCGCTAAATTTGGCGGTCAGCTTTAGGCGGCATCACGTCGACGACCCGGACAATCCCGACAACCTAAATAATCCGCCCGTTATCGGCGAACCGATATTTGAAGAAGAAGATAAAAAAAATTATCACGGAAAAACTCGCTACACGTGCGTACTCTGCGGTGAGTGCGATATCGGCTGCAACACGGGCAGCAAAAACACGCTCGACTACACATACATCACCGCGGCGCATCATCAGCAAGCCGACATCAGAACGCTGTGCGAAGTGAAATCTTTTGCTCCAAACAGCAACGGCAGCGGCTATTCGGTAACTTACTTGAAACACGATCCGGATAGCTGGGAAGCCGAACCCGCCAAAGAACTTACGATCACGTGCGACCGCTTGATAATTTCCGCGGGAACATTTGGGAGCCCTTATCTCCTTTTCAAAAATCTTGCAAAGTTTCCGAATATCGACAAAAAAATACTCGGCTCGCGATTTTGCGTCAACGGCGATCTGCTCTCATTCCTGCTCAACAGTCAGGAAAAGAAAAATGGAAAATGCGTACCGCGCAATCTCGATCCGAGCTTCGGTCCTGTTATAACGAGTGCGATCCGGCTCGGCGATACGCTCGATGGATTAGGCGACCAAGGTCGCGGATTTTACGTCGAAGACGGCGGAAATCCATACCTTTTAAGCTGGGCAGCCGAGTTGACCGGCTTTGCAAGTCTTCTCGGGCGCGCAGTTCAGTTCGGCAAAATGTTTCTTAAATATCGTGTTGGTCTAAATAGAGATGCCGATCTTGACAGCGAGATCGCGGCTTTGATCGGCGACTGCGCGACTTCAAAAAGCTCGCTGCCGGTTCTTACGATGGGGCGCGATATTCCGAACGGAAAGTTGTCGCTTGATGACAAAGGCTATCTCGACTGCGATTGGAAAATTAAGAAATCGCAGGAATATTACGACCGCGTTGAGAGAATCGTCAGAGGCATCGCCGGCGCGTTGAACGCCGAATACATGGACAATCCGAGCTACAAATTCTTCCACCAGGTTCTGACGGCTCATCCGCTCGGCGGCGCTCCGATGGGACGCGATAAAACCGAAGGTGTGGTCAATACCTACGGCGAAGTTTTTGATTATCCGGGTCTATACGTTATGGACGGCTCGATCATGCCTGGACCGGTCGGTCCTAATCCTTCGATGACGATAGCGGCAATTTCCGATCGCGCCGCCGAGCATATTATTGAAGAGTACAAGAGTGTGGTTTGAAATTTCATGAATCCAAACGAACCGAAAAAATACGATGAGCGCGTTGTGCCTTTTACCGCGGGCGACGGATTTGAGTTGAACGTAATCAATGTGCGCGGCGTTGGCGCGCCGACGAAAGGTCCGGTTTTGCTCGTACACGGCGCGGGAGTTCGCGCCAATATCTTTCGCGCTCCGGTCGAAACTACATTTGTAGATTATCTTATCGCTCGCGGTTACGACGTTTGGCTTGAAAACTGGCGCGCGAGCATCGACTTTGCGCCAACGCCCTGGACGCTCGATCAAGCGGCGGTCTACGATCATCCAAACGCAGTTAGAACGGTTGTTAAGGAAACCGGCGCGGATAAGATCAAAGCCGTTATCCACTGCCAAGGTTCGACGAGTTTCACGATGGCGGCGGTTGCGGGCTTGCTACCTGAGGTGAAAACGATCGTGACAAATGCCGTTTCGCTTCATCCGATCGTGCCGGCTTTCTCGGAAACAAAACTGAAGATCGCGGTGCCGCTCATAAAACTGATTACCGATTATCTCAATCCGCATTGGGGCGTAAATGCGCCGAATTTTCCCGCCAAGCTTGTTTCTCTGCTTGTCAGACTGACGCATCATGAATGTGACAACGAGGTTTGCAAGCAAGTGAGCTTCACTTACGGGACAGGTTTTCCCGCGCTGTGGCGACACGAAAATCTAAACGCGGAAACGCACGACGTCTGGCTTAAAGATGAGTTTGCGAGCGTGCCGATGACCTTTTTTGAGCAAATGGCTCGATGCGTAAAGAAAGGAAATTTAATTTCCGTCGAAGGCAAAAAGGAGCTGCCCGAAGACTTCACCGCGCAGGAACCGCAAACGGACGCGCGGTTCGCCTTTTTTGCGGGTAAAAAGAATCTTTGCTTTTTGCCGCAAAGCCAAATAAAAAGTTACGAATATTTTGATGGGTTAAGAAAGAATTATCACTCGCTGAATGTCTTTTCCGAATACGGACATCTTGACGTATTTATGGGAAAAAACGCCGCTCGCGATACATTTCCGCTAATGTTCGCGGAACTGGAAAAGGAGACTTGAATATGTCGCTGCCCAAAAGATTGACAAGCCAGAAAGGATTTTATTCGCTGGTCGACCATATTCCATATAAAATGCCGATCGCCTGCGCCGACACGCCGGCTTTGATGGCGGTCTTCGGCATCAACGCGGAAAAAGCAAAGCGGCTGATCCCGGGAAAGGACGTTCATCCATTTCGGCTTTGGAACAAAGGGCTATTGGTCATCACTGTAATTAATTACGTCGATACGGTTATCGGTAAATATATCGAATACAGCATCGCCATCGCCTGCACGCGCGGAAAAAGGCGCGCGCCGCGATTGCTTCCTGGGCTTTTCTGGAAACATTACGGAACCGGTCAATACGTCTACGACCTTCCGGTGAGCAGCGAGATCTCTGTAAAAGGCGGAAAGGGAATTTGGGGTATGCCAAAGCATCAGGCCAATTGTGACTTCATAATCGGCGAGAAAACCATCAGCAGCCAATACGATAAAGACGGGCAATTTGCGATGAAGATCGAGATCGAAAAACCGAAAAGCAACTGGCTGCCATTGAGCATCGGCGCGGTAAATTATTGCGAATTCCGCGGAATGATGATGCGCTCGCGCATTTTTTTCCAGAGCAAATGCGGCTTTTCTCTGTTCAAAAAAGGCTCGGCGACGATCACGCTCGGCGATCATCCGCGCGTGCAGCCGCTGAAGGATTTGGAGATCGATCCGAATCCGGTGATGACGGCGTTTTTGCCAAATACGACCGGAATTCTCGATGACGGCTGCGAGAGCTGGTTCATTCTTTACGACGAGATGCCGAAAGCGCCGCCTGAAGGTTTGGAAAGCGTCGTCGATCTGACTTTAAGCGAAGAATGGCTCGCGCCGCCGGATCCGTCGCTCGTCGAAAAATATGGCGAAACTGCACAGCAATTGGTGGCAAAGAGAAAGTAAAAATTATCCCGTGAGGAATCGAACGAATGGCTGACGACATCATTTTCGAACCACTAAAATTCCGAAATCTCGAAGTTAAAAATCGAATTTTCCGCTCGAATATTTCCGGCAAGTTTGACAACTACAATGGCATCGGCACGCAAACGCGCATCAACTGGGAAACGAAGTTTGCAAAAGGCGGCGTCGGCGCGATCATTTCGTCACACGTTCCGATTTCGATTCGCGGTCGTATACTTACAAATTACGCGGTTATCGATCACGACGATAAGATCGAATTTTGGCGGAAGGTCGGCGAGAGTGTTCACGAGCACGACTGCAAATACATTGTGCAGCTCAGCCACGGCGGGCGGCAGCAGGACGTCGGCGGCATCGAAAACGCGATGCATAAAGCGTTGAGTTCGACGAGCCAAACGGATTCTTTTCACGGACTGCTTTGCCAGGCGATGACGCGCGACGAGATAAAAATGGTCGTCCAGCAATTCGCCGATGCCGCGCGCCGCGTCCGCGAAGCCGGACTCGACGGTATCGAGCTGCACGCCTGCAACGGTTATCTTATCAATCAATTTTTGAGCTCGGCTATCAACGACCGCAAGGACGAATACGGCGGTTCGCTTGAAAACCGCACGCGTTTTTTGCTCGAGATAATGGCGGCGGTGCGCAAGGAAGTCGGCGATGATTTTCACTTTCAGGTAAAGCTCAGCGCCGAAGATCGAAATAACGCGCTGGCATTTTGGGAAAAAAAAGGCAATGTGATCAAAGACACGATCCAGGTCGCGAAATGGGTTGAAGAAGCCGGCGCGGACGCGATTCACGTTTCAATGGGAAGCACGTTTCCGCATCCATTAAATCCGCCGGGCGGTTTTCCGATCGAGCATGCCGGGCGAAGTTACGGCTCAATGATCCCGAGCGGAGTTTACACGTTTCGCAACTTTTTACTCTTTCGTTATCGCCTTCTGCGACCGATCTTTAATTTTCTCTGGAATCGCACAAAGCCGGATCAGGTGGAGGGCATCAATGTCGATGAAGCCTACGAGATCAAGAAAAACGTCAGCATTCCCGTCTTGTGTACCGGCGGATTTCAAACGGCTTCGTATATCCGCAAAGTTATTTCCGATGGTATGTGCGACGGCGTCGCCATCGCTCGTCCGCTGGTGGCGAATAACGATCTGGTTCTTTCCTTTGCTGCCGGAAAAGATCTTCCGGAGAAGCCTTGTACATATTGCAACAAGTGCCTTGTTCACGCGATTTCCGATCCGCTCGGCTGCTATGAATTGTCGCGATACGACGGCGATTACGACCGGATGGTCGCTGAGATCATGCAGGTTTTTACGGATGGAGCCGTAACGAATTGAGGCAGGAGGACAATGCTTTATGATCAATCTTGAACGCGAAACCGCCGTTGAAAAAGCAGAGAGAAGCAGAAACGGGACCATTTTCCTCGTGATTTTTATCGTTCTGGCGTTTCTCGTGACTCTTGTTTTCTTTAAATACATTCCGGATGCGGCGATCGACTACGCGGATATCAACGAGCATTTCAAATACGGATCGATCGGAAGCGAGTCCGTAAACGGGATTCCGTTTTGGATTTGGAAGGTTTTGCCGGATATGTTTCCGGAAAAACTGCCCGTCGCGGGAAAAGGCTACGAAGGTTTTGGGTTGATCCAGGAACCGGATAAGGAAACGCCCGTCGGCTTTTCGGTGCGCCGCGTTATTATCGACCGCGTCGGGATGAACTGCGCGCTTTGTCATACCGGAACTGTTCGCGATACGCCGCAAAGCCAGCCGCGGATTATCTCGGGAATGCCCGCGAATAAGTTCGATCTTCAAGCTTATGCGCGATTTCTTTATGCGTGCGCAAAAGATCCGCGATTTACGCCGGACAACGTCATTCTGGCGATAGAGCAGCGCAAAAAACTCAACCCGATGGATAAACTTATTTATCGCGAAGCGGTTTCGCGGACGCGCGACGTGCTCATCGCGCAGGCGGAGAAAGTTTCGTTTATGGACAGCCGACCCGATTGGGGCGCGGGTCGCGTCGATACTTTCAATCCTTACAAAGTTCTGCAGTTTAACTTTCCTATGAAAGACGATAAAACCGTCGGAACGGTCGATCTTCCGGTGATCTGGCATCAACGTCCGCGCGAAGGAATGCAACTTCACTGGGACGGCAACAATACGTCGGTCGAGGAACGCAATAAAAGCGCGTCGCTCGGCGCGGGCGTGACGCCGCCGACGATCGATCTCGGGCGGTTGAAACGGATAGAAGATTGGCTGCTCGATTTTCCGGCGCCGAAGTATCCGTACCCGATCAATGAAGAGCTGGCGGCAAAAGGCGAGCAAATTTACAAGCGAACTTGCGCGGCGTGTCACGCCTTTGAGGGAGAATTGGTCGGCAAGGTGACGCCTATCGATAAGATCGGCACGGATCGCGAGCGCCTCGATTCCTACACTTACGAATTGCTGGAAAATCAAAATACGCTTTATGCCGGTTACGAGTGGCGTTTCAAAAGTTTTCGCAAAACAAACGGTTACGCCAATATGCCGCTCGACGGCGTTTGGCTGCGCGGGCCGTTTTTGCACAACGGCTCTGTGCCGACGATGCGAGACTTGCTCGAGGCGGTCGAAAAAAGACCGAAAGAATTTTATCGTGGCTACGACGTTTTCGATCCGGTCAATCTCGGTTTTATAACAAATGTGCCGGAAGAAAACGGTTTTGAGTTTTTCTATTTCGACACGACACTGCTCGGCAACAGCAATGCCGGGCACGTTTATGGTACGACTCTTTCGGCGGACGAGAAAAACGCGCTGATCGAGTATATAAAGAAGCTTTGAAGGAGATACATTTATGCATTTTGAGCCTATGACGAACAAGTATGCGATTTGGTTCGGGCGCGTAGTTTGGTTGGGCGTCATCGTTAATTTTTGTTTTGTGATCCCGACGATGATCGTGCCGCACCGCATACTTTCATTTTTGAATTTGGATCCGACCAACACGCCGATTTGGGTTCAATGCGCTGTTTTTTTGCTGGCGCAGCTTTCTTTGTTTTATATTCCGGCGGCGATGAATCCTTACCGATATCGCGCCAATGCGTATCTTTCAATATTTTCGCGGCTCGCGGGCACGGCATTTTTCTGGATCGCCGTTTTGTGTTTTGACTATCCGTGGACGTATATCATGCCCTTCGGGATCGTGGATTTTGTTTTTGCAGTTCCGCAAGCGATCCTTTTGTATCTCGCATATAAAACCGAGAATTGGGCTTGAAAAGTTAAGAGTGACATTATGAGCAGCGCCAAAAAAAGATTCTGGATAAAATTCGTCGTCGTCATATTAGTACTTGGCGGAATATTGGGATTTACGGCTTGGTATCAGCTTTTTCGCGAAGTTCCGACGCATTTCGATTCAGCTGAGGACAATTTTAAATACGGCTCGCTCGGAAACGAGCAAACGGACGGAATCCCGTATTGGATTTGGCTTGTGCTGCCGCGAATGTTCCCGGAAAAGTTGCCGGGCGCGGGCGGCTACGCTTCGTTCGGAATGGTTTGGGAAGAGGGAAAGGAAGTGCCGGTCGGGATTTCCAAAAAAACGATCGGTTTTGACCGCGTCGCGATCAATTGCGCATTTTGTCATTCGGGAACTTACCGGGCAGCGCCAAAAGATAAACCGACGATCGTTGCCGGCGGCGCGTCTCACCAATTCGATCCGCAGGCATACGTTCGTTTTCTTTACGCCTGCGCAAACGATCCGCGCTTTAATGCGGATAATATCATGTACGAGATCGCCAATGTTTATAAGCTTTCCGCGATCGAAAAACTGGTGTATCGCTACGTTTTGATCCCGCAGACAAAAAAAGCTTTGCTCGAGCAAAAAGCGCAGTTCGCGTGGATGGATTCGCGACCGAACTGGGGACACGGGCGCATCGACCCGTTCAACCCGATCAAGTTCGGCATTTTGAAACAGCCGATGGACGATACGATCGGCAATTCCGATATGGTGCCGCTTTGGAATCAAAAGGCGCGTGCCGGCATGTCTTTGCATTGGGACGGTTTGAATATTTCCGGAGACGAAGTGGTTTTGAGTTCGGCGATCGGCGATGGCGCGACAAAAAAATATATCGAGCGCGAAAATCTTGCGCGGATGAAAGATTGGATAATGACGCTCAAAGCGCCGAAATATCCATTTCCGATAAAACAGGAATTAGCCGCAAAGGGCGAAGAAATTTATAAACGCGACTGCGCTTCGTGTCATGCCGCCGGTGGCGAAAATACGGGCAAGGTTCTCGCGGTCGAAACGATCGGAACCGATCGGCATCGCCTTGATATGTGGACGCAGAGCGCGGCGAACGCATATAACAATTACCAGGAAGATTACAATTGGGGTTTCAAGGATTTTCGCAAAACCAACGGCTATGTTTCCGTTTTGCTCGACGGCGTTTGGCTGCGCGCGCCGTATTTGCACAACGGTTCCGTCCCTTCTCTAGTCGATCTATTCGAAACTCCGGACAAAAGACCCGCGATCTTTTGGCGCGGTTACGATGTTTACGATCCAGAAAAAGTAGGCTTTATCACGAGCGGCGATGAAGCCATGAGATTGGGCTCAAAATACGACGTTAGCGCGCGCGGAAATTCGAATGCCGGACATCTCTGGGGAACCGCTCTTTCAGCCGACGAGAAAAAGGTGTTGATCGAATTTCTTAAAACTTTGTAACTGGAACGCCGGCATCTTGCCGGCAACGTCGCTCGGGAGGCGTGAAGCTTTTTGCTAATTTTGAACGCGGGGCGTTCATTGCCGGCAAGGCTGCCGGCGCTCCGTGAGGAAGGAGGATCAAATGGGTTATTCAAAAAATTTCAGAATTTTTATGTATGTTTTTCTGTTTCTTCTGGTGATTCTGGACGTAGTTCTTTCGGCTACTTGTCTCTTATTTCCCGAGAAATGGTTTATGACTTTTCACGGCGCGCCTTATATTGATCCGCAAGGATTACTCAAACGAACCGGCGCCGTTTGGGTGGCGTTCTCTCTTTTGCAGTTGATCGCGTTCGTCCGCTGGGAAAAAGCTCCGTGGTGGCTGGTTTTGATCGCCGGCGTACGGCTGACCGAGCTTTTTTCGGATTGGACTTACATGTACGTCGCGCAAAGCATGACGTTCTGGGGAAACGTAGGTTTATTTATCGCGCCGCCGGGAAATCTTATATTCGGCATTCTTCTCATCTGGGCTTATAAAAAGATCAGGCGAAGCGGGGATTGCTGACGGACGATAAAAACCGAGGTACCCAGTGAAAGAAATATATGACGTAGTAATAATCGGTTCCGGTTTCGGCGGCGCGGTAACGGCGTGTCGTTTGGCGCAGGCGGGACGCTCCGTTTGCATTCTTGAAAGAGGAAGGCGTTGGGATAAAAAGGATTTTCCGCGTACGATCGGACAAGTTTCCAAATCATTTTGGGACGACAAAAATTTCGGTTTGCTCGATTATCGCGTGTTTAAGAAGATAGACGTGATCCAGGCGAGCGGCGTCGGCGGCGGCTCGCTTGTTTATTTTAATGTTCACGAACGTGCGCGAAAGGAAATATTCGAGCAGCCCGAATGGGCGGCGGGAATCAAACGCGACACGCTCGACCCTTTTTACGATCGGGCGAAAGAAATGCTCGAAGCCAAACCGCTCACACCGCCGCCGGGAAATTATGACTTTCCGGGAAGAACCAAAGCTCTTTTGGATGGAGCTTCGAAATTAGGCAGAAATCCGCGGCTCATGGATATCGCCGTTTATACGGGCGAGCCGAGAAATAATCCGCACAGCGGAATGCCGCAAGAACCCTGCGTTTACTGCGGAAACTGCATGCTTGGCTGTCAGGTTCACGCCAAAAACACGCTCGATCTGAATTATATTCCGGTGGCGGAGAAAAACGGCGCGGAAGTTTATCCTCTGCACCGCGTCGTCAAGATCGAGCCGCTAAACTCGGGCGGCTACCGCGTGCATTTCAAACATTTTCATACTGAAAACAAAGACGAATTTGACGAAGGCTCGGTCTGCGGGCGAAAGGTCATAGTTTCCGCCGGAAGTCTCGGCTCGACCGAGCTTTTGCTTCAGTGTCGCGATAAACATAAAAGTTTGCCTGATCTCAGCCAAATGCTCGGCAAAAGATTTTCGGGCAACGGCGATTTTCTTTTAGCCGGAACCTTTGACGTCAACCGGGACGTCGATCCGGGCTGCGGACCGAGCATCACCGCCGGATTCGACTGCTCGACCGAAAAAAATAAGATCTTTCTGCAGGACCTTGGCTATCCCGACCCGTTCCTATGGTATTTGGAAAGCGCTTTGCCGCTTCCGGGACGCTGGCACAATATCAAAATGTTTCTCAAGATATACGTCCTCCGAATTCTCGGACTCAGTAAAGCTTCCGCATACAGCGTCGGCATGGACAAACTTTTTTCCGGCGGAATTACGACGAGATATCTGCCCTATCTCGGAATGGGAACGGACGCGGCGGACGGTAAAATGAGCCTCAGCGACGGAAATATCGATATCGATTGGAATCACAAACGCAGTCTGGAAATGTTCAGGGAAATGGAAAGTGAGCTCGAGAGGCTGAGCGAAAAGCTCGACGGAAATTATAAGACGAGTTTGTTGTGGATGTTCCCGATCAAAAAATTATTGACGGCGCATCCTTTGGGTGGATGCGTTATGGGCGAAGACGCGGCTAGCGGAGTTGTTAATGAATTCGGTGAAGTTTGGAATTATCCCGATCTATACGTTGCCGACGCATCGATCATTCCGACCGCGCTGGCGATCAATCCTTCGGCGACAATTGCGGCGTTATCCGAGAGAATTGCCCGTCATATCGTAAATACCGATGTTTCCGCAGCGGAGAAGATCGCGGCTTAAAGAAAGAAAAAGAATAAAATCGCTAATAATATATACAGCAAAATCTTTATCATAAATACCTTGACGTCGTCTAAAAGAAAGCGGTTACAAAAACAAAACACCGCTGCCGTTGAGTTTATGACAAAAATTATTTAATGTTCGGCGGCTGCGCGCTTTTGGTGCGAACGGTGATGCCGTCCTGAGCGGAAAGATAAACACGGCGCTGATCGTAAGAAGAAGTGTTTGTCGGGAAATAAGAGAGCAGATAACGATTTTTTCGGAGCTCGTCGCAAATCGATTTCGCGGCAATTTGCGCATCGTCCAACGGAAAGATCCTGCCGCCTGTTACTTCAGTTAATTCCGTAATAACTTTTCCGGCTTTCGGCTGATTGCGACGATAAGCGCCGCCGGTTCGGTCAGGAAGCTGAAGCGAATAAACGACCACGTTTTTACTTTGCAGCTCGCCAAGGATCTTCTCAAAAGAAATTCGGCTGCCGCGATCGAGTCCGTCTCCGATCAATACGATCACGGTTTTTCTCGCACCGGGCATTAAGGGCAAAAGAACTTCGTTAACGGTCGCGCTCAAAGCGTCAAAAAGAAATGGATTTCCCTTTTTCTGAAACGTTGCAAGCGAAGCCTCGATGTTTTTCGCGTTGTCGGTCCATTCCTGTATAATTTCCGCCGTTTCATCGTAAGCGATCACAAAAAGTTCGTCGCCGTCAAAAATCTCGTATGTAAATTCCATCGCCGCTTTTTTCAACGTTTCAATATCGGTGCCAACGGTTTGCGAATTATCGACGAGCAAAACGATCTTTGCCGGCGAAGGATCAAAAGTAAAATTGCTGATCTTTTGTTCGACTTGGTTTTCGTAGAGAAACAAATTTTCGATGGTGATCGGTTCCGCGGAACCGTTGTCGCGGCGCGCAACTACCGGAAGTATAGTTCCTTCAAGACTGCCGGTGGCTTTTGCGCTGTTTCGCGATTGCGCGAAAGAAACAAACGCAAAGAACTGAAACACAAAGCAAAGCAGCCCAAATTTTAGCGCGAAAGATCTCATTCCTTTTTTGTAACGGTTTCCTTTTTTGATTCCGCCGAAGTTTCGTTTCCCTTGTTTGATGCGGCATCGGTCTTTACGGTTGATTCGCCGGCTGAACTTTTTTCGGTTTTTTCCGAGCCTTTATCTTTCGATTTATTTGCGTAATCGGTAACGTACCAGCCGGCGCCCTTAAATTGAAAACCGGAAAGCGATAACTGTTTTTCCAGTTTTCCGCCGCAGACTTCGCAGACCGCCAAAGGCGCGTCGGAAATTTTCTGCATTTTTTCAACGTGCGCTTGGCATTTCACACATTTGTATTCGTAAATCGGCATAGATTAATAATTTGTCGCGGTATTTTTCTCGATCTCTTCGACGTGCTCGACGAGAAATCGCTCGGCGTCGATCGCCGCCATACAGCCGGTTCCCGCAGCCGTGACCGCCTGGCGATAATAGTGATCCTGCGCATCGCCGCTGGCAAAAACGCCGGGAATATTGGTTTTCATCGTCCGACCTTCAGTTTTCAAATAACCGGTTTCGTCCATTTCTAAAATGCCTTTGAACAGTTCTGTGTTCGGTTGATGACCGATGGCGATAAAGACGCCTTCGGTCGCAAATTCGCTTTCCTCGTTCGTCTTATTATTAAAAATTTTTACACCGGTAACGCCGGCTTCCTTAGAGCCGAGAATTTCTTTAACTTCCGTATTCCAAAAGACTTCGATCTTTTCGTTTGCAAGAACTCTTTCCTGCATGATCTTCGACGCGCGAAATTCTTCGCGGCGATGCATCAGCGTAACTTTTGTCGCAAAACGCGTCAAAAACGTCGCTTCTTCCATGGCAGTATCGCCGCCGCCGACAACGACGACCGGCTTTCCGCGAAAAAAGAAACCGTCGCAGGTTGCGCAAGCCGAAACACCGTTGCCGCCCAAGCCTTCCGGAACCGGCGCTTCGCCCGGAATTCCGAGCCATTTTGCGGAAGCTCCGGTCGAAATGATCAAAGTTTCGGCTTTTATGATCGTAGAATATTCCGCGCTATCCGCGCTTTCCTTGCCGAAAAGCGTAAACGGTCGCTTTGAAAGATCAACTTTATCGATCCACACATTGATAATTTTTGTGCCGAAACGCTCCGCCTGCGCGCGAAATTCGTTCATCAGCTCCGGACCCATAATTCCGGCGGCAAATCCGGGATAATTTTCGACGTCGGTTGTGATCGTGAGCTGCCCGCCCGGCTGCGGTCCGTCGATCACAAGCGGCTCGAGTTGCGCGCGCGAAGCATAAATTGCAGCTGTCAGCCCGGCGGGACCCGAACCCAAAATAACTACTTTTTGTTTGATTTCCGTTTGCGCCATAAATTTTTTAACGACACCGTTTCTTAAATAGTATAGCCGTCATACATCAAAATAGTCGAATATTGAAACCTGCACGAAAATTTTTGCGATAGTTGTCTCATTCACGGCGTTTCGTGCTAGAATAATTCCGTTTTACGCATTTTATTCACGGATTTCCGAACTTTTTAATGTCGACCAACCTTCAAGCTCAATTTGAAGAAAAACGCTTCGCTTTACGGATGGCGCTGCGTTTGCCCGTTGTCGTTTCGGGGCGCGCGGACGACGGCGCTGCGTGGAGCGAGCCGACCGAAACCGACGATATTTCGACGACCGGCGCGCTTTTTCATTTGAATCAGAAAATTTCGGCGGGTGAAAATTTGTATCTTCGCTCGCATCGCCCCGACGGCGTTCCGGTTGAAGTTAAAGCGCTTGTTATCCGCGTCACGCCTATTGCAAACGGAACCGCGCGCGTCGGCGTCCAAATACTCGAGCCGAAAGACAATTGGCTGCGGCTGTTTGTTGCTTGGGTGGCTGACGACAAGGCACCGGAAGAAGAGGCAGAAAACTAAGATTTCGCGAAATTGGATCGTAAATTGTGTCTGGTTGAATTTTTTCTATACACGATTTACGATTTGCGATTTACAACTGAAATTATGAGCGATCACGAAACCATTTTGATCGAAAAGCGAGATAAAGTCGCAATTCTAACGATCAATCGCACGGAAAAGCTCAACGCTTTGAATTCGAACGTTCATAAAGAAGGCGTTGCGGCGCTGGAAGAATTACGAAAGGATGATTCCGTTCGCGTTGTCGTTATAACCGGCGCGGGCGAAAAATCTTTCGTCGCAGGCGCTGATATCAGCGAGTTTGCCGGGCAAACTCCCGTAACGCAGCGCGATCTGTTTCACGAAAAAACGCTTTTTAATACGATCGATAATTTCCCAAAACCCGTGATCGCGATGATAAACGGATTTTGTCTCGGCGGCGGAAACGAACTCGCATTAGCTTGCGATATAAGAATTTGCAGCGAAAACGCGAGATTTGCGCAGCCGGAAATCAACCTCGGAATAATTCCGGGCGGCGGCGGAACTCAGCGTTTGACGCGGCTTGTCGGCGAAGGCAGGGCGATGGAAATAATTCTATCGGGCGATATGATCGATGCGCAAAAGGCGTTAGATTTCGGTTTGGTCAATTATGTTTTTCCGCTTGAAGAGCTCGAAGCAAAGACTCTGGAATTCGCAGCGAAGATCGCGGAAAAAGCGCCGATCGCGCTTCAACTGTCGAAGGAAGCCGTGAAATTCGCGTCGCGCTCGAATCTCGATGAAGGTTTGCGCCGCGAAGTCGATCTGTTTGCGATATGTTTTTCGACCGAAGACAAAACCGAGGGCGTTTCGGCGTTTCTTGAAAAAAGAAAGCCGAATTTCAAGGGCAAATAACTTGACGCTTTATCGTATTTTCGATAAATTCAGTCTTTGCCGATTTCAAGTCGGCGTTTGAAATCAAGATCGGGGACATAGCTCAGCTGGGAGAGCGCATGAATGGCATTCATGAGGTCAGGGGTTCGATCCCCCTTGTCTCCACCAATATTTTCAATAACTTAGGGCATCGCGAAAGGTGCCCTTTTGTTTTTGGTTTCAAAACGTGCCGAAATTTTAAGCCGGCTTTGACGATTAGTCGTATTTCGTTGAGGAAAACAAGGATTATATGGGGAACTTATGTTCTAGACAGTTGGAGTGGAGCTGCCGAAGCGAGTAAGCGCCTTGAGTTTGTCAAAATCGCGGCTTTACATAATGAATGACCAGCAGGCGGAATTACATCGAGTAATTCGGCGTTTTCTTTAAGCAAAACGCAGCAAGAAAGGAGCTGAATCTCAGTAAAAGCAGATGACCAAGGATAAATTTAGCTAAGCGAAGAAACTTAATACAACTTGGGCGCGTCTTTCTTAAAGACGAGATCAAAATGGACGAACCATTACTGTAATTTCATCGAACCCGTGCGAAAATTAACGAAATGGAAAAATTGCGTCGCCGGTTAGACTGCAACTGTTTCCAAAAACATGAAACTTAACGAAAGAGTAAACGTCGTACGCCAGCAAATCAATAGAGAAAGATTAGCTTCGAAACTATGCATAAAGTGAAAATATGCAGCAATTTGAAATGAAGAGAGTTTTTGGGTTCTTAATGCTTTGGTTTGCGTTGTGCGGCTCTGGTGCCGCGCAGCAGAGCAAACCATCGATTGCCGATATTGATCGTATTCGGATCGCCGAAGCCTACCGCATAGTCGAAAAAATCCAAAACCAATTATGGTCCGAATGGGATAAAGCACCGTTCGGGATGCTTTTCGTGACCGACGATAACGAGTTCCTGATTCGCCATCCGAAACCTTCGGATGAATTTAAGTCGATCGGCTATGACAAACTCTTAAAGAGTGAAGTCTTTGTGCGTCCTCGAAAATTTCAAAAAGATTTTCTGGCTACGTTTCCGGCATTTGACCGAACTCCCGTCATCATTGTCGGCAAGGCAGAAAACACTACGGATAAGACCTCAACCCGCTGGGTTTTCGTCGTTATACCTGAACATTTCCATCAGTTGCAATACTCGAAGCCGACCTATTTTGATGATGTTGCAGCCTTGAACCTTGCTCGCGGCGATACGTCCGGAATGTGGCAGATCAATTTTCCATTTCCATACAAAAAGCAGGAAGTAGTCGACAAATTTAGAAAACTCACCGACCGGCTTACCGCGGCGTACGATGCGCGCAAGGGGAACGACTCAAAAGCAAAATTCGCCGAATATTTGCAATCGCGAAAGGAATTCGAATCGATGCTCAACGTTGACGATTACAGATATGCCTCTTTCCAATTTTGGCAGGAAGGGATTGCTCGTTATACGCAATATCGGATGGCGGAGATCGCCGCTCGAAAACTTAAACCGAGCAGGGCTTTTCGACAACTACACGACTTTACGCCATTTAAAAGTGAATCAGATAGATTGCTAAAAACGACGCTGCGCGAGATGAGCGAACTGGATTTGTCCGAATGGGAACGGACGGTTTTTTATCCGTTCGGCGCCGTCGAAGGGTTATTGCTCGACGAGATAAATCCCAAATGGCGCGACAAATATTTTCTGAACAAGTTTGCATTAGATGATAACTATCCGTTTATAAAATAGAAAGTGACCATCAGGACAATTTTATCCAACTTGGCACGATACAAAAGACCCGCCTTGATCCTTTTTGTAGTTTGGACGCTCCCCGGCATTTCGTTCGGCGGGATCTTTGCATTGATCGGGAATAGTTTTGCTCGTTACATTTAATCGAAAACAGTATCGGATTACTGGAGATATTGTTCGAGAATCGGTTCGAGGTTATTAAAATCAAGCGGTTTATTGATCAGATCGTCGCAGCCTGCTTCGATCGCCTGGCGATAATAGGAATTGCCGTACGCGGTTACGGCGATGATCGGAATTTTCCCGACGCCGTCGCATTTGCGGATGATCTGCGTCGCCGTCAAACCGTCCATTACCGGGAGAGAAAGGTCCATTAATATCAAATCCGGCGGGTTGTCTTTGACGCGGTCCACCGCCTGTTGCCCGTTTTCCGCTTCAATAACGTCGTACCCGTATCTCTGCAGCAGGAACTTCATCATCGTTCGGGCATCCGCGTAATCTTCAACTATGAGAACCGTTTTCGACATAACGCAACCAAAAGCGACTCACTAGAGGCATTAAATAGAATACAAAAACCGGCGCGTAATTTCCAATTTGCTCGGTTAGCTTTCTTTTTTTGGTGTGAGATAGGTTTTGCTTTTGAGTTTTTCAGGAAGCAGATCGGCTTTCGAATACATCTCGTATCCTTCGCCGTATTTCAAACGTTTCAACGATTTGGTCGGCGCATTGCGGATTTTCAAAGGAACCGGAAGGTTGCCGTATTTCTTCACATCTTCGAGCGCCACCGAATAGGCATCGCATGAATCGCGATTTTTCGGAGCGTTTGCGAGATAAGCAGTACCGTGCGCAAGATTCAGCGTGCATTCGGGCAAGCCGATGGTTTCAACCGCGCGAAAAACGGCGTTGGCAACGACGAGCGCCGTCGGCTGCGCAAGCCCAATATCTTCGGAAGCAAAGATCACCATTCGGCGCGCGATAAATTTCGGATCTTCACCCGATTCGATCATGCGAGCCAAATAATAAAGCGCGGCGTCCGGCTGCGAAGCGCGCATCGATTTGATAAAGGCGCTGATGACGTTGTAATGTTCCTCGCCTTTTTTGTCGTATCGCAGGAACTTCGATTGAAGAGTTTCCGTGAGCGTTTCAATCGTAATTACATCGTAAAGCCGTGATGCATTCTCGATCATTGTGATCGCCTGCCGCGCGTCTCCGTTTGCCATTCGGACGAGCCAATCCTGTGCTTTTTTGTCCAAATCAAAACCGGTGCGTTCAATGATCTGCAACATATCGGAATCGCTCAATTCTTCTAAAACAAAAACGCGCAGACGAGAAAGAAGCGCGGAAATTATCTCGAAGCTCGGATTCTCCGTCGTTGCGCCGATCAAAACGAGGTCGCCCGATTCGACGAACGGAAGCAGAAAATCCTGTTGCGCTTTATTAAAACGATGAATTTCGTCGAGAAACAAAACACGCGGGCGTTCGTCTTCCTGCGGTTTTTTGATAATTTTACGAATGTCGTCTTTGCCGGCGGAAACCGCCGAAAGTTCGTGAAAATCGGCATTAATAGCGCCGGCATAGATCCGCGCAAGGGTCGTTTTGCCGCTTCCCGGCGTTCCCCAGAGTACGAATGAAAAAACCAACCCGTGTTCGATCGCCAAACGCAGCGGCTTTCCTGCGCCGACGAGATGTTCCTGCCCGACAAATTCCTCGAGCGTTTGCGGTCTGATCTTGTTTGCCAGCGGCTCCATAACGTCTTTGGTTGAAAATATTATAGCGGAAGTCAGATCAAAAAACGTCATCTCACAATTTTTTACGAAATTGCGTCGTAAAAAAATGATAGTTTCCGGAAGCCTTTGGGACGTTTGTAAATAGAGAAAAAGGATTTTACAAATAGATCTCGCGCAACGTCGAACACTAGCCGAGAAAGCGGAAAATGAAAATTTCTCTTCTCCTCCTTCGACCTCACAAGAGAAAGGCAGAGTTTTGAAGCCGCTCTGCCTTTTCTTATTCCAAGAAATCCGCATCCATTGCGCGCGGCGCAAGCTTGTTTCGATTGATGATGCGCGCGCAGCCGTTCCAACGCAGAATGGCATCGTCATTTCCCGCCGGACGAATTGCTTCAGCCTTTTCAAACCAGCTCATTGCCTGCCGGAAAAACTCATAAGCTGTCGTTTCGGTTCCGGGATTATTTTTATCGAGAACGGCTTTGGCGCGGCGTTCGTAGATGATGCCTGAGTAATACGTTCGTTCGTATTCATCGGAGATTTGATCGAGATAATGTTTGATCTGCGCGTCGCCGACCGCGTAATCTTTTGCAAATCGGTCGCTCATCGCTAAAACTAGGGTTACGAGCGCATCCTGATTGTCCGGCTCTATCTGCAAAATATCAAGACAAATGCTTTCCGCCGCGCCCGGTTCGTTAAGCAAACGGTAATGCTTCGCTTTTTCGAGCGCCGCTGGAACCGCTTCTTTATGTAACAATTTCAATTCAAACATTACTTTTTCTTGCGAAACAACCTTACAAATTTCGTGATCGGATCATAAAATTCGTCAACGACGCGCTCTTTTAAGGGAATGATCGCGTTGTCCGTTATCGTAATATTTTCCGGGCAAACCGTCGTACAGCATTTTGTAATGTTGCAGTAACCAATGTTTGATTCATCTTTCAAATCTTTTAACCGGTCTTCGGTGTCGAGCGGATGCATTTCAAGCGCCGCCGCATAGACGAGAAATCGCGGTCCGATAAATTCTTCGTGTTTATGATGGTCGCGCAAAACGTGGCAAACGTCCTGACACAAAAAACATTCGATACATTTGCGAAATTCCTGCACACGGTCAATATCTTCCTGTTGCATTCGCCAAGTTCCGTCCGAGGCATCAGGCGGACGCGGTGTAAATTTTTTGATCTTTTTCTTAACTTCGTAGTTCCACGAAACGTCCGTGACCAAATCTTTCATCAACGGAAACGCCTTCATCGGTTCGACCGTTATCGGCTCGTCCTGCGGCAAAGTGTTCATCCGCGTCATACACATCAGCTTCGGATTGCCGTTAATTTCCGCCGAACACGAACCGCATTTTCCCGCCTTGCAATTCCAACGACACGCTAAATCTCCGGCTTGCTCGCCCTGAATCTGCAAAACCGCGTCCAGGACGACCATTCCTTCGGAAATTTCGGTGTCGTAGGATTTAAATTCGCCGCCCTCATAATTGCCGCGCCAGATTTTAAATGTTGCTTTTGCCATTTTTTTCTATCATGGAGCGGACGCCCTCGTCCGCAAAGATTGCGCGAGCAATCTAAAAATCGAAACTTAATATTTTGAACGCTGGTGCGTTCATTGCGGACGAGGGCGTCCGCGCTCCGTCATCCCATTTCCTCGATAATTTGTTTTAATTCGTCCGGCATTTCGGGAATCGGAATTGATTTGATTTCCATATTCCCATCATCGCCTTTCTTGACTGAAAAATTGATTTTGCCGAATTCTTCAACTTTCGTCGGAAAATCGTCGCGGAATTGCCCGCCGCGCGATTCTTTGCGCTGGATTGCCGCCAGAGTTATCGCTTCGGAAACATTTAACAAATTATGCAGATCGAGCGCGGTGTGCCAACTCGGATTAAAATCAATATTGCCCGTTGCACTGACGTTTTCGAGCCGTTTTCTCAATTCTCTGACACCGACTAAGGCGCGCTGCATTTCGTCTTCGGTGCGGACAATTCCAACCAAATCCTGCATCATTTCCTGCAGTTCCGCTTGAAGCGCAAACGGATTTTCGCCGTTTTGTTTTTCAAACGGTTCTAATGACCATTTTACTCGCTCTTGAATTTGTGCTTCGTTTATCGTCCCGAAATCATTTTCCTGTGCAAATTTCGCAGCGAATTCTCCGGCGCGTTTGCCGAAAACTAAAAGATCGGAAAGCGAATTTCCGCCGAGGCGATTTGCGCCGTTGATCCCGGCGGCACATTCTCCGGCGGCGAAAAGTCCGGGAATTGTTGACGCTTGCGTGTCGCCGTCAACGCGGATTCCGCCCATTATATAATGCGTTGTCGGTCCGACTTCCATCGGCGTTGTCGTAATATCCAAATCGGCGAGCTGTTTGAATTGATGATACATACTCGGCAATTTTTTCTTGATATGTTCGGGCGCGTTCGAGATTTTTTCCTTGATCCACGCAATATCGAGAAAAACTCCGCCGTGCGGCGAACCGCGTCCGGCTTTGACTTCGCGGACGATGCAACGCGCAACGTGATCGCGTGTCAAAAGTTCCGGCGGACGACGCGCATTTTTATCGCCCGTAACATATCGCCAGCCTTCTTCGGGCGTGTCGGCGGTTTGGTCAACGTAAAGCGGCGGAATATCTTTAAACATAAACCGTTTGCCTTCGCTGTTTTTCAAAATCCCGCCTTCGCCGCGCACACCTTCGGTTACGAGAAT
>JBGTFE010000098.1:0-10362 GCA_041747435.1 Pyrinomonadaceae bacterium | reverse complement strand
GTATTTGTAAAAAAGTTTTTCGTTGAGTTCCTTTTGCAGATAGAAAAACGGGTTCGACTCATTCCGGTCAATCTCGCCGATGACGACGCGGATTTCGTCCTTTAACTCGTTCTCGTCAAAGTTCGGATAACGGATCGCATCATTGATATATTTCATCGCCGATTCGAGATAGGGAGAAGTCGTTGTGAAATAATAATTGACGACTTCCTCGCGGGTCTGTGCGTTTTTGATATTCAACTGATCGTCGTCATTGAGATATATGACATCGCCGATAGACGAGCGAAGTTTGAATGTTTCGTCGCAGTTCGCCTTGCTCAGATAATCCGTGTATCTATTCTGCCGCGCAATCTCACAGCGATATAAAAGCTCGCCCTTGTGCGGTTTGAAAAACATATGTTCGTAGAGATGCGACAGACCGTTGAGTTCCGGCGGTTCGGTGAACGAACCGTTGCGGGCGGCGATCTCGACCGTCACGATCGGCACGGATTTGTCGGGCAAAACGATGATCTCGAAACCGTTCGGCAAAGTTTTGTTGACAAACGGAACTTCGATGCCCGACTGAACAACTTTCAGCGGGGCAGTTTGCCGCTGTTTTGCATCCTGGGCAAAATCGAAACTCGAAAAAAAGGAAACGATCAGAAGCGAAGATATTAAAAATTTTTTCACGCGAGATAACTCCAAGGCGAAATTTGAATCTTTGAACATACGCGCAGTTTGCGTGTAAAGTTTATTATAGAACATCTTAAAAAACGGAGAACCAAAATGGAACGCGACAATTTGATGCACGGAGCACGAACGGCGTTGAATCAAGATCAGGAAATGCGGACGTGGTGCGAAAATTATTTGAAAGCGAAAGAACGAGCGGCAAAGCCCGAGATGACGGACGAGGAATTTGAAAAATTCTGGCGCTATCATCGTCCTGAAATTATGCACGAAGGCTCGGCGGAAGCCGTGCAGGCATATAAACTGCGCGATAAATAAGTTAGACAAGACCGAGTTTGAGCCACGAAATACGGGCGGTCAATTGTGCTGCGCTGTTTATTCGCAGGCGAGAAATCGTTGCCTTTCCAATCGGCGTCAGACCCACGATGTTACCTGTTGTCTTTTCCAACGCGAAGTGTTCCAACCAAATATCCTCACGCGGGCTATAGAGTCTTACTTCAGTTGCGGCATGGTTATCAAAACCCGAAATCGCACTAGATTTGTATAGGTTGCAGGAACGACATGATAACGCCAAATTGCTCTCGTCATCGCTTCCGCCAACAGAACTTGGAATAATGTGCTCGACTTCAAACGGAAGGTTAAAAGCGGCTTCAGGAGCGCGGCAGTATTCGCAAATGTGTTTTGCGCGAGCAGCAACGAGGGAGTAATTCGGATTCATGGCTTGAGTGCGCTTACCAACTCTTCAGATCTTTCGTGCGCGCCGGTTAATTCGGCTTCGACAAGTTTTTCTAATTCGTCTTTTTCTTTTTGCGAAAGAGTTTGATTTTCTTTTTTTGCCATTAACTCAACGAGTCTTTCCTGCTCATTTTCACCGAAAAATCGGTCTGCGCGGAGGTTTTGAATAACAAGCAAAGTTCCATTTTCATCGTCGCTCAATTGTTCCGTCAATTTATCTATCGCCTCGCCGACGGTGCGCCCGACCGATTCCTTTTGTCCCGCTACGGCGCGAAAGTTTTTTTCTTCGGGCAAAACAGTGATTGTCGTCATAACGAAAATTATAGCAGAATCTATCTCGACTCCACGATCTTTTCATCGAACGAGAAATATGCGACTGCCGGATCGTGATCGGCAAAACGCTCGACGCGGTTTGATAAGCCGCGGTAAAGTTCCGGAAAATCTACGTTTATATGCAAAAATGCGAAACCGGCGAGATACTTTTTCAGTGATTCTGTGACTAGAAAATGATCGAGCACTTGCGCGTTGCCGTCAAAACTGTATGAGTATTTCTTTGACGGAATCATCAGATCGACGAGATCGATCATATCCGGATCGAGCAAATCTTCTGAAAAATTTGAGACCGAATCCTTCGGCGCGGGCGTCCCTTTGATCGTGCCGATAACGTCCATTATTCCGTCATTAAACTGATAAAAGTTAAAATCGCCGACCACCGCGATGCGTTCGTTCGGATTTGCTTTCAAGCGTTCGGCTACGGATTTCGCCAAAAACTCGGCTTGTATTTTTTTCTTCATCTGCACAAACGGCGCGTCTTTTTCGTCCGTATAACCGCGAAAAGATTTCAAATGGTTAACGACGACCGTAACTTCAAATGGCGGTTTGTCTCCGTCCTTTACTGCGGCGCGAAGCAAAAACGGCGGACGATCATTTAAAAAAACGTCGTTTTTTGAAACCGGATTTTTGAATTCGATGTCTTTGCCGAGTTGCTTTGTCTCTAAAACTTCGACGCGCGCGCGTTTTACCAAAAAGCCGCAATCGATGCCGCCGATGTCGTTGCCTTCGACCAAAAAAGCTTCGTATTTCGGGTTTTGCTTACCGCTTGCTTGTGAATCGTTGTTTATGCGCTCGGCGAGTTTTTTCAAAACCGGCAGGCTTTCTACTTCAACGACCGCAATAATATCCGGCGTATTCAAATAGCCGCGCACGGCGAGCGAAACTTTTTTCAAGCGGCGCTGGAAACCGTCGCTCGTGATTATCGGTTCTTTGATCGCCGGATCGTCTTCGTCGTCAAAAAATCTCTCGAGATTTGTTGCGACAATGGAAAACTGCCGTTCGCCCGGCGGCGGTAAAGGCGAAGCTTGGATATTCCCGGAAACGAGCGGTTTGTTATCCGCATCGACGAGGATCGAATACGCGCGATAAGCGTAATGGACGACGCCCGTCAAATTTTTTATTTCCGCAAAAGTCGTAACGTCGATCGCCTGCGCGCCGAGCTGCGTAGTGCTTTCAACGCGAATGCGTTCGGGATTATGATCAAAAAGCTTCATTTTCGGCACGTCTTTTTTCAATTTTTCGCGTTCCTTTTCGGTCATAACCAGCAGATCGTAAATGTCAAAACCTGCTTCGCGAAACGGTCGCGCGATACCTTTTAAAACGCCGTAAAATGTGCCGTCCGTTTGAACTTCGCCGGTGTTTTCGTCAACTCTGCCGCCGGTCGGCGCGATCACGGTCAATTCAGAAATAGTGACGCGCATTCCTTCGTATTTTTCAAGTTGGTCGATCGTGTTCGGCGTGAAATCCCCGATTGCGAGTACGATCGGTTTCGGCAGCGGATTGCCGCGTGAGATCACC
This sequence comes from Pyrinomonadaceae bacterium, assembly GCA_041747435.1. GTDB lineage: Bacteria > Acidobacteriota > Blastocatellia > Pyrinomonadales > Pyrinomonadaceae > JBGTFE01. The sequence continues at coordinate 7,113 of JBGTFE010000098.1, read as the reverse complement.
TCGATCTTATCGACTTTTTTGTCCATTTTGAGTTCGGTGATAGGCAAGCTGCGCGGATCAGGTTTCGGGCGGAATTCATCAACGATCCCGGAAACCGTCACGAGATTTCCGATCGTTGCTTCGGCGCCCGGCTCGCTTCCTGTATAAACAAGAATTCCTTCGGAAGTTGCCGGATTATTATCGATTTTGTTGTCAGGAGTTTGAAGAAAAAAGCCGTTTCTGATCCGTGCCGTTACGATTCCCGTTACTTTTACGCTCTGATCTTTAAACGGAGATTCGTGTTTTTCACCCTGAACTTCGGCGATCGAACGCTCTTTTTGCGCCGAAACCGCAAAGGCAAAAAGGCTCAAACACAAAATCGCAAGAAATGATTTTTTAAGGCAAATCATATCTGAAAAATACGATGAAACTCGGCGCGGCAGATCTATGAGAGCTACTGATTATCAATTTTTCTCTCAATAATATTCTGAATCTGCGGACGCACATTGGAAAAGAAATCGTAACCGGTGAGCCGTTCTACTGCGTCAACACTTACGCGAAAATTTCGCCACGGCGTTTCAATTCCAATGTCCTGCCGGTTCGGCATTATTACGGCGATCGTGCGCGTCGTTTTAAATACGCGATCGACGTCGTTTGCGCCGTTCGGCAATACGATAATGACTTTCCAGGTAACTGCCGGCACGACAACGCGACCCGCGGCAACGGTGTTAGTTATGCCGCCGCTCGAACCGCTTCCGCCTTGTCCGGAGCCGCCCATGATGATGTAGAGTTCGTTGCCCTGAGTTACCAGCGTTCGGCAGTAGCTTTCAAGTTCTTCCCACGGTCCCTGATTATTTGCCGGCGCCTGCGGCATCATATTCGTCATAAAGAATGTGGATGAATTAATCGGCACACTTATCGTACGATCGCCCGACGGGCAATGATGTCCTCGGTCAAAACCTGAACCGACATAATCGGTTTGCAGCACTTGATACCAACCTGCGGGAAGACTCGGGTCAGGACGGAAATCGTCCTGGCGCGGTGTCGTTCCGATCCAGGTGGAATTAAGATGCCAGCTTACCCAATTCGGAATGCCCCGGTCTCGGTGATAAGACATCACATATTCATTCTTTTCAAGTAAATAATTAAATGGACTATTGACATCGGCTGTGGCGCCCGAAGGATTGCCCATCGTCAAATGCACAGCGCCATCTACAGGCGCGAGAACGATCAAGGGAATCGTAGTATTCGCATTTCTGGCTTGAGCATCGGTGATCGTTGAGAAAAACCCGTAATTGCCGCCCGGAGTGCCGGACGGAACGGTAGCAAGATACGAAAAAGTATTATCGCCCGGCGTGGCGTCACCATTAGTCCCATCGTCAAAAAATTGCTGAGTCGCTGAACCGCCAATCGTCGATAAATTGGCGTTGACCGTAATTCCTGTGCTAGGAGGATTCGATGCGGGAGTAACGGCAACCGTCAAAAGTGTTGTCGCTCCAGGCGACACCGAACCCGGTGTTGAAAGACCGCTACCCGAAAGAACCGTTGTACCGCCGCCGGTTCCCGTGACACTGATGTCGTCCATCCCGATCATCGCGTCGTTCCCGACCGCATTGGTTGTAATAATGCGCAATTGAACGAGGGGTTGATTTTCACACGCTTGGGGTAGGGCGACGCTGACGGGCGTGACGAGCGTCGCGCCGTCGCCGGAAGCGTCCGCAACAAAGCCCGCCGGAAGATTTGTATAAGTTCCCGTATTACCAATTCGATACTGTAAAGCGAATGCCTGAATTGCGGCATCCGCAGTGTCCAGATCGCGCAAATTATAAGCAATATTAAGCGCCGTAAATCCGCTTGTATTAATGCTGATAACGAGATGCGGAGCATCTGCCGTTCCCGATCCCTGCATTGCAACTACCGGATTGGGAAGATTATCGAATTCATAAATGCCTCCGGACACCGCATCGGTCGGAGTCGTGGGCATTCCATTTACATCCGTTGAATTCGCATTTACATCGAGCGGTGTCGCCGCACCGTCTGCAACAACGGTTTGCGGATCAATGCCCGTGAGAGTAACCAGATCATCCCCGCGAAAACCTTCGATTCCCGGAACATTACCCCAATCATCGGTAACGGTAATGAGATTGACGTTTGTCCAGTTTTGGGAAAACGGAACAATTTGCGGCATTCCATTAGCTTGAACAACTCGCGTCGTTTGGAAAAATCCCTGTGAGAATAAAAGTGCAGTTAGACACAATAAACTTAAATAAAACCTTTTCATTAAAAATTCCTTAAAAAATTGATTTACAAGCCAAGGGAAGGTAATTCGTCAGCAAGTTAATATTTCTATCACACCTGTCTGGTAATTCCAAAGCAAAATGGGCTTTAGCGCGAATTAAATTTTTGTGAATTTGTTCGCGGTTAACATCCATTTAACAATTTGTTCACATTGCGTTCAGCCGTAGCTATTATTCTCAAAATTGAACGCCAACGATTTGCGCTGTAAAAAACGCTTCGTTTGTTCTACATTTTTATCTAATGGAACAAAGAAAACTTTTGGAGCGCGAATTGAATATTTTACGCGACAGGCTTTTGCTTATGGGCGGCGAGGTCGAATTAGCCGTACAGCGCGCTATGCACGCGCTCGTCCAACGCGACAGCGACGTCGCCAACCAGGTGCTTGAAAACGACCGTGTCATCGATCGGCTTGAGCTCGAGATCGATCGCCTCAGCGTTGAGGTTTTAACACTGCGGCGTCCGGTAGCGCGTGAGCTTCGGCTTGTAATCTCGATCTTTAAAATTACGCCGGTATTGGAGCGAATTGCCGACCACGCCGTAAGCATCGCGCGAACTGCGCTGGAATTAAACGATGAACCGGAACTGAAAAATTACGCAGAGCTTGGCGAAATGTCGGAATGCGCGATCGAAATGCTCCAGTCCGTTTTGGACGCTTTTACTTCGAACGATTCGGAACGAGCGCGAAAGCTGATCGAAAAAGACGAAGAAATAGACAAGCTCTACGATCGTTTGGTAACCGACCTAATGGAAACGATGGCACAGGACGCGACGAAATCAATTCGGCTTGCACGGCTTCTTTTTGTGGCGAAGAATCTTGAAAGAATTGGTGATTATGTAAAAGATATTTGCGAACTTACGGTCTATATGAAGGAAGCGGTTTTTATCAAACACCAGTAAAATATGAATAACGAGATACTGATAATTGAAGACGACGCCGATATTGCCGAGGGCTTGTATTACAACTTTAGGCGCGCAGGTTTTCGCCCGGTGATCGCCGAATCCGGGGAAAAAGGCTTGCGTTTTGCGCTCGATGAAAAAAGTCAGCCGGCGCTTATAATTCTCGATCTGATGCTTCCCGGAATGAGCGGACTGGAGCTCTGCCGACGCTTGCGGCGCGAGCCGTTGACGGAAAAAACGCCCATCATTATGCTGACGGCAAAAGCCGCCGAAACCGATAAAATCGCAGGTCTCGAGCTCGGCGCCGACGATTATATCGTCAAGCCGTTTTCCGTCAAAGAGGTTTTGGCGCGGGTTCGCGCGGTTTTGCGGCGCGCCGAAAAAGACACGATTCAACGCTATTCCGACGAAAAACTTTCGATCGATTTTAATGATATGCGCGTTTTGTGCGGCGCAGATGAAGCAAAGCTGACACGAAAGGAATTTGCGCTGCTCGCATATCTTATTAAATCCAGCGGACGCGTCGCCACGCGCCAAAATCTTCTTGACGGCGTTTGGGGTTATAATTATTTTGGCGATACGCGCACATTGGACGTTCACATTCGCCGGCTGCGTCAAAAATTAGGAGATTGCGGCGGCTGTATAGAAACGGTCGTCGGCACCGGCTATCGTTTTATCGGTTGTAAGTAATGTATCGCCGCCATCTTGGCGGCTGTCCCGAGAGCGTCTCGCTCTCGGATAGTTTAGAGCGTCGTTATGACGTCGAAGCGACAACCGGCTCGAAGCTGGCGGTACAATCCGAAGAATGACTTTAATTTCCTTTTTTTCAAAAAAAGCCCGGAAGCCTTCGCAAGAGGATCTGAGAAATATTCTCGAAACGATTCGCGAAAGCACGCTCGTTGTCGGCGAAGATATGCGTATCATCGCTTCGAATCGTGCGGCGTACGGCGCTTTTTCCCGCGAAAACGTTGCGCTCGAAGAAAAGCGCCTCACCGAAGTTATTCGCGATCTTAATCTGCACGAAGCGTTTCGTAAAGCGCTCGATAGGCAAGAATCCAGCGATCTCAGGCTCGAAATACCTGGCGCCGAAAGACGAAAATATGACGTTCATATTGCGCCGATCGAGCTTGAAAATACGAAAAGCGCGGTCGGTGTTTTTTATGACATAACGCAGATCGAGCATCTGGAAAAAGTCCGACAGGAATTTCTTTCCAATATTTCTCACGAACTCAGAACGCCGCTGACCTCGATCCTGGCTTTTGTCGAAACGCTCGAAGACGGCGCTATCGGCGACGAAAAAAATAACCGTCGGTTTTTGACAGTGATTCGACGGAATGCCGAACGAATGCATCGATTGATAGGCGATATTTTGGAGCTTTCGTCAATTGAATCCGGCAAGATCGAAATTCAGCCCGAAGAAATTCTGCTTGCGCCGGTGGTTAGCGAAGTTTTTACAAATCTCTCGAAAAGTACGCTCGACCGCAATATAAAACTGGCTAACAATGTCGCGCAAGACGCCTCCATTTTTGCGGATTCGGTGCGCCTCGAGCAAATGTTGACAAATCTGATCGATAACGCTGTAAAATTTAATCGCGACAACGGCGAAGTAGCTGTTTCTTTTTCGCAAAACGGCGACAAACATTTGATCTCGATCGAAGATACCGGCGAGGGAATTTCGAATGAGCATATGCACCGAATATTTGAGCGCTTTTACCGAACCGATCGCGCGCGATCGCAGGAAATCGGCGGCATCGGTCTCGGTTTAGCGATCGTAAAACATCTCGCCCGTCTTCACGCAGGTGAGATTTCCGTCTCTTCCAACCTTGGAAAAGGAACGGTCTTCACAATTGAACTCCCCAAAAAACAATAACTTACGCGTTTTCCGGGCTTTCTTTTAAGACCTGCGCACGTGTGTTATAATAGTTAAACGCAGACGATACCGCAGGGGGCTCACGATTTTTCGTCTACCGTTCCTCTCTTTTTTTTGAAATTCATCCCGGAGGAATTATGCATTTGGACATTGGACAGAAGGTCGCATATCCGAATCAGGGAATTTGCCTGGTCGAGGATATCGAACCGCGAACGATCGGAAACAATTCGGTAAATTTTTATTATCTGCGGGTTTTGAGCGATAATTCGACGATCTTCGTTCCGACGGAAAACGCCGAAACGGTCGGAATCAGACCGATAATCGGCTCGCGCCAGTGCAAGAATCTCATAAACTATTTGTCCGAAAATTTTGAATTGGTTTCAAACGACTGGAAAATTCGTTCGCGCGAATACAATGAAAAACTTCATTCTTGCGACATTTTCGAAGCTGCGGACGTCTTGAAAAAGCTCACGTTTTTGGCGCGCGAAAAAAAACTTTCTTTCCGCGAGCAGAGCTTTTTGGAAAAAGCAAAATTTCTGGTCATTTCGGAATTGACCAATGCCCGAACGGCTGTCGCGGACGATATTGAAGAAAGAGTTGTTAAGCTTGTAAACGAAGCGTGCAATAAACATAGCGACGTTCAGCCCAAAGTAATGGCGGCAGCTAGCCACTAAGACTCATCCTTTGAATAACTCGCCCGAACAACCGTTTTAATGTTTCCCCGAACGTGGAAATCGCCTTCAATTTCAACCTTCAGCGGATCGCAAGCCTTTACGAAATCTTCCAAGATCAAATTGATGACGTGTTCGTGAAAGATCTTTACATCGCGAAACGAATTGATATACATCTTGAGACTTTTCAACTCGATGCAGCGTTCGTTCGGAACGTATTTCAGACGAATGACAGCGAAATCCGGAAAATCGGAAAACGGGCAGATCGCCGTAAATTCAGGCATTTCAAATTCGATCCAAATCTCGCGCCCAACGTATTCATACTCAAAACTATCGAGCGGAAAAAGCCGCATTTCTTCGCTCGGCGTCGGACGAATGTCTAAATTTTGCAAATTCGTTTCTGACATAAATGTTCCTACAATCTAAAGCGTTTTGCCGTCGCCACGTCGTTTATTCCGCGAACGCGCATTTCGTCAAGAAAATTGACAAAAACTTTCGCTGTCGCGAGGGCATCGTCGCTTGCGCGGTGACGATTTTCGATAAAAATGCAGTAGTGCGCGGCGACGGTATGCAAACGATGATTCTCGATCTCGGGAAGCAGTTTGCGCGAAAGCTGCACCGTGCAAAGATTTGGGTTTGCTACGCGATAATTTTCGTAAATCTTCCCGACTTCATGATTCAAAAATCGCATATCGAAAGGCGCGTTATGCGCCACAAGCACCGAATCGCCGATAAAATCCAGAAAATCGGACGCGATCTCGCGAAACTTTGGCGCGTTTTTGACCATCTTGTTCGAAATGCCTGTTAGCTGCGTAATAAAAGGCGGAATCAGCATTTCCGGGTTTACCAAGGTCTCGAAATTCGCCACAATTTTGCCGTCTTTTACGCGATATGCGCCGATCTCGGTTATACGGCAAGGCGGAATTTTCGCGCCTGTTGTCTCAAGATCAAACACGACAAAATCGGTTTCGCTTAGATTTCGGCTCTCGAAATTATTTTCCAAAAGCTCAACTGTGTCATCGACGAGCCGAATCCGCGGATCGATCTCTATTAGATCCGCGATCAGCAATTTCGCCATTCGCATCGGCGGCTCCTGAATTTTCATCACGTAATCGACAACATCGATCGCGGACGCGCGCCCGCCGCTCATTTCGAGCAGTTGAATCGTATCGCTGATTAGTAGAGAATCGGAAATTAGGTTAGGATACGGCGGCATTTCTATAAGATTTTAACGCGCAATACAAAAAGCGCAAAATTTAGCCGTTCTTTTTATGGATTCAAATCAAATTCTCGAACATTTCCGGCAATCCGGCGCACTGCTGGACGGACACTTTCTTTTATCGAGCGGTTTACACAGCCCAAAATACCTGCAATGCGCGCTTGCGCTTCAGCATCCGA
>JBGTFE010000097.1:0-14856 GCA_041747435.1 Pyrinomonadaceae bacterium | reverse complement strand
AAACATCGTTTAAAGATGTCCGCCGTTATCTTCCTTTTAAATTTCTCTCCCGAAATTTTGCTGAAGGTCTTTAAAACTTTTCGTTCGGAAGAAATCGAATATATGCCTTCAGAGACCGCCAATTGAGGAATTTTTTCTATGTTAAGTTTTACAAATTTTATGAATTCTAAAAAAATCTTTTCGGTCGTTTTCGCAATTTTCGTCGTTATTTTATTTTCATTTCCCGCGTTTTCGCAAAACAAATTCGAGGGCTACAATATCGTTCTCGACGTCCCGAAAACTCAGGAGAGTGTTGTTTGCGCTTTGCGCTACGTTCCGCCAACGACGTATATAACTATCGCCGATTTGAATCCGTCAACGCCTCTCAATCTAAAATCGTGTTCCGATAAGAAAACAGAGTCGGTTTCTATTTCGCAGAACGGCTTGACCGCGACGATGCGAACGAATGATCCGACCGGCAAATGGTGTTTTTCGGGCGAAGATAAAAGATACCGGATCAGCTTTCCGGGCGACCAATATTCGGGCACGATGATCTATGACTGGATCGCCACGCCGGATGAAAGAACGCTCGGATTTTACAACATCAAGGATTTCGGCGCGGTCGGCGACGGCAAAGCCGACGACACGATCGCGATTCAAAGCGCGTTAGCCTACATCGGCACACGCGGCGGCGGAACTTTGACCTTTCCGGAAGGCGATTTTCTGGTCGGCGGCACGCCGAATTATAAGGGAATCGTCATTCCTTCGGGAACGACCATTCAGGGCGCGGGCGGTCTGCATTCCGATGCGGCGGTCAATAATGTCGTCAAGAAAAATATTTCGAGAATAACGCTTGCCGGAACAAATAAAGCGCTTTTTCTGATCGGTGAATGTACTGAAAAGGTCGTCATCAAAGATATTGAACTTTTTGCCCAAAGCAATGAAAATACATATGGCATCGAAGCCGTCGGAGGATATCATCCGGCGCAGGATTTTTATTTTGAAAGAGTGAGTTTTACGCGGTTTTTTCGCGGCATCTACGCTTACGGTTTGATTCAGAATCAGCGCCTATGGCAATTTGATTACGTCAAGGTCAACCACTGCCGTTTTGTCTTTAACCGCGACGCCGGAATCTACTGCGATACTTTCAATTCCGACTGGAAAGTCGAAGGCAGTTTATTTCTCAACCCGAAATTTCAGCCGGGGCAAAACGCCGATTCGATGAATTTTGTGCGGGTCGGAATGCTGCTTGTCCAGGATACTTTCGGCGGCGGATTTCATAACGCTTACGGCGGGACGTTCTTAAAAACACTCGACGGCGGCATCATTACCTTAATCGCCGTGCAGACCGAACAGATGACCAATTCGTTTATCTTCAACGACGAGAAACATCCGCAGGCGGGAAACTATTCTTACCCGATCACGTTCATCAATTCTTTTTTAGGTGCGCCGATAATTTTCAACGGGCGGCGCAGTCTGGTTTCGGTCGGAAACGGCTACAATCCGAGAACCTTTAAAGCCGACGCGGGTTTGAGAATTTATTCGATGGGCGACAGATTTTGCTACGACGGATATATCTGGGCTTGCAAAGACGGCGGACATGACCGCTTCAAAGACCAAAAATTGTTTGATAACGCGACCGTAATTTATATGACCGGACAGCCCGCCGAAGGAAATACGCCGGGCATTCCGACGATTTTCGGCACCGACGTGCAATTTAATACGCCCATTCAGTTGCCGAATTTGCGGTTGGATCAATTGCCGCGAGAAAAACCGAATGGTTCGATGGTCTATTGTTCAAACTGCCGACGCTCGACAACACCGTGTCAGACGGGCGGCACTGGCGCGCCCGCGATGATTGTCGGCAATCAATGGAGTTGTCTGTAAATGCAGATTGCATCGCGAATAAAACCCGCGGTTTCTACGCCGAATGAAACGAATATCTTTATGGAAACCAGCGCCAAATCGGTGTTACTATTAAGATCATGGAAAAGATAGTCAACATCCATATAGAAAAGCTTCCCGAAGGCTTTTATCTTGCCACGTCCGAGAGTATTCAAGGTTTGGTCGCGCAGGGTAGAACGATCGCCGAAACGCTGGAAATCGCGCGTGACCTGGCGAAGAAACTGCTCGAAGCCCGGGAAAACGAGGAGATAAACGATCTTTCGCCGGTATCTGACAGTTTTAATTATCCGCTCGTGATAGGCGTTTGATATGGGCAGACTTTCCGGTTTCCGGTATCGCGAAATCATTCGAATACTTAAAAGATTCGGGTTTGAATTTTACCGGCAGGCTGCAGGAAGCCATGAAATTTGGTTCAATGCCGAAACAAAAAAATTCACTACGATCCCGAATCACGCCGGTAATATGCCCGAAGGCACGCTAAGAGCGATTCTTAAGCAAGCCGATATTGAAACCGAAGAATTTCTTAAAATGAAGTAACTCGCTCGTCTATCGCTCGAACTGCGGCGCGCCCGCGATGATGGTCGGCAATCAATGGAGTTTTGTCTGTAAAACCGAAAGAGCGTGTCTTCCCGCTGTGGCTGAAGCTCGCGGCTGCGCTCTATCTCTCCGGTTTTATCGTGATCCAGGCGGTCAATTTCGGATTTACCAATTTTTTGTGGTTCTCGTGTCTCGGTCTTATCGGCATGACGGCGGCTTTATTGCTTGAAAGCCGTTTGCTGGCGAGCATGATGCTGCTGATGGTTTTCGTAGCAGACGCGCTGGGCTGGGGCACCGATTTTTTTGTCGCGCTATTCACCGGTTGGCATCCATTTAGCGCGACCAATTATATGTTTGACGAGCAATATCCGCTTTTCATCCGCACAATGTCGCTTTTTCACCTCGTTGTTCCGCTCATACTCGTCTGGATGGTTTACAAACTGCGTTACGACACCCGCGCCCTTCCCGCGCAAACCTCGCTTTGCATCGTAATTTTGCTTGTAACCTATAATTTGACGGAACCGGCAAGCAACGTAAATCTCGTTTTCGGATTAAGCGGCGCCGCACCGCAAACTCTCGTGCACCCATGGCTTTATCTCGGAGTCGTAATGCTTTACGCACCGCTTGTATTTTATCTGCCGGTACACCTTATAATGAAACGCATCGGCTGGCACCGCTTCAAAGATAAAGATCATTCTTCGCCACCGACGGTTTGAAGCAGCTAAATCGACCGTCTATTGTTTCAAACCGCCGTGGAAGGACACGTCAAGCGGCTGCGTTCTCTCGAATCGTATCGAGTATCGCTACAATTTGGTGAGAATCGTTTGCCGAAAAAACTCCGCTTAATCCGTCCGAATTGAAATTGGTGTACGGCGGTTCGTATAGAATGTCTGCTTTCATCACACCGTTTTTCGTTAGATAGTCAATTATCATATTTACAAACTCAATTTGAATTGAGTTGTAGTTCTGCCCGTCGAGGAAAGTATTGAACGCGCGCTTCGCTTCGGCTCGATCAAGACCGATGAGGCTTCTTATAAATAATCCCAGACTTTTTTGCTCGCCAAAAACATTTTCGAACTCTTCCTTTGTTCCGAGTGCATCTGAATCAAACAAAAGTCGTTCCAGTTCTGAAATGTCCGAATCCGTAATCGGTTTGTTGGTTTTAAGTTTTTGCAAGGTTAAATGGTTCTCATGTCTTTCCAAAAACTCCATGAATTTTTGCCGATATCGAACTTTATCCAAACCCGAGCTTAAACCACGAACCTGAACTTCCATACCGATCTCAAGTTCATCCTCAAAATCGGTGTAAATATCTTTTCGCTTTGTCTTATCTATGAATTTGATTAAATCGCGAAGTCGTTTGCGAATGGTTTCGAGCATCGGAACAGTCACATTAGTCCAAAAATCACTTTTTTGAATTTCCTGAATTAGTTCGATCTGTTCCCTTACTTGAGGAACATTTTCTTTTTCTTCCAAACGATTTGCGATTTCGATAACCTGATCTCTAAGACTCACAAAAAACTTGTCGTTGTGTAACGTCGAGAGTTGCAGTTTGAGCATTAGATAATCAAACTGTTTTGCGGTTTCGTCTTCAGGGTTTAGTTCGTTTGGCAACGACGCGATGATTTGTGTTAATTCGCGATAAGTGTCGGCATCTAGTTTTTCCCACGCCTTCTTTTCATTAAATTTTTCAACTTCTCGAAGATAAGGGCGGACAACAAAATTATCTGAATTGATAGCCTGCACGTGTAATTGCAGCTTCTCTGTAACCGTTTCGCCCAATTCTGCGAGCTTTTCGTCTTTCAGCGTCGATCGGCGAATTGAATCAAGCAATTCTACTCGCTTATTAAAAATCTTTGTGCCGAGCGATGCCTGCAACTTGGGCTCTACTTCATCGGTATCCTCGCCAAAGAACTCGAAATTCTGACAATAATCAAAAATGTAAAAGCAATCTTTATCTTTACCAAAGCCGAACAAATCAGGACGCAGACGCGTTCCGCGCCCGATCATCTGCAAAAACTTGGTTTTTGAGCGCACGGTTTTGAAAAAGACTAGATTGACTATTTCCGGTATATCGATTCCCGTGTCGAGCATGTCAACGGAAATAGCGATTTGAGGCATTTTGTCGGGCGTGGAGAATGAATCAATCAACGTATGGGCATATTTTGTGTAATTATCGATCACGCTCGCAAAGTGACCTCTAAAATTCGGGTAATTCAGATTAAAGACTCTTTCAATTTCTATGGCATGTTTGTGATTTTTGGCAAATATTATCGTTTTACCTAATTTGTCGCCGCCCTCAACTTTCAAACCATTTTCCATCAAATTCTTTAGAACCTTTTCAATCGTATCTTGGTTAAACAACCAACTATTTATCGCCGATGAACTGATTTCTTCGGGTGATTCACCTTCCTCATTCCACTCGATTTCATCCCAATCGTCTTTTTCTTTTTCGGAGAGTTCTGAATATTTGATACCTTCGCGCGTAAACTTAGTCGGGACACTGATATTTATCGAAGGAACGAGATACTTTTCGCGAACGGCATCCTCCAGTTCATATGCGTCCGTCGGCACGCCATCCTGCAATTCAAAAAGTCTGTATGTGTTGCGATCCACTTCCGCCTTCGGCGTTGCGGTCAGCCCGACGAGAAACGAATCGAAATAATCAAAGATCGCCTGATATTTTTTATAAACGGAGCGATGTGCCTCGTCGATCACAATGAGATCAAAATGTCCGATTCCAAAACGGCGTTTTTCGTCGTCCATTTCATTTATTAAATTCATCATTGTGGGATACGTGCACACATAGACGCGGCTGCCTGTTGCACGTCGGTCGGTTACAAGATTTACGGGATTAGATTCCGGCAGGTGTTGTTTGAAAGCGTTGGTGGCTTGATTTACCAGTGCGTTTCTATCCGCCAGAAAAAGCGTTCGTTTGATCCATTTTGCACGCTGCAAAAGATCGCACAACGCAATGATCGTTCTGGTTTTTCCCGCGCCGGTAGCCATTACGAGCAAAGCTTTCCGGCGTTGTTCCTTCTCAAAGTTTTCGCAGATTTTTGTTATGGCGCGTTTCTGGTAATGACGCTCTACAATGGTGGTGTTTATATCGTTTTCTTGCAGCGCCTGACGAGTTTCGCGTCGCTGGATCAATAACTCAAGTTCGTCTTTTGTATAAAATCCCTGTGCGAGACGCGGCGGATAATTCACGTCGTCCCAAAGGTGAGTTTCGTAACCGTTCGAATAAAAAATTACCGGACGCTGACCGAATTGCTTTTCAAGCGAATTTGCATAAAGAAAAGCTTGCTGCTTGCCTTCCTCCGCGCCTTTCGCAGTTTTCTTCGCTTCAATCAATCCTAACGGCTTGCCGTCATTTCCCCAGAGAACATAATCGACCCAGCCTTTTCCTTCCGGGTTCGGCATACCCGATACTTCATATTCAAAGGTAACGCCTTTGCCCAATTCCCAACCCGCTTCGGTCAGCATTAAGTCGATAATGCGTTTCCGCGTGTCGGCTTCCGAATAATTATGAGAATCGGGGTATTTTTGATTTTCCCGTTTTGCCTTTGCGATTTGCTTTCGTAGGTTTTCAAGCTCTTTGTCGATTGTCGGCTCACCGATCAATTCCGTTTTGCGCTCGGCTTCTTCCGCCTTTTGTCTTTCGTATTCCTCGACCTGCTGTTTTAATTCCGCGTAAGATTTTGCCGAAACTGAAACCTGTTCGCGCGGTATCAGATTTTGATCAAATCGGAGACCGTCAAACGCGCGCACATCGCCCTGCGTGTAGTTTCGGGCAAACCAATAGAGAAAATCAAACAACTCGCAGACGACTTGCAAAGCGCTTGCCTGCGAAACGTTGCCTTTTTCGTGAATGGCTTTATTGCTGGCTGTGCGAACATAACCGATCTTCATGAAAGCGGCTCGCGGCATATTGTCGCGAAATTTCTGATCGGAAGTCAGACCATAGAGCGTAGTATCCGTCGGAAGCGAAAGATACTCGTCATATTGATACATCCAATCAACCGCGATTTCGAGCGTCCGGCGGGCGTAAAAACAAGCTGTTCGCGGATCGTTCAAAACATTATTTTCGGCACGGGCGGCGGAATCATAAACTTCCTGCCATTCGTCTTTTAAGAAAGTGAAGTTTGTTGCCATAGAAATTAAGCTTTAGCGCTCCGCCGCTTCCGGGAAAAGTCTCGCGGCTTTGCTGCCGATGAGCGGTGCCGCTTTAATATATGAGTCTTGCGGCTTTGCCGCCGGATGAGCGGAAAGGCTCTGCCTTTCCGACAGATTCTATAAAATTCTTGAGGCTGCGCCTCAGCTTCGCCAATCAATTTTATCAATATCCATCATCAAAGGCTCATTATCGAGCGGATTCCTGCGCCAAATCCTCGCACTTGAATACAAATAATCTTCTGCCAGCTCAGCCAAACCTGCACGAACCGGATTTTGATGAATGTAATTTACTTTTTGCATAAACATCGTTTCGCTCGTCAATAAAAAAGCGTCGGCGTGATGCTCCCAAAGCGAATGTTTATAGTGACGCGCCTTCACTTCCTGACGGAGTTTGTCCAATGAGCTCGCTAACTCCATTTCTTTCAAATAGCCGATCACCCGCCGCGCCGAAATGCCGTTGAGAAAACGCAGAACATCTGAAGGCTTTCGGCTGCCGTTGGTTATTATATGAACGTGGTCGGGCATAATAACATAGGCAAAGATCAGCAATTTCGCGGAATTCCTGGCTTCGGCAAAAGCCTTGCAGGCTATTTCCTTGATTTTATCGGTCTGGAAAACCGGCAGACGGTCTTTGGCAACCGATGTTAGATAATAACAAGGATTGTCTCTTGAGATCTTCATTTTTTCTATGCGGCTCCGCGCTTATGTCCTTTTTCTAATGCGGCTTTGCCGCCTGATGAGCGGTTAGTCAAAACTCGCCGAACAGCTCTCTAAAGATTTTTTAAGCTGTGCCTCAGTTTCTATTTTTCAATGTTGCGGCTTTGCCGCCTGATGAGCGGTGAGTCTTTGACTCACCGAAAAGTTTTCTCTAAAAGATCTTTGAGGCTGCGCCTCAAATCGGCGGCGCAGCCGCAAGAGGGTAGTTTACGTGCCCGGAAAGGCTGAGCCTTTCCGCTCATCAGGCGGCAGAGCCGCTACCAAAAAGCTCCTCTTTCCTTTTATTATCAAAAAGTTCGCCTTTGAATGCTTTTTGTTGAAGCGATTGGAAAAGATTTTCAATTCTATCAAGAGAATATTGTTTGTTTTCTTTGATTAATTCTATTTTTTCCACAACATTTGAAAATTTGTCTTGCAACTCAACTGGTGGAACTTGAATATCAAGGGCTTTCAAAGCGAATATCTTCAATTCCGCGAATGTTGTTCCAGATGCAATTTTTGAATAGTTGGCGAAGAAAAGTTGTTTCAAATGGTATCTAAGAAAAACGCTGTTAATATGCGAACCTTCGATTTTAATCCAAAGCACTCGCCCATCCTTGAAATAAAACGGATTTTCATCTTTCACGAGGTAGATTCGACCATCAGGGCAAATCGAAGGTAAAAGTAAGTCGCCTACTTGGGGAACACCTGTTTCAGCCTTCAACCTTTCGTAATGCTCCTTTGTTATAAAAAGGCTGGGATTTACAAGCTGATTATCACCTAATTTGCCAATTTCAGTTCCTCTATAAAAAGGTATTCCAGTTTCTACCAGTTCATCAACAAAAACCCGTTTACTTGAACCAACATCGCATACCGATCCAAGTTGACATGATTTCCAACCCATCGGATTTTTCACCGGATCGCCGAACATCTCAAGGAAAACCGATTGCAAAAGCGTGTCGAGTTTTTGCAAAGCGAGACGGCGTTTTTCCCGCAGAGCGTCCGCACAATCCAAAACTTCCGCAATCCGCTTTTGTTCGGGTAACGGCGGCAGTGGGATTTTTATTTTTTTAATTTCAATTAAATGTAAATCAGGAACACCAATACCTCTTACCAATCTGTCAGCTTGTCGTTCTACTATTACACTATTTAATAAATGAACTAGATATTTAGAATCAACCAATTCTTTCTTTGGTTTAATTAAACAAACACTGACATAAAGACTAAATTCTTCTTTTGTGTCTACTAAAGATGCGATTCCATAAGTTCCCACTTTTGTATAGAGAATATCTTCAAATTCGGGTTTACATCTTTTAATATATTTTTCGTGGCTTTCTTGAGATATGAATTTTGTGTTTGAGAGATTAAGTTTTTTCTTCGAAATATCCTTAACAGATACAAATGGAACACCTTCCAAAGTATAATCTGGCTTCGCGTGAACACCATCAGTAATTAAATTACAAATATCTCCAAGTTTTACTGTTTTATACTTCACGCAATCATCGCCTCCAATGCTTTCAAATCCGCTTGAATCTCGTTTTCCAGTTTATTCAATTCTTCCAAGATCACTTTCGGCGAATCGTGGTTTATTTCTTCGTAAACTATTTCCTTGTAGCGGTTGATGCTCAGATCGTAACCGTTCGCGGCAATCTCTTTTTTCGGCACAAAGAAAGATTGTTCGGTTCTTTTCCTGTCCGCATTGCCGGCGGGATTTCGCCAGCGGTTGATAATGTCGGGAATGTTATTGTTTTCGTGTTTTGCCGCATCGAGTTCGGTGCGCTTGTCGTCGAGCGAAAAACCGTCCGCCTGCATATCGTAAAACCAGACGTTTTCCGTGCCGCCCGAATTGGTTTTCGTAAAAAGCAAAACAGCGGTCGAAACTCCGGCGTAAGGTTTGAAAACTCCGCTCGGCATCGAAACAACAGCGTCGAGTTTCTGATTTTCAACCAATTCCTGCCGCAGAGTTTTATGGGCATTTGAAGAACCGAACAAAACACCGTCCGGCACGATCACGGCGGCGCGTCCGCCTGTTTTCAAAAGCCGCAAAAACAGCGCGATAAAAAGCAGTTCGGTCTTTTTCGTTTTCACCACGCGCAGAAGGTCTTTCGCCGTGCTTTCATAATCGAGCGAACCCTTAAACGGCGGATTTGCCAGAATTACCGAATAGATTTCCTCGTCCGCCGAATGAAGCTCCGCCAGCGAATCACGATAACGAATGTTCGGATTCTCGATGCCGTGAAGCATCATATTCATCGAACCGATCCGCAGCATCGTATTATCAAAATCGAAACCGTTAAAGAGTTTGTTATAAAAATGCTTCTTTAATTCCTCATCGGAAAAAATCTCTCTCGAATGATTCTCAAAAAGATATTCATTCGTTGCGACAAGAAAACCCGCCGTTCCGCAAGCCGGATCGCAAACAACATCGGTCGGCTTCGGCGCAACCATTTCGACCATCATTCTGATAATATGGCGCGGTGTGCGAAATTGCCCGTTTTGTCCGGCGGCGGCGATTTTCCCAAGCATATACTCGTAAACATCGCCTTTCGTGTCGCGGTCTTCCATCGGAATCCGGTCAATCAAATCTACGACCTTGGCAAGAAGTCCGGCGGTCGGAATCGAAAGCCGCGCATTCTGCATAAATTCCGAATAAGTCGTGTCATCACCGCGAAAGGTTTTGATAAATGGAAAGACTTCGGTATCGACAACCGCATACATCAATTTCGGATCAAGATTCTTGAACCGGGACCAGCGCATACTTTTCTGCTCATCGCTGAAGATGGGGTCCGCAATCTTTTCTTTCAAAACGCTCGCTTTCATTTCCTTCTTTGTCTGCAAATCGTCGAGGCGTTTGATGAAGAGTAAATAAGTAATTTGTTCGATAACTTCAAGCGGGTTCGCAATTCCGCCCGACCAAAAAGCATTCCAAACGCTGTCAACTTTCGATTTAAGTTCACCTGTAATCATAAGTTCCCCGGAAATTCAATATTCTATTAGATTGTGATTGTTTTGCTTGAATAATATAACAAATCCATGCTGGAATCGAAATGATATTAAATAGCTATTATGTAGAAGCAAGAAACAGGCGGTGAAAATTCAAAAATTTGATTTCGTTTTTTGATTCCTTCGGAAAAAATTTGCCAAAAATTTCGCGGATTGTGCTGCAATGCCCGCGAATATTGCGCGAGATTGAGTTTTGGTCGCCGGATGCTAGTCGAAAACGAGCGCAAACGGTGAGTTTATGAGCGTAAACGGCGAGTTTATGAGCGTAAACGGCGCGTTTACAACCGCAAACGGCGCGTTTTTGAGCGTAAACGGTGCGTTTATGAGCGCAAACGGCGAGTTTATGAGCACAAACGGAGCGTTTATGAGCGCAAACGGCGCGTTTGTGAGCGCAAACGGCGAGTTTATGACCGCAAACGGCGAGTTTATGACCGCAAACGGCGCGTTTATGAGCGTAAATTTGGAAAATATCGCCGCTTTTTTTGCGTGTGTTTGAAATTTTGCCGCGCCGGCTTGAAAAAATTCAAAAAACGGGTTTATAATTTTCGCATTCGAAGCACATTTTCGGGTGGATGTAATACGTTTTTAACGGTTTGTGCCGCCCATATTCATCAGGCTAAAAGGAAAATCTGCCGAAAATGTTTCGAAACTCTCGGCAACACTCTTCCAAGCGTTGCTGCACACAGCGATACTGGGCGACATCTTCCGTTTATTCGTTTTTTCATCACACCTTGACGTGCGTTTTCGGATAATTATCGGGACGCGCGCGACTCGTTTGTTTTTTTAACTGCCCGCAACTCCCGACGTTCACAAATAACAAACTACAAGGAGATAAAAATTATGTTGTTAAGTTCTACATTTTTTCCAACAAGTATAGCTGCGCGCGCAGCATGGTATTTGAATTTCAACACGCAGTTTGCAATTGTCGCGGGTTTGCTCGGGCTTTCGGGCGAGGTTGCGCAAGTCGACCGGGATAATAATGTGATGCAGTTTCTGTCTGACAGTTTTAACCAGGTAAACGCTTATGACGACGCGATGCGGCAATATCGGCGGATCATCACCGAAGGCGAGATCGGCGATCCAACGCCAAAAATCCCGGCGAGCCCGGCTTTTAGTTTTCCGGACGAGGTCGATACGGGGATATTTGAGCGCACGCTCAATTTGATCGCACGAGTAAAATCGGCGGCGGATTATACCGATGAGATCGGCGCGCTGCTGGGAATTTTGCCGAGCACGCCCGACCCGATATCGTCCTCGGAAGCAAAGCCGACGATCAGAGTGGAAGCCGCGCAAACCGGATATCTGTTTTCGGTGGTGGTCGCCAACCGCGCCGAATCGGATATGTGGGAAGCGTGGATACTGCGCAAAGGCGGTGCTTGGACAAATGCGAAAACGGCGTCGGGAAAATCGGTGGACGTGACCATCACGCCGACCGTGCCCGGCGATGCCGAGCAGATACAGGTTCGCGTGCAATTACGCAAAAGCAATCAAAACTACGGGCAGCCGTCGGATGTGGTTTATACGACTGTGAATCCGTAATTCGTAAATCGTGAATCAGCTTTACGGCTTGACCGCGTGATGTGATCGCAATCGTCGAGTGCAATGCAGAAGCCCGCACGGAGTAAGGGCGTTCTTAGTGATGGCGAAACGGCACACTTACTACGTGCGTGTTTCTACAATGGCGAAACGGCACACTTACTACGTGCGTGTTTCTACAATGACGAAACGGCACACTTACTTCGTGCGTGTTTCTACAATGACGAAACGGCACACTTACTTCGTGCGTGTTTCTACAATGAGGAAAACGGCACACTTACTTCGTGCGTGTTTCTACAATGACGAAACGGCACACTTACTTCGTGCGTGTTTCTACAATGACGAAACGGCACACTTACTTCGTGCGTGTTTCTACAATGAGGAATGATTATTATGTTGGATGATCACGGTTTTGAGATTTGCGAAAATAATGACTTTCCGCTGGCGTATTTGATTACGATTCGCACTTTTGGAACCTGGCTGCACGGCGACGAAAGGCATTCGATTGACCGACACGGAAAAAATACTTACGGAACGCCCGATATTGTTCCGAATCAAAAGTTAAAAGAAATTATGCAGGGCGAAATAAAACAGCCCGCCCTTATTTTGAACGATTTACAACGAACTGCGGTTGAAATTGCGATAGTCGAACTTTGCGAAAAACGAAAATACCATTTACAGGCAATTAACGTCAGAACTAATCACGCTCACGCCGTTGTTTCTGCTGAGGTTAAACCCGAAAGAATTGCCGATGCGTTTAAGGCTTTTGCTACTAAAAAACTTCGGGAAGAAAATCTGGTTTCGAGAGAATTGAAAATCTGGTCGCCGGCAGAAGCCGTCGTTATTTGTGGAAACCGCGCCACGTTGAGTTAGCAATTGATTACGTTCTTTACGGACAAGGCGATCTACCCTTTGAAATTGAAGATTGAAGAGCGTAGTGTTTTTGCGCCCTTACTTCGTGCGGGCTTCTGCATTTAAGACCAAACCGCGTGATGTGATCGCAATCGTCGAGGGCAAGGCGTGATATAATTTTGCCGGAGGGTTTTATATGCTGCCGACTATTGAAGCTGAGATCGATGTAAACGGTGATGTGCGTTTGCTTGAGCCGATTACGATCAAGCGGAAAAGCCGCGCGATAATTACCATACTCGATTCCGAAGCCGAAAAACCGGGCGTCGCGAACGGCAGCCGTGGGATAAGAGAAAAGTTCGGAACGTGGGAACCGGGTGATGCTGCTTCGGATTATCCACCCGGACTCGATCATAACCAGCGAATAGATTTTGATCTTGCCAGGTCTTACGCGCGCGATCACGAGGATGAAGATTAATGCTCATTGACACTTCCGGATTTCTCTCGCTCTACGAACGAACGGAAGCCGCTCACGAAAAAGCGGTCGAGCTGTACGACTCGGCAGCAATTCGATTTACAACCAATTATATCCTGACTGAATACACCGCGCTCGCCCAAATTCGCGGAATTCCGCGCGCGCAGATCATCGAATTTAGCGAGACGATCTTAGAAGATCCCGCGATTGAAATAGTTTGGATCAATGAGATCACCCATCGACAAGCCGTTGCGCTAACCGGGCAGCGCCCAGACAAAACGTATTCGCTATGCGATGCCGCGAGCTTTGTCGTTATGAAGGAAAGAAAGATTGCCGACGCCTTGACGACCGACAAACACTTCGAGCAGGAAGGCTTCAGGCGCTTGTTATAATACAAAAAATGGATACGATACACGCATTGAAAGCACTCGGATTTCTACCGGACGACTCCGTTTCTCGGAGAACTGCGAAGGACTGTCATATGATTTCGGGAATCTGATGTTAACCGCCCGCCAAGGGCTGAATGAAAGATTTGTTTTGCAATAATCTCCGTTTCGGTGATACAGGTTCGCGTGCAATTGCGCAAGAGCAATCAAAACTACGGGCAGCCGTCGGATGTGATTTATGCGACCGTGAATCGTGAATCGTGAATAGCGAATAATTGAGGAAACTTCCACGGCTATTCGCTATTCACTTTTGTGTTTGACTGAATTTACCGAAATCGCCCGCGAAATCATTGAAGCCAGGAAACTCGCGCAAGACTTAACCACAAAAAAACACGAAACAACGCAAAAAAGATCTGTCTCATTTAGTGTTGCTTCGTGTTAATTCGTGGTTGATTTGCTTCTCTTAGGTTCGCTCCGCTCACTGGGCAGGCACAAGACCCGCCTACATTATTCTTCTTCTTCCTCGACTTCAAGCAAAGATGCGCTCGTTACAAGATCGTCGTCGCCGGTGCGAAGCAAGATTACGCCTTGCGCGCTTCTGCCGGTTTCGCGGATCTTATCCACGCCGATGCGGATGAGTTTCGCCTGCTGCGTGATGATCATTATTTCCGAATCGTCTTCGACCGGGAATGAAGCGACGACTTTTCCGGTTTTGGCGGTCGTTTTCATATTGATCACGCCTTTGCCGCCGCGTTTTATCAGGCGATAGCTCAAAACCTGCGTCTGCTTGCCAAAGCCCTGCTCGGAAATCGTCAGAATTCTTTCGGTTCCTTCGGGGGAAACCGCCATGACAGAAACGACAAAATCGCCCTTGCGCAAATTTGCACCGCGAACGCCGCGCGCGACTCTGCCCATCGGGCGGACGTCGGTTTCGTTAAAGCGAACCGCCATTCCGTCGTGCGTTGCGATAAAGATCTGCTTTTTGCCGTCGGTGCGGATGACGTCGAGCAGTTCGTCGCCTTCGTCGATATTGATGGCGTTGATGCCGTTAATCCGGATGTTTTGATATTGCGAAAGCGCGCTCTTTTTTATCACGCCCTGCCGGGTGACCATCGTCAGGTAGGTTTCTTCCGAAAAATCCCTGACCGCCATCACGGCAACGAGCTTTCGCTCGCTCGAGAGCTGGACGAGATTGACGACCGCTTTGCCGCGCGCCGAAGGATCGGCTTCGGGAATCTCGTGAACCTTCATCTTGAAAACCTGCCCGTCGTCCGTAAAGATCATCAAAAATGCGTGCGTCGAAGCGATAAAAAG
>JBGTFE010000096.1:0-72628 GCA_041747435.1 Pyrinomonadaceae bacterium | reverse complement strand
TGAGATCTGCGAAAAAATAAAACAAAACGCGGAAACAAGCGGAATTCCGGTAATTTTGTTGGTCGGCTCGTTTGAGCCTTTTGACGAAGGCGAAGCAAAGCGCGTCGGCGCGGATGCTTTTTTAACAAAACCGTTTCAATCAATCAGCCAACTCGTTGCGAAAGTTTCGGAGCTTTTGAACGCCGACGGCAAAAAATCCGACGCCGCGACCGATAAATTTGATAAAACTATCGAATTTGAAAAAGAAACTTTCGAAGATTTAGGCGATCCGGTGATGGATGACGAGACGATAAGTGAAGACGAAGCGGAGGATTATGACGCCGATTCTGACGAAGCCGAATTGCCCGTAGAGCTTGACGAAACAAATCTTTTGGAGCTTCCGTCGCGCGACTATTTTCTGGAGACTTTGTCGAAACAACCGCTTCCGACGAGCGAAACGAAACAAACGGACGAAACTTCCGATTCGACAGTCGATTTTTCGCCCGAAATGATCGACGCGATCGTAGAAAAGGTTGTTGAAAAAATTTCCGACAAAGTGATTCGGGAAATCGCAAATGAAGTCGTTCCGCAAATGACAGAATCGATCGTAAGACAAATGGCGGAGGAAAAATTGCGGGAATAATTGAGAAGCGATTTCGATCAGTTGCGGTTAGTTTTCCGAAGCAGGATGAAAACTAACCGTTTTTGTTTTAGAATTTCTTAATTCAGATATGGAACTGGAAAAGACCTATAACCCAAAAAAAGCTGAGGAAACGCATTATCGCGTCTGGGAAGAGCGCGGTTATTTTGCGCCCGAGATCAATGAAAATAAGGACGCCGAGCCATTTTCGATCATCATTCCGCCGCCGAATGTAACCGGAAACCTGCATATGGGACACGCGCTTCAGCACACGCTGATGGACGTTTTGACGCGCTGGAAACGAATGTCGGGATTCAAAACTTTGTTTCTGGTTGGCGTCGATCACGCGGGAATTTCGACGCAGTTGATGGTGACGCGCCAGCTAAAAAAAGACGAGCATAAGACGCCGCAGGACATTGGGCGCGAGGCTTTTACCGAGAAAGTTTGGGAATGGAAACACAAATACGGCGGCGAGATCCAAAGACAAATTCGGCGCGAAGGTCTCTCGGTCGATTGGTCGCGCGAGCGTTTTACGATGGACGAAAGTTTATCGCGCGCGGTCCGCGAAGTTTTTGTTCGGCTTTATGAGGAAGGAAATATCTATCGCGGAAACCGAATTGTGAATTGGTGTCCGCGCGATAAAACCGTGCTTTCGGACCTTGAAGTCAAAGAGGAAAAAGCAAAAGACGGAAAACTTTATTATTTAAAATATCCGGTAAAAAAGTCCCCTCCTTACGAAGGAGGGGTGGCAGCCGTTTCGGCTGACGGGGTGGTTGAAACCGGCGAAACCAAATTTATCGTTGTCGCCACTACGCGCCCGGAAACGATGCTTGGCGACACGGCGGTTGCCGTCAATCCAGAAGACGAACGTTATAACGATCTTATCGGTCAAACGGTCGAATTGCCTTTGACAGACCGCGAAATTCCAATAATTGCTGACGAATACGTCGAATCCGACTTTGGAACCGGCGCTGTAAAAATCACGCCCGCGCACGACGCGAACGATTACGAGGTCGGCTTGCGGCACGATCTGCCGCAACTCAACGTCATGAACAAAGATGCGACCATGACCGAAACCGCGGGAAAAGAATTCGCGGGTTTGGATAGATTCGCCGCGCGGCAATTGGTCGTTGAAAAATTCGAAGAGTTGGGTTTGCTCGAAAAGATCGATGACTACGATGTGACTTTGCCGCATTGCGAGCGGTGCAAAACGGTCATCGAACCGCTGCTGTCGCTTCAGTGGTTTGTAAAAATGGATGAAATGCGCGATCTCGCGCTCGATATGATGCGAAAGGAAAGATCGCCGCGATTTTTTCCGCAAGTTCCGCATGAAAAAATTTACACGACGTGGCTCAACAGTCTAAAAGACTGGACGATCTCGCGTCAGCTTTGGTGGGGACATCAGATTCCGGCGTGGTATGACGATGCGGGAAATGTTTTCGTCGCGCGCACGGCTCAGGAAGCGTTTGAAAAAGCAGGAACGAGTGATCTCGTGCAAGACGCCGACGTGCTCGACACTTGGTTTTCATCCGCGTTATGGTCGTTTTCGACTCTCGGTTGGACGGGCGAGTCAGTACCATCTGCGGTAGCGGATGGTTTAAGCGGATCATTCGAATCATTAACGGCTACTCTTCAACCACCCGCTACAGCAGGCGGTACTGACAAGTCGAGCGACCTCGAAACTTTTCATCCAACCAGCGTTCTCGTAACCGGACGCGACATCATTTTCCTTTGGGTTTCACGAATGGTGATGACGGCGCTGAAATTCGTCGGCGAAAAACCGTTTGACGACGTTATCATTCACGGCACGGTATTGGACAAAAACGGACAGCGAATGTCCAAAACCAAGATGAACGGCATCGACCCGCTGGATGTTTTTGAAAAATTTGGCGTTGACGCAACCAGAATGGCGCTTGCGGGCTCGGCAACCGGAGTCGATTTCGCCTGGCGAGATGAAAAGGTCGAATCGTTTCGCAATTTTGCCAACAAGATTTGGAATGCAACGCGGTTTTGTCTGATGAATTCCGAAGGCGCGAGCGTCGATCATTCTTCGGTGATGTTCGGCAAAGATGCGTCAATTGCCGACCGCTGGATTCTTTCGCGTTTGAATCGAACGGCTTTGAATGTGAACAAAGCACTCGCGGGTTACCAGTTTCACGAAGCCGTCCAGCTTCTTTATCATTTCTTCTGGGACGATTTTTGCGATTGGTATATCGAGCTCGTCAAGGACGAAATAACCGCGGAAGATGCGTCTGAAAAACGCACCGAGGCGCGAACGCGCATTATCACGACCCTTGAGATCGCGCTGCGTCTGCTTCATCCTTTTATGCCATTTTTGACCGAGGAATTATGGCAAAAGCTGCCGGGAATTTCGTCCGATCTGCACCACAATTCGTATCGATCTGCCGACAAAACAATAATGCTGACAAGTTTTCCGCCGGGCGACACATCGGCGATCGACGAACAAGCCGAATCGGAAATGCGAGCCGTCATCGAGCTCATTTCAAAGGTGCGAAACATCCGCGCCGAGATGAACATCAAGCCATCGGATAAAATTTCGCTGCTTGTTTCTGCCAATGAAAAATTACAAAAGATCTTTGCCGAAAACGAAGCGCAAATTTTGAAGTTGGCGAAAGCAAGCGAAATAAAGCTTGCAGAAAAAGCCGATTCGCCAAAGGCTTCGGCGCGCGCAGTTTTGACCGGCGGCGCAGAACTCGCAATTCCGCTCGAAGGGTTGATCGATTTTGAAAAAGAGATGGAGCGGCTCGAAAATCAAGTAACCAAACTCGAAGAAGAAAACTCTCGGTTGGAAAATCAACTTAAGAATCAAAATTTTGTCGAGCGCGCGCCGCCGGAAAAAGTGCGGGAAATTCGCGAACGAGTTGCGGAAATCGAGACGCAAAGCGCGACTTTAAAACAAAATCTTGACGCGTTGCGATAAAAACGGCAGGATAGAAAAATTATGATCTGGGCTGAAAACAGCGACATGCTTGCGGCGATCGGCGAATTTTTGTCCGAAGACATCGGGCGCGGCGATATCACCACGCAGGCTTGTGTTCCACCGGATGCAAGCGCCGCCGGACAGTTTTTGGCAAAGGAAGATCTGATCGTTTGCGGGCTGCAGGTAGCCGAAGCGGTTTTTGCGCATCTCGATCCCGAATCACCGGAGCTCGAAGCCATAATAAATGAAGGCGAAAAGGTCGAAGCCGGAACGGTTTTCGCGACCTTAAAAGGCTATGCAGATGTTTTGCTAACGGGCGAACGCGTCGCTTTGAATCTGATGCAAAAGATGTCCGGTATTGCGACGCTGACGCGAAAATATGTCGATGCGATCGAAGGCACGAACGCTGTGATCGTCGATACGCGCAAGACGACGCCGGGCTTGCGAATGCTCGAAAAATATGCGGTAACGGTCGGCGGCGGAAAAAATCATCGCCTTGGACTCGACGACGGAGTTTTGATAAAAGACAATCACATCGCAATTGCGGGCGGAATTACCGAAGCGGTCGGCGCGACAAAGCAAAAAGTCGGACATTTACATAAAATTGAGGTCGAAATCGCAAACTGGGCGCAGCTTCGCGAGGCGATCGAAGCCGGCGCGGACATCGTGATGCTCGACAATCAATCTCCCGACGAAGCCGCAAAATTGGTCGAAATGGCTCGACAGATGAATCCGAATGTTTTGCTTGAAGCCTCAGGCGGGATGAATTTGGATACCGTGCGCTTATATGCCGAAGCCGGAGTCGATCTAATCAGCGTCGGAAGAATTACGCATTCGGCAAAAGCGGTCGATATTTCTTTCAAGATCAAGACGATTTGAGACGTTGCAGAAGCCCGCACGACGTATGGGCGCCCTTACTTCGTGCGGGCTTCTGCATTCCTTTCCTCGCTTGTCAGCGCCAACATTTCTTCCGTCGGTTTCAAAAATGGCGCGAAATAGATCAAAACGGTCGAGAAAATAATTGTGATCGTGCATGCAATTCCGCCTTCGATGCCGTATTCTCCGCCCGTAAAAAACGCGTTTCCTTTTTCGGTTTCGAGAAAAAGCGGCGCGGTTGTGATCTCGGTGATTCCGCTTACTGGAATTCCGAGTATCGCGCCCTGAACCCAATTCCACGTGAAATGAATTCCGAACGGAAACCATAAATTTCTGGTTTTCAAATAAGCGATGCCAAACCAAATGCCCGCGAGCGCTGTGTTGAATTTGGCGATCGATGAAACGTTTGGATTGTTGGAATGCGCGAACGCGAAAAAAAGCGAAGTAAAAGCGATTGCCATCCACGCGAGATTTGCGCGCGAAAAGGTCTGCAAAATATAGCCGCGAAAATATGCTTCTTCGGCAGCCGCGCCGACAAAAAAGATCGTAAACGAAACTGCCAAAGTCTGTAGAATTGTGGAAATTCCGGCAGATGAATTGAATTCGAGCCGCATTCCGCCAAACAATGCCGCGATCAGGACCGCTAAAAGTATCGCAAGCAAACCGACCAACAGTCCAAAAAACAGATCTTTCAACCAAGGTTTTGTAAAAGAAATTCCAAGCGCGCGAAATGGCAGATCTTCAAGAAATTTTCCGCAAAGCCATCCAAAAAGAACAGCCAAAACGAGAAGAACAAAATTCGGAACGACGAACGAAATAAGACTTTTGCCGGGAACGTCGCCGAGCCGATCGATAAAAATTCGTGCGCCGCCGCCGAGAATGCCGCCGAAAAATATTATCGAAAGCTGGAAGATCGCAAAACGCCAACCGCTCCGGAGGCGGTCAAAGTCGTTGAAAAAGACGGTTTTAAGATTCATTAAATGTAGCGCGGCATCTTGCCGGTTGTCCCGACAAATCCATTTACCGTGAGTAAAAATATCATATTCGGTCAATGTTAGCGCGCACCGGCGGCAAGATGCCACCGCGACAGCCGCCAAGATGGCAGCGTTACGGTTTTTAACGAATAATTTTATGGTAAACTTGCACTCGTGGAAAAACCCGCCGCGCAGAAAAAACGCCGCACTCCGCCGTATATTCTCGGCGCGATCGTCTTAATTTTGCTCGTGCTTTTGTTCCTTTTGCAGTCGTCAAATCTCTGGCGAAATCTCTCGGTCGAAACCGCAAGCGACACGCTTATTCTTTATGCGCTTTCCAGCTTGAATTTTCTCGCATTTGTCGTTTTCGGTTTTATTTTTGTCCGCAGTCTGCTGAAACTCAGTCGGGAGCGGCGCGCGCTCGAACTCGGTTCGAAGATAAAGACGAGACTTCTTATTTTCTTTGTCGCCGGCAGCCTTTTGCCGATCCTTGCGATGGCGGTTTTTTCGTATCTTTTTATGAACCGCGCGCTCGACCGCTGGTTTACGCAAATCCCCGAAAATGTGATTCGCGAAACGCGCGAAGTGCAGAATCAGTCGATCGTCGATCAATCTGTAAAGCTTCGCGAAACGGCATCGATGCTGGCGATTCTGGTAGAAAAACAAAATCCGGGAAACGAGGATTTGAAGAAAATCTTGGAATCCGGCGGTTTAACCCGACTGGAGATAATTTCAAAAGAAAATAAGTCGCTTGCTTTCGCCGAAAAAGCGGTCGACGCGGCGCAAAAAGACGAACTTGAGAAGACGCTTTCCTTAATAAATAATTCGGACGATTCGCTTTTGCGCGACGGCAAAGGCTTCGATGCGGCGGTCGCAACGCTTTCGGACGGACGGCGTTTGATCGTCGTTTCAGATTATCTGACGCAGGAAGAAAATGTTTCGCAATTAGTGGACAGCTCGCTCGCCGAATTTGATAAATTGAAGGAAAAGCAGATCACCGTTCGGCAGATCGGGCTCCTTACTCTCGGCGTTTTGACGTTTTTATTGATCTTCGCGTCAAGCTGGACGGCGTTTTATATCGCGCGCGGATTGACCGTTCCGATAAAAGCGCTCGCCGAAGGCGCGGACCAAATCGCGCAGGGAAATCTTGCGCACCGCGTTGACGCGCTGGCTGAAGACGAACTCGCGCTGCTGATTTCCGCTTTTAACGAAATGTCGGCGAAACTCGAAGAAAATTCCGCCGAACTCGGAGAGCGGCGCAGATACATCGAGACGATTTTGCAATCGCTTTCGACCGGCGTGATCTCGTTTGATTCGGAAAATCGAGTGACGACGATCAACGAAGCCGCGATTCAAATTCTGAAACTGGAAAACGCAGATTTTTCAAAATTTGAATTGGCGAAGCTCGTTACCGAAGAAAATCGAGCTGTTTTGGAACGCCTTGTCAACCGCGCCAAGCGCACTGGTCATGCAAGCGAGCAAACGGTTTTGCAGCGCGAAAATGCGGATCGAGGCGGCGAAAGAAACGGCAATTTGCCTGTTGCGATGTCGGCGACCGCGCTGCCTGATAAAAGCGGCTCGGTGCTCGTGATTGAAGATCTATCGGAACTTATAACGGCGCAGCGCGCTTCTGCGTGGCAGGAAGTTGCGCGGCGTATGGCGCATGAGATCAAAAATCCGCTGACACCGATTCAGCTTTCAGCTGAAAGAATTGCAAAACGGTTTGCAAACGGTGAAATGTCAGAACCGCCTGCGTCGGCTGACAGGTTTTCCGAAGAGCAAACGACGAAGGTTGTACAAGACGGCACGGAAACCATTTTGCGCGAAGTAAATTCCTTGAAAGTAATGGTTGACGAGTTTTCGCGTTTTGCGCGTCTCCCGAACGTGCGGCTCGAGAATGGAGACGTAAACGAGATCGTTCGGCAAACTTATCATCTTTACGAAGATCGCTTTGCTAATTTGAAAATCGATCTGAATTTGGCGGAAAATCTACCCGAAGTTGCGCTCGACGCCGAGCAGCTCAAACGAGTGTTTGTAAATTTGATCGACAACGCCATCGAAGCTTTTGATAAATCGCAGGAAGAGAAGCGAATTTTTATCAAAACATTTTGGGACAAAGCGCGTGATTTGGCGGTTGCCGAGGTTTCCGACAACGGAAACGGAATTCCGCAGAGCGATTTTCAAAAACTTTTTCAGCCGTATTTTTCGACGAAAGGTCGCGGCACCGGTCTGGGCTTGGCAATCGTTCAGCGCATCATCAGTGAGCACCACGGCAAAATAAAAGCGGTTTCAAATCAACCGCGCGGCGCGAAATTTATTATAGAATTACCTGTTATCTGATGACTTTTTCGATCTTAATTGTTGACGACGAGCGCGGAATTCGCGAGACTCTGCGCGGAGTTTTCGAAGACGAAGGCTTCGAGGTTGAATCGTGCGAATCGGGCGAAACTTGCCTAAAAGCCGTCGAGGTGAGAAATTTTGCTTGCATTTTACTCGACATTTGGCTTCCGGGAATTGACGGACTTGAAACGCTCAAAAAACTGCGCGAAAACGGGAACGATTCGGCGGTCGTGATGATCTCCGGGCACGGAAATATCGAAACCGCCGTCAACGCGACAAAGCTCGGCGCGTTCGATTTTATCGAAAAGCCCTTGAGCTTGGAAAAAACGGTTCTGACCGTAAGAAACGCGATTCGTCAGCGCGAGCTAGAGCGCGTCAACGCGAATCTCGCCGAGCAATTAAGCCAGGAATATATGATGGTCGGCGAATCGATCGCGATGCGCGCGCTGCGAAAGCAGATCGCAATCGTGGCGCCGACCGACGGCAGAGTTTTGATCTCGGGCGAATCGGGAACGGGAAAGGAGTTGGTCGCGCGAGCGCTTCATGCGCAGTCGAAACGCGCGGGCGCGCCGTTTGTCGAGATAAATTCAGCCGCAATTCCCGAAGATCTTGTCGAAAGCGAGCTTTTCGGACACGCGAAAGGCGCATTTTCAGGCGCCGGAAACGCAAAAAAAGGAAAGTTTGAAATAGCCGACGGCGCCACGCTTTTTCTCGACGAGATCGGCGATATGTCGCCGCGCGTGCAGGCGAAAATCCTGCGCGTACTCGAAGAACAGCGCTTTGAACCGGTCGGAAGCAACAAACCCGTTCGTGTGGACGTTCGCGTAATTTCGGCGACGAATAAGCCACTTGAAAGCCTGATCGACAACGGAAATTTCCGAATCGATCTGTTTTACCGCCTCAACGTAATTCCGTTTCAGGTCCCGCCGCTTCGCGAACGCGTCGAGGATATTCCGCTTCTCGTCGAGCATTTTAATCAAAAATTTTCGCTCGAATACGGCAAGAAACCGAAAAATTTTACGGAAGAGGCGCTTCTGGCGCTGCAAAATTACGCGTGGGTGGGAAATGTGCGCGAACTGCGCAACACGATCGAACGCGTTGTGATCACGATCTCAAAGCAAAAGATCTTAGGCGAAGATCTGCCAAAAGCAAACCAATTTGACGAGCCGCCGGCGTCTTCATTTCGATTTCCTTCGTTCAAAGACGCAACCGACGCTTACCAGCGCGAATTTATCCTGCACAAATTAACCGAAGCCGACGGGAATGTTTCAAAAGCCGCGGAATTAATGGGCGTCGACCGAAGCCATTTGTACCGGCGGATGAAAAATTTGGGAATTAACTAATGCGGATATTAATCGTCAGGCTCTCATCGATGGGCGACATTGTTCAAACGTTGCCGGCGCTGACCGACGCGGCTAAAACCTTTCCGGATACTCGTTTCGATTGGGTTGTGGACGAGGATTTTGCGCAAATTCCGGCGTGGCATTCTGCGGTCGAGACGGTGATTCCGACCGCTCTCAGAAGATTGCGGCAAACGTTTCGGCAAGGGCTGAAAGATCGAGAGATAAATTCAATTCTCAAAAAGCTGCGCGCGGAAAAATACGACTTTATCGTCGATCTGCAGGGAATTCTCAAAAGCGCGATGATCGCGCGTTTCGCAAGAGGTGTTCGCTGTGGTTTCGATTCGAAGTCCGTCCATGAAAAGGGCGCGCACGTCGCTTATAAACGAAAGTTTTCGGTTCAGCGAAAACAGCATGCGATCCGGCGGATGCGCGAACTTCTTTCAAAATCGCTCGGGTATTCGTTTGACGAAAACACGATTGATTACGGTATCGACAAATCGCGGCTGCCGACGATTCCAATCGAACTGCCAGAACCATTTTTGACTTTTATACACAGTACGAGCTGGGATTCGAAGGTTTGGCACGAAGCTTATTGGACGGAACTGACGGCGTGCGCGAGCGAAGCGGGTTTTTTTGTTGTTCTTCCGTGGGGAAATGAAGCGGAACGTCTGCGCTCTGACAGGATCGCCGATAAAAACGATAAGGCGATCGTTTTGCCGAAGCTTTCGATCGCGGAAAAAGCGGCGATCATTTCGCGAGCCGCGGCAACGGTCGGGTTGGATACGGGTTTGAGTCACATCGCGGCGGCGCTCGGCGTGCCGTCAGTAACGATCTACGGCGCGACCGATCCGGCGATGGTCGGCACGATCGGCTCGCATCAATTTCATTTGACGTCGGCGTTTGAATGCACAAAATGTCACCAGGTTGAATGTACATATACAAAGCGCGATGAACAAAAGCCGTCGTGTCTTTTGGAATTTTCACCTGATATCGTTTGGGACAAACTCCAAAATTTACTTTCACGGCGGGCGCTTTGAGGAATTGCACATTGAATGTGCAGAATGCTAAAAGGTAGTTGTTTAACAAAAAATTAAACGAAAAAATTAGACACAAAAAACCGCCTTTCCCACAACTTCTGTGGAAAATCTTCCGTACTCCGAATGCGGAGTATGTTTATTTTTGTGTTGCTTTTCACATCTTTAAATAAACGTTTTCACAACTTTAAATAAACACGCCCACCCGCCCGTTTTCACATCTTTAAATAAACAACCCTCAAAACGATGTCAGAAACCATTTAAAATCAGTCCGTTAACGCCTCGCTGAAAGGTGTCTGAAATAGGATTAAATTTTCAAAGAACTTTAAATTTTTATCCTTCCAGTTCGACGATCCACGCGTCGCCGCTCACCACTCCCGCAACGTCCACGACCGCATCAAATTCTACTTCAGGGTCGCCAATTTTGTAGATCACGGAATCGGCGTCTTTCACCGCGCGAGCGTCCACGTATCTCACCGGCACCGCAAGCTCATTGTCGAATTCCGCCGAGCCGTCAGAAATGCCGGTGTATTTAATATGAACCCGCCGGCGATTGATGTAATTCTTAACGATCGGCGGATCTTCCGCACCGTCGGGTGTGACTTTATGTAAAAGGCATTTATCCGGCGTCGAAGGCTCGATCGTCGCCGAGAGAGTGATCACACCGTCCCGATCAACATACACCGCACGAACGGCGCCAGGCGAATCGTAGCGGATGACGATACGCTGCTCGAGCTGCGCGCCGTCCTCGTCAAAGATCTCCACTAACTGCTGCAGGACTGGCTTCGACGATTTCAGATTGTAAAGCGTGATCTTCAGCCGCCTTTTGCCGGGCGAATCCGACGCAAGGACCAAAGCTAATCTATCAGGAGAAATCGTTTGGTAGTTGTCGCCGTCATCGAACGAAACTTCGACCTTTAAGTTCGAGTCAGTCCAATCACCAACGACCGAAAGCATATAGCTTGCGACCTCCCACGCGTTGTTATAAATGGGAATACTAAACGTCGCAAAAGTCGACGTGTCAGCCAACGTGATCGCCGCCTCACCGTTGTATGTCGTAGCAACTAAACCACCCTGCACCGAAGCAAATACCTTACGCTGCGCGTTGCTGAATTTACCGTGCCCGGCGAATAACGCGGCGCGACCGGCAGGACGATTTCCGATGAGCGTGGAGCAAAGCCCGGCATCGGTCAGCGGCTCGAACGTCGCGTTCCATGCGTTCCAGATACGTTTGGCGGTCGAGAACGTGATCTCGTTGCTTTGCAGCTCCCAGATCCTCGCGTTGTTCGGGTCGGTTTCCTTAGCTAATAGTCCGCCGACCAGCAGCGGACGCCCGTTGATATTCGCCATCCGGAAACGGCTCAAAGGCGCTCGCTTTTCGGCGGTATTTCCATACGGCGAGGCAATATTGATTTGCGTCCAAACAAGGCTCGACGCGTTAAAAATATACGTCCTGCCGGAAGCGGATTCGCCCGGCGTAAACTTAACCAGAACAAATTCGTTTTCACGATAAAAACATCCGTGAGCGTAATCGAGCGTCAGGCTCGGGACGCTGCCGGTGACGCCGAGTTGCGTGAACAGATTTGTTGATGTGTTGAACTCCCAAAAGTCAGTCTCGAAACCGGAGATTTCCTTACGAATCGCAACCACCAAAATTTTATTCGTCGCGATCAGATCGCCAAAAAATTGGACGCCGGTCGGCTTCGTTGTTGTAATTTCAGTTACCGCTCCGGACACCGCATCCAGCTTAAAAATCTGCGGCGTGTCGTCACTCTCGCTGCCGCAAATAAGCAGGACATTTGTCCCGTCACCACAAGGAAACATCGCCGGTCGATCGGCGCTCGGTAACGCTGTAAGCGGAACGCGGGTCGTCAGCGTGTCGTTGTCCACATCGTAGGTCAGCCAGTCGCCTAAATGCGCGAGGTTGTTTGAAGCAAGACCGCCGAAAACTTCGATAAACTGCCCGTTCCTTGCGGCGCATGCCGGGCGCGCGCGATCTGCCGGAAACTCTGAAGCTTTCTCGACAAAATCAGCTGCGCCGTCGGCGGCAATTTGCTCGACGCCGTTTAGCGTAAGCACGGTTTCCAGTTTGACCGTTTCGGGATTCGAGGTCACCTGGTGAAAACGCGCGTTTCGCGTTGCGTCGGCAAATTTTTCGGGGCGAAGAATGACCTCTCGGTCTCCAAAATTTATAACTCCGCCAACCTCGATATCAACCACTGGCACTGCAATAACGTCGTCCGTCACCGCGCCTGCCGCAGGGATTTGCGCCGTCGCATGATCCGTCAGCGCGAGCTTCGGGTGTTTGTAACGAATTTCGGGTAGATTACGAACCGAGGCCAACTGCCGCTGCAGAGACGAAAGAATGTCGTTCAACGTTCTGAACTGACCGAAGATAAGCGGCAGGTTTATAAATAAATTTCCGACGTCTTCGACGATCTCTATACGACGGAGCAGCCCGGCGATATCGATCGTGTTTTTGCCGACCAATTGATTGATCTTTCGGAGCGTGAGGATCGTCTCGCGCACGTCAAACACATCGGTGTCGTGGATCTGAGATGCGCCCGCGGCGACAGCGATCAGATACAGCGGCACTTCATTTGAAGCCAGCGCCGGGGCGCTTGGAGTCGCCGCCGGCGTTCCGGTTCTGATCTGTGGCACGGCTCGCCAGTGAAGCTCGGTCGCGGCGTTAATATTTTGCGGCGGATAAGGTTCGACGCTTTCGGAGAATTCTTCCGCGGTGCGCAATTGGACAAACGGAATGAGATCGAGCTCGGCGTTCACTTCGTCGTCCAGCACGGCGACGACCAGATCGAGACGCGGAAATTCTTCGTCGGCTTCGGCGATCGAGAGCAGCGTATTTCCCAAAAGCTCGAATGAAACGCCGCTGTTTGCATAAACGCGTCCGGGCTTCTTGATCGTGATATTAAAGGCGTTTCCCTCACCCAGCTCGTAGCTGAAGCCGGTCGCCTCGTTTGCATTCTGATTATTCAGGAAATCGTAGATCGTTTCGCTGATCCGCGCATGCATAAACTGCTGCGCCTTCATCAGATCGTTTTTATCGCTGACCTGTCCGAGCGTATTATCGCCCTGAATTATTGTTTGAATTAGTCTTTGTTTCATAATGTTTTACTAAACCCTCTCCAGAGTTACATTTGGCGAATTGATAATTTTAACTCTCGTGTTCGCGTCTGCCTGAACCCGCGCGACGCCTTGCCCGACATTGCAATTTTCAATGATTACCTCGCCGCAATCTAAAAAAACAGCCCACGGCACGTCTTGAGCGGGGTATCCTGACCAGTTATTTCGGATGGTGACAAATTTACAGTTTGTGAAAATATAACCTGCACCGCCGCCGTTTAAGTTATGGCGACACCCGTCAAGGATTGAGGCGTAGCCGTCAATAGATACGGCGTTTGATGACCCTTCATCAAAACGACAATCCTCGATTCTGACTATTCCTGTATTTGCCGTATTTTCCGCAAGCGGATTATCTACTTTAATCCAATTTGTTCGCCCCTGCGATTTGTCATAATAAACCTTCCGAAAGTTTTCGTAGTCGTAAAATTCGGTGTGCTTCATCAATAAGCCTTTCACCGCATAGGCGTGGACTACATCCGCCGCGGAACAGCCCCCGAATTTACAGTTCACAACTCGCGCCAAAGTTTGATATAAAAAAACGATTCGAGCGGGTGAGGCAAGCCCTGTGAACATCACATTTTCGAGCAATGTTTTGTTTAATGCGCCGCTAAACAAGACATTCGCCAAAGCGGCATAAAATAAAGGATTTCCTTGATCTGTGATCGTATTGCCGATAAAGTGCATATCGCGGATAACCGTATTAAGAATATTAGTATTCAAATAAATGGCGTGGTCGGCAGGATAAACAGCAACCTGATTAACACTTCCCGTATCACCGCGAATCATCAAATTTGTATAGTCGGTGTCGGCGGTGTTTAGTTGTAACTGCGACTCTTGTTTGATGTCGTCGTCAATATAAATACTCCCGCCGGTGACACGAATATCTTCAAATGCCGCCAAAAGAGCGGGCGTCCAATCCGTTCCGACCACGTCGCCCGAATAATCAGAAATTTTAACTTCCATTAAAAACCTCCGCGATTGCTTTAGTAAAAACCGCGATTTTGTCCACTTCTTTACGTTCGTTGTCGCCTTTGTGGATTATTACTTTTTCACCGACACGCGCGCTCAGATGATTACTCCCTTGTCGCCAAGTTATTTTGATTGTCCCGTCACACATATTTCTAATTTCTTTGGCGTTAATGTAATTTTCACCCAATGTCTCATAGGCTTTACGCACAAGTTCAACCGCCTTTTCGGCTATTTTCGCCGTAATTGGCGCGACATCTGTATTGCAATTTTGAATTTGTAAAATATCAAGATTTAGGTCTGCCATTTAACTAAAAACCTCCCATTTTTCTATATCGGGGTTATAAATGATCGTAGCAATCGCGCCGATATTAAGAAGAAACCCTGCGGCGAATCTGTTAGCGGCAGCGCTGCCTTCATCTTCCCCGGCTAAAAGAATGGCACTCGTTCCACCGTTAACCAGTCGTTTAACAATATTCGCCGCGCCGGCAGAAATCCCGGTGATCACCTTTAAAATACCCGTCGAATTATTTAGTGTCGTGATGCCGCCGAGTTCCAAATCATGTTGATCATCGGAAATTTCCAGCACTACGCTTTTTTCTTCGCCGACAGTCGAATTCCATTTCGGCACGCCTTCTTCGTCCGTCACGTAGATCATGTAGTGGTCGTCGTTTTCGACGAGGTAGTACGAATTTGGCTCCGGCTCAGTTGGCAGCCCCAGAACTTTGAAGTGTTTTACTTTAATTTGTGCCATAAAAACTCACCATTGAATCTGCGACCAATAATATTCGTCCGTTTCCCAAGCTTCGCCGACGCGCCAAATGACCGTTATTTCCTGCGCGTGCGGTTGGACGTAGCGGATCAGATCGAGAATTTCCTTTTCCGAAAAAAGCGGCTTCGGTTCCGTGTAATAAAATTCGCCGTATGCGCCTTCGCCCCAAACGTGCAGATCTTGCTGAGCGGACTGCACAAAAAGGATCTCCACAATCAGGCGCAGCGGCTCGGTGATCGCGAAATGCGATTCGCCGTAAACGAATTCGCCGTAAGGCAAAGCTCGCGTGTGAACGCGGGCGATGATGCCAAAATCCTTAAGCCAAAGCTCAATGCCGCGGCGCGTTCCACGTCGCGCCAGATGACGCGCAAAATTTCCGTAAAGCGCGCGTTTATTCGCCGTCGTAAACCAAAAAGGAAACCAGCTCCAGCCGAACAGATTTTGCAGCCAGAAAACGATCCAATTCACCGGTGCCGTTTCCGGATTTATGTTCTCGAAAAAGGTGTCGAATTTCGCGTCCCATTCGTCGATCGTGTCGCCGGCGAATGTGAGGAACCGTTTCAGAAACAGATCCTTATCCTCGCGCCTGAAGCGCGACGGCAGATGATCGTAAAAATATTGCTGGTTAAACGACATTTATCTCCACGTCCACGAGCTTCGCCAACTCGAATTCCCGCAGCTTCGTATCAACGAGCGGGCTCGCCAGAATCGGCGTGTTTTGATCGATTTCCGTTTCGTTCACAGGATTCACGACCTCGATGCGGTCAACTCCGTTTGTTCCCTCGATCACCGCGATAATTTCCGATCGGAGAATCGGTCTGCCGAACTGTTCGCGGCTGGCGGCGTAAAAATTCCGCAGATTGTTTTCGATCGCAGCGAGTACCGCGCCCTGCGGCGAGCCGATGTTCAGCCGAACCTTCACCGAAACGTCGAACTCGATAAACGACGGATTTACGACATATATAAATTGATTGCCGACCGCCGATGCGAGCAGCGCCGCGATCTTCGTCTGCGCGATCGTATCGATGTTCTCGCCGGTTTTTGTCATCACGATCACCGTCGTATGCCCGACGGTCGGCTTATGCTCGAGGAATTCGCCATTCACGATAAACGGAAACGCCCGGACGACGCCGTTGCCGCTCAAAGCTTCGTCGAGGATGGCTTCCTCGAGATCTTTCGTGGACACGATCCTTTCGCCGCGCCGCTGGTATCGCTTGACGCGGTTGAGCGTCGATTCGAGCGATTCAAGTTCCGAACCGGAATCGATCGCGTCCGGATTCGTTACCGCGTCGACAAACGCGATCGGGTCGATCAGTTCGGTCAAAACGTCCGGCGCGAGCAGCGTTTGCCCGGAAAGCGTTCTTTGCGCCAAAACATCGCCGG
The DNA here is from genome assembly GCA_041747435.1 of Pyrinomonadaceae bacterium. GTDB lineage: Bacteria > Acidobacteriota > Blastocatellia > Pyrinomonadales > Pyrinomonadaceae > JBGTFE01. The sequence continues at coordinate 56,239 of JBGTFE010000096.1, read as the reverse complement.
ACGGCGCGCCGTAAAGAATCGTGATCTCCTCGATCGTTTCAAAAACATAAACGCCGGCAGCGTCGCTGACCTCGGTTCCGATCGGGATCGTCACGTCCGTATCTTCCGGCGGATCGACCGTAAATCTGAGCGTCGTTTCGGCTGCCGTCGCCGCTCGCGGCTCGATCCCGAAAAGATTTGCGAAGGCGATAAAATTCTGCTCCGGAACGCGGTTAAATCGATACGCCTGCTGCGCGAGCAGCCAGCCGAAAGCTTCGAGCAAAACCGTGTGCGGCGCCGAAGGATTCGCGTTCGTGAGTTCCGGGCAGATAGGCGCATCCAAACCGGCTTCGATCTGCTTCAGAAGCTCCTGGCGCGTCCGGATCTGGTCATTAACGATCTCGAGCGTCAAACCACCCGAAACGCGCGAGATCGACTCCGCCGCGAGCTGGTCTTCATTCCTGATTTCAAGGTCCGGATATTCGATCATTTTTTACCTTTCTTAAATCGTCTGCGGTTTCTCGCCATTTTGATCTGCTTCATCGCCAAATAGAGCATGTCCGGCGACATCACCGGTCGCTCGTTATTTTTCGCCCAAAATACGATCCAATCAGACAACATCCAGCCTCCACGTCGGATATATCAATTCCTGCGGCACCGCTTCGCCGTGTTTCGTCCAGCGAACACGGATCGCTGCCGTGTGGATCGCCGCCAGCGCGTTCGGCGTAAACTGCGCCCCGTTCAAACTTCCGGCTTCAGCCGAGACGATCTCGATCGCCGGAAAATAATTGCGGATCTGTTCCTCGAGATAAAACGCGAGCCGCGTTGCGAATGACGCGTTCAAAACGTCGAAGATAAAGTCGGGCATTCCGTAATTCGGCAGCATCACGCGTTCGCCTTGTCGTGTCTCGAGTAGATCGATGACCGCCTGCGTGATCACCTCGTCGTCGGTTGCGGTCGTCGCCGCCGCGCCGCGAATGTCCGCGCGAAATGGAAATGAAATTGTTCTTCCGAGAATGTTCATTCTGCTTTACTCTCGATGACAAAAACCCTCAAAAACTTCTCGTCGCCCTGCCGGCGCGGAAACGTGATCTGTTCCTCGGTCGGCGTGGTGCCGATAAATTCAACATCAAAAACGCCGACCACCTCCACGTCTTCCGGCTCCCACGCGTAGCTGATCTTTCCCTTGTTGGTGGTTTGATCAGGAGCGACCGCAACTTCCGCTTCATCAATAACGCGCGGCGTATTTTTTCCATGCGGCGTCATGATCATTTTCACCGTCCACCCGGTCAGGTCGATCGCGCCGCGGGCGTCCTTCAAGATGACCTCGAGCGGAATTCCCGTATCGCCCCGCTTTGTGTAAAAACTCTGCGGCATTATATGATCGCCTCCGTTTTTCCAGAGTTTCGAAGATCCGCGCCGGTTTCGCCATCATTTATCAGCCGCGTATTCATTTGTCCTGCGCCCAGCAAAATGCTTTCCGTCGTACCGTTCAACTCCGCACGCGCGCGCGTTTTACCGGAATTCAAGAGCTCGAATGAAAACGGAATTTGCGGAATTTGAAAAGGAAACCAGTTTGCGGATCCGAGCGCGTTTTCCGAGACAATTACTCCGCTTTCCAATTGGATCGAATCGAGCGCGTCCCAAACCTCATCAGCAAAAATCGCTAAATTGTCGTCGGCTTCCTCGGCGCTGTTTTCTTCCGTTCCGAGACCAGCTTCAGCGCCGTCGATCAAACCAAGATTTAACATGCCGTCAATCGCTGCCCAATCGTCGTTTAATACAGTTTGGGATTCGAACGACAATGATTCCGAACCGACACCGGTTTCCGCGATCGCAGTAGCGGCTTGCGCCGCACTTTCCGCGTTATCAGCCAAATTTTCGCTCTGCTCGAGCGTGGCTTCGACGGCTTGATTTTCATCGCCGAGCGCGTCTTCCGGAATGTTTAGATTTCCGGAAGCGTTTTGATTTTCCGTTTCGAACCACGATTCGCTGCTATCCGCATACCAGATCTCTTCTGCAAGATTTTCGTCCGCTCCTATCGCGGTTTCGGCGATGGCGGCGAATCCGGACAAAGAGTGGTCTTCGCTTCCGGCAGCCGATTCCGCCAATTCACATTCCGCCGAGATCGAATTATCTTCAGCGGAATCCCAGATTGTCTCGGCTTCCTGGCTTTCGGTGTAGGCGCTTTCCTCCTCCGATCCGAGTCCTGCTTCGGCTGCAGTTTCAAGTTCCGCGACAAACCCCGACGCCTCCGTTCCGGGCGCCGCTTCTGTTTGGCTCGATTCCCCCGACAACGCGTTTGCTTCCGAACCGATACCGCTTTCGGCTTGCGTTAAACTCGCCGCAGCCGCGTTCGTTTCCGATCCGGTGCTCGTTTCGCTTTGCGCGTCCAAGCTTCCAGACAAACTTTTTGACTCACTGCCTGCACCGCTCTCAGCGCCGGACAACGAACCCGACATCGCTCCCGTTTCCGTTCCGGTGCTCGTTTCCGTGTTTGTAACGGTCAACGTGTAATTAACCTCGACACAAAACGTCGTGCACTGCAGATCGCGCGCCTGCGTATTCTGGATGCGAATTTCCAGGCTGTTGACATCAGACGGCGTCCAAGCGCCGCCGCCGGGTTTTGACGCAAACGTGTCGGAAAAAGCAGCAAACGCCGAAGTGCCGGTTTGGGAAGCGCCGGCGGAAGTACTCGCGCCGAGAACAGCCGTCATCTGAAAATTGACGTTTTGCGCGCCGCCGCGTTTGCACCGGGATTTGAGAACCACACTGCTGATCGCCGCTGTTGACGGTAGCACGGAGTCCGCAACGGCAAACTGCTGCTGGGTGTTGTTCGACGTTCCGGACGAGATGTAAGACGTAGCATCATCGTCCGGCGAGGCGACAGCCGCAGGCTTTGACGCGCCGGCTGACAGCGTCCAGTTGTTCGGCGTGGAATTCGCCGAGACTTGTAACGTCTCAATAGGCATAAATTACGGAACGGTCAAAGTGTAAGTCGCGACAACCGAGATGCCGGACGTTTTAGTGAATGGACTCGAAACCAGCGAACGACAAAGCATCGTGCCGGCGGACGAAGCGTTAAAGATCGCCATCTCGTTCCAGGCGTAATTTGCGTCGTCCGTTCCGAATGTCGATTTGAACGTCATCACCTGCCCGGTGCGCGACGGAAAAGTTGAGTCCATTGCTTTGCGCGTTTTATTAGACGACGCCAGCAGATCGGTTTGACCTGCGGCAACAGCCGAACTCGAATCGCCAACACCGATGTGTGCGTTTGCGTTATTGAAAACCGTGCCGGCGCCGCCGATCAATAGATCGAGCAGCAGAGCGCCGCCGGTGTCGACGTAAGCGTTTTCAAACCCCATCGTTTTAAACGGCTTTTTGCCTTCAGCGTATTCGCCGTCGAAAAGCTCAAGGCGAAAAACGCCGTGCCGAAAATTATCCTGGTTTATTTTTGCTTTCATTTATTCTCCTTATGTTAAATTGACGGTCCCGTCGGGTTTACCGTTCTTCCATGTAGCTTTATGCTGCTGCCGGTCACCGTTACGTTCCCGCCCTGAATCGAGATGTTCCCGTTTTTCAGCGTGACAGTCGCGCCTTCGATACTGACCGATCCTCCTTTCAAAAGCGCCGCTTGCGCCGCCTCAACGGTCACCGAATTGCCTTTCAATTCCGCCGCTTGTTCGGCGTTGATCTGCACGTTCCGACCGACCATTTTCGCAAGCTCGGCGGCGATGATCTCGATATCGCGCGCCTTAAGCCGCGCTAGTAATTCGGCGATCAATTTCAAATTACCGGGAACATGAACGCCGGCGTTCTCCTTGTCGGGAAATTCCGCCGACGCACGATGCGTCTCGTTGTAGAGCGGCATATAAAAAAGGTTGTTCGTATCGCCCATTCTGCCCCAAACGAGACATTCCGCGCCGATCTCCGGCACGAAATAATCGCCGAAACCGGTCGCGCCGACATACGCGTTACCGCGACGCGCCCAAACCTCGTGGATCACGTTTTCATCAATTATCGGGATCACGAGCTGAACGCGGCAGAGATTCTCAGGATCTTCATTTTCCGCAACGATGCCCTCGACGCAGAAAAAATCGCCGTCGCCGAAGTCCTTGTCTTTTTCTATAAACTCTCCCGGATTCATTTTTTCATGTCTCTCCCGACCGTAAGATCGGCTGTTAACTGCCCCGGACGAAACGCGTATCGAATGTCCGTTACGAGATGCTCGCCGCTGAAAAATTTGCCCATTCCGGCAAGCAGCAGCGTATCGCGTAAATTCAAAACGGTGCGAAACGAAGGGAGCGTCTGCAGCCGATGCTCAAAAGCATATTCGCGCCGGCGGTTAGATTTTCCTTTTGCGCGCCGGCTCAGCATTTCAACCGACTGTTTCGGAAGATCTTCGCGCACGATGATATCGGTCGTTCCGATCGTTCCCGTCGTTGTTTCACCTTTCAATTGCTTCCCGCCTTTGCCGCGTCCGCGTACCTGAGTTTTTTTCGCCCTGCCTTTTTTGTTGTCGGGCACTTTATAGCTCAGGTGAAACTGCCGCAAAAGCCGAAAGTCTTTTTCAAACACCAGGGATGAAACCACCGCGCCGGTTTTTCCGGCTTCGACGGCGAAAAGCGTATCGCCGGAAACATACAATCGCAGCCCCGATTTCTCGGCGATCTTCAGCGCGGTTTCCCAATCCGTCTTGCCCGCCTGCATCAGCGAGGTTATCGGCTGGCTGTCTTTAAGATCGCCTTGCAAAGAGAATTTCAGATCGTTGTCCGCCGCCAGATTTTTTAGGATCTGAATATCGCTTTTCTTTTTGAAATAGCGCGTCTTCTTTTCCTTTTTCATCTTTGCGGAATGATCGTGAAACCGGAACGTCGTTATCCGTTCAGACCATTCGACGCGCGCCAGGCTGCCGACGAACAGCGCCGCGCCGAGATCCGCGCCCCAGCCGAGCCAGAATCGCGCCTGCAGCGCTTTTATTCCTCCGCCGAGGAATTTGTCAATGATCTCGAGTTTCGGGTCATACAGCTCGATGCTGCCTTCGCCTGTTTTATCCGTCGTCTGATCGACCGAAGCCGCGATCAAATTCTCGCCCTTCCACGAATCGAATCGCGTCTTCTCGATCTCGACAATGCAATGAGGCGCGAGCGGTTCCATTTGTCAAAAACTTTCAAACGCGCCGCGCTCGAGCGGGCGTTCCGGGATCAAAAGCTGCGCGCCCGGCGCGACCTGTCGCGGATCGCGAATTTTATTCCTTTCGGCGATAACGCGCCACAAACGCCAATCGGCGTAATATCTATATGCCAGCCCGGAGAGCGTCTCGCCGGCGCAAAATAAATGAACGGTCAGCGCGGCGTCTTCTACGGGCACGTATTCGCCGAATCTTTCAAATGGAGAAATGCTGCGTTCCAAAATCATCTCGTTACGATCCTCTGCCGACCGCCGACCGCCAGCTCGTTAAAAGTCAGATCCAGATACGCCCGGATGCAGACGCCGTCTTTCGTCCAAAACTGGCGCTTTACGCCAAGTTCCGATAAAACGCCTTTTTGCTTCCAGCCGGCAGTGATCAGCTCGAGCGGCGGCGGCGCCGATTCGCGCTCCTTCGGGCGCATCCACGATCGCAGCGTTTCGATCACCGGCTCGACGGAATTATTCGTCCGCGTATGATCCACGCAAAGCTCGCGGATCGTGATCTTCTGCGGATCGGCGTTTGCAAAGAACAGCGGCTTTAGTCCGCCGGCGACGTCGGCTTCTTCCCAATTCGTGCGGTCGTCGGTATTGATCTCTTCCGGGAACAAAAGATCGATCTCGTCGCCATCGCGTAAATTTATAATGCTGAATCCCGTCGGTTGTCTCATTTCCTTTTTTCCGCTATATTGCGTTCATGGCTTTAGTTAAATGTCCTGAATGTCAGCGGGAAGTCTCTGACGAATCCGCGTTTTGCGTTCACTGCGGTTACCATCCCACCTTTTCAATTTTCATACAGGATCTGGGCTTCGACGGTGTCCTTTTCCGTCTCATGATCGCCGCCGGTATCATCATCGGTTTCCCCTTCGGAATATACGGCTGGCTGCTCGCCGCGACCGGTTTGATCGCGCTGGCGATCCGCGCCCGACGCTAGAGTCTTTCCGAATCCCGATCAGCCTCATAAGCAACCGATCGTGCCAGATATCCCGGAGTTAACTGCTCTTTCAACTCGCTAACAACGCCTGCCAGACGGCGTTCAATTTCGCGCGCGATTCCGTCTGGATCTTTCGCTCCGTCGATCGCAAAATGAACCGATAGATTTACGTTCGGCGCTGTATCTCCCGCGACACGGCGATTCCGCAGCATATCGTTGCTAACGATCGATCCCGAGCCGGTCGGGACAAACATTTCCATTCCCTGCTCGCCCACAAAATATGGTCGGTTCCGCGACACGCTTCCGCCTTTCGCTTTTGCTTTAAAAGTGCTGAAACCAAATTTGCTGCCGCCGGTGCTTCCACCGAAACTGGTTGGAAAGGAGAAGCCCGGCTGTTTGAATTCCAGCGTATTCACGCGATTCGCAAAGCTTTGCGCCGCCATTGTCATTTGGTTTATCGAATTAGCGGAACTACCGATATTCGTGTTAAACCCGGACAACGTTCCCGGTAGCGGGGAAAGTCGTCCGCCGAGATTCATAAAATCCTGTGATACTCCGCCGACGGGCTGCTGCATTCGATTGAACAATTGAGTCGTTTGGTTAGTGCTCTGTTGGAACGGCACTAGAAATTGAGTGGGCTGCCCCTTACGTTCTTCGCTTAGGACCTGCCGCGCCTGCTGCATCTTTTCGCTGCCGGCGACCTTTTCGATAGCGGACTCGAACATTTTGATCGCGTCGTCGCTGAGCTTCATTCCGCCGCCGCTTTCGATTTTTGCAAGCAACCGAGCCAAAACGTTCGGATCGCGCATACCGCTAGCGACGTCGGATTTTCGCCACGCGGATGCTGCCTTTTCCTCGTCGAAATCCTTGCTACCGAAGGGAAGTCGCCACTGATCCGAATAGACGCGCTGCGACGACCAGAAGTTTTCAAATGTGCCGCGGCGAGACGGCTCGAGCGCGACTTCCAACGCGCGCCCTTGTTTCATCGTTTCGAGCATTTTATCGGCGAATGAATCGAGCTTCTGTCGCTGCTCGCCGGTTTGTCGCGAGTAGTTGTAAAGATCACCGCCGCCCATAAGGTTGTCATATTGCTGCCGAAGCGTTTGGTTATCCTCTGCCAGTTTCGCCGCCCTGTCTTTCACCTCCTCAAAAACCTTTAAAATATGATCGATCGTCATTCCGGCTGCCATAATCTGCAGGCTAATCGTGATCGGGCTTTTGGCAAAATTTTTCAAAGCGCCGAGCTTTCCTTTAAACGTATCCGCGCTTTTCCATGCCGTTGTGAAGCTGTTGGTGACGTCACCGCCGAATCTTGAAAGCAAGCCGGCGCCACCTTTGAACGCGAGTACCGCACCGCCGAGAAGCCCGATCGTAGTCACCATTCGCGCGATGCCCGGCTGCGCTTTTGCCGCGTCGGTTAAACTTCCGACCCAGTCGTTTGTTTTATCGGTCAGATTGCCGAGCGGTTTGAGCAGCGGTGTAAATCCGGCAGACCCGAGATTCTCCAGCGAACCGGTCAGCGCCTCTATTTTATTCGAGAAATTTTCGCTTACCTTTCCGGCTTTGTCCTGCAGCGAGATCGTTTGATTTATGTCGTCGTTAAACGATTTGAACTGATCGCCTTTCTGCACCATCGCGGCGAAGATCGACGCGCCTTCCTCGCCCGCGATCTTGTTTCCGAAATCGAGCATTTGCTCGTCGGATAATTTGCCTTTGAGTTTTCCGAATTCCCTGATGACGTTTTCAAACCCGAGAAATTTACCTTTCGTGTCAAAAAGCGTGAGCTTTTCGCCGCTAAGTTTTTCCAGCTCTTTTACGGGATCGTCTTTTTTGTTTCGCGATTGGATAAACTGCTGGAAGAACGACGACGTGGACGTACCGACTCTGCCGCCCTCGAGCGAAGTTTTTTCACGAAGAAACGCCAGGAACCGCATCGATTCCTCCGCGCCTTTCATATTCGTCATTCCGAGTGCGACGGCGGTTCGTCCGCCGAAATACTTGCTCGCTTCGATCAGCTCTTCGGACTCCAATCCCTTCGACGTCCGGATGCGCGACATCAGGTCAGCCATTTGTATGTATTCTTTGCCCTTAAGACCGAAGAGAACGCCGTAGCGCGCGAGATTCTCGCCTGTTTGCTGCACGTCCGCTTTGTTCGTAACGGCGAGCAGCGCCGCGGCTTCGCCCGCGCCTTCCAAAACCGTTTTTACGTCGACGCCGCGCTCGCGCATCGTTGAGAATAAATTGATAAAATCGGCGGTCGTTCCAGGCAGCTTGTTACCGAGAACATCGGCTTGGCGCTCGGCGTCAGCCATTTGCGAATTGAATATGCCTAGATCGACATTCGCGCGGTGAAACGAGTTACGTAGGTCCGTGAGAGCCGCCTGCTTCGTCATTGCGGCTTCCATACCCTTTTTGCCGAGCCAAAGAGTGCCTGTGCCCGCGCCGGCGAGAACGGCGTCGTCCATGAGGTCTCTTTGCGCTCCTCCGCCTTTTCCGCCGCGCCCGCGCTTGGGCTGGCGTTTGATTGCGTTATTGAGCTTTTCCTGCGCGAGGCGCTCCTTATTGATCTCGGCGGTGGTTTTCTTGATCCCGGCGGTATCTTCTTTGCGGCGCGGCGAGGCTTTCTTGCGCGCGTTGTTTAATTTATCGGCGGCTTTGGCTGCGGCTTCGCCTTCCTTTTTGAACTGCTTCAAAAAGCCGATGTCTTTCGACAGAATTTTGCCGAGCAGGTCTTTGCCCAGTAAAACCAATTCGAGTTTTAAGTTACTGTCAGCCATTCCCGTTCAAAACCAAAAATAAAAAAGCCCGGCGCGCGGCGGACTTTTTTGAAAATCACTTTATAAACATTCCGATGTAAGAGCGTCGCCGCGCCGCCGGTAATTTCAAGATCTCATCTTCGCTCCAACCCGTTTCCCGCGCCAAAATGACGATCTCTGCCGCGAGCCCGGAATCAATCCAGCTTCTTTGCTCCGCGTTTGCGAAAGGAATCTCGCCAATCTTCGACCCCCATTTTTAGCATCACAAAATCTTCCCAATCGAGAGCTTTCAGTTCGTCAAGCGTTAAGCCGCCGTCGAGCTTGCGCGAGCCGTCCGCTGCCGAAACCGCCGCGATCTCGCGTCCCATCGTCAAAATGTCGCGCTCGATCTGCGTTCCCGCGTCTTTGCGGATCTGGATCTGATCGTAGCCGGTCAGAATATTTCCGAATTCCACCGTGTCGTATTTCACGCCTTCGCGCTCGACGCCGAACGCAAGCTGCACTTTGCCGTTTTCGAGGATCTTCGCGTCGTCCTTCGCGCCGGTGTAGCCGAGAAACTCAAAAAACGTAGATTGCAGATCTTCCTGATCGATCCAGTTAAGCGAAAGCAGCGTCGTCATCGGAACCGGCATCGGCAACTCGCCGAATTTCGTGATCGCCGTCGCCATCAGTTCAAAAAGATATTCGGGATTCGCGCCGTCGGTCGCCTCGATCGCACGCATAAAATCCGCGCCCGTCGGACGCCGCGAAAATTCCACGCGCCGATGCGCGAGCTCCGGGTTTTCTTTATCCTGGTAACCGAACTTCAGCTCGATGGCGTTGACCTTTTTTTGAGCCGCTTCCGTCATCAAATTCTCCGGCATTTATAAGGCTTAAGCGTGAGTGTCACGCTCGCCGCGTTGTTTCCGTCCGCCGATTTGTCGTCGGGTTTGAGTTCGACCGGAACGGCGTCGAGTATTTCGTAGGTTTCGACCGGCGTTCTTCCTGCGTCGTCGTAAACGATATAGCGCCCCGAACGCGGCGCGGTGTCGAGTCCTTCGAAATATCGATCGACCCAGCTTTGAAGCTGGCGCAGCGAATTATCGTATAGTCCGCTCGGGATCGTGATCACGACGTCCGAGGCTTCGAGATTGCCGCGACCGAGCTTCGCGCGCGGATCGTTGCCGACCATTACCTTCACCGGCTCGTGCTTTTCCTCGCCGCCGGTTATCTTCGAAGCTTTGAAAGCCGCAATGCCGTTTAATTCGACTGCAAACCTGTTTTCTGCAATTGTATTTGGTTGGTTAGCCATTATTGATTACCTCCAGTTACCACGTCGAAATCGGTTGCCAGCGGCACGGAATTGATCTTCAGCAGGATCATTTCCGCCATTCCGACGAGATGCACCCAAACATCGACCGAAACTTTATGCTGCTGCAATTGTTCCGGCGGGTTGTTCGTTTCGTCGCAGATCACGCGAAAGGCGTCGTCTTCCGCGCCCGAAGCCGAGTAAAGCGCGCCGGCGCGATAACGCTCGCGCAGATCCTGCGAGCAAACCGATGCGAGTTCGCGAAACAGTGTTTGATTCGCCGGCTGAAAAACGAATTCCTGCAGCGATCGCTTCAGCCGATAATAAATATCGTTCAAGATTCGCTGCTCGTGGATCGCCGTGATGCGCCCGTATGATTTGAGAACGCGCGCGCCGTAAACCTTGATGCCTTGTTCCGGGAAACGAACGATCGCATTCACCTGGTGCTCGTTCAGCGATTCGCGAAGCCCGTCGGTCATTTGCCCGTAAGCGCTTTCGTCGTAGCCGATCACTTCCTGCAGGCGATAATTTGCCGGAGCTTTGTGAACGCCGATCTCGGTTTCCGCTTTTGCGAAAAGCCCGGCGACAGCGCCGATCGGCAAATAAGATTTAACCTGACCGCTACCTAAAATATCGCGCATTTGAATCAACGGCGGATAATACATCGCCGCGTAAGCCGAATCGTAATTTGCGCGCTCGGTGATGATGCTCGAGGAGTCTTCGTCGTCGGCGACGTGCAGGAGACCGATGCGCTTGAATGTTTCGCAATGCGCTACCAGCGCGTCGTTGTCGTCCAGACCGAGCAGCGCGACTTGTCCGGGACCGTATTCCTCGGTGAACATCTCAAGCGCCGCGGAGATGCCGGTGATGCTCGCAAAATCGTCGTCGCCGCCGGTTAAAGCCGTCGCGGTGATATTTGCCGGCAGATTTTCGGGCGCGGTGTGAGCGTTCGATCCGTTGATCACCAGATCCACCAGCCGAGATTCGTTGTTGACCCGAGCGATGTTGTAAAACGGCGAATAACCGGCGGCGAGAGCTGCTTGCTCTTCCGCCGTGAACGTGATCTTGAAATTGTCAAAGACTTCGGTGAGACCTAATTTCACGCTCGTGAAGGTAAGTTTTTTTGTGTTCGATTCGCTGCCGGCGGCGACTTCAACTTTGATATCGACCGCATCGGCTTCTGAAGGAAATTTCGCCGTCGCCGTCACGATCGTCGCCGGTGTTCCGTGACCGTCGGCAAGCGCGAGCGTGGCTTTCGTCGGCGCGGATTCGGTGGCGCGAATGCAGTACGCGCGGCGTCCGCCGTTTTTGAAAAACAAATAGATCGCCGTCGCCATTTCCGAGTTGGCGGTAAATCCACCGAACTTCTGCACGAACTCGTTCCAGCTCGTGATCAGCGTCGGTTTGTTCGGTTCGCCCCAAATCGCGTAGCCGACGGCGAAAAACGTGTCCGAGCCGCGAGCCGGCGCGGGTTGTCCGAGCGCGGCGGTGTTAATTGATGCCTGGATGCCTGGTATATTCGGCATTATTGTTTACCTCCGGATTGTTTTGATTTTCCGCCGTCAGATTTCGACGTTTCGGTTTGTTCGGGGTTCGCCGGAAGATCATTGATAACCTCCAGCTTTCCGCCTTCGAATCGTTTTTGATCGCGCTCGGTAAGCTCCCTTTTGCCGTATTTGCGCGTATCGGAACTTGTTCCGGCGCCGCCGATCATTTTGCCGTCGTCAAGCCGAACCGGAAACGCTAGTAAATTTTTAACTTTCATTGATTTCTCCTTCTACTCCCGGCAAACTCAAATCGTCGTTAGCTATCGGCGGAATTGGATCATCGCCTGGGAAATCTCCCGGATCGATATCAAGCTCGATCTCTTCGACATTTTCGATCGCAACGCGCCGGTCTTTCGTCCATTCCTTGAACGTCGTCGTGAAATGCACCGCGTATGCCGTCAGGTCTTTCAATCTGGCGATCGTTTCCACACCGGCGAAAAGAAAAGGCGAATGATTCAGCAAAATCTTTTCGGGTTCGCCTTCGACCTCAATTTCAAACTGGACGCCGCCGAGAAGCTGCCTGGCTTCGCCGACCATTTTGTAAGCCGACGCTTTCCGCGCTTTCTCGCCGCGTAGATCGCTGCAGGCGACGATCACCATAAAACCGCAGCTATGCTCATTTTCAATCGGCTCGTTTTCGAGCATTCCGGTCGCGGCTTTGCGTTTATCCGCGCCGCTGCCGTAAGAAGCCAAAACTAGCGGCAATCTCGGCGCTAACGCCTGCAAAGCGGCGAGTAATGAATTGCGGTCAAGCTCACCGGCGTACGTGGCAAAGCTTTTCACGCCCGTCATCCCGGCTTCCGGCGGATCCGTTTGCGGGTTGCCGTTTTTAAGCAGGTCGAGGATCGCTGTTTCTAAACCGGACACGTAAAAATTAAAATCCAGCTTTACGGTCATAACGCGTCCTCGAAATGCTTATTAAAAATTTTCAAAATAGCGTCGGCGTCTTCGTCCTGGAACAGCAAAAAAGGTCTCGCCGGTGTTTCGGAATGTCCACGCCCTTCGCCTTCCGGATATCCGAAGTGCATTCGCTTCGCCTGCACCATATTTGTGCCGATGCTCATCGTGCTCGAGCTTGTTTCAAAGTCGCTCGTTACAGAGCTTTTTAAAGCGGCGGTGTCGATCAGGATCTGCGCCCCGCCGGAACCTTTACCGGTTCGTCGCGCCGCCAAAGTCGAATCGGCGAGTCCTCTCCATTTCGCGGGTCGTCCCTGCGCTTTGAAGTTTCGCTCGATGCTGCCGGTCATATAAACGCCGGAAGCTTTCAGCGGGTGCTCCAAATTGTCAATTTTTGCCTGCAGTCGGGCAAACCGGTTCAAAACTTCTTCAATGCCGCGGATCGCCGAACTCATGATTCGTTGATCGCGATCGCCGCGTTTGCCTGCATCATCGCATCGTGCGCTTTGCGGATCGCCAGCGTTTGTTCCGCCGATTCCGGCGTGTTGTCGACGATCACCTGGGCAAAGCCTTTTGCCGCCTCGCGAATGCGATTATAGCGGTCGACCTGGTTGCCCTGCGGCGCGTGATAGCTAAACAAATTTTCGAGGTCTAATTTCGGCACAAAATTTCGTTAAGGCGTCCCTTTCGGAAACCGCCGCCGGCGCGTGACCCGCGGAATGATCATTGTTGCCTTGCGTTTTGCCTTCGGCGTTTCCTTTTTCGTCTCCGGGCGTTTTTGTTCCGTTTTCGGCATTTCAAAAACCTTTCAGCGCGTCGTCAGAGAACTTCGATTTCGCCGCGTTCGTCAGGATCTCGTCGCTCGTCGCCGGATTTTCGGTTGTTTCCTCGCTCGCCGGAATGTCGAGCGCCGCCTTACCGGCAGCGATGTCTTTGAGCAGCGTCATCGTTTCCTTGTAAGCGTTTTCCTTTACCTTGAGTACGCCGTCGTCCGCAAATGTCGCCCGCCGCTGAAACAGCGTATAGATCGCAATATTCAGACACGATTTTTTTACCATCGGCGTTGCCGCCACCGGCAAGCTGTATCGCGTTCTAACGTAACTTTCAAAGATCCCTTCGGCATCCGCGATCGCTTCGGCGACGACGTTGATGTTTATCTCTTCGGAGTCGTCATCGCAGGTCAGCTCGATCAGCTTCGCCTCGTCAATTCGCTTCAGCAGATCTTCCTGCGTGATGTAGATCACTTACTTCACCTTTTCAACGAGCGTTCTTCCGCGCTCGGTTTCGAGCAGCGCCACGTATCGCGGATCGTCCGTGATATCGTTCTTTTTCAAAAGCTTCGGTCCCAGCGTTCCCGCGCAGATCACGCGAACCCGGACGCGTCCGCTTTGTCTCTGCACCGTTTGGCTCAAAGTCGGCTCGGCGTCGTCACTGTCCGATGCCGCCGGATCGATCGGCTGCGCAAGATGCGTGATAATGCTGAGCGCGATCTCTTTTTTGTTGTTATCCTCGGTGTGCGGGGTTTTCGTCTCTTTGGCTATCGCGAGCAGCTTTGGTTTCGTATAACGTTTATCCAGCGTCGCCGCCGAATCTTCGTCGGTAACAAAAAGCTCTTTGTTTTTTTCTGACTGAAATAAATTTCTCATCTTTTCAAACTCCGGTTTCTTCCGGTAAAACCAGTTAAGGACCTCGCCCAGCTCGTCGCATTCTGCTTCGTCGGCGGTTGAAAACGCCAGCTCGCTCTCGCCGATGTCCGCCAGCTCGTCGAGGCTCTTGATCTTGCGATCGCGCTTGCGGATCGAGTCCGGCTGTTGGTAGTTGCCGTAACAAAGTCTCGGCAGCAATTTGTCAAATTCATCGAACAGGCTGAAAAACTTATACGTGGCGATAAATTTCCGCTTGTCGATGCGGATCGGCAAGTGAATGCCGTAATGCAAATCGGTAAATCCGAGCCCGCGTAAAAATTCGAGCGTGTTGATCACCTGGCGGCGATAATCCGAATCGGTCTCCCTTTGCTGCTCAAACGAGCCGCGATGGAAGAACGGGAAATCCGGAGCCGAGAATTCTTTCAAAAAGAAAAAATCGTCGTTCATCAAAAGAAACTCGTCGGAAACGCGCTCGTCCGAGCAGATCGCGAAAAGCTTTTCCCACATCCGCGCGGCGAGCGGAACGCCCGTTTTTTCCGTGTGCGGAATATGAATTATCCGCTTGCCGTATTCAAAGAACTCAGGTTTATAACCTGCGATAAAGATTCGATCCAAGCCGCGTCCGAATCGTTCGAGCCCGCGAACCGAATACCGGATCGCGTCTTCCCAGCCCGATCTTTTTAGCGGAAAAACCGCATCCATTATTCAGACTGCGGGGTTTTAACCACCGAATGAATAACCGATCGCGGGAAAATCAGTCGAGTTCCGCCGTAGATGCCGCCGGTTGTTTTGAACGACGGATTGCTGCCGGAGCCTAATTCCTGTAACGAAATAGACATCGAACCGGTCGATGGTTTGCCGTTGACTTCGAGAAGCGAAAAGTAGCCGGGCGCCCACAAACCGTTCTTTAACCGGTGCATCGATGGCGTCGAGCAAAAATCACCGATCTTTTGATTTCCCGGACGTTTACCAACCACAATGATCTCGCCGTCGGGAATGAAGAGCTGCGAATCGCCGGCTTCATCGATCCACGTTTCGTCATAAACTTCAATGGTCGGAAGCCCGCGAGCGACCAAAATTTTATTCACCTGCTCTATTGAAAAAGCTAGGTTCAAATAATTGGTGTTCTGGAAACCTTTCAGGTCGGCGTCGTTTTGGTTTTCGAGCAGCCAATTTGCCGTCGTTTGGTTCATCCAAATTTGCGCGCCGTTTGCCGATGCGCCGGTCCCGCGAAACTTTAATTTGATCGCATTGATGTCGAGCAGCGGCGTCGCCGTCGCCAGCTGATCCCATCCAATTAGCGGCGTGTATGATTGCACCGGGAAAGTTTCTTCGACTTTTACGCCGTTTTCATTGAGCGCGATAGCGCCGCGAAGAGTTTGCCAGCGCAGCCATTCGACGCGGATTTTGGTTTTGTCCATACGCGAACTGACCATTTCCGCGACCGCGCGGCTAAGGTTGATCGTCTGGTTCAGCGTTCCGAGCTCCCGCGCGCGAAGGATTTCATTTTCCTTCATAACGTCCGATTCTTTGAACGGAATCGGCTCGTATTCGCGGGTTTTCGAGCCGGGACGTTTGTCGATTTTGGGATCGGTGCCCATAACGTGCGGCAGCGTCATCCCCCGATCGCTGTCCTTTTCATCCCAGCGAACTTTCTGCGTCATCGCTTCAGTTTCGGGCAGGATCTCGGCGCCTCTAAAATTTTCCGTTTGGACAACGTACTCTTGAACGACCATGTCCAATTCGTGATTGCTTGGATAAGTTAATACTAATGGCATTGTTTTTCTCCTAGAATTTAAAGATTCCACCGACGGTAGAAATGCCGCCGAGTTCCGTTTTCGCCGTCGAATCCAACCCGTTCAGATTGGCTTCCTCCAAATACCCGCCGATGCAAACCGGGATTTGCGTGACGCCGTCGCCGTCCGAGCCTTCGTCGGCAAAGCCTTTGGCGACCTGCGAACCGTCCGACCCATACACGCCAGCGCCGTTGGCAACCGCGACCGCGGCGTTTCCCGTCAACGTAATGACTCGCGTCGCGGTGTTAATGGATTGAATCGTGCCGATAGTCTGCCCGGCGGCATTTTTCAATACGTCTCCGGCTTTAAACGGTGACACATCGGCAAGTTTTCCGGTCGTACTGTCGGTCGCAAATGCGGTCGTGTCAACGGTTGTTTTAGTGCGTTTGCGCACGAAACCGGACGAGGTGACGATGCCGAGCGTATCGCCTTTTGCGCAGGAAAACCCGTCGCCGATCGTTGCACCGAAAAACGCTGCTAGTTCCGGCTTGATTGCTTCGAGAGTAAATTTCTGCGGACTGGTTTCTATAGTCTTGCTTGGCATTATTTCTGACCTCCTTCCGATTTAATTCCCATCCCGGCGCGCATATCTTCCACTTTCTTCGGATCGAGCATCTCACCGGCTGCCGCCGTCGCCTTGATGTTGCCGAATTTTTCGCCGAATTCGATCATCGGCGGCAAAGCCTCGACGAGGTTTTTCGCCCAGCCGAGCAGCGTAAATTTGTGATCCTTTTTGTCGTCGCCTTCGCCTTCGCTGAATGCGACGAATTCCGCGTTTTTGTTCGCGGCGTCGGCGTTCGCGCAGGCTTCGAGGAACTCGACTACGCCGATGTTCTTCAAAAAATGCTTACCCTTTTCCGCCGGGATAGATTCGACGAACTGCGCGATCTCCGCGCGTTTGCCGGAAGCCGCAGCGCCTTCGGTGCTTTCGCGGATCGTTTTGATCTCGTCGTCTTTCGCCTTCAGCTTTTCGGTGAAGTCTGCCGTCAGCTTCGTCTCAGCTTCCTTGACGGCTGCGCCGACCGTATCGGTAATGGCTTTTTTCATCGCTTCCTCGGAAAATTCCGCGGTTTGCTTCTCGCCGGCGTCAGGTTTTTTGAAATAGTTTCTGAGCTTTTCAAAAACGCTTTCTGTCACTTTTTCGACATCTTCGTCTTTCAAATTCATTTGATTCTCCTCGCTAAAATTGATTTCGACAGTGACAGATTCACCATCGCTGAACTGAATATCGCGCAAGCCTTTAACAGCCGGCGGCTGCGCTCCCAAAAATCCGACGTGCCGGAGCTTCGGCGGATCCAAGTAAAAAGAAGCCGACCGCTTCTTGAACAAACCTTTTTCGACCATTTTCTCGAATTCGTCGTCGGTGTCGGCAAACTGCGCCTCGAGAACGTCGCCGTTCAAACGCACCGCCGCCGCCCAACCGAATGCCGGATCGTGTTCTTTTGGGTGACCGATCACCGCGGGAGCGTCGTTCGGTGTGAAGTTCGCTATTGCCTTTTTGAGAAAATCGTCGTTCAGATCGCGCTCGACGCCTTCGCTGTCCCGGAATTTACCTTTCTGCGAGATCGCGATCCATTGATTTTTGAAACCTTCTTTTGGCATAAAAAATAAAAAACCCGACGAGTCTTTTTCAGACTTATCGGGTTGCTTCGAACCGCTTAAAAATTTTTGTATGATTTTGGGCTGCTGCGAGCCGCTAAAGATAATTGCGAGCCGCGCTTTTCAAGCGCCGACAGGTTGTAGATTAGCTTTTTTTTGATTTAAAGGCAAGCTAATTATTCTCGTGTCTTTACACCTGTTATTGCCGCATTTTTTCCTGATCCTTCCGGTCGCTTCCGCGCCGGCTTCAAATAAAACTTTTCCGCATTTATAGCACCTGACCTTCACGAAATCCTCGCCTTCAAATTCGATGTTATTCGTCGAATCGCGATTTTCGGAGTCCATGCTTTTAAAATCTTGCCGTCAAACTAGCGTTTAATTTCATTTAATGCGTTCAGAATCGGTCGCCGGAATTTTCATGTAGGGTAAAATCCTTTTACGGTTTTTGGTTCAATACGAGCGATTCCTGGGAAATGGATCAGTTAATTTCCATTTCGTTTATAACGCACCTGTAAATTTTTCGCAACTGTTCTTCACGATTTGTTAATTTTTCTGTTTTTTCCTGACCGCATTGAGCGGGTTTTTCATCCCCGCCTGCGCCGGAATCCCTTCAAACTTTCCTGCGTCCAAATTGTAAACGCCGGTTCCGTACGAAGCTTTGATGGGGACGCCGTCGGCATCCGTAACGAGCTGCGTGTCAGGGTTCGGCTGCGTGATATCGTAGCTCTCCGGTATATCGAGCCGCGCGATCACGCGACACCGGCAATTAAAACCCCACGGCGGATAATGCGTGTTCCAGAATGGATTGTTCGCCGGCAGGATCACGCCGTCGCAGGCGCGATGCGTCGGGCGCGTTCGGTCGTCCATCACCGCCGAGTATTCCCAAAAAGGCAGCAAATCGGAAACCTCTTCCATCTGCCGACGATGACCGACGCCGTATGCCCTCATCATATTTGTCCGGGCGACTGTTTCGAGATGAAAATTGCCGAGCATTTTGTGTCCGGAACCGGAAAGGATCGATCTGAAGTTTTTTACGACCGTCTTCACCGGCGTCCCGTTCTCGAGCGCGTCGAGGATCTCGCTTTTGAAAGCTTCGAGAACCTGTTCCTCGTAAACCTCGCCGACGGTGAACGCGGCGGCTCGCGCTTCGGCTTCCAGTTTCGCCAGCTCTTTTTTCGAGAAGATCTTCTTTCGCTTGAAATAGTCGATCGCTTCCTTGGGCGGAACGTCGAATCGCAGATCTATCGGACCGGCTTTTTCGGCGAGATCCTCGCCGTCGCCTTCGGCAAACTGCGCGGCTTCTATTTTTTCCAGATTTTCTTCGCGAGCTTCATCGTAGCCGAGCAGATACGCCGCGAAAACACCGTCTGCGAGCAGATTATCGATGCGCTGAAAGTCGTCTGAAAGGGAATTGAAAAACGCCTTCGCCGGCATTCTTAGCTCGTCGTTATCCTCGATCTCGGCGATCACTCGTCCGAAAATCGAATCATAGACGGGCGCAATCTCTTGAATCGCGCCGTCTTCAAGCTCGACCTGCCGCCGGATTTCAGAGTTTTTTTTTCCGCGAATTCGAGCGTTTTTGCGTCGAGCGGATCTTCAGTTTTTTCCGGCTCGGGCGTTTCACCGCCGAGCGTATCGGCTTCGTCTTCCGGCTCCGGCGTCTGAAACGCCTCGTAAAGATGTTTTTTCGAAAGCGGCAGCCCGACGTCCTTCCGGAGTTTGCCGTAGCGTTCCGCCATCGTGTTCAGATCTTCGCCCTGCTCATATTCGAGCGTCCACGTCGGGCACTTTGCGCCCGGTCCGAAATTCAAAAAGACGAGCGGGCGAATTATTCGCTGGTTCACAAACGCCATGATCTGCTTGGCGTCCTTCTCGATCTTTTTGGATTCGACTCTTTCGTGCACTTCGCCGAGAGCGCGGCTGCCGCCGCCGTCCGAACCGCGACCGGTCAGCGTTTGCCCGACGACCGCGCGTGAGATTTCCGCGTTACAGTAGTCGTCGACAAGCTCCTTATGCGACGTGCCGATATTTCGAACCATTTCCTGAACATCGAGAAGGAATTTCTTCGGGATCGCGACGGCACTTTGCTCCTGAACAGCCGTCGCCGCGCTTACCGCATCGTCACGTTCCTTTTCCGCGGCGCCGTCATTATAGCGTGCGATAACCGTTCCGGAACCTTTCTCCGCGTACCGAAGCCAAGCCTTTACACCGTTTCGTTTGATCCACGTCTGCCAGAAGCATTTTCTTTTCAGCGGCGATCCCCAGCGATTCGATTTCCGCGTCCGGTATGAGAAAACAAAAAATTTCAGCTCCGGCAATTCTTCGCCCGTAAAGTTTTCAACGGTCACGCCGGCGCGCAAATGCAGTCTTCCTGTTTGCGGGTATCGCATCAGCGAAGTCGAAAAGGATGCCAGCGCGGTATCGCCAAACGCGAAAAGCTGCTGCGGCTTAAATTTAACTTCTTCGATAAAAACGCGATCGCTTGCGTTCCCGTAAATGATCTCGCCGATCGTTACGCCGTCGCCTACCGCTTCAAGCGCTTCGTCTAGAAAACTTTCAAACGGAGTTTCGTGAGATGCGGCATCGAGCGACGCGCCGGTTCCGCCCCAAAAATCTTTCAGAGTTTCTTCAATGAATTCGGCGATCTTTTTGTCCTGGCGTTTGTCAGACGCCGGCTTAATGTGCCGGTCAAGTGCCAAAACGCCGTCGCGGCGTTTTTCGAGACACGAAAAAAGCGTAGAATCTTTATCTTCCATATCCTCGAAGATCGACATCGCCGTCCACGGATCCCATTTTATCCGGTCCCAAAGTATGCCCGGATTGTCGCCCAGATTCTCGACGATATAGGGACTAAATGCGCCGAATGTGCCGAGCTTGTCGCTGGCGAGAACTTCCTCGAAGATATCTACTTTTTTTATGTCCATGTTTTTTAAAATCCTCCGAGCTGAGCCGAGCCGAGTTTTTGCCCGCTCGATCGGTATGAAGCTTTTCCGACGTAATCCGTCTCGATCACAAACCAACCGATCGCAACTCCCATAATTTCGTCGTCGTGATAGCCGGACTTCGCGCCCATTTTGTTGCCGTCCTGGACGAACACGACCGCTTCGTCGCACAGATTTTGCGAGCAAGTTTTGAAATCGCCCTCGCGCCACGCTTTTTCCAACAATGTGATCGCCGTCCGCTTTGTTTTGTCGGTCATCGGCAAACCGGGACGAGCGCGTTCAATCGCCTGCATCATCGAAATTTTGCCGTTGTCCACGTCGCGCTGCGTCTGGACGTCGATGTAGCGGTAGAGGCGGTGTCCGTAGCCGAGATTCTCGACTTCCAAAATTACGCCTTCGCCCATATTAGATTCGATCACGATATCCGCGCCGAAGTATTTGTCCGAGAGATCGCAGCAGCGTTTTGCCTGAGCGTCTTGTTTTTCCCAACCGCGCCAGGAATAAACATGCTCTCCGGTGAACCGGTCAATTACGCCGACAGTTGCCGGATCGCCGCTTCCCTCGATGCCGATTGAGGGATCGTTATAGACAATATAGGAATGTCCGGCTTCCGGTTCTCGCGGCTGGCAACCGATAACGGTATAACTTTGGTCAAAAATACTTCCGCCAGTTTGGGCAAACGGGTCCACATCATTCTCCGGATATTCGACGCGGAATTTCTTTTCACCTTTTTTGGCGATCTCATTTCGCCGCCAGGCTAACCGCCGGGCGACAGCTTCATGGTGACGATCGGCGACCGGAATTTCGCCGATCCGTTCAAGATGTTCTGCGATTTTATCCGCACATGACAATTCCGACTGCATCGGTAAATTGTTTTCGCGCTGCTCTTTTTCGTCGTAAGTTGTGAGCTTTGCCTTTTGCAGATCCTCGGCGGAAATAGTTATCAAAGCCTGTTTTGCTGTCAGAAGATAAAGTTCGCCGCCGGCAAATTCAAACTCCGCGCCTTCGACCTGATAATTCGGGTTCCACCACCATTCAAAAAAGTGATTCCTGATTCCGCCTTCGCGATTTTTGCCCTGAATATATTTGCGGTGAAACCAGTCGCCGACGCCTTTAGCAGTAGATTCGCCGGATATTTTTCCGCCTTTTGCGGCATCGCAAAGCGCGGTCGCCGCCGTTTCTGCGTCGCCGTTCCAGAATGGAATTTCCGTCAAATGCAATCGGGTAAACGTATCGCCGCGCCCCTGTTCTTCGTGCCCCGGAACGACGCACGAAACCGAGATGCGAGAGTCATTTTCAAACTGCAGCTCGTATTTTGAATTGTATTTGCTGACCGGCTGGATCTCCGGTCGCAGATTGTCATACATCGTCTTGATCACCTTCATCAAAGCGCCGACCGTTTTCGGGTCCTGAGCGACGATGCGGACGTGATGACCGTCTTCGATCACGGCGTCGGCTAAATAATCGGCGCAGTAATAAGTCGAGATTCCCAGACGACGACATTTGAGCGTGAAATTTTCTAGACTTGGGTCTTCGCTGGCTTCGTTGCTGGCGATGAGTAATTCGTCCTGGGCGTCGTTGAGAATGAAAGGAACGAGTTGATTCTTATGAAAGGCATCGCGGATTTTTATTTCGCGATCGAGAAAGATTTCCTTCCGCTTCAGCCAGTCGGCAGCATACCACTCTTTGGTAAATTCGTCGGGTTCGCGAGCGACTCCGACAGCCTCCGCGCGTTCGGCAACCCGTCTGTGAAGCTGCGAGAATTTATCTTCATTTGTTCTAGCTTTCCGCGCCGGCATATTTCTTTTTCAAAAACGTTTCAAATGGCTGCAAATGTGTGTTCAAAAACTTGATTCCTTCGGGATTGTCGCCGATATATTCGAAAAAATCTCCCAGCGTTTCCGCGCCGAGCTTCACGCGGTCTACCGCGTTTTTATGTTTTTCTCGATCGAAAGCGAGCCGCTGTTTTTCAAGCTCGAGTTTTTCGCGCTGCAGATCGATTCGCAGCGATTCCTGGCGCGCGCCGAGCAGCTTCAGCGGATTCTCCGCGAGCAGCGCCTGATCTTCGATCAAAAGCTTATCTTCGACGTTCTGGATGATCAGCTTAAAGCGATCGTCCTTATCCACCACGATGCCTTTTTTTTCGAGCGTTTCGACGAGGTCTTCAATGATCAGCTTTCGGATGACGGTCTTTTCGCCCAGCTCGTTGCCGACCTTATTGCGCCACCGGTTTAAATTCGATTTGGGCAGCGGTTTTTTGAATTCCGCTTCAAATTCGGCGGAAATCTGGCGATCCGTTTTCCCGTTCGCCAGGCAACGCAAGACGAAGGTAAACTCCTCCGTGGGCAAACTTTCGATCGTGCCTCTTCTGCCCATAGTTAATTTTTTCGGGTGACTCCTCTTACGTCCGGGTAATCATATCCTTCGTGGAAATGAATTCCTTTGTTGCGGATCCGAGCGTAGATATCATCGCCCATCTCGCCGTCAGACGCGATATATTTTTGAATAAGCTTATCCTGCTGAACACAGTTCAAATCCTCATTTGAATCGATCGGAAAGACCCGGACTAATTCAAGTCCGCACAAAACGTCTAATAGTTTCGCGAGCTGACCAAAAGAGAGTGAAATATCTTTTTTGTCGAGCACTGTGCACAATGATCGCAGCGACAAGGGATTCGGATGTGCTAGATAAAGTATCCAGACAATAAAGCCCCGCCGGCGTTCAATTTCAATTTGTCCGAGCTCTTTTTGCATTTGGTTTGTGGACCTCCAGAGTGTGTTCAAATTCATTCATACGCGTTTTCATATCCTCGAACCCGGTTTTCATCTCCTCGACGCCGATTAAGATTCTGCCGGCTTCCTCGTTATTTGCGCGCTGGAGTATCTGTGTCGTCTCGGTCGCGCGGCGCTGCTCGATGGCGATATCCTTCGTCACCTCGCCGAGTTGCGTCAGAGCGCCGCCAAGCTGTCCCATCGCGCCGCCTAAAGTGCCGAGCGATTCCGCGACCTTTAGCTGCACGTCGGCTTCCTTTGTGCGAACGTCCAGCTCGGCGATCTTAACTTCTTTCCACGTCGGCATCGCGCGGAGAATAAAAATAAGGAAGATAACGATGAGGGAGATCGCAACGCCCTCACCGATCCATCTTTCCCAACCGATTTCGGCACCGGCTTGAAATAACAAGATCATCCTTGATCTCCGCTATCGTCCGCCGCCGTTTCGGCTTCGCCGTCGTTTTCGTGTCCGAGCGCTTTTGCGTCCTCGACCGCTTCCTTTGCGTCGTCCCACGCTTCTTTCGAAGCTTCTTCCGCTGCTTCGAGCGGATCTTGCTGGACTTCGCCGTTATCTGTTTTTTCGTTTGTTTCAGTTTCAGACTGCATAACTGTTCACCTCTCTTATATAAAATTTGTAGCTGTAAGAACCGCGCCCGAAGATGTTCGAGACGGTCAGCAGCGCTGTTTTGAGCAGCGCGATCGCAAGCAGAATTTGCTTCGCCGTCGCCTCGGGTAACACGCCAAGCTCGGTCAGAATATCCGCAAAAGGCGCGATGACCTCGCTGCTGAAGATCAGATCCAGCCGGCTTTTGTCCGCGGCGGTCAGATTGTCGACGTTGCCTTTGTATTGTTTCGCCAGCGCCGAAAGCACGTTGTGAAATCGCGTGCCGTTTGTAACGACGATCTCGAGCTTAGAGACGATCTTGTCTTTTGTTTCCAGATCGATCACTTTCGCTTTATAAAGATCGCCGACCGTGATCGCGCTAGTTTTCGCCAAATTTCCGATCTTGGCGCTTTGGTTAAACGCCTTTTCAAGCGACGATTTTGACGGGCAAGCCGTCGCGATTATCAGCGAATAAATGATCGCCAAGGTTAAAAATATTTTTCTCATCTACTTTCCTCCAAAAATGTTTAATAAAACCAGCGAAACTATCGCTATCAGCAGCAGAATCGCTCCGAATTTCACCCTGAACCGCATGTCGGGATCGAGCGGCATTGTCTCTTCATCCTTCCGCCGTCAATTTATAGGCGAGCGTTGCCAGCGTGAAGATCTGCGCCGCGCTGTGCGGGATCATTTCCCATGAAATATACTCGCCGGTGAAATACATCGAAGCGCCGTAAGCGCCCGCTGCCGCGACAGCCGAAGCCAAAAACGCAAGGATCGCCGCGCCGCCGCCTTGAAGCCCGATGCGTTTCTTCAGGACATTTGTCCCGCCGTAAGCGGCAGCCGCGCCGAGAAGCGTTATGAGCAAGATCGTCGGGCTAAAAAGCGAAACCGTTAAGTTTGCCGGGCATAATGGAAACATCTTTTTATTCCCCCTCGCAGTGGCATTCTGCGGCGTCGCAATGCTCCTTGCACACGGAACAGATCCCGATGTCCTCGTTTCGAGGAGCGCCGCAGCAATTTGATAGCTGCGAGCAAATTTCACATTCGTTGTCCATTCCGTCTAAAAAAGGCTGAGGCTGAATTTTGAGCCAACCTCAGCCATGAAATTTAATCTGGGATTCTCGGCGTTCGCCGTGTTTACTGTCGACAGTGAAACGAGGCGCTGCCGAAGGCAAAAGGTTGTTCGTAAAGTCTTTTATCCGGGTAATCAAAAATGTTCGTTTCGATGCGTATAGTTTCTTTGATCGGCGGACTCGTTGGCGTAATCGGCGCCGGTGACATGATCTCCGCGTTTTCGGTTTGCCCGATAGAAACTGTATGCACGCTTTTTATCCCCGTCGGCATATCTGCGTCCGCTCGGGTCTTTAGTGTTTCAACGATCTCCACATTGACGAAATCGCCCGGACTTACGACCGTTTTCACCGCAGCGAGCGGCGCGTTCGTTTGGATCTGGACGATGTCGATCGTAGATGCCGTGTCCGAATTTGCCTTCGGCGCCGCAAAAGCGACTACCGAAAGCGCGAACACAGCGAAAGTTACAAGCAGAAAATTCAAAATTTTGTTTTTCATTTGTTCTCCTTCCCGTTTCGGGATTTTCTAATTAAAAAGTTTGGCTCGTGTCATCGGTCCAACCAGACCGTCGGCACTCAAGCCGTTTTTGCTTTGGAATTTTGCGACCGCAGCTCTGGTTTTTGCGCCAAAGATGCCGTCGACTTCTTTTTTTGGGAGAAAACCTTTTTTTGCCAGCTCGGCTTGCACCGCGCGGACGTCGTCTCCGCGATCGTTCAACCCGAGAATCTTCCGTGATTCCCCTCCTTTCAAAGGAGGGGTGAGTCCGGGGGACTCGGGGTGGTTGTTGGCTTTCAATTGAAGCATCGCCGCATCCCACGTCAGACCTTCGTCAAACTGGTAATGCCAGAATTCGCGCCGGTTGTAATTTTTCTGCCAGCCGCTCCAAGCCGGAATGCGCTTAAAGCCGATCGCTTCAGCCGCCGCGGTAAAATCAAAAAGAAAGGCGTTGACCGTATAGCCGCGCATATCTTTTACCGCAATTTTCTTGCCGAGCGAACCGTCCTGCGCCGCGCATTTCAAATAGGTGCGGAAAAATTGCTTGCCGCCGATCGCTTCCGAAACGATCACCAGCGCTTTCGATTCCTGGTCGTAGTCAAAAGCCCGACCGGTTTTGTGCCAGCTTCGATTCGCCACGCCGTCTTTCGTCGACGTAAAATTCGCCGGGCGCAGAATGTCGCCGCAGCGCGCCAGAAAATCGCCGCCGGATCGCACCGCGACCGTATTCCTAAGCTGCCTGAATTTCTCAGCCGCCGCATAATGCATCACCGGCGTCGGCGCGGTTACACCCTGCAGCTTTACAAGAATTGAGTTTTCGCTCATTTTTTTTTCGAGTAAAAAGAAAAACAGCCCAACGAGAAATGAATCTCATTGGACTGCTTCGAGTCGCGTTAAAAATCTATTGGAAAAAGGGCTGCTTCGAGCCGCTGTGCAATTGCTACTCTAAATCAAATTGAATCTTTAATCAAGAGTATTGTTACTTATGGAAGAACTAGCGCTTCGGCGGTGCGCGGAGACAGCCAGATACATTCGGTTCGCTTGCCGCCGCCGATGACCTGAGCTTCTTTTTCAAACCTTCTCCAGCCGCGAGTTTCAAAAAGGTCTTCGTAGATCTTCGATGAATAACCGCTCAAAACAACGAAGGCTTTTAATCCGAAAAGCATCTCGGCGAATTCGCGGTGATTTTCGTCCGTGAATTCGTGAAAATAGCCGTTTTTCGTCGTTCTGGTCGAAAGTACGTAAGGCGGGTCGAGATAGAAAAGCGTGTCCGGCGCATCAAATTCGCGAATCAGTCGGAACGCGTCGCGATTTTCGAGTTGAACGAATTTCAGCCGCTCCGAAGCGTCGAACAACGTGGATATCTTAACGTCGTTTCTTAAAGCCCGTCGACCGTTTTTATGTCGACGCCAATTACCGGTGCAGCTTTTTATACTCCCTTGGAAGCTCATCCAGAGCATCCAGAATAGCCGACGCGCCATTTCGATCGGATCTTCGACCGCCGGCGCGTTTAGACAAAATTCGAATTCCTTCCGGGACCACGGCGTGAGATCTATTTTTTTTACCAGCTCGTCCGGGCGTTCCCGCAAAACACGGAAAAAATTCACTAGACTTCCGTTCAAATCGTTGTAGGTTTCGAGCCGCGAAGGATCTTTAATTAAAAGAACGTTCGCGGCGCCGCCAAACGGCTCGACGTAATGCCGGTGTGCGGGAAAATGTCCGATGATCCACTTCGCCAGCATAAATTTAGAACCGTAATATTTCAGTACAGGGTGCTTGATGCCCATCTTGATTTACCTCTCAAAAAATTGATGGGCTGCGAGAGCCGCGAGAGGTGCACCCTAGCAGGAAAAAAAATCGGCATCAATCCTTTTCGGCGTAATATTTTTCGGCTTATTACGGCGAAACGTAATACTTCTAGCGAGATTATTTTGTGAGCGCAGAATCGTTATATTCTTGGGGATGATCAATGTAAGAATCAAAGAAGTTGCGGGAAAAAAGGGCGTGAAAAACGCGTATCAGTTGCAAAAACTTACCGGCTTTTCGCCGTCGATGGCGTCGAGCCTATGGCGTGCGGATTGGCAAAAAGCGGATCTGAAAACGCTGAACACGCTCTGCAACGAATTTAATTGCACGCCGAACGATCTGCTCGAATTTCATCGGGACGAGGAATAAAAACAGAAAAGGTCGAACCGTCTCCCATCAGCCCGACCATTTCCGTTATGAAAAACCCTACTCCGTTTTTCCTCAGAGCAGAATCAAAAAATATAATAACCCAATCTCTAATTCTTGCAAAATCCGCAAGCGGGAGTAAGATGCTGCGCGATTTTTATTTCTTTTTGATTTGCGATTGATACTTCGAAGCGTCGCTTGGTTTCAGCATCGCCCGCGCCGCCAGACCTGGAATTGTGATTTGCCAATTAGCTATTGACGTATAGCTATAATCTCCAGTGAGATACCCCACGACATAGACCTGATTTTTTTCCACAAAGTCTGTCGTTAATTTTCCCGCAACCTGAACGTTTTTGTTTCCCCAGCCGTCCAACGCGACCAGCGCAGAAGTCTCGCCGTCCTTTTCCTGAATTTGCAGGATTTTCCCTTTACACGCCCAAGCCTTTCCCGCGTATTTACTGGCATTTTTCTTTAGTTGTTCGTAAGTGATCGATTTATCAATATCCGCGATATTTTTGCGAATCTGTTCTTCATCCAAACCTTCATCGCTAATTCGCGAAATTTGACCCGGAAAATCGAGCGTGTAAGTTTTCGGCTGATTTACAATCGTCGTGTTTGCAGGCGAAACGGAAAGCGAATTGTTGTCGCCGCTCCCGGTGCAGCCGAGG
Source organism: Pyrinomonadaceae bacterium (assembly GCA_041747435.1). Classification (GTDB taxonomy): domain Bacteria; phylum Acidobacteriota; class Blastocatellia; order Pyrinomonadales; family Pyrinomonadaceae; genus JBGTFE01. The sequence continues at coordinate 27,884 of JBGTFE010000096.1, read as the reverse complement.
ACGAGAAAACCTACGATCAAACCGATCAAGTGAAGATTTTTCATTTACGTCTCACCTTAGCCATCTTCGAACGCCGCCATGCCGCGAGCAGGTGCCGCGGCGATTCCGGCTCAGACTAATTGTGCCATCGCGACACTGCGCCCGTCGGAATTTACCTGATTTGCGGTGAATGAGCAAGCGCGCGCTTCGGCGGCGCTGCTTTTTCTTTTTTCGCTTTGGCTGGATTTTGCCGCTGAATTCGGAAATGCTTGAAAAATCTGCGAAAGCCGATACCGGCGCGCTAAACAAACAGCCGCAAAAAAGTACATAAATAAGCGCTAAACCGAAAAGTTTTTTCATTTGCTTTCTTCTCCTTCGATTAACATCCCAATAAATCCCAGCCGGTCGCAGATCGTTACGTGGTTCGGATCGATCGCGATGGCGGCAAAAACGTCGGCGAGTTTCTCGCTCGCTTCATCCGGCTTCAGATTCAAAAACGCGACGGCGGTTTCCTGTTTCTTGAAATTCTGTAAAAAGTGCGCGAATTCGTGCCACTTAACGAAACGCTGGCGCTCCGGGGATAATTCCGAAGCAATCACGATAAAGTGCTTCCTGTTCACGCTATAGTAAAAGCCGCGATCGGTGTCAGGTGTGATCGTTACTGTTATATTATTCAGCCGGCAAAGCTTCAGAAAATCGCGGTCGGTTAGCGTTTCGCGATTGAATTTATTTAGGATCTTTAAGCTTGGTGCGAGTTTCATTTGCCAATCTAATCATTTCCTGGTGATCCAGATTCGCGCGCGCGGCGCGAACATCTTTTATTTTTTGCTCGATGGTTTTTCCTTTCCAATCGAAATGCCGCAGCGTCGCCAAATTCGGCGCGGGTTTTCCCTCGTGAACATACCATTCATATAAAACAGGAATTGCATTATCGTGTTTTTTGATCGCCGATGCAAGGTCAAACTCATCAATTGTTCCGAGTTCCTGAACCGGCGCGCCGATCTCTTCGCGGATCAACTCGCGGACAAGTTCCCGGAACGTAACATCCAGATTTATATGCCTTCCGGGGTTCAAATATTTCTCGCCCTCGCCGGTTATCAGCCAGTGGATCGAACAATTCGTGAAATCTGAGATCTTCCTGAGTTTTTCCTCGTCCGGGATTCGCCCTTGCAGATAATTTGTAACGGCTGCCGCCGAAACACCTAAAATATCGGCAATTTCTCCTTTTTGCTTGTCGCCGAAAGCCTCCAAAAATCGCTTGCCGAATGTTGACATTAAGAATTATTTTTACGAAATGTAAAATTTTGCTTGCAATATTTCACACGACGTGTAAAATACCCTTAGCGTTAACTTATTAGCCGAAAAACTAAAAGAATCTTAACTATGAAACCTTTGGAAATCAAGGCAGAGATTACTCGAAAAGGCATCACGTTCACGGATATTGCCGATGCCGCTGGCTGCTCGGTGCAGGAAGTTTCAATGTGCATCAGCGGCGAACGGCTTTATATGCCGATTCGTGAATTCGTAGCAAAAGCCTTGAACAAAGAGGTTGACAAAGTTTTTAACAAGCACCACCCGAAACCGAAACGAAAAGCGGCGTAGGCGGTGCTTTCAATTTTGCATTTTTTTGAGTCGAAAAATCTATTTCAAAAAGGAGCTGAAAAATGAAACAAAAACAATCAAAAGGAAAAGTGCTGCAGATGCGCAGCGAATATCCGCATAAGAACACGCCGGTGCAGTTGGCGTTCGAAGCTGAAATTAAACGCATCGCCAAAGACCGCGGCGAGCCGATGGGCGCGACGACCGCGTTATTGAGCAAATTTACCGGCGTTTCAGAACGCCAGATCTACAACTACCGGATGGGCAAAACGCCGGTCGCTCCCGAACAGATAAAAATTTTCTGCGAACAATTTAATTCCGCCGCGCTCGCGCAGGCTTGGATCTCGACGTTTAACGTCGTGCAGACTGACCGCGAGCTTTTCGATCTGACGCGCTTTGCGAACAAGTCTCTTCGCAACGTGCTGGAAGCCGGCGATAAATTTCTCGGCGCATTCGAAGACGGCAAGATCGACGGGCACGAATTGAACGAGCTGCATCTTGCCGGCGCGGCGATCAAACGCGATGCTGATCAAATGATCGAGGTCGCCGTCGATGCCTATAAACGAAACCGCGAACGCGCGGCTTGAAAGATGTTTTGGGCTGCGGGAAAACCGTCCGGCTTTTCTCCTGGAATTGCCAACTTCACATTTCCGCAGCTCAAAACTCCCCAAACGATTGTCAGAACTGCGAGCGGTAGCGACCGCTTGAACTTAAAAAGGAATTCTTATGTCACAAACCAGAGAAAAAATTATAGAGATCATTGCCGACGAACTGGGAGTCGATCCGGCGGAAGTCACGGAAAATGCTCACTTCTCCGAAGACCTCGGCGCGGACTCGCTCGACATCGTTGAATTGGTGATGCGGTTCGAAGAGGAATTCGATATCGCGATCCCGGTAGAGTGCGAGCCTAAATTCACTGGACGCGTCGGCGATGCGATCGGTTATCTCGAAGGAGCTTTAAACGGGAAGCAGAAATAACTTTTTATGTGGCTTACTTTTGAAGAAACAGCGGCACTCGGAACGACGCCGCAGTGGATAAGAAAACAAGTCGCATCGGGCGAATGGGAATCGCGCGGCACCGGTCGTCGCGGTCGAAACGGAAAGGAGATAAAGGAAGTTTTGCTGGAATCATTACCTCAAAAACTACAACTTCAATGGGCGCGCGAAAACGCGCCGGGTGATACGATCGTCGACGCCGAGACCGAGCCGGTAAAGACCGATTCCGAGGTCAAGCTCATCGCGGCGCTGCAGCGCTACGCGCCGGAAGTTCGCGAGGCTTTTCTGGCGGAAGCGCAGCGGCTTCTCGAGATCGCCCGCCGCTACGAGCGGGTCGAAACCAAGCGCGCGAAAAACGCGGAAGGGAAATATGAATTTGTGCCGGAAGTACTGGCTATTTGCAGCGAAGCGGTTTGCACTGAACCGCTCGTTCTTTCAGTCGAAGGGAAACGAAGTAAAAGCCCATCGCCGATAACGCTCGACGGCTGGCTGCGGAAATCGAAGACAGAAGGTCTTCTTGCCTTTATCCGCTCAAGCGCGAAACCCCCATCCGGCACAAACGACCGGAGAAAAGCAAAAGTTTCCGCAGCCGCCGTCGAATTCCTAAACACGAAATTTAAGAATTATCCGTCACCGCGCCATTTGCACCGAGCCCTCCGAAAGCAAGCGCAAAAGCACGGCTGGATAATACCGTCAGAGTCCTGGGTTCGGCGTAAGTACGATCACATTCCCGCCGTCGCCAGGACTCTGATCTATGACGGGCAAAAGGCTTATAATTCGCGCCTCGCGCCGTTTGTTCCGCGCGATTACCGCGATCTGGAAGCGCTACAGATACTTTGCGGCGATCACTCCGTGCGCGACGTTACCGTGATGCTGCCGGACGGAAATTTAACGCGTCCGTGGCTCACCGTTTGGCAGGATCTCCGCACCGGTTTGATCTGGGGCTGGCATCTCGATCTCACGCCTTCGTCAAACACGATCGGGCTTGCCTACGTCAACGGCGTTCAGAATTTCGGCGCGCAGCCGCTCTCGCGCCCGGACGATAATTTCTATTCATATCTTCAAACCGATCAGGGACGCGATTACCGCTCAAAGACGCTGACCGGGCAAACGCTTACCTTTAAAGACGCGGCGCGAATTGAAGGCGGTTTGAACGCTCTCTGCACCCAGCGCAAGGTCGGCTTTCTGGACGAAATGGGCTTAAAGCAGATGCTGGCTCGCGGCTATAATGCGAAGGAAAAATCGGTCGAGCGAACATTCCGCGTGATTTCCGATTTTGAAGAAAATCACTTCGAAGCCGAATACTGCGGACGCGACGCGAAAAACAAGCCCGAAAAATGGCAGCGCGCCTGGAACCGGCATCAAAAGCTTCTCAAAAAGTTCAAAGGAAATTTAGAATTTTTGCGCGATGAATCGCCCTTTATCTCGTTTGACGACTACCGCGAGAATCTCGCCGGCTTTATCACCGAATACAACAACACCGAGCATAAACGCGCGGTTCTCGGCGGCGCGACGATCATCCCGACGCGGGAATATGAGCGGCTTTACACCACGCGCTACGAGATATCGGACGACGCTCTCGCGCTTCTTTTAATGAAAGCCGCCAAGCGAAAGCTCGGCAAAAACGGCGTCCAGATGTTCCAAAGCCATTGGTATTTCTGGAACGACGCGTTTTCCGAGTTCAAAGGCGATAAAAAACTCGAGATCGAGATCCGTTATACGGACGGCGATTATTCGCGGCTTTGGGCTGTCTTGCCCGACGGTCGCATCGTCGAGGCGCCGCTGATCACGCCGACTTCGATCCAGCCGGGACGCTTGAATAAAAAGACGATGGAAACCGTCGCCAAAGCAAAAGCAAGCGAACGCAAACTCGTCCGCGATTTCCAATTCGTCCAGCAATCGAATTTCCGCGGCGAATCGACCGAAGACCGCGTCGCGGCGCAGCTCGTCGATCCGGATGAAACGCCGCAAGCCGAGCGGCAAAAGATCGCGGTCAACGCGCGTCCTTCGGTGGTCAATATGACGCGCTTTGATCGACCGAAACTCGCGTCGACGCCAAAGTCGAGTGTTTCGATCGAGCAGATCGAACGCGCCGAGGTCGTTGATATTTTCCGCGAGAAAAAACCGGCAAAGCGGATCAAGCAGGAGTGGGAAGACTGATGGTTTACACGGTTACAAAATTCGGTGTGAAGCTGCCGCAGAAAGCGCGGTACCCGAAATGTCCGACCTGCGGCGAGCCGCGAACCAAACATGAATTCCGAAACTCGAACAAAGATCTGCGGCGAAACGTCATTTGCTGGCTTTGCCGCCGCGAGAACCCGGAAGCCGTTCAGAATTACTGGGCTGGCATAAAAGAGTTTGAAAAGCGAAAGTCGCTCGACCGGGATTTTCTCCGGAGGATCTACGATCGGCTCGCTCAACATTTCGAAAAGCGCAGCCGGCGCAGAAAGGAGGTGATGAATTTGGCAGCAGTCGAAGCGCAATCGGCGCTTTATTTGAAGTTTCCGGAACGCGTCGCGGCGATCATCGGTAAGACATACGCCGTCAGGGGCGATGATTTTACGACCGAGGACGACGTCGCGCTTGCGATGATCCGGGATTTACTCGATGAGCTTAATCCGAAGCTGATCGAGAAGAACAAAAACAAAAGGCTTTCCAAATGACCCGTTCAAAAGAAATTTGGAAAGCCCGGAGTAAAAAACCGGCACGGTAAATACAGCACCTTTGTCTTTATAACCGTGCCGGGCACAAAAAGTCAATGATTTTTGGAAATTTAATGGTTCAAAAAAACAGGAAAAATTGAAATGAGTGAAGCAAAACTAAATATTGTAGGCGGCGGAAAAGACGTAGGCGACGAAGAGCTTCGCCAATGGCTGGAAAACTACATCGCCGATCATCCGCATTTAACAACCGTCGTTTTGTCGCGCAGCGACCACATCGGCTATTCGAGACCGACGCTGGACGCCTACCTCAACGGCACTTATTTTCTGCCAAAGGTCGGCGGCGGTCTCGGTGTAAATCCAAAAAACACGAGCCTCGAAGAAAAAATTCGCAACTATCGTGAAAAAGTCGACGGGGCTGTGCGAAGCGGCGTTAGGCTCGGATTTTCCGAAACTATTTTATGGCAAAAATTTCAGTATCTTTGCAAACTGGCAGTCGAGGAAAAGCTCATTTGCCTCGGCTACGGCTCGCCCGGCGTTGGGAAATCGGTCGCGATCGGGAAATATAAAATCGGCAAAATGACCACTATGCCGATCGAGATTCTCTGCTCGCCGAACATTACCGCAAAATATTTCGCGCAAAAATTAGCGATGGAATTGAAGCTAAGCCCTCACCATCCGATCGCGCTTCTCGAGGATATGATCTGCGAGCGGCTATCTAGTAAACGCGTTCCGCGGCTGATTATCGTCGATCAGGGAAACTATTTAGACATAAAGGCGATTGGAACCATTTGCTACATCTGGGAAAAGACCCGCACGCCAATCGTCCTCCTTGGTACAAAGAAGCTGTTCGATCTCTTTATGAAGTCGACTGAAACTGAAGATATTCGCGCGCAGCTTATCAGCCGGGTCGGGTGGCACTGCGTTTTCGATGAATTAGCGGATTTTGAAGTTAAATCGATCGTCCGTCATTTGTTGGGGGATCGGGCGAGTGACGCAGTCGTTAAAAAATTTTTCGAAATCACTCGGGGAAATCACCGGTATCTCGATATGCTGCTTCCGCGAGTTCACTCGTCTATAAAGAAAAACGAGGAAGCCATCGAAAAAGGCGATTTTACGCTTGAGGAAATAATCGACGACGCCAGCACTCGGCTGATGGTCGCCTGAGGTTTGAATTTATGAAAGCGCTCAAACTAAAAAATCCGGTTCCGCCGCGTCCGCTTACCGAAAGCGAGGTCGAGGAAGCGTTTGCCCGGTGCAGCACTTTGTACGACGCCGCGAATCTTCTGGGCTGGAATCAAAAAAGCTTATCGCGCCGCATAAACGCGAGCGACCGGCTGATGAAGGCGCGGACGCGCGGCAAGCGGCGGTTTCAGAAACAAGTGGAGGCGGCGAATGCTTGACGGTTTTTGTCAGAACCGCGCGCGGTAGCGACCGGTTGAACTATAGGAGGTGTGGAAGATGCAAGTAACCGACGAACTCATGGAACAGGAAGAACGCGAATACACGATCGAAGAACAGATCGAATTTATTGAAGACATTGTCGAGGGTTACAGCCAACATGCAAAACGCATTCGAAAACCGATTCACAAAGAAACCGCGCATAGCGATATCGCGCAGTTCACAGCGGTTTCGAACTCCCTCCGCCAGCTCCAGCTTCTCGACCGAATACTGACCGAAGAAGATCTCCCGATGATCGAGGAGTCGAAATGCTAAAAATCTTTGACAGAGTTTCGAGCGCGGCGCTTCCGCGCGAATTACCGGTTCTGATTGTGTGCGGCGATTGCGCCGGCGACGATCTGCTCCCGGTAAAAACAAAATTGACGACCGTCGGCTGTTGTGCCGTTTGCGGCGGTCGCTCTTACGCGCTGGCTTCGCGGCTTTGCGCGGCGTTATCACGGCACTTGCTAAATCAAAAAACCGGAGAAAAAAATGATGACACAAACAAAAGCACCGCAAACACGAACGCCGGCGCAGCAGAAAATTGTTTCGACGTTAGTAACCAATTTCAAAATTGACGGCAGCCGCGTCCTTTTTCTAAATAAAGAGGATCCGCTCGATCCCTGGATTCCGGCGAGCCTTTTGGAAAAGATTGCCCGGCAGATTCCGGGTTATCAAAGCAGCTCGGTCGATTACAACCAGCTCATTGAATTGACTCAGCAGTTTGTCTATACGGCAACGGTGATCGACACGCAAAACCGCGTGTTCACGCGTCCCGGCGTCGCTATGATCGACGAACAGCATCCGGAAACAGACGAAATTTTTGACCCGCATAAGCTCGCCGGCGGACGCGCCTTGAGCGCGGCGTTAAAGGCAGCCGGATTTCATCCTTCCGAGGTCGATTTCGGACGCGAGCTCGAAGCCGCGCAGCGCCGCCGCAATGAAAGCGAACCGGTTCTCGCAGAAGCGAAACGCCGGACCGACCAGCTCGGCGTGATCCACAAGCTTGCTGCCGAAAAAGGTCTTGTCCTGAAGCTCGAAGACGGCGGGCTCGACATCACGCGTTATCGTGAAAAGCTTCAGGAAAAATTCGGCACGAATACTGCCGCCGCGCTGAATGAAACCGAACGGCTCGCCGTGATCAACTGGCTCGACAACTACACCGACGAGCACGAAATAATTCCGGCAGCGCCGGGCGCGGAACATTTGGCGGTTTAGAAAAATGATGTCGTCGACGGCGGAACAATTATCGTTCGCGTTTGAGCTTTTTGAAGAAGAGATGATCTCGCCGGTCGGCGGCGAGCCGATGAGCGAACTGGAAAAGTTTATCGCATCTCTTCTTTTCGAAGCCGCGAGCGACCGACCTTTGAAAACGAACGAGATCGTCGCCGCCGTCGCCGATTCATTAGATCAGACACTCAATTTTCGGCGGCTGAAGTTGATAATCAAACGCCTGCGCGACGACCGCGGTTTCCCGATCTTAACGCGGCGCTCAAAGCCGGAAGGCTATTACTGGTGTCGCTCGGAAGCCGAATTTACCGAGTTTAGAAGAATGTGGTGGTCGCAAATACTGAGCGAAATAAACACCATTGAAAAAATGACAAAACGGACGTATCCGCATCTCGCCGGTCAGATGAGACTCGTGGATATTCCGCAGAATTAAAGGCGACAAAATGGTTTTTATTATTGAATCGAAAAATGAAGATTTTGTCCGTGAGCGGGCAAAAAAACTGACGGAAGAATTTTTTCGCACGCAGTTTTATAAGGAAGACGCGCCGCTGAGTTTTCTTTACATCGAGGCGACGACCGACGAGGAAAAAGAATTTCTCGAAACGCTCGGCGAAGAAGTTGAAAATCTCTTTAAAAAGAAAGGAAGGAGATGGAAAAATGAAATTCAAAATTGACAGAAAACTATTGGCTTATGAACTTTCGCTCGTCCAGGGTGTTCTCGAAAGAACGACTGTCATTCCCGTACTCTCGAATGTTTTGCTCGAATCGCTCGGCGAAAACGCCATCCGAATCACCGGAACCGATCTCGATATTACGCTGCGCTGCGAAGCGCCGGCGGAGATCGCCGAACCCGGTAAGATCTGCGTTCAGGCGCGTAAGCTTTTCGATATCGTCCGGCTGCTTGAATCCGACGACGTGCATTTCGAAAAAGAGGCGAATGCCTGGGTGAAAATGTCGTGCGGCAGATCGAATTTCCGCCTCGCCGCCGTCGAAGCCGATAAGTTTCCCGAAACCGCGCAGTTCAAATCCGCGCCGCTTAAACTTCCCGGCGAGATATTCAACCGCTTTATTTCGAGCACGTCTTTTGCGATCACGAACGAGCAATCGCGTTTCACGCTTTCCGGCGCAAAGTTCGAGATCGACGCCAAGACCGTGCGAATGGTCACGACCGACGGTCACCGGCTCGCCTTGATCGAAACGCCGATTCCGGCTGGCGCGACCGTCGAGCCGATGGACGTGCTGATCCCAAAAAAGGCGCTGCTCGAATTCGCGAAGATCTCCGGCGGCTATCGCGGCGAGATCGGTTTCGGCGAAGACAAGAACCACATCTATTTTGAGGTCGATGGTCGCCTGCTGACCGCGCGAAAGCTCACCGGCACGTTCCCGAACTACGAAATCCTCATTCCCAAAGACAACGATAAAATCGCATCGTTCGACGCGGTCGAAATAAAAAATGCCGTCCGGCGCGTCGCGCTGATGTCCGATCAAAGACTCCTGTCTATTCGATTGTCGATCGATGCCGGCGAGGTTTTGATCGAATCGCAAAGCGCGGAAGAAGGCGAAGCTCGCGAAGCCGTCGCGCTCGCGGCGTTCGAAGGCGACGGCGATGGCACCACGTTCGGATTTAATCACAAATATTTGAGCGATTTTCTCGCCGTCGTCACCGCAGCCGGCGCGGAATCTCGCGCCGAACAGGAAACCGAAGGCGACAAGGTAAAGGTCAAAGAATCTGCCGGATCGCCGCGCGTTTCGCTGAGCTACAAGGACGCCGACGCGCAAACGGTATTCACCGTCGACGGCGACGACGATTATAAATATATCTTGATGCCGCTGCGGGTTTGAGGAGGTTTAACGTTATGTCAACAGCCAGAAAATACAATGCCAATCAGCGTTCAATGTCGCGCCAATCGCGGAACGGCGCTTACGCGGCGCTGAATATTTTGTTCAAACAAATGCGACCCGATTTGGATCTCGAAGATAAAGATACGATCCGCGCCGAGCGGCTTAAGTGGATAAAGAATTTCCTCGGGCTGCGTAAACTCGAATCGACGACAGATATCTCCGACCCGCAAATCGGGCGCGTTCTCGAGGAGATGAGGCGGTTGACCGGCAAGGCAAATGAGAGCGCGTTTCGCAAGATCCATAAAATACCAGAATCGACGGACTTGGTTTCGATTATTCCGCACGACGTGCGCCAACGCGCCAAATTGCGCCAGGAAGAGCTGATCGCAGAAGGCAAGCTCGTCCGTTACGAGCCTCCTGCAGGCGGCGCGGAGATCTTCCACCTTTCGTCGCCGGAGCAGCGCTTCACGCTTCGCAAGCTCGAAGATTATCTTGGCTGGACGCCCGAGCGCCGCGCGAATTTCTTGAAACCGCGTTTTAAGGCGACGACCTTTGAAATGCTTCGGTTCGATCAGGCGACGGCGCTGACGATCCAAATGCTGAACATCGCCGCGCACCGCGATCTGAAAAAATCGCTCGGCGCTGACGTGAAGATCTCGCGGAAAATGACGGCGAAATACATCCCGGTACTTAAACAAAAACTCGGGATCGATCGGTAAGGAAATTATGACCGCAAAATTCGAACAGGACGTCCGCGACCGGCGCGATCACACGCCGTGGGCTTCGCTTGATCTAAAATCTTTCGGGCGCGATATGGCGCGAAACGGCGCCGCCGCCGACCGCCGCATCGCTGAAAGCGAAGGCTACGATCCGGAGCAATTCGTCTCGCGCAAAAACGATTTCACGGTGATCATTCAATGCGTCCCGGAATCACGCTCGGGGTTTTGGTACGTCGTTAAATGGACGGGCGCAGACGGTCAGCGCCGCTGTGAAGACGGCGAGCATCTCCACGAGGTTCTCTGGCGCGCCGCTCACATCGAACTGAACACCGTAAAACGCCTAGAGCGTGAGAAATGCGAGGAAGAATGTGTCCGAGTCTAAAGTAAAGAAAAAATTCGACACATCGCTCGCGGCACAGCTTAAATTTGTCGAGCGCCGGATCGAATATATCGAGCGGCGAATTACATCATTTGACCGGATGAACGCCGTCGACGGCGCAGCTCGCTCCCGGCAGGACTTGAAACTCGAAAAAGCGGTCAAAGCGTCGCTTCTGAAATTGGAAGGATACGGTGAAAAATGTTAAGAATTCAAATTAAAGCGATCAAAAACTGGAACGGGGAAGAAACGAAATATCCGAAGCGCTCCACGTTTCGCGCTGCGTACAATCAAACTAAAAAATTACTCGAGCGTGAATTAGATCATCTGGATATTCGTTCGGATAGCCTACGGATCGAAATGTTCGTGCGTCCGGGCGAGATCCGCTTGGACGGGCAGCTTCGCGCAGACGCCAGACCTTACAAACAAGGCGTGAAGCTCAGTTTCGATCTGATCACCGAGCGCACTCCCATTCCTGGCACGAATAAAGACAAGATAAAAATTCAGCCGGTAACTTATCCGTGCGATACGTTTGACGATTGGCAGGATAATCTCCGGGCGATCGCGCTTTCCCTCCAAAATCTTCGCGCCGTCGAGCGTTACGGCGTGATGAAATTTCAAGATATGGTAAAGCGCCTCGCCTTACCATCCGCCGAAGGAAAAACCTCAACGCCGGACGCCGCGGCGCAGATCCTTTCGAAATATTCCGGTTTTGGCGTCGACGCGATTTTGTCCGATAAAGCCGTCGCGAAAACTGCGTATCAAAAAGCCGCGCGCGTTTTGCATCCGGACTCGCCCGGCGGAAACCAGGACGATTTTATCGCGCTTAAAAAGGCGTACGAGGCTTTGAAATAACTTTATGGGTTTCTTAAGCGAAGATATAGAACGATGGGAATCGCTCCAGCGACTAAAAGGATCCGTTCAGCCGATCGCTATTCCCGCGCGCGCGCCGAACACATTTTTAGTTCTCGGATCGGAAGCCGACGGAAAGATTTTATCGTCGGACATCGCGTTTGACGGTTTTACCTGCTGGACGCTGCACAAAGACGCAAAGATCGGCGATCGGGTCTTGTTTTACATCACCGCGCCGACATCGGCGATCGTCGCGATCGGCAAGGTCAATTGCGATCCCGAATACCAGCCCGATCCGGACGAAGCTTGGTATAAACATTGGCTCGGCGAAGTCTCGGAATTAAAGCGGACGAAAGAAACGCCGATGCGCGAGCTGCGCCGACTTTTTCCCGATTGGCGACAGCTCGTATATCTCCGCCGCAACGCCCGCGTCCCGGCTGATATCGTCGCACCACTTTTGGAGTTGATAAATATATGAACTTAAAAACTGCAATAAAAGAAACAAAGGAGCACCTTGAGATGAACGGCGGCGGAGACGACGACGGTTTTGTTTCCGACGACGATGCAATTGATTCTTTGATGGACGACTGCGGTCAGGGCTCGGACGGAAGTTGTTCGATGGCTGGTACCGAATATTGCGACTGGGAATGTCCGTTTAGTTAAAAATAATTTAAAGGAGAACTTTTATGAACAGCGGAATAATGCTTGAAGTATCGGTAAATTCGATTAAATTTTCGAAGAATTACCGGCGAACGTTTAATGACAAATCTTTGGCGGAGTTGGCGCAGTCGATAAAGCAGCATGGCATAATCGAGCCGCTCGTCGTCCGGCGAATTGGAGAGTTTTTTGAATTGATCGCCGGTGATCGGCGGTTAAAGGCTGCCGAGATCGCGGGATTGGTCATGGTGCCGGCGCGGATCGTCGAGGCGACGGATTCCGAGGTTTTGGAGCTGCAGCTCGTCGAAAACGTCCAGCGCGAAGCCGTTCCTTATTATGAAGAAGCTTTGGCGCTGAAACGCCTGCGCGACGAGCCTTATAATTACGACCAGCGCGAGATCGCCAAAAAGATCGGTAAATCCGAAGCGTATGTTTTTTACCAGCTAAAACTGACGCGAATGTGCCTCGAAGCCCGCCGTGCCTGCGAAGCCGGCGAATTATCGAAATCGGTCGCCTGGCTGCTTTCGCGCGTCGACGACGAAAACGTGCAGGCAAACGCGGCGCGCGCCTTACGCCGCGAGAATAAATCGAAGCTCATCGGCGAACGCGCCGCGCGGCAGTATCTCGAAGATCTTAAAAACGGGAAATTTAACGATCAGTCGGCAGGCGTTGGCGGTATAAAGCTCGACGGAACGGCGCGAAAACGTTCGAAGAAATTCTACACAGCGGATATGTCCGATTATTAGATGAACTGGAAGAAATTCCTTGTCGGCTTCACACCCGATCAGTTCATCGAATGGAAAAACGAGATCGACGGAAAAACCGATACGCTCGTCTGGGCGCGCGCCGTCGATATCGTGATGACAAGAGCCGAAGCGGGGAATTGAATAAAGGAGCAAATAAAAATTATGACTGATATGAAATTTAACGGTGAAATTTGGATAAGAATACCTGTCTCACAGAAACAAGACGATGAGCCGGATGAGTTTGTGATCGCAAAAAACGCGAAGTTCGCAGGCGGTTTGATTCCATACGCCAGGTACGGGGAAGCGTGGACGACAACTGTAATGAACCGTCCGTTGATCCGCGAGATTTTACTTCTGCTTGATGCCGCGCAAGCGCCGATCGATATGATCCTTTTCTGCCCGAAGTGTCACGAGCAGCACATCGACGCGCCGGAGCCGGATAATTGTAAGAATTGCGGCGCAGTCTCTTACTTTCACACTGCACCTCCGCAGGCTAAGCGAGCCAACGGCGCTTGCGACAACTTCGAGCCGTGGCTAAACGCGCCGCATAAAAAGCACCGCTGCCATAACTGCAATCACGTTTTCAAGCCCGCGAACGTCGCAACAAACGGCGTCGAATCGCTTCAAAGTGCGATCTGAAATGAGCCGAAATTGTAGCCGAAAAATGAAGCCGGAAACCATTATAAAAACGGAAAAAGGTGAAGCTTTTGCGGCAATGATATTGCTCGCTGCTGATGTGATTTTTGGGGACGGTTCAAATTCACCGATATTTAATCCTAGAAAAGCCTCGAAAAAGAAAAAGAAAAGGAAACGCTTAAAAAGAAAAAAATGAAACTATCCGAAGCTCGAAAAATTGCGGAAACACCGGTCGTTTGTAGAGAAATTTTAATTGTCGATCGAAAGCTGTCGGTTCGCGTCGGCGAGTCGGTTTATCCCGTTAAAGATCCTGACGCGTGCGGTGTTTTGTGGGCAGAGAAATGGGAAGGTAAAATTATTTCCGGTGAATTCTTCCCGATAAAATTCGTGCGGAGTTTAACGTAATGGATATAAATAGCGCTCGAAAAATTGCCGAAACGCTTGTCGAGGAAATGACGCCGTACTGCGAGAAGATCATCATCGCCGGCTCGATCCGCCGCGGGAAGCCGGAAGTAAAAGATATCGAGATCGTCGCGGTTCCGAGATGGGATGACATTGCCGAACACACTGGAGATCTATTCGAGCCGGTTAAAATGGTGCCGCAGAATGAGCTTTACCACTGGGCGTTGCGCGGGGTTCACGGTATTCAATGGATAAAGCCGGGCACTCACAAGATCATTCCCTGGCTGCCAAAAGAAAACGGCAAATACTGGCGCGGTCTGATCGAACTGGGCGACGCGCGGATTAAGCTCGATTTATTCCTGGCGAACCCGGATAACTTCGGCGCGATCTCCGTCATCCGCACCGGTCCCGCCGAGTTCTCGAGCGCGCTAATGGCACACCTGAAACACAATACAAAATACCGCGTCCAGGACGGGCACCTTACCATTGCCGCCACCGGAACAATTGTCGGCTGTTCGACCGAAGAAAGCTTTTTTGAAAACGCCGGGCTGAAATGGATTCCCGTCGCCGACCGCAGCGCTTCCGACCTTTACTCGCTCTTTAAAAAGGTAGAAAATAATTTGTCCTGAAAATTCGATTTAGTTTCGTAGGACGCGATTTTTAAACGACTTACGAGTTTCGTTGGATTTTTCCTGTAAATGCGTCGAAATTAGCGCAAAACCTAATAAACATCGATGCTTCGCGTTAGTTTCGTTGGATTTGATTTAGTTTCGTAGGAAGTTTCGTTGGAGTTTCGTTGGATTTTGGGTGATTTATGGCTTTAACTTCGTGTCTGGATTGCGGCACATCGGTTTCCGATAAAGCGAAAGTATGTCCGAAATGCGGGCGACGGGTTACTACAAAGCCGTTCGTCGCTGGAGCTTTATCTATTCTTTTACCTAAGCCTCACGCCGTTCGTCGGCATGGTCGTCGCAGGGATCGGTGTTTTTGGGTTTGTTTTGATCTTTTATTCGCAAACTTCTCTCGCTCTAAACCGCGAAACTGTTTATTTAAAGTTGTGAAAACACGGTTCGAAAACTGCTTTTGTTTATTTAAAATTGTGGAAATTGAACGCTCGTTGAAAACCGGCTGTAAGTGTTTGAAACGATAAAACTTTGCCCGACCGCGCGGATGGTATGTCCCGCTATGCCCCTTTATTTAAAGATGTGGAGTCTTACATTTTGCGGTCGCCGATCTCGAGGCGTTTTATGCGCGAGCCGCGGCTTTAGGCTGTCTTCTAACGAGGAAGTTTATGGAGCGCCGGCGGGCGAGATTCCGGTTCGTCCTTGGCGCGAGAGAAGTTTAGCGCTTTCGATCCTTTTGGAAACGGGTTTTGTTTTGTCGATGAAAATACACTGTTCACGGGTCGATAAATCAGCAAGTTCGTGGTAATCTCTCATCAAAATAAAATTATGTTGAAACACGGACAATTTTGCTGGCAAGAGCTGGCGACAGACGATCTGGAAGGCGCGAAGAAGTTTTATAGCGAGATGTTCGGCTGGAACATCAAAGCCGGCGGAGGCGCTGACGCGCCGATGGAATATTCTGAATTCCAGCTCGGCGACGACTATCCGATGGGCGGAATGTATCAGAAGCCGCCTGAAATGCCGGCGCCGCCGCATTGGATAAGTTACGTTTCGGTTGACGATGTTGATGCGTCTGCCGCCAAAGCCGCGGAACTCGGCGGAAGCGTAGTTGTTCCACCCACGGATATTCCGAACGTCGGACGCTTTGCCGTTATCAAAGACCCGAGCGGCGCCGCATTTTCGATCGTCAAATTGATGGAACACGGCGAGGCTTAAACGCGCCGACCGATTTTATATGAAGCTGCATGTTTTGCCGGGCGATTCGCTTGCCGAAGCTTTTAGAAGAACCGAGATCGAGGGCGACGCGGTTGTCTGTCGCGAGTGTTTGATCGACGGTAGCCTTGGCGGCGAACTGCTGTGGGACTTCTGGAAAACGCGCGCCTCTTATATTTCCACCGTTTACAGCGAGCCGGAAAAGGATTATTACCGAAAAGTCGTCGGAGAATTTCTAAAACTCGTTCGCGGCGACGCCGACGAGATCTATCTCTGGTTTGAGTACGACCTTTTTTGCCAGGTTAATATGTGGTTTATTCTCTCGCTGCTTGCCAAAGTGCCGCTAAGAAACGTTTTTCGCGTCGCGCCGCTCGTTCGGGAAAGTCTTTGGAAAGGTTTCGGCGATCACACTTCCGGAAATTTGCAAACGTGTTTTGAAAACCGCCAACGGTTTACTTTTGACGAGATACAACTCGGAGTCGGTCTCTGGCACGCGTATAAAAGCGGCGATCTGAATCAGCTGGAAAAACTTTCCGCTCAGAATTCAAAATGTTTCCCGTATCTCAAAGAAGCGTGCAGCGCGGAGATCGACCGCAAAAAGAACGATCGTCCCCAAAAAACTCTCAAAAATATCCTCGATCGCGGAAAAAAAGATTTTACAGAGATCTTTACAGAATTCTCTGCCGCCGAAGGTGTTTACGGTTTTGGCGATCTTCAGGTAAAACTGATGCTCAATCAGATTAAGCCGTAACCCACGCCGTGAACGACGCGGCTGATCTTTACACCGCATCCTTTGTGAAACTCGCCGGAAATATACTATAATTCCGCAGTTCGTAAAAAAAAGCACAATTTTGGAGGGATAGAAATGCGTTTGATTCTTGCAGCGATTCTTGGCGGCATAGTTATGTTCGTTTGGGGCTTTGTCTCGCACGAGGTTCTTCAGATCGGCAATATGGGTATGAAAATGCTGCCGAACGAAGCGGCGGTGGTGGAAGGGTTGAAAACAAACATCAATGAACCGGGCTATTATTTTTTCCCGGGAATTGATAAGAAAAGTAATCCGAGCGCGGAAGAGCAAGCCGCCTGGGTGGAAAAATACAAGGCTGGACCGACCGGGATTCTAATTTATCATCCGACCGGACAGGATGGGATGATGAGAATGCTCGGAACCGAACTCGCTTCAAATATTCTCGCATGTTTAATAGTCGCGTTTTTGCTTTCGATGGGAATGTTTTCATTTTTCGGGCGTTTGATCAGCGCGACCTTGATAGGTCTGACGGGATGGATTTCGATCGTCGTTTCCTATTGGAACTGGTATCGGTTTCCGGATACGGTCGTTTTAGCTGAAGGCGCCGATCAGGTCATCGGTTGGTTCTTAGCCGGATTGGTGATAGCGATAATTATTCGTCCAAAAGCGGTTCCGGCGGACGCCTAAAGATTCGCACGCGTTCTGGAAGTTATCGGGATGAGTTGGAAATGTCCAAAGTGTCCGGGTCGCGCGTTTCGTTCGCCTGGAAAGAGCGGAGAACGTGAGTCCCGAACTGATTGCCGCACTTCGCGCTTCGCATGACCTTGGTTATCAACGCAAAATGAAACCCTTTTCCAAATTTCGCGTTTTATTACACACAAAAAGGAGAAATTTATGAACAGAAACGAAAATTCAGTAAATTGGTTTGAAATTCCGGCAACAGAC
The DNA here is from genome assembly GCA_041747435.1 of Pyrinomonadaceae bacterium. Taxonomy (GTDB): domain Bacteria; phylum Acidobacteriota; class Blastocatellia; order Pyrinomonadales; family Pyrinomonadaceae; genus JBGTFE01. The sequence continues at coordinate 10,219 of JBGTFE010000096.1, read as the reverse complement.
ATTGAACGCGCGAAGAAGTTTTACGAAACTATCTTCGATATCGAGATGGCTTATATGCCGATTCCGGACCTAAAAATGGTGACTTTTCCGTGGGATATGGGAAGCGGCAAGGCGAACGGCGCGCTCGCGCAGCACGAATTATATAAGCCTTCGGCGGACGGAGTCGTCGTTTATCTGAACGCCAATCCCGACATTCAAACCGTGATCGACCGCATCGAGCCCGCCGGCGGACAGATCGTAATTCCGAAAACGCAGATCAGCCCGGAGATCGGTTATATGGCGTTTTTTATCGACAGCGAAGGCAACCGTTTGGCGCTGCACGCGCAAAATTAGAATGTATCGCCGCCGTCTCGGCGGCTGTCCTGACGGCATCTTGCTGGCGGTACAATTTAAGGAGAAAATTTATGTCGATCAGTCACATTCCAAAAGGATTTCACAGCGTTACGCCGTATTTTATTGTTGACGACGGCGAAAAGTTTCTAAACTTTTTGGCGGAAGCCTTTGATGCCGAGATCTTCGAACGCTTCAAAGACGAAAACGGCAGGCTCCGGCATTCTGCGGCAAAGGTTTTCGATTCGATGATAGAAGCCAGCGAAGGCAGCGGAGAATATCCGCCGATGCCGATCGCCATTCATCTATTTGTTGCCGACTGCGATGAAGTTTATGAAAAGGCGATGGCGGCTGGCGGCGAATCGCTTCACGTCGTTGCCGATATGCCTTATGGCGAGCGTTCCGGCGGCGTAAAAGATCCTTGCGGAAATCATTGGTATATAGCCACAAGAACCGAATAAATGAATCTCCGTGAAGCGTTGGAAACTGAGCACTCAAAGCTTCGGACGATGGAGATCGTCGATTATGTAGGCGATAACGGGGAGCGATTTGCGGAGTTGATCGGGATCTTTTTCGGCGGCGAATATCGTTTGGCGCAGCGAGCCGGTTGGTCATTAACCTATTGCGCCGAACGGCATCCCGAACTCGTCGCACCTTACATCTATAGACTCGTTGACCTGCTTCAGGAAAAGCAAGCCCACAACGCCGTCAGACGCAACGTCGCGCGCCTTCTTCAATTCGTAGAAATCCCCGAAAAGTTGATAGGAAAGGCATATTCGCATTGCGTCGAACTTTTTGACGACCAAGCCGAGCCGATTGCCGTTCGCGTTTTTGCGCTGGAAGTAGCAACGCAGATCGCAATTCACGAGCCCGAATTGATAAACGAGCTGCAAATGATCGTCAAAAAGCATCTGCCGCACGCTTCCGCGGGAATTCGATCTCGCGCACGCAAGATACTCAGCGCCAAATCCCCAAAATGAATCCGATCAAAGCAAAATAAACGACGATGAACCCGGAATTTATCAGCAAATATTTTAGCGAGCGCAGTTCGAAAAGACCGATGATGATAAACGCCGTCGCCGCCCAGCCCGCGCCCGCGAGCAAACCGGCGGTCAAGCCCCATTGCCAGTTCGTCGCTTTATCGCCGAGAAAAAAGGCGAGATTATAGGAAATAACGTAAGCGAGCAAAAACGTCAACGAAAAGTTTTTCACCGGATTGGCTTTCGCAAGCTGCTCGTCGGTCAAACCGGCGGCAGATTGCCAGCCTTTAAAAAACAAAAGCGGCGAATACCACAATCCGCCGACAACCAGACTCAAAACCGCGCAGACCAAAACCGCAATATGATTGATGTAAAAATTTTCCATAATGAAGCGATTATAAATTGGGTCTATCGCTTCGTATTGGAAAAAAATTACCTGACACTGGGAGCGCAAGCATCCTGCTTGCCCGCCGCGCGAAAACGATTAACCGCCGCTTACGGCAGGGAAAATAAAAATTTCATCCGCCGGAGAAACTTCGGTTTGTTTCGCGCCGGAAAAGCGAACGTGCGTTTCACCGACAAAAACCGCCACGTGTTTGCGTATTTCGCCGGTTTCATCGACTATTCTGAGCTTCAATCCCGGATACTCGGCAAACAAATAATCATCAAAAAAATCGCCGAGCGCCATTTGTCTTTCGACGTCAAACCGGAGTTCGGTGCGCCCAACGATCTCCGCCAAATAATTGCTAATAGAAACTTTCATCTTTACGGCTCCTTCGCTTCCTTGGCAGAGTTTTCCAAATTCAGAATCTTTGTAACTGTACCGCGCGCTATAACAGTCGGTCCTTCGCAACAAAGAAATTCCTTTCCAGGATATAGTTTCCCAAAGTGGTGTTGCGGCTGTGTGAATGTCAATTCGGTTATAGCTGTCTGTCCCGGATCAACCTGTGAAACTCCAACATAATCCTGGCTGGCGTCCCAATGATTTCCATCATAATAAAATTGCGGACGATACCCGGGAAAAAACGGAGTCGCAGGTTTACGTCCACCTTCTTCGGGCGTTAAAAAATAAATCTCAGCCTCGATGTCTGGGGGACGCATAATATTAATAAGCCTTCACATTCAAAACTGCCGGAAGATTATCGAAAAGCAAACGCCAGTTCTTCCCGTCGTCAGCCGAGCCGTAAACGTTGCCGTTTCGCGTGCCAAAATAAATTCCCGTCGGATCTTGTTTATCGACGCTCATTCCGTCGCGGAGAATCGTTTCAAAACAATCCTCGCCCGGTAAACCATTGTCGAGCGCTTCCCACTCGCCGTCGCCCGCGCTTCGATAAACCGCCAGCTTTCCGTCCGGCACAACGCGGAATTCGTCGCTTTTCAGCGGAATTACATAAACATTATTTGTGACCGGTGAAATGTCCAAAGCAAAACCAAAATCCGAAGGCAATTTCTTGCCGATGTCCTGCCAAGTCGCGCCGCCGTCGTCCGAGCGGTAAACGCCCCAGTGATGCTGCAGGAAAAACACATCGCCGTCCGCCGGGCTTTGCACGACCTTATGCACGCATTGCCCGTATTCGACGTCGGGCGAGGGCAGAAAAGGCGCGAGAATTCCTTTGTTGCTCGGATTCCACGACGCGCCGCCGTCCGTCGTTTTATAAACGCCGCCGGTCGAGATCGCCGTCCACATCAGATTCGCGTCCGTTTTGTCTTCGATGATCGTGTGCAGGCAAAGACCGCCGCCGCCCGGCATCCACGTCGATCGGTGCGGATGCGTAAAAAATCCTTCGACCGGCGAAAAGCTTGCGCCGCCGTCTTCCGATTTAAAAAGACACGCCGGTTCAACGCCGCAATAAACCACATTTTCATCGTGGATCGAAGGCTCGATCTGCCATATATTTTTGAGCGTTTCGCCCGAATCTTCCGGAAATTTGATCAGCGGCTGCTCGGGAATTGTCCACGATTTCCCGCGATCGTCCGAATAATACAGCTCCGCGCCCCAATGCAGACTCGAAGCGCTCACCCAAATGCGTCCATTGCGCTCGTCAAAAGCAACCGCGTATATTTGCCGCCCCGCAAAATGCGGTCCGTCCGTTTTCCATTCGCTCCGGTCATCGTTTGAAGTCGCCAAAAAAAGTCCTTTTATCGTACCGATCAATAACATAGATTTAATTGCCTCTTTTGAATTTGGTTTAATTATAACGCGTTGTCCAATGAGACGAAAACGGAGCGCGGGCAGCCTTGCCCGCAATGAACGCCGCGCGTTCAAAAAAACATTTAGATTGCTTTCGCAATCTTTGCAGGCAAGCTGCCTGCGCTCCATTTTTTCTTGACTTGTTAAACAAAAGGAGTAATATAAAGGCACTCGAAAAAAGTACCCGATTTCAAAGAATTAAATGAACTTCGGACTCCTGAATTCCAACTTTCTTTTCTTTTGGACACTTTCCGCCCAAAAGTTGAACACCGTCCGTCTGAAAATCACAAACAAAACAGAGCGCAAAAGAGCATTGATAAAAATCATTGATAGAGGTTACCAAACGGAGGTAACAGGTTGCTCTTTAGCAATTTTCTTGAATGTTTCTGATGCGAAAACCATGGAGTTGACTAAGCGCCGAAAATAAAATTATGCCCGTAAAAAATATTGAAGAAAGAAAACTTGAGCTTGAACACGAGCGACTGACGATTGAAACACGTTTGAAAGAAGCTGAGTTAGAATTTCAAAAAGAACAATTAAATACCAAATCAAAAGGCTTTTTTGCCTGGGCACAAACTCCCATCGGGGCTGCCGTAATTGTCGGACTATTAGGACTTTGTGGCACTATTTATAATGGTTATCAAAGCAATCAGATTGAAAAGCGCAAACAAGAATCCAACTTAATACTTGAAGCTATCAAAACATCAGGAACAGGAAAAGAAAAGAAACAACAAACCGCCGCTAATTTATTGTTTTTGGCTAAAGCCGGATTAATTGAACTGTCGACAGAGAAACTCAAAGAGTTAGAAACAGAGGCAGGCGAAAATATGTTACCGTCTCTTCCAGCACCACAATCCGCAAATATCGATGATGTACCAACAACTGTTTTGACGGAAGACCTGTTGATTCGGGACGCAACCTCAGGTGACGGGAAAAGCTCGCCGCAAAACGTTGGAAAGGACGAAGCAAGTCGTTACGATCATATACGAAAATCTGTCGAGTCCCGAAATTATACATTAGATACCACGAGCGGATACATTAACATCGTTGGTCTGCGTCAGTTGGACAACGTAGATAAATATGATGACGTGATCTTTTTGGTCTGGATCGATTCAAATGGAAAGCACGTAAAAGAATTCAGGGCTTCCTGCGACCCCGGTGAATATAGAACATTAAATCCGATTAATCCCAACGGAACGGCTAATCTGAAGGACGGTCAGTATGATTACCAAATAGGAATGGCTCGGGTCGGATCACCTGACCAATATAAAGCATTAAGACCAATAAGTGAGCAAACTGTTTGGCGCGATACAAATAAAAATTTAAAATTCGACGATGGAGATATAGTCGAAACAGGTCATTTCGGTTTATTAATTATGCCGGGCGGCACTTCAAAAGAAGTCGGTGGTGCACCCGGTACTCAATTGATTTATGGCGGTAGAGACAGCGACCAATGGATAACATTTTTTAAAACGGTAGAAAGTTCGTCCTCTTATCAGAAAATTTATCGTTACACGCTTATCACAGTGCCAAAAGGTCAAGCTAATAGCAGTAAATAGATTTTTCAAGATACAATGCGCATTTCAGAATATTATGAATTAGAGCGAACGCAACCTACACTTGATTTTGTTGATGTTGACACGTTAGGAGATACGCGAGTATTTATTGATCCTCGCGCTCTAGCTTTAGATGATAATGACGTTTTAGAAATCGTAAATGAAAGAAAGAAAGAGTGGAGTGCACAATTCAAGTATTTAAAACAAAGGTTTGATGGGTTAATTATGTAGAAGTCCTCGTTTAGGGCGAAACATTATTAACTTCCCGAGAAGTGTGGTAACAAAAAAGAGCCGGCGGACTTGCAAAAAAATAAAAATGGGTTTATTTTACCCGTGAAAGCTAGAGAATACAGTGTTTTTGCACGATCGTATAAGATTTTGCACGATCGTTTAAAAACAGACATAAAAAGTTGTTCCACGATCTTTGACTCCCGTTAAGAAATCAAATTCGCTCCCTAAGCGAATGTCCTATTCCCCGGACAAATGCGTCTTTTTCTTTAAAAAGGCGTTTTTGGTCGTGAACAGGCGCTTTTAGCACGTGACAGATGCGGATATCGGCTGACAGATGCTTTTAGAAAGTGAACAGACGCAGATATCGGGCTGACCGGCGCTTTTAGCGCGTGAACAGATGGAAATATCGCGTGACAGACGCTTTTAGCGGGCGAACAGACGGAAATATCCGTTGAACAGACGCTTTTAGCGGCTGACAGAAGGTTTTAGCCGGTTTTTTTTTGAACGAGCAAGGGGCGGAAATCTAAAACTAAAGGAGATAAAACAGATGAATCATCATGTAAGAAGACGTAACGACACTTTTATCCGGATGAAGGCGCATCGCTTGGAGTTTTCCGCGGATTACCCGGCGGCGAGCGTGGAAGCGGCGCAGATGGACGTGATCGAAGAAGTTCTCGAGGAGATCGAGCAAAATGCGGCGAATCAAGTCGGAAATTTCGGCGAGGCGCGGTTTGAATACAACAGCAAGGAGATCGCCCGCGAGAATCTGCGCGAAGATATCATTGACATCCGCGATATGGCGGGATCGATGGCGTATGAGTTTCCGGGTATCGACGAGTTGTTTCACGTGAGGAAAAATATCACCGATGCCGAAATGCTCGCGCTCGGAAGAGCTTTTCACGAGCGGTCGGCGGAATACGAAAACGATTTCAAACGCTACGGTTTGAAAGCTAGTTTCAGAGCAGCGCTGCAGGCGGCGATAGACGCATTCGAGGAGAGCTTGACGCCGCCCGAAATGGCTTTGGAATCGCAGGTGCAGGCGACCGCGCAGCTCGGGGAATCCGTGCGGCGGGGAATGATCGCGCGTCGTATTTTGATGGGCGTTATGAAGATCAAATACAAAAATAACCCGGCAAAATACCGGGCTTGGCTGACCGCTTCGCACATCGAGCGGGATTCGGAGAAAAAAGACGCAGCGCCGACGCCGTAAAGAATTAACTCGCGAAAGACACGAAAAAACACGAAGCGCAAGTGCTATGTCGCCTCGTGTTTTTTATTGGTTTTGCAGCCTTATCCTACGGCACAAACGCAGCGGGAACGGGACTGTCTCCGTTTTGTCCAAAAACTTGAATGGAAATTCCGGCTGTTGACTTCAACACATACCACGTCGAAGTCGACGGTCGGAAAATGGCGGCGTCAAACTTTCCATCGCCGTCGTAATCTCCGATCGTGGGCACGTCGCCTGTCGATCCAAACGGGAATGCGTAATATGAAAAGTCTTCGCTTCTCAAAACAAACCATTCGCCGGTCGAAGGTCGCCAGAATGCGGCATCAGCCTTTCCGTCGCCGGTGTAATCGCCCTGGACGGGTTTATCCGCGCTGTTTCCGAAACTAAAAGCTAGCAGCCCGAGCGTGCTTCGGTTTATCCACCATTGTCCGGCTGAGGCGCGCCAAATGGCGATGTCTGAAATGCCGTCGTTGTCGTAATCCGCAACCACCGGAACATCGCCGTGAGCACCGAATTGCTGAATAATAATTCCGCCGCTCGACTTGTTTATATACCAAACGCCGGTCGAAGGGCGAAACACCGCCGCGTCCGCTTTGCCGTCATTGTCAAAATCTCCGGGCGCGGGGATGTCCCCTGAAAGTCCAAATGGAAATGCGTAATAACTCGAATCTTCGCTTCTCAAAACAAACCATTCGCCCGTCGAAGGACGGAAAACGGCGGCATCGGTTTTGCCGTCGCCCGTAAAATCTGCGGGCACGATCTTGTCGGCAGAATTGCCGAACTGAAAAGCCGCAGCAGAATTGTTTGAGCTTTTTGAGATCCACCATTCGCCGACGGACGGGCGGAAGATGGAAATATCGGTTTTTGCATCGCCGTCAAAATCGAACAAGGTCGCGCGCGAAGTATATCTCGCCAGCGCATAATCACGGTCAATGCCCAACTTCGCATCGCCTGCGGCGACGATCTTGCCATCGCTTTGCCGGGCGACTCCAAATATTCCGGCATCTCCGCCAAGATCGGTAATTACCTTTCCGCCGGTGCCAAAGCTCGGATCGGGCGCGCCGTTTGGTTTGAAACGCGCAAGGGCGAAATTTCTGTGCGCTGAGCTTCCGCCGACCGTAGAACCGCCGGCAACAATGTCGCCGTTTGGATCGAGATAGATCGAATTCGCAATATCAGTGCCGCCGCCGAAATCCAAAACGGAGATTCCGTTAAGCCCGAAGCTCGTATCAACAGTAGCGTTCGAGTTATAACGAGCGAGTGCGAAATCAAAATTTTGCGAACCGCTCAACACCATTTTGCCGTCCGGCTGAAGTTTGATGTCCGTTGCCGAAAAACTAAGCGGGACGGGCGTCGCGCTAAAAGTGGAATCAACGGCGCCGTTCGTATCAAGCCTTAAAAGGTGCGTTCCCGCGAGAATTATCTTGCCGTCCGGCTGGATACTCAAGGCTCTTGCCTGCTCAAAAAATGTTTGGGAAGAGGTGCCGTGAATATAAATAGCCACACCGTTGTTTCCAAAACCGCTGTCGCGCGTTCCATCCGGATTTAGCCGAGCCGCCATCATATCGTGATCAAAGATACCGTCGCCCACAACACGTTCGATCCATCCGCCGACAACGATCTTTCCGTCCGGCTGAAGTTCCATATCATATCCGATAAGGTTCGAAGGATTTGTGATGATCACTTTTCCCCCGGTTCCAAACGTACCGTCGAGCGAACCGTCCGCGTTGAACCTTGCCACGAAAAGAGAATAATAGGCAAAAAATCCACCAATTTGCGAGCCGCGTCCGGCGACGACAATTTTACCGTCCGGCTGAATGTCCACGGCAAAGGCTTCGGAATAGTTAGTTCCGTCGCTAACCGTAGCGCGACCGCCGGATCCGAAGCCGGAATCCAAACTTCCGTCCGCAAGGAGTCTTGCAACGGAAACGACTCCGATTCTGCTCGCGGTTTCACTGACACCGGCTGCCACTATCTTTCCATCCGTTTGGATAGCTACATCCCGCGCCACATCGTTGTTTCCGGTAACAAAGCTTTCATTTCCGTAAGTAAGAGGCGAACCCGTCTGGTCAAGCCGGGCTAAAAAGGGATTAGTTAAACCCTGGGGTCCAACCGCAACTATGTTCGATCCCTGCAAGGCGATTGCCAAAGCACTTACGCCGGGAGTCAGAGCCGCAACCCCGGCGGTTCCGAAGGTCGTATCGATCGCGCCGGTCGAAAGAAGTCTCATCACCATGGCTTCGCTTTGGTTCCGTTGTCCGGAAATCAATATCTTTCCGTCGCTTTGGATCGTCACGTCGTGAGTGCGGTCATAGTCCGACGTTAGATTAAAAAAAACCATGCCGCCGCCGAAGGATGTGTCGGTCGAACCGTCGGTATTCAATCGGGCAACCGCAATTTGCGTATCGCTGACTTGGGGGACGGACGTAAAGCCTCCGACAACGATCTTCCCATCCGGCTGGAGTCCGAGTCCGCCAGGATACATTGAACCGCTTGCGTTGACCTCCCGGATGCCGCTCGTCCCGAATTTTGAATCTGGACTTCCGTCGGTATTGAAACGGTGAACCAGCCACTTCGGCACGGTAAAAAGGTTGCTTCCGCTAACAACTATCTTGCCATCGCTCTGGACAACCATCTTGCTCGTGTCCGACCCGTTTGAGTATGTCGAAGTAGTGATGCCGTTAGTGCCGAATGTCGTATCGAGAGAACCGTTCGCTGTGAGTTTTAATACCTGCGTGCGACCGAGGTTGGGAACATTACTGAGTCCAGCGACCACGATCTTATCGTCGGCTAAGATACTTATATCTTTCGCCACTCTCATAACGCTGCTGAAAAAGAATCCGTTATTTCCAAAAGTGGTATCGAGAATGCCGTCGGGGGAATAACGAAGCACTACTGTCATCTTGTCGGGGTAATTGCCCGCGTTTGCCGTAACCACGATCTTGCCGTCGGACTGCACGGCAACCGCCGCTCCTTCCGAGGTTAAGCCCGTATCGGTAATCACCTTGCCGCCCTCGCCAAACGATGTGTCGAGCGAGCCGTCGCCATTGTAGCGGCTAAGCGCAACCGCATAATATGAGCCGCCGCGAATAACGACGCGACCCGCCACCAAAAACTTACCCCCGTCAATAACGGCGACATCTGCCAAACTACTAGGCGCGATGCTGGATTCGATATTAAAGATCGCTTTCCCACTCCCGTTAAAGCCGGTATCCAAACTGCCCCCTGCCGCCGCGATCTCCGCCGATCCAAAAACAAGAAACGTACCCACAATAAACAACCTAGTGATGTAGTGATTCATATTTTTCTCCTGCGATTCTTATCTTTGAAGGTCGCCCTTATTGCCTTTCTCTCTCGAATCGCCGCACGCTTTTTTCGCTTTTTGGTGGTTCCCAATAAAACAGATCTTGAAAAAATTTCAAGTGGGTGCCGCTATTTAATAATCAACAGAACAATAGGAATTATATGCCTGAAATTAGACCGAGTCAATAAAATCAGGCATCGGTTGGAAAGGTGACGTTGGCTGCACGATCGGTTGTATTTTTCGGTGCCAAATTCATGTTTTGTAAACGACGAAAAAAAAAAGGGGCAGCTGTCGGCGCTGCCCGTTGATCATCGAAAATTAATGGTACACCCGGCATGATTCGAACATGCGACCTCTTGATTCGTAGTCAAGCACTCTATCCAGCTGAGCTACGGGTGC